>NZ_QSQT01000006.1 GCF_003437535.1 Phocaeicola plebeius
CAAAAGTTTTGTGTCTAACTTTTGGGGTGCAGTACATTTTGAGACAGCCTCTTGTTTTTTACTCCTTCTATAATATACAGGCACTTATGCTTAAAGTAATTCACATTCTTTCAACCACAATGCAGCACTGGCATCACTCGGCATACGCCAGTCTCCTCGCGGACTCAAAGATACGGAACCTACCTTCGGCCCATCGGGCAAGCAGGAACGTTTGAACTGTTGCGCAAAGAAACGGCGATAGAAGTTGGTAAGCCATTTCTTGATAGTCGTACTGTCGTACACCCCACGGAAGGCAATTTCGGCCAGATAGAAAATCTTTGCCGGACGGAAACCAAAGCGCAGGAAATGGAAGAGGAAGAAATCGTGCAGCTCATACGGCCCGACCAAGTCTTCCGTTTTCTGCTTGATATTGCCGTTTTCATCGGCGGGAATCAGTTCCGGACTGATGGGAGTATCGATAATATCCAACAACGTATTTCGTGAAAGTGTATCTACACCGGTCTGAGCCACCCAGTTTACCAGGTAGCGAACCAAGGTCTTAGGGATGCTGGCATTTACTCCATACATGGACATGTGGTCACCATTGTACGTAGCCCACCCCAAAGCAAGCTCTGAAAGGTCACCGGTACCGATTACCAGTCCGCCAATCTTGTTGGCATAATCCATCAATATCTGGGTTCTCTCTCTGGCTTGACCGTTTTCGTAGGTCACATCATGCACGGACATATCCTGACCTATATCCTGGAAATGTTGGATGCAGGCATCCTTTATACTGATTTCTTTCGTGGTAACCTGCAGAGAGCTCATCAGTGAAAGTGCATTGTGGTAGGTACGGTCTGTAGTACCGAATCCTGGCATGGTAACTCCCACAATACCTTTACGGGGCAGATTCAACTTATCAAATGTCTTGACACAAACCAGAAGCGCCAAGGTAGAATCCAATCCACCGGAGATACCTAACACCACCGTCTTGCAATTGGTGTGTACCAAGCGCTTGGCCAGTCCGGCTACCTGAATAGAGAAAATCTCCTCGCAACGTTCGTCCAGCTGGCGTTCACCAGAAGGCACAAACGGATGAGGTTCTACCGAACGGGTAAGAGTCAAATCGCGGGAAGCAACAAGGGCGGTAGAGATATGCTGCATAGGATGCTGATCACGATACATACGTACGCTGCTGGAGAAAGTGGTATTTGTCAGACGTTCTCCTCTCAAACGCTCCACATCTATCTCGCTGACCACAAGCTGTTCTTCAAATGAGAAACGGTCGGAAGCGGCAAGCAGGCTTCCATTCTCATAAATCAATGCGTTTCCGGCAAAAACCACATCGGTGGTAGATTCTCCGAAACCACAGGATGAAAATACATATCCGGCCAGACAACGAGCTGACTGCTGTGCCAACAGCGAACGGAGGTACTGATGTTTGCTGATATTCTCGGTATCGGCAGACAGGTTGAAGATAATCTCCGCGCCTTTCAGAGCCAATGCAGAGCTGGGAGGTACAGGCGCCCATACATCCTCACACAGCTCGATTCCGAAGCATACATCCGGCGTATCGAACAACAGGTTTGTACCCATCGGCACCACCTGACCACACAAACGTACATTCATGGAATCCGGATGGGCCACAGCAGAAGTAAACCAGCGTTTCTCGTAGAATTCTTTATAATTAGGCAGATAAGTCTTAGGCACAATACCCAGAATCTTACCTTTCTGAAAAACCACGGCACAGTTCATCAGCGTAGAATTGACCACGACCGGCATACCGACAATGGAAATAATGTCCAGCTGACGGGTATTATTGACAATCTGCATCAAAGCCAGTTCAGCCTGCTCAAGCAATAAACTTTGCGCAAACAAATCTCCACAGGAATATCCTGTCAGGTTCAATTCCGGAAAAACAATAATCTGAATCCCCTTTCCATCGGCTATTACAATCTGTTTTTCCGTCTGTTGTGCATTGAATTTGCAGTCGGCTACTTTCACTGCAGGAACGGCAGCCGCCACTTTTACAAAACCAAATCTCATATAATTTGTTATATATAAATAGATATGCAAAAATAAACAGAATATTTGAACATCTACACAGAATAAAGAGGGAGATTTTAAAGAAAAGGCATAAAGCAAAAAAAATAAAAAACAGAGGAGAGTATTTGTGGTTATAAAAAATCTTTGTATATTTGCCTTCGAATTAGAATTGTAACAATTACATAATTGAAAATAAATATGACAGCATACGAATACTTGCTCAGTTACCACATCAAGCCGTCTGTACAACGCATTGCCATCATGGATTATCTGTTGAACCATAAGACACATCCATGTATCGATGAAATACATACAGCTTTGTGCAAGGAAATCCCCACGCTCTCTAAAACAACGGTATATAATACGCTAAAGTTGTTTGTAGAACACGGCGCGGCCAAAATGCTGACCATAGATGAAAAAAATGCCTGTTTTGACGGAGATGTGCATCCGCATGCTCATTTTCAATGCAAGGTCTGCAATAAAATCTACGATGTGGAGATTCCACAGAACCTCAGTGAGGCCGAACCCTTCCGTAAAGAAGGTTTTATCGTAGAAGAAGTGCATCAGTATTATAAGGGAATTTGCCCCGAATGTGCTGAAAAAGGATTGATGAATAACTAAGAATTAACTTATTAATATAATAACTAACTACTTAAAATTTTTGACTTATGAAAAAGTTTATCTGTACAGTTTGTGGTTACATTTACGAAGGTGAAACAGCTCCTGAAAAGTGTCCGTTGTGTAAAGCTCCTGCTTCTAAATTCAAAGAAATGGAAGAAGCTGAAGGTGGTTTGCAGTTTGTAGACGAACACGTAATCGGCGTAGCTAAAGGTTGCGACGACGAAATGATCAAAGACTTGAACAACCACTTCATGGGCGAATGTACTGAGGTTGGTATGTACCTGGCTATGAGCCGTCAGGCTGACCGCGAAGGCTATCCTGAAGTAGCAGAAGCTTTCAAACGTTATGCTTGGGAAGAAGCTGAACACGCTGCTAAATTCGCAGAACTTTTGGGTGACTGTGTATGGGATACTAAGACAAACCTTGAAAAACGTATGAACGCTGAATGCGGTGCTTGCGAAGACAAGAAACGTATCGCTACTCGTGCTAAACAGCTGAACCTGGATGCTATCCACGATACCGTTCACGAAATGGCTAAAGACGAAGCTCGTCACGGAAAAGGTTTCGAAGGCTTGTACAACAGATACTTCAAGAAATAATTGAAAGTATAGCTTTCATCACTAACGGAGGCCACCTCAATCACGAGGATGGCCTCTATTTTTTTCTCTTTGAGAACCATAAAAGCTGAATTCACAGTTCTTTAATCAAAGCCAGTACTCCTTAGGCAGTACCGGAGTACTCCTTAGGCAGTACCGGAGTACTTCTTCGGCAGTACTTCAGTACTTCCTTTGCAGTACTGAAGTATTTCCCTGAAAGTACTGGGAAAACATATTTTTCTACATATAAGAAAGGCTGCCCCAATTCTCTTGGAACAGCCCTGTCTTGTTTATATATCTACCCAAATGATTAACGGTTCGTCTTTCCTAACCAGGTCAGTCGATGCCAGATAGTTTCCAACGGGCCACGTTTGAAATGGCGGAACCACCAGTGAGCAAAAGCAAGCTGGGCCAGGAAGAATACAATTCCAACCAATAAACTCAACGTAGTGCCACAAGATTTATGCAAGGCCAGTCCGTAACCGAAATACAGAAAACTTCCTATCACTGATTGCATGATATAGTCGGTCAGACTCATTCTTCCGTAGGGTACAAGTATCTTCAGTATCCGTCCCTTCCCCATCCAATACAACAGGAGGAATGCGGATACGATGGCCAGCATAAAGCAGAAGTTATACCAGGAATTGAAAATGGTCTTCAAACTGTCAAGCATCAGAGGCTGTGAAGCTATTGAAAATATAAAACCTTTAAGAAAATAGAAAATCACCGCCAAAGGAAGTGAAAAGCATAACACATAAGTCCAGAATGTACGTGCCTTTGTCAGAGCAGCTTCAGAAGAAGAATCAAAATATCCCACACGTCCTATCCACAAACCAAGGATGAACAAAGAGCAGGTCTGGAAAACTCGTCCGTAGCACCAGGCCCAGTTCAGGCTGGCCAACTGACCGATTGTGAAATTTACCTTCACCATCTCCCACCAGGATTCACCTCCTAACTGAGGATATACATTACCCAACGAGAAAATCATCTGTTTCGGTGCATATTCAGGATTGACAAAACCACACAGCACTTTCAGCCATTCCACGGGCTGCAGCATCAATATCAGTGCCAGTATCAGCAATCCCTTATTGCTCCAATGACGTACAGGCACAAGGATAAAACCTAAAATGGCATATAGCACCAAGATTTCACCCGGGAAAAACAAAGAATTGACAAAGCCAAAACCCAGCAATAGCAGCAAGCGCCACATATAGCGGTTCTTAAAATCTTCCCCTCTTTTTTCCGAACCCCGGCTCTGCAAATAGAACGTGAAACCGAACAGCAAGGCAAAAATAGCGTATGCCTTACCCGAGAACATGAAGAACAGCATGTCCCACAAGCTTTTATCCAAAGCGCCAAGCACCGGAGAGGTAGTTTCTGGAAAAGAATAAAAATTAAAATGTTCAATGTTATGAAGCAGGATAATCCCCATTACCGCGAATCCTCGTAACGCATCAATAGCCAGGATTCGCTCTTTCTTTTGAATGTTTTCCATCGTCTGTAAAATTAACAATAAAAAAACGGGAAACCTGTTTTTAAAAAGCAGGCTTCCCGTTTCTACAATTATGGCACGCCATCTCCCACAAAAGAGAATGTGCCTTATCTCATATTATTATCTTAGTTCTTTGCAGAATCATTTACGGCAGCCGGAGCAGTAGTAGCCGCAGCATCAGTCTTCTGAGGAGCAGCAAAACCTGCAGGAGCATTCAACGGATTTGTTTTCTGCTCTTTTACAGCCTGTTCCATGATTACTGAAGAACCTTCTACCTGAGAAGGAACTACGTAAGAAGTAGCTACACTGATTACTACCATGAAAGCAGCCAAACCCCAAGTCAGTTTTTCAATAAAGTCAGTTGTCTTACGAACTCCCATAATCTGATTAGACGAAGTAAAGCTAGAAGAGAGTCCTCCTCCTTTTGAATTCTGTATCAGTACCACGAAGCACATCAATACAGCAGCAAGCACCATTAATACAACAAATAATAAATACATTTTCTTTTATTTTGATTTAGCGTTAATAATCAATTTTTCCAAAAACCTGATTTGGTCTGCAAAGTAAGTATTTTTTTTCGGATATTTCAAATTTAATTTTTTAATAATTTCCAGCGCTTTATCATAGCGTTGCTGTTTAACATAAATTTTAGCCAAAGTTTCCGTAAAATAATCTTCCCCTTCTTCCGTATCAGACTCTTCTTTTTCTGTATCAGGCACAACCTCCTCCGTTTCTATTGTTTCAGAAGAAAATTCCTCTTCCGACAAAGCAGTCTCCTTTATCGGCTCCACTCCTTCGGCTTCTTCACGAGCCGCCTGTTCTATAAAGTGGTCGATTAAATCCTGTCCGCGCAGGGGATTTACAGAAGCGGTTTCTGTATTTTCCTCCTTTTCCATCAGCACAGAAGTATAATCTACGGCTTCTACCGGCAAAGGAAAGAGTTTCTCCACAGAAAGGTCCTTATCGTCGGCCAGAAAACGGTCAATCAGGTCCAGCGTTCTATCAGATGTTTCTGACGATACATTTTCTTTTTCGGCTACATGCCGGTTAATGACAAACTTATCTCCTTCAATGGCATAAAACAGGATACTCAAATCGGCTACAAACAAAGCCCCCTTGCGCAACTCATCTTTAAAAGAAGGATCACGCAACAGATACAAATTCTTCAAATACAAAATACGGGCTGTCTGGAAAAAAGGATACTGCACCAGAAGCTGTCTTAATTCATACAGGCTTTCAGTGCCCAACTCTTCCGGGTGTTCAATCCAATGCTGTAGTCGTTGTTGTACCATCATTCCTGCTCTTACCAGTTGGCTACAGTTGCATTAAATATCTGCTCCACGATTTCGTCAATCATCTGCTGTACAAGCTCTTCTTGCACGGACGATAACTGCTGGCTGGCATTGTATTCACGGCTGGCAGTAAACTGCTGGTCAGAAATATCTTCCGCATGATTGGTATTATTGACAAATCTCACATTTACCGTCATTCTCAACTCTGCCATCGTAGAATAACCGTCAGAACCTACCCCTTTATTGTAAGCATCGTAGTTCGTAATTTCACCCGACAATTCCAGGTCACCTCCCTGACGAACCTGTTTCAGACGAGTCTGCTGCATATATTTATCCTGCAAAGCCGTGTTGAACATCGACTCCATCGGTCCCCATACAAAGGCAGCCGAACGGTTCGGAAAGTTCTGAAAACTGATTGTCTTCACCTTATCATAGTTAATGGAAGAACCATTAAATTTATACGAAACCGTACATGCCGTAAGGATACACAAACAAACGGCCAGAAAATATTTACTCAGTCTGCTATATTTTTTATTCAAGTCCATATTCTTTGATTTTTCTATAAAGGGTACGTTCTGAAATTTTCAAATCATTCGCTGCATTTTTTCTTTTTCCATGATGCCGCTCCAATGCCTTCCGAATCATTTCTTTCTCCACTTCATCCAATGAAAGGTTTTCTTCAATGTATTCTTCCGTATCCTGCACATCGTCCGACACATCTGCATGTGTAACCTTCACATTCGGATTTACTTGTGACACATTCGTTACCGGAGTCACGCTGGATACCTTGCCCACTTCCTCCGCAGGATTCAATACCACTGCAGAAGGCTGTATCAGGCTGGATGGAGTTTCGGGGATATAATGTACCGGCATAGACGACGGAGCAGTGACCGTTCCACCAGCCGCACGTTCGGCCATGATGTCATGCACCAGTTTCTTCAATTCGGTCACATCCCTCCTCAGGTCAAACAACACCTGATAAAGTATCTCTCTCTCACTCTGGAAACTCTTTTCACCTTGCGGCTTCACGCCACCCAGCAATGTCGGGAATTTAGACACGGGTTGAACTGGCAAATACCCCCGAAGAATTTCGGCAGTAATCTCACGGTTGGTTTCGATAATGGAGATTTGTTCCGTGATATTTTTCAACTGACGGATATTACCCGGCCAGGTATACGATACGAGTAACAGCTTGGCATCCTCCATCAACTGAATGGCCGGCATACGGTATTTTTCGGCAAAATCTGCAGCAAACTTACGGAACAAAAGAGGAATATCATCCGGCCGTTCACGCAGTGCCGGCACTTTAATAGGCACCGTATTCAGACGATAGTACAAGTCTTCACGGAAACGTCCGTTCGCTATGGCTTCCGTAAAATCCACATTCGTGGCTGCCACAATCCTGACATCCGTTTTCTGCACCTTAGAAGAGCCGACCTTTATATATTCTCCGCTTTCAAGCACACGAAGCAAACGAGCCTGAGTAGAAAGAGGAAGTTCACCCACCTCATCCAGAAAGATGGTGCCGCCATTAGCCTCAGCAAAATATCCGTTACGGTCGCTGATGGCACCGGTAAATGCCCCTTTCTCATGACCAAACAGTTCGGAATCAATCGTACCCTCCGGAATCGCTCCACAGTTTACCGCAATATACGGTCCATGCTTTCTCCGGCTAAACTGATGGACTATCTGAGGGAAGCTTTCCTTACCGACTCCACTTTCTCCCGTCACCAGTACAGACAAGTCTGTAGGAGCCACCTGAATAGCCACATCAATGGCACGGTTCAGTCCTTCACAATTGCCTATGATGCCAAAACGAAGTTTTACACTCTGTATCTCTGATTTCACCATATAGTCTTCGATTATATGGCAAATTTACAAAAAGTTTGAAACCCGTACATGCATTTACTCCAAAAAGTATAATTTAGAATACGGTACGAATCATGAAGCGTATACCCCACTTGCTGGCTGTAGGCAGTTCATTGTAATTCAAACGACGCACATATTCCACATGGAGCAACTTGAAGATGTTATGAATACCCGCACTTACCTCCACATAAGGTTTCTTGGGATCCATGACATAGCTCGAGGTATGATAATTGCCCGCTGCATCGTAATGTCCCGGGAACAACATCAGCTCCGTATCATTGGCATTCTGCGGAAGCAACGGGTTATTCTTGTCGGTAAGTGTTCCCCACAAACATTTCACACCGATAAACTCACGCCATTTCAGCTTCTTCAGAAGAGGAATACGGTTGAAGATTTTTCCCTGCAGATTCCATGATACATCCAGCGATGCATAACGGTCGTTCAGGAACTCCATATTATTAATCAAGCTGAAGGTTTCGTCCTGAAGAATATAAGACAAGTTGGCCGCCGGCATAATCAGCAAGGGGAAAGGTACCTTATTCCATTGGATACCTCCTTTTACACAGGTATCAATGTTTCCCCAGGAGCTCAGCCACCAGCGCTTGTAGAGACTCATTTCCGTCATGTTATAGGTATAATCACTACCCAAGATACCCTTCAATCCCAGCGTATGCTGCAACGTAAAGACCGGTGCATCGAGATTGACCGGCAAACGGCGCTGCTTGGTATTGATGAATGTTTCTCCCGGTGCATAACGAAAAGCCAGCGTAGCCTCAGCCAGTGAAAAATCCTTCGTATTATAAGGAGAATGTACCCATTCCGTTCCCGTCAGTGCACCCGATGCCAAATCCTGCTGCAACTGATTTTCCTGTGCCATTGTACGATAAAACAATTTTCCACAAGCCTCCAGATTGGTATGCTTCAGCATAAAGGTCGTTTTCAAACCACTTTCCTTCTCCAATTCATACTTCACGCTGGCCGTACGCTCGTAGTTATACTGGTCGACCGATGTCACCTTAAATGAAGTAAACACATTGTCCTTGTCGGTTCCCATAAACTTGTCGGACGGCAACATATTATCATAAGAATACGACAGCGTCAACGAATTAATCGGATACTCACGGGGAAGGTATTCCTTCTTGTTGAAAGAATATTCCACCTCAGCCTTGTATTTTGACTTCTCGTCCTTAAAACCATACGCATAATATCCGCGTAAGAAGAGATGAGGATTCAGGTTCGCAGTGGTTTGTGCAGAAGCTCTCAAACGCAACCCGTCAATGTAGTTGCTTGAAATCATCGTATTAATCGGGCCAATATCCACCTTACTGGGTCTTCCCTTCACTCCTGTTTCGACAAAGTTTTCGATAAAGGCCTTGGCCACAAATATGATGTACTTAAATCCCTTGATTTTCGCCAGATTGTCCACAAACTGTCCCATATTATCTTCCGACTTTGTCAGCTCCGTCGGGCGATATTCTTTCCAGAAAGAGTCGTCACGCATCATGGCATTGACATCCTTTATCTCATCTCCCTTCTTCTTGAATATCTTGGCAGGAATCTCGTCAAATCCAAAATCAGAATATCGTGTGGTACGCCTTACCTGGAAAGAACCCAATATCTTCTTCAAATAAGACAGTTCACACAGCATGTCATCTTCCATCAGCACCCATTCTCCCGTAGACAACTGACCGAACTTCTGTTCAATAATCATATTATCCACAAAGTTGATATCAGTCTTCTTCGGAAGATTCATGATACATTTATTCACACGGAAAGTAGAATCCGCAAGAATATACAAATGACCGGTGAAACCAAAATCCTGCGAGTTGTTGGGTACGAAAGTTAAGTGGAAGCATTTTTCCTTATCCACCATCATCGTATCCATGATGTAATACTTATAGAAATTGATACCCGCATTCGAAATCGGACTATCGAACGGGTACTGAAGGAAACGGAAGCGGTCCTGATAAATATTAATATCCTGGAACACATCTTTCAATACAGTCGACAACATATCGCCTGTATTAAACAATTCATTGACTCCCGTAGAGTTAATACCTTTTACAATCGTCTTTTCATCGTGGGGATTTTTCCGGTACAGTTTTTCCGTCACCGTCTCGTCCACGGAAATAGGCAGAATATTCTTACCCGTCACGCTACACTGCTCCACCTGGTCACGGAAGAAAGGATACTTCTTAAACAGGTTTGATTCACGCAACGAGTCGGTTGTAATATTATTTAAAGAAAATGTAATCTTCTGATACTTATTATAATGATAGAAGTCATTCACCCCCAAATCATTCAGTTTTTTGGCTGCAATAACTTTCTTCATCATTTCCACTGCCGGATTATTCTTTCGAGAATATTTTTCCTTCTTAGGCTTCACCACGACCTCATCCAGCACCAAGTCGGGCTTCATTTTCACATTCAATGTCTTCGTCTTGGCAGACACATCACGTACCTCCGTACCATAGCCCACCATAGAAAAGGTCAATTTATTCCACCCTGCATGAGCAGCTATTGAATATTTACCATCTATATCTGTAATAGTTCCCACCCCTTTTCCGTCATAATATACATTCAAATAAGGGATAGGGTCACCCGTTTCGGAGTCTGTAACGACTCCACTGATTTGTGCAGAAAGTTTCACAACTCCCAGACACAACACGATTAAAAAAAGCAATCTTTTTATCATATATCTCATTAACACCTTAATAGTCCAGCTTATCAAGTTTGTAAAAATACAGAGTGAAATAATCTCTTACAAATTTCACTCCCTGAAAAACGATATTCTTACCTTTTTTTATGAATAATAGAATATAATTTCTTCTGTCACCTACGAAAAAACCGGCAATGAAGCGCCCTCATTGCCGGTTTTATTTTTTTACAAAAAAGACAGTAAGCCTTAGTCAATTTCTTCATCAGCTTCATAGCCTCCCATCTCGCGCAAAGCATTCTTCAGCATGACATATTGCTGGAACAAATGATTTACCGGAACTTCACCCTCTGTATAATCGTGCATCGGGCTCTTCAGGAAGAAACTCAAGAAGCGTTGTGTTCCGTAACGTCCGGCACGTGCAGCCAAGTCGCTCAACAATACCAAGTCCAGACACAACGGAGCGGCCAAAATAGAATCCCTGCACAAGAAGTTGATCTTAATCTGCATCGGATAGCCCATCCAGCCGAAAATATCAATATTATCCCAGCCTTCCTTGTTGTCATTACGAGGCGGATAATAGTTGATACGTACCTTGTGATAATAATCAGAATACAAATCCGGCTGGTCTTCCGGTACCAGAATAGATTCCAGTGTAGAAAGCTTGCTCACTTCTTTTGTATGGAAGTTAGCCGGTTCATCCAACACAAGACCGTCGCGGTTTCCTAAAATATTGGTAGAGAACCATCCTGACAGTCCCAGACAACGTGTTCCGATAATCGGCGCAAAGCCCGACTTCACCAATGTCTGACCAGTCTTGAAATCCTTACCGGCAATCGGCATCTTAGTCTGTTCTGCCATTTCCCACATAGCCGGAATATCCACAGTGGTATTCGGCGCACCCATGATGAAAGGAGCTCCTTCGGCCAAAGCAGCGTATGCATAACACATAGAAGGAGCAATGTGTTCGCGGTCATCCTGTTTCATTGCGTTCTCCAACGCAGCCAAGGTGCCATGTACGCTTTCACAAACCGGTACATAAATTTCAGTAGAAGCAGCCCAAAGCACGACGATACGTGCACAATTGTTGTCTGCCTTAAATTTACGAATGTCCTCTCTCAGTTGTTCCACCATATCCCAGCGGGTAGCACAATCTTTCACATTGTTTCCATCCAGGCGTTTGGCATAGTTACGGTCAAAGGCAGCCTTCATCGGCACAATCTTTTCCAGTTCATCTTTCACCGGATTAATATCCTTCTCACGCAACACTTCACAGTTGATAGCCGACTCATACGCATTGGCCGGATACACATCCCATGCACCGAAAACAATGTCGTCCAGCTTAGCCATGGGGACAATTTCATTGTAATGCAAATATTTCTTTGCCTCCCCACGTCCTACACGAATCTTATCATACTGCGTCATTGAGCCCACCGGCTTTGCCAATCCTTTACGAGTCATTAAAACCCCTGTCATAAACGTGGTAGCCACAGCTCCCAGACCAACACACAATACGCCCAGCTTACCTTCTGCGGGCTTTACATTCATTTTTTCCATTTCTAAATTCCTTTTTTTCCTAATAACTTTACATTTATCCTTGCCTTCGAAATCAAGTCTTTTTCAAGAATATATCCCAAAGTGCAGGTAACAAATTGCTCAAAGTTAAGACTTTGTTTAATTAGATAAAGCTTTTATGAGCTTTTTTATTTGCTAATAAGTAAAAATAAGCCATAAATTCAGAAGAAAAAGCCATTAACCGACTTATCAGAGAGTAAAATAATGCGTATCTTTGCAGACGCATTTAAAGAAATACTCAACTACATGAATGATATTTGTTGCATTGGACACATTACATTAGACAAAATTGTAACTCCAAAACAAACGACTTACATGCCGGGAGGCACTTCTTACTATTTTTCACACGGTATACGCAGACTGAAAGATTTCAAAAACTACAAGCTGGTAACCGCTGTGGCTCCTAGTGAATATGGCATCATTGAAGAAATGAGAAAAGAAGGGCTTCAGGTAGAAGTCCTGCCAAGCCGTCACACCGTATATTTCGAAAATACATACGAAGAGAATCAGGACAACCGTTCCCAGCGTGTATTGGCTAAGGCTGACCCTTTCACCGCAGATGCTTTAAAAGATGAAAATGCACACATTTTCCATTTAGGAAGTTTGCTGGCGGATGACTTTCCACTTGAAGTAGTAAAGGAGTTGGCACAGAAAGGTACATTGGCTGTCGACGCACAAGGCTATCTCCGAAAAGTGGAAGGTGAGCACGTATTCCCTGTAGACTGGCATGAAAAGAAAAAAGCCCTGAAATACATTGATATCCTGAAAGTCAATGAACACGAAGCTGAAGTGCTGACGGGCTTCAAAGACCCTGAAAAAGCAGCCAAGCAACTGGCTCAGTGGGGTGTTAAAGAAGTTCTGCTGACTTTAGGAAGTCTTGGATCACTTATTTATGCAGAAGGAAAGTTCTATAAAATTCCGGCATACGCTCCTAAAGAAGTAGTCGATGCTACCGGATGCGGTGACACTTACGTACTTGGCTATCTCTACATGCGAAACAAAGGAGCTTCATACGAAGAAGCAGGATGTTTTGCAGCTGCCATGTCTACTATCAAGTTAGAAAAATCTGGTCCTTTTTCCGGAACGGAAGAAGAAGTATGGCATATTCTGAAAAACAACAAACAAAAACCGGAAGTACTGGTTGCCCAATAAGCCCAAATTTTTCATACAAATAAAAACATTAAGGGGTTGCCTGCTGATTTCAGCCTGCAACCCCTTTCTTATACCTGTCATCCTAACGGTTATCCCATCTTTCCTGTCAGATAGGCTCTTGTACGTTCGTCAACCGGATCTTTAAACATTTTCTCCGTATTGTCATACTCTATCAGTTCACCCATGTACATGAACATGGAACGGTCGGAGATACGCATAGCCTGTGACATGTTATGAGTCACAATCAGGATAGTCACCTCTTTTTTCAGCTGGTCCATCAACCCTTCGATGTGCTTGGTAGCAATCGGGTCAAGAGCAGAAGTAGGCTCATCCATAAGCAGAATGTCCGGCTGAAGCGCCAGAGAACGTGCAATACACAAGCGCTGTTGCTGTCCACCTGAGAGGAAAGTACCACGCTTTGTCAGAGAGTCCTTTACTTCATCCCACAAACATACGTTGCGCAAGTTACGTTCCACAATCTCATCCTTCTGCGATTTTGACAGATGAATACCATTCAAGATATATCCGGCCAGCACGTTGTCGTAAATATTCATGGTCGGGAACGGGTTCGGGCGCTGGAACACCATACCAATGCGACGACGTTCTTCCATCGGGTGCATCTGAAGCACATTTTCACCATTCAGTAAAATCTCTCCCGTCACACGGATATTCTTGTACAACTCGTGCATGCGGTTCACGGCACGCAGTAACGTACTCTTTCCACATCCAGAAGGCCCCATGATGGCCGTAATCGTATTTTTCTCAATATCAGCCGACACATGCTTTACAGCCATCACGTCGCTGGTATATGATATACACACATCTTTTATTTGAAGAATCGGATCCTTTATATTTTCCATTTCTTTGCAATTCGTTTAGCTAATAAATTCAGACATAACACAAAAGTCAACAGGAACAAAGAAGCTCCCCATATCAGGCTCTGCAAGTTCGGGTCGTTGAAGAACTCCCAGATAAGCAAAGGAACAGCCGACATCGGCTTGGTCATGTTCCAGCTGATAGCAGCTCCTCCCAAGGCAGTAAACATCAACGGAGCTGTTTCACCGACTACACGAGAGATGGCCAACAAAATACCGGTAAAGATACTGCCCAGTGCAGAAGGCACCATCACCTTCAGCATCACTCTCCAGTAACTACCTCCCAATGCCAGTCCAGCCTCTTTCAAGGTTTCCGGAAGCACCTTCATGGTTTCTTCCGTAGAACGGATAATCAGCGGAAGCATCATGATGAACAATGCCACACTTCCTGCAATGGCCGAATAACCTTTCATCGGGACAACCACCCAGATGTAAGTAATGATACCGATAATGATGGAGGGAGTACCCTGAAGCAAGTCGGTCAGGTAGCTGACAAACACGGCAAACCAGCTTTTTCTGTATTCTGACAGACAGATACCACACAGAATTCCTACCGGGATAGCGACTACAGCAGCCAGCAAAAGCATCAGGAAGGTTCCGATAATTCCGTTTGCAATTCCCCCCGGAATTGCTTCTCCGGCAGAAGCGGCCATCATCGCCTTATAGGCATTCGGAGTAGCTTCGGTGAGAAACGACCATCCCAATTGTTTCCAACCCTTGATCAATACTTCTCCCAAAATCGCCAGCAAAGGAATCGCTGTCACACCCGACAATACGCAAACCAGAATATAAAGCAAGCGGCTTTTCAGGATACGTATCTTAATATTATTTCCATATAACATAAGCACAAATCTTTTTAGCAGATTACACGTGACGGGCACGACGAATCAAAATCTTTCCGATAATATTAATGATGGCCGTAATCAGGAACAGTAACAAACCGATGGCGATCAGTGAAGAAAGCTTCAAACCGTCTGCCTCGCCAAACTGGTTTGCAATGATACTTGCCATGGTATTACCCGTGGTACGCAGTGTGTCCGGCATCTGGTTGGTATTTCCAATCAGCATGGTCACTGTCATCGTTTCTCCCAGCGCACGTCCGATAGCCAGAATATAGGCTGAGAAAATACCGGAACCCGCCATCGGGAATATCACTCTCTTGATTACCTCTGCACGCGTAGCTCCCATGGCATAAGCCCCTTCTTTCAAGTCGGAAGGAACCATCTTGATAAATTCGGCACTCAAGGAAGCTGCATACGGCACAATCATGATGGCCAGCACAAACGCAGCAGTCAGAATACCGGAACCCTGCGGAGACAGATTCAAGTGCATGAATACGGTACGAAGTACATAGAAACCCCACAAACCATAGATAATGGAAGGAATACCTGCCAGCAAATCAATCACTGTACCCAGAACGGCTGCGATTTTCTTTCCACGGAAATACTCACCAGTGAACAGTGCGACAGGAAGTGAAAATGGAATACACATCAGCAACGCCAGTGCCGTTGTAAGCAGTGTACCCGTAATAAAAGGAAGAGCGCCATAACTTTCTTTACCGGCAGTGGTCACCCAGTCGTCAGAGAAGATAAAATGCCAGAATCCAAACTCCTCGAAAGCGCCGGAAGCGTCAACGGTGAGGGAGTAAATAATTCCCCCACCAATGACCGGTATCACTATAGCCGATAAGATAAGTAAGACTTTAAACAGTTTGTCTTGCATAACTTATTGTCTTATTTATTTAAGAATCGGCTGTCCATCGTATGTCACAGCTTTCAGGTTCTGAAGGCTTTGTTCGATAGCCTTCTTAGGCAGCGGCGCATAGTGTACGGTAGCAGTAGTCTGCTGTACGCTGTCGCTCAACATATATTGCATTAAGTCCAATGTAGCTTTTGCCTGTTCCATAGAACGGTCTGCATAGTGCTGTTCCTTGTAAATCAGCAACCAGGTGAAGCAACTGATAGGATAAGCTCCTGCTGCATCTGCATCGGTAATTGAACAACGAGTATCCTGAGGAATGTCACCGGCAGCTGCAGAGATACTTTCAGTAGAAGGTACTACCAATTCACCACGCTTGTTATATACGCTTGCGTAAGGAATTTTCTGAGCAAAAGCATATTCAGAACCAATATATCCTAATGAGTAAGGAGTCTGTGCGATAATTCCTGCTACGCCCGGATTACCTTTAGCAGCCTGTCCGACCGGGAAATCCACGGTTTTACCTGCACCGTAAGTGTTTTTCCAGTTTTCACTTACTTTTGACAGATAGTCTGTAAAGATGAAAGTTGTTCCACTACCATCTGAACGGTATGCCAGAATGATTTTCTTTGCCGGCAACTGTACATCCGGATTCAGTTTCTGCAAACGCGCATCGTTCCAGTCTGTAATCTTACCTGCATAAATATCGGCAATCACGTCACCAGAAAGATTCAGTTTAACCACATCCGGCAAGTTGTATGCCATTACGACAGCTCCCATACAAGTCGGGATGTGTACCACCGGCTGCATTTCAGCCATTTCCTTGTCGCTCAAGAAAGCATCGCTACCTGCAAAGTCTACGATACCGTCTTTCAAGTTGCGGACACCACCGCCACTACCAATACCACCATAGGAAATCTTGTCACCAGAAGTTGCATTGTAGTTTTCGAAAGACATATTATAAAATGGCAATGGGAATGTAGCACCTGCACCTGTCAGTTCTACTGATTCACGACCATTAGCTGATTTCTGTCCACCACACGCTGCAAACGACAAAGCCATCGCTCCAGCAATTAAAGGCAAATAAAACTTTTTCATTGTGTTATACATTTAATATAAGTTACAAATCTATGTTATTCATTGAGTTAAATCGCAAACGAAGCATTCAGGTATACATAACTGGCTGTCTTGCCGCCTTCTGTTTTCGGCGACCACAACCGGAAGTTAGGAGCTAACTTGATGTATTTACCTAATTTAAATTCGGTACCTACCATTCCGGCCATACCGTCCGCATCTTTGTTCCAGTCTTTCTCTGAAGAAAGCAAGTCCCAACGACCGAAAAGACTTATTTTCTTGCTTAACTGTGCAGACGCATAAACCGAGAAACCATCCTGATCACAATCAGGCACATATTTCGTATTAGTCTGGTAGTTGTATTCCGCTGCCACTGAGAAGGCTGTATGCTTATATCCGACAAAAGCAGCCAGATTCGTAATACCTTTTTCCCCTTCTTCTACCGATTCATTATACGAACCGTATGCACGTACCGTCAAACCCTCAACCGGAGTCAGTGTTACGCCTGCACCATACTGCAAGCCGTCTTTCACCTGTACTTTTTTATAACCTTCTCCGTTGGCTACAATCACATCGGCCGAAACCACCTTGTTAAATTTATAGGCTACTGAAACTCCCAAGTCCGCACTGCTGCCGAACTTATATTCATCCTGGAAAGATTTCATCACATAACGTTTTCCCCAGAAATCTTCCTGAACCTTAAATTGAGTCGTAGTGATTAATCCGGCGTTCAGCGTCCAGCCGTTTTGCTTCCAGGTAATCTGTGCATTTTTCACATATCCGATGCGCTGATGGTCATTTACGTCTTTTGACTGACCGAAATCAAGTACTGCCTTCAACTGCAATCCGTGAGGCAAGGCATACTGATAGCCAATATAGGCACGGTCCAGATTAAACCCTCTGTCATCATTGACAGAACCAAAACCAGAATGCGCATCCGAAAATATGGTAATGATGGCATCTCCTTTTTTCTCACCAGGAGCCCGTTCTTCAGGCGCTCCATCTGCAAAGGCAGCACCCACAGTGCACATCCAGATGCTTAACAGACATAAAACTCTTTTCTTTGTTTTCATTTTTCCTATAGACTCATTTTTTTGACACCACAAAGGTCTCATATTAGTGTTACAAACAGATGTCATACGCTTAAAGAAAATGTAACATCCTGTTACATTCATATTACAAAATAAAAATATCGCTTTCTGAAATCAAATTCCGTTAACGGACGGTTGATTTTCAGAAAGCGATACTTTACTGATTATATGGTATTTACAAATTCTTCTTTTCTACAAAAAAAGAAGATTCTGCAATATACTATTTAATTTCCAATGTAACAATTGATTTTGCAGGCAATTTCACTACAAGTCCATTCTTTGTCAATTTAGCACCCTTGAAATCGGCCAATTTCACCAGATTAGGCTGTTCAAATGTATTGTAATCGTCAATCTTTTCAGAAGTCAGAATCTGTCCGCTTACCGATTTAGCCTTTACATCACCCAGTGTCAGTGTGATTTCCTGTGACTCTTCCAGGTCTACGTTAGAAAGTGACACATGAATAGCACCTGATTTATCACGTGAAGCAGTTGCACTTACCATCGGTACGATACGATTGTCGCGTACGATCTTACGTTCGCACTGCAAATCAAGCGGCAGATAAGTAGCATCCTGATGTACGTTATACATCTTGAACACATAGTAAGTCGGAGTCAGCACCATCTTGTCTTCTTTCGTCAGAATCATAGACTGCAATACATTTACCACCTGAGCAATGTTAGTCATTTTAACTCGGTCAGTATATTTATGGAAGATGTCCAGACTCAAAGAAGCCACAAAGGCATCGCGCAAGGTATTCTGCTGGTAAAGATGACCGCTGATAGTACCCGGTTCTTCATCCCACCAGGTTCCCCATTCGTCTACCATCAAGCCAATCTGCTTCTGCGGGTCATATTTGTCCATAATGGCAATGTGACGCTTGAGCACATCTTCAATTTCGCGGCATTTTCCCATTGTCCAATAGTAATCCTCATTGTTGAATTTCGTAGCAGAACCTTTGCTTCCGCTCCATCCAAGCACTGTATAATAGTGCAGAGAAAGTCCGTCCATGCGATGACCCACGTTTTTCATCAGCACTTCAGTCCAGTTGTAGTCATAATCGCTGGCACCGCTGGCAATCTTGAACAAACGGTTACCATCATAGTTACGGCAATAAGTTGAATAACGGCGATACAAATCAGCATAGTATTCCGGACGCATGCTACCTCCACATCCCCAGCTTTCATTTCCTACTCCGAAGTATTTCACCTTCCATGGTTTCTCACGTCCGTTTTCCAAACGCAGTTTTGCCATCGGGCTTCCTTGTTCAGAAGTCATGTATTCTACCCATTTAGCCATTTCTTCCACGCTACCGCTACCTACGTTTCCGCTGATGTAGGGTTCACATCCTAACATTTCGCACAAGTTCAGGAATTCGTGTGTTCCGAAGCTGTTATCTTCTACGGTTCCTCCCCAGTTGTTGTTGACCATACGCGGACGTTTTTCACGAGGACCGATACCATCCATCCAATGGTATTCATCGGCAAAGCATCCTCCCGGCCAGCGGAGTACAGGCACTTTCAAGTCTTTCAATGCTTCGAACACATCTTTACGATAACCTTTAATATTAGGTATGGAAGAATCCTCTCCTACCCAAAGACCTCCATAGATACATGTACCGAGGTGTTCGGCAAACTGACCATAAATTTCTTTATTGATGATTTGTTTTCCCTGTTCCGGATGAACAGTCACTGTAGCCTTCTGCTGAGCAAACAAAGGCATTGCGGCACAAAAGGCCAACCCTAAAATTGCATTTTTCATACTTATTGATTTTACTTGTTTATTTCACACTTCACAAATGTAGGAATATTTTCCATGTAATGGGTGTACATTTGACATTTTTGAGGAGGAGATTTGAACATTCGGCCCTAAAATGCATGAAAAGTATACACTACCCCTACAGATTCAGACTTTTCATGACACCAAAATAAAGTTTTCTTACTACTTTTACGCCCAAATTTGAAACCAGATGAAATCAAAAAAGACAATCATTATTTGTGCCCTTGTCACAATTCTAATTTTAGGAGGCGTAATCAGCGGGGTTTCCTTGCTGTTCAACCACCCTCTTCGTATCGAAAAACCTACCTTTATTTATATAGACCGTGACGATACAGCCGATTCGGTGTACGTAAAACTTCAAAGAGATTTGAATGCCACGCATCTGACAGGATTCAAAATGCTGGCTCGTCTCAAAAAATACGACCAGCAGATTCATAGCGGAGCCTATCGCTTTGATGCCTCCATCAATACGCTGACCTTATTCCGCCGCCTGAGCAGCGGACACCAGACTCCGGTCAAAGTGGTTATACCCAGTGTGCGGACCCTGTCCCGTCTGGCACGCTCGCTGGACCGTCAACTCATGCCCGATTCCACGGAATTTGCCCGACTTGTCGGTGACAGTGCCTTCTGCGCTTCATTGGGTTTCAGCCTTGAAACGATGCCTGCACTATTCATCCCGAATACGTATGAAGCCTATTGGAATACGGATGCGGAAGCCTTTATCCAACGAATGAAAAAAGAATATGAACGTTTCTGGACGCAGGAGCGTAAAGATAAGGCTCAAGCCTGCGGACTGACTCCGGTAGAAGTCAGCACACTGGCCTCCATCGTGGAAGAAGAAACAGCCAACAAAAGTGAAATGCCGATGGTGGCAGAACTTTACCTAAACCGTCTACAAGCCGGAATGCCACTCCAGGCCGATCCGACCATCAAATTCAGTCTGCAAGAATTCGGACTGCGACGCATTCTGCACAAACACCTGGAGGTAGAAAGTCCTTACAATACTTACAAGCACGCGGGGCTTCCTCCCGGTCCTATCCGCATTGCTTCCATTCAGGGAATAGAAAGCGTATTGAATCATGCACAGCATGATTACCTCTACATGTGCGCCAAAGAAGATTTCTCGGGCACGCACAATTTCGCCGCTACCTTTGCTGAACATCAGGCCAATGCCCGCCGCTATCAGCAGGCACTGAACAAGAGAAATATCCGTTAGGGAATGGACTAACGGACTGATTTCCAGAATTGCATGAAACTGGAATAAGATCCGTAGCACACCAGTCCGTCGCCTTTCTGGAGTGCATAATCCTCAGGGAATGTATTGGCCACTTCTTTCTCAAAGACAGATATACCCAGGAAGTTCTTCACCTGTTTACCTTGTACCAGAGAAATCAGTTTCAGGCCGAATTCTTGTTCCAGGTTCAGCTCATTGATGTGATAGCCCACCAGTTTCTCCGGAATTTCCAGCTTGAACACGTAGGTATTGCCGTCTATCTGGAAAAATTCGGCCCCGCCATCCAGTTCCAACTGCTGTGCCAGCAAACGTGCTGCATCCTGTTCCGGTGTCAGGATACGGTCTATCGAGAAGGCTTCGAGTACTCCCTTATGTACTTCGTCTACCGCCCGTGCATAAATCCGTTTCACCTTCAGCTTTTTCAGCAACGACACAATCCGGACCGAAGCGCCGAAGTTATCGCCTATGGCTACAATTACCGCATCCACACTCTTCAGCGGAAGCACGGAAAGTGCCATTTCATCTGTCGCATCGAGCACAAACGAGGCCGCCATGCGGTCCTTCACACTGTCTACGTGCAACCCGTTTCCGTCTGCACCGACCACTTCATGCCCCATGGCAGTCAGCTCCATGGCTAACGTGGCCCCATAATGTCCTAAACCAATAATCAAATATTTCATACATCAGTTGATGATAATGTTATCACTCGGATACCTGTAATTGCGTTTCTTTTCCTGGCGTACCAGACCGGTGAGCAAGGTAAATGCACCGACACGACCGATATACATCAGCAAAATGACCAGCAGCTTGCTGTCATTGCCCAACGTAGGAGTCAGGTCAAGGCTCGAACCTACCGTACTCAGCGCCGACACGCATTCGAACGTAACGGCCAGCAGCCCGGCCTCCGGCTCCAGCATACTCAGCAGGAATATGGCCAGAAAAGCCAGTAGCAGATACAATATCAATGCCGCGTTCGAACGGCGGATAGAATCGTGCGAAAGTTCTCTGCGCAGAATCGCCACCCGGTCTGTCCCGCGCACTACAGCCCATAAATTGATTAATACCACCGCAAACACATTGACCTTCACGCCGCCCGACGTAGATTGCGTGCCTCCTCCTATCATCATCAGTACTACCATGAGCAACAAGGTTTGAGTAGACAAGGAGGTCAGCCCCACACTGGCAAAACCGGCAGTTCGCGGACAAGAGGAATTAAAGAAAGCATGCACCCACTTGTCTGCCACCGGCATGCCCGCAAAAGAATGGTTCCACTCCAGGGCAGCAATGGCCAACGTACCACCTATTAAAAGAAAGACTGTAGCCACCAGCACAATCTTCGTATTCAAATTATACAGGTGTACTTTTTTCCGGAATCTTCCGGAACGACGCAACAGCCAGAATTTTCCGGCTTGCAGATAATACGCCACCGTTTCATACAAGTTCACCAATATCGGGAATCCGATGCCTCCCAGTGCAATCAGCAGTCCCAAAGTAATGTAAAGCAGATTATGTCCCTGCATGACGGCCGGATTGCCCATTCCACCGGGCAAGGTGGAAAAGCCTGCATTACAAAAGGCTGACACGGAATGGAAGGCTGAGAAAAAAAGTTCTTCCTGCAAGGTCATTCCCAACGTGCCGTGCACACTGAGCCAGATAACCACCATTCCGACTCCTTCTATCGCCAGCGTAAAGCCCAATATATATAATAAGGTAGACAATAGCGAATTCAAGGAGTTGGAACTGATCATGTCGCCCACCATCAGCTGATTATAAAGCGAGGTATTCCCCATAAAAAACATGGCAAAGAAACTTGTCAGCGTCATCACCCCGAGTCCGCCTATCTGAATCAGGAGAATAATCAGAATTTGTCCCTCCAGCGTAAAGGTGGAAGGCACATCTACGGTGACAAGCCCTGTGACGCACGTCGCACTCGTGGCGGTAAACAGCGCATCCATGAACGAAATGCCGTGGTAAGTGGCCCGAGGAAGCATCAACAATCCGGTACCCAACAGAATAAACACCAGGAAACTGCCTGCCAGAATCAATGACGGATTGGTACGTTTGCCCAGCAAGCGCACCAAAATGCCCGACAGCTGGGAGAAAGAAAGCAGCACCAGGATGGTTCCCTTGTAATAAGCATGATGAAAGAACACCCATACCCAATACACTCCGGTAGTCTCCTCCGGCTTTTTGAATACCACAGGGAGCAAGGTCAGATAAAGCAGTATGGTAAGAATCCATGTCCACGGAGTAAACTTAAACGAGGAATCTTCCTGACGAAAGACAATCTGTATCGTTGTTGTAACTAAAAAGATGACCCATACCGTATGATAGACCGTATGTATCAGATTATACTCCGCCGCAGAAATCCTGAATCCATATTCATACACAATGGTCAGTAAAAAGACAATGCCGCACAGAAAATTAATCCCCATCACCCAGTTAAGCAGCTGGTTTACACGCGGCATAAGCAGTTTCTTATTATATAAAAAAAGTCGTTCCCAATAATCCATATTATAGTGAATGAATGTATTTACAAATGTATGGAAAAATCCATATACTTATGCGACAAAGAAAGGAGAAATCTACCACAAGATTCTATTCAGTAAGAAAACAGATAAGAAAAAAAGCAAAATGAGTTGTTTGTTATCATTTATTTCCATATTTTTGACGAAAACTTAAAAATAGTAAGCAATTATGAGTAATAGACAGAAAAGATTCATCTTACCTGAAGATGAAATACCAAAATACTGGTATAACATTCAAGCCGACATGGTCAACAAACCCATGCCTCCACTGAACCCGGCTACAAAAGAACCGTTGAAACCGGAAGACCTCTACCCTATCTTCGCCAAGGAACTCTGCCATCAGGAATTGAACCAGACTGATGCGTGGATTGAAATTCCGGAAGAAGTACGGGAAATGTACAAATACTACCGCAGCACCCCGCTGGTACGTGCTTACGGACTGGAGAAAGCACTGGGTACACCGGCACACATCTATTTCAAGAATGAAAGTGTCAGCCCTATCGGTTCACACAAACTGAACTCTGCACTGGCACAAGCTTACTACTGCAAGAAAGAAGGCGTAACGAACATCACTACTGAAACAGGTGCCGGACAATGGGGAGCTGCCTTGTCGTATGCCGCGAAGGTGTTCGGACTGGAAGCTGCCGTATATCAGGTAAAAATCAGTTACGAACAGAAGCCTTATCGCCGCAGCATCATGCAGACCTTCGGCGCACAGGTAACTCCTTCTCCTTCCATGTCTACCCGTGCAGGAAAAAATATCCTGACCAAATATCCGAACCATCAGGGTTCACTGGGTACTGCCATCTCGGAAGCTATCGAGCTGGCACGCACCACACCAAACTGTAAATATACACTGGGGTCCGTGCTGAGCCACGTAACCCTGCACCAGACTGTCATCGGACTGGAAGCTGAAAAGCAGATGGAAATGGCCGGTGAATATCCTGACATGATTATCGGATGCTTCGGAGGAGGTTCCAACTTCGGAGGAATCTGTTTCCCGTTCATGCGTCACACCATTCTGGAAGGAAAGAAGACACGTTATATCGCAGCCGAACCGGCATCTTGTCCGAAACTGACCAGAGGTAAATTTGAATATGACTTCGGTGATGAAGCCGGCTACACCCCGCTGCTGCCGATGTTTACCTTAGGACACAACTTTACACCTGCCAATATCCATGCCGGTGGTCTGCGCTACCACGGTGCAGGTGTCATCGTTTCTCAGCTGTTGAAAGACAATTTGATGGAAGCGGTAGACATACAGCAGCTTGACACTTTCAAGGCCGGCTGTCTGTTTGCCCGCGCTGAAGGTATCATTCCGGCTCCGGAATCTTGCCACGCCATTGCTGCCGCTATTCAGGAAGCAGAAAAATGCAAGGAAACGGGTGAAGAAAAAGTAATTCTGTTCAACTTGTCCGGTCATGGTCTGATAGACATGAGTGCGTACGACCAGTACCTGTCGGGCAACCTGACCAACTATTCACTGAGCGAAGAAGACATAGCAAACAGCTTGCAGGACGTGCCTCAAGTGTAATTTTTGACACGCGTCCAAAACGCAAGTGCGTTTGAGAGAAAACGCAAGGACGTTTTATCCTAAACGCAAGTACGTTTTGATTCAAACGCAAAGGCGTTTTAGTACGAACGTACTTGCGTTTTTTCGTAAGCGAAAAAACGTTTAGAATATACCAAAACGAAGGGTGCCGGAAAGAGATTTCTCATCTTCCTCCGGCACCCTTTATTTATTTCATCAACTTATCTAATCCAATTACAACAGACGATTTGTTGCCGTATCCGGGAATACCACGGTCGGCTTGAAAGTCTTGGCCTCCTCAAAGTCCATCAAGGCATAGGACATGATAATCACCACATCGCCCACCTGTACCTTACGGGCTGCCGCTCCATTCAGACAAATACAACCTGAGCTACGTTCACCCTTAATGATATAGGTTTCAAAACGTTCACCATTGTTATTGTCTACAATCTGTACCTTCTCACCGGCAATCATGTTAGCCGCATCCATCAAATCTTCATCAATCGTAATGCTGCCCATGTAGTTCAGGTTCGCTTCTGTCACCGTTACGCAATGAAGCTTCGACTTCAACACTTCAATCATCATCATCCGTTATCCTTTATATTTAATGTTATCAATCAGACGTACTTCACCGCAATACACTGTGATACAACCTACAATGTAATTGCTTTCGTCCCATGCCTTTACGGGCTGAAGCGTATTGCCATCCACAATCTCAAAATATTCCAGTTCCAGTCCCGGTGCGCGACGGATACAGTCTTCTACAAACTGCTTGGTTTCAAGCAAAACACGTGACTTGCTGAAATCTACACTGGCAAACAATGCCTTGGAAATCTGCAAAGCTTCCTTCCGTTGTTCTGCCGTAAGACGTGCGTTGCGGCTGCTCAGCGCCAGGCCGTCTTCTTCACGCACAATCGGGCATCCCACAATCTGAATATTGAAAGGATACTTGCGTACCATTTCACGGATAATGGCCAGCTGCTGGAAGTCCTTCTCGCCAAAGTAGGCACGGTGCGGTTCCACCATCAAGAATAATTTGCTGACAATCTGACAAACCCCGTTGAAATGTCCCGGACGGTATTTTCCTTCCATCACCGTATCCAGCGGCGCATAGCTGAACTGGCGGGTATCGGGTTCAGGATAAACTTCTTCTACAGAAGGAGCAAAAACCAACGTTGCTCCACATTTCTCCAATAAAGCACAATCCGCCTCCCGTGTGCGCGGATATTTTAAAAGGTCATTCTGGTCGTTAAACTGTGTAGGGTTCACAAAGTCACTGACTACCACTACATCATTCTCAGCTACGGCACGATTCACCAACGAAGCGTGTCCCGCATGCAAAGCTCCCATCGTCGGAACCAGTCCGATAGTCTTTCCTTCTTTGCGGAAAGCATCGAGTTCGGCGCGAAGCTCACTGATTGTTTGAATTAACTTCATCTCTTATTCCTGTTTTTAATCATAAATTCAGAAAACGGCTGCAAAGTAACTATTTATTTAGCACATAAAGAAACGGAAACGGAAAATTCTTTTGATATTTAGCGAATTTATCCTATTTAGAACGTACAACAAACACTATTATAGCCTACTGTTTATCAATACATTAACATACTATAAGGATTTATAAACGGCTGTCGATTCGCTTCATTGGTGTATTTTTTGTATCTTTGCCAGTCGTTAAGAGCAACTATAATACAATGAGCGCGAAAAAAGTTTTATTCATTACACAAGAAATTACTCCCTACGTACCCGAAAGTAACCTGGCATTAATCGGCCAGAATTTACCGCAAGCCATACAAGACAAAGGCCGCGAAATCAGAACATTCATGCCGAAATGGGGCATCGTGAACGAACGCAGAAACCAATTGCATGAGGTAATCCGTCTGTCTGGAATGAATCTGATTATCGACGACACGGATCATCCGCTGATTATCAAGGTGGCATCTATTCAGGCTGCACGCAGACAAGTGTACTTTATTGATAATGATGATTATTTCCAGCATCGCCAGATGACATGCGATGAAAACGGAAAGGAATATGAAGACAATGGCGAACGTGCCATCTTCTATGCCCGTGGTGTGCTGGAAACTGTCAAGAAACTGCGCTGGTGTCCGGACGTGATTCACTGTCACGGATGGATGAGTGCGATGGTTCCTCTTTATATTAAGAAAGCATATTACGATGAACCTTCTTTCCGCGACTCAAAGGTGATTTTCTCACTTTATCAGGAAGGATTTAATTCGAATTTAGCTCCCAACTTTGCTGAACAAGTGCTGTTCAAGGAAGTAACTCCGGAAGATGTCAGCATGATGAAGTCGCCGGCAAACTATGAGGAACTCTGCAAGTTAGCAGTAGCCTACTCTGACGGAGTGATTCAAAATGACGAAACTGTAAACCAGAATGTACTCGACTACGCACGAAGCCTGAACATTCCGGTACTTGAATACGCTTCGGGCGATGCCTATGCAGATGCGTGTGACGCATTCTATGACAAGGTATTCGTTTCCGAATAAATATGAATACATAAAAAAGGACGAAAATGAAACTTAAGTTCTTGGCAGCAGTCGGACTTGCAGCCACACTCTACAGTTGTGATGATACCACTACAGGTGTCGGTGAATTCGTGGCAGATGCAGATGAAATTACTGCATCGGCTCAAACTTTTGAGGCCACTACCAAAACCCTGAAATATACAGACTTGAACCAGAACGGAGTATTCTCCCGTACAAGCAGCGCATACTTGGGTAAATTCACCGATCCGGATTTTGGTACGTATACCACCGATTTCATCACACAAATCAATTGCACGGAAGGTTTCGAATTTCCGGAAACAACTCAAGAAATTGTAGCAACAACATTGGAGTTATCGTATGCAAGTTTCTTCGGTGATTCACTAGCTCCCATGCGTGTAAGAGTGGACATGCTTGATAAAGCAATTGATGATACAGGCGAAGACTTAAATTTATATTACACGTCTTATGATCCGATAGAAGAAGGATATTATAATCCTGAGAAGCCAGAATTAGCAGAACAGGATTACGCCGTACGCGACAATTCTTGGACAGATGAAGAAATTGACTCTATAAAAAGTGAAAATGGATATTATCCACCATTGGTTATTGATTTGGATAAAAAGAAAAGTTCAGGCATAAAAGAAGATGAAGCAGGAGCTTTTAGCCAATATCTTTGGAATAAATATCAAGAAAATAAGGACTATTTCAAAGATGCTTATTCATTTATCCACAATGTACTCCCTGGATTTTACGTTCATACCACAAGTGGAGAAGGGGCTATTCTATACATTGGAGATATTTGGCTGCGCATGAAAGTTAAATATTTAGTCGAAAGACCTTCTACTGGGGCTATGGATTCTGTCGTGTATACTTCCATTCCTTTTGCAGCAACCAACGAAGTGTTCATGTCTACTCGCTTGAGTAATTCTGAAGAGACATTAAATAGCTTGGCTGGAGAAAAGGAACACACCTATCTGAAAACTCCTGCCGGACTTTGTACAGAAGTGAAACTTCCTTTACAAGAAATGTATGATGCGTTAGGTACAGACACGCTGAACTCCGTATCTATGGCATTTACTAAATACAAGAACGTCAGCGATAATTCTGAAAATAGCCCGTACAAAATGGGTACTCCGCAGAACTTACTGCTTATTCGTAAAAACGAAGTAAAAGACTTCTTTGAACAAAGAAAGAATTACGATAGTAAAACTACCTTCTTAGGTACTTACAGCAGTACAACCAACTCCTATTCGTTCTCACAAGTAAACCGACTGATAAGCCAGATTTTCAGCGATATGAGAACAAAAGAAGAGCCTGCTCAAGGATGGGATGAGTATAATACTATGGTATTGATTCCGGTGAAAACTGAAACAGACTCACAAGGAAACACCATCGGTTTGTCGCACGACCTGGAAGTAAACTCAGCCAAACTAATGGGCGGCGAGGATGGAGAAAAGATTAAGATGGAAATTATCTATACCAAACCGAAATTCAACAAATAACGAATAAGAGCATAAAAAAATCCGGAAGTAAAACTTCCGGATTTTTTTATGCCTGTATCTCAAGCTTTATTTCTTTGCTGTAGTAGTCTTTTTGGCAGCAGTTGTTTTCTTTGCTGGAGCTTTTTTAGCAGGAGCCTTCTCTGGCTGTTCTTTAACCAAAGACTGCAAATGTTTCACCTGGTCATTCAACTGTACCAGCTCTTCTTCCTGGTTACGAATGGTTGTCAACAAAGAATTCAGTTCTTCATCTTCCATATCTACCGGATACAATGAATTTACGCGAGAAATAAAGTCCCCAAGAATATTCATATAGTTAGTGAAAGCATCATACGGTGAATCATAAATACCACGATCCAACGATACGCCCATCTGCTTTGTAGTCATGAAGCGGAAGTTATTACTTGCCTGCAGGTAATCCCAATCCTGTTTGATTCGGCGGTCAGAGCACAAATGTACACGTTCTGCCACGCTATACAACTTATCAAATGCTTCACGCTGCATTACATTTCCTAACCACGGGCTAATATCACGTTCTTCGTCTACCCAAGACATCGGATAAGGTACATCAATCATATCGACTGATTTCAGTTTCGTTACGATTTCCGACGGAGTAGAGAAAGTAATGCCTTTCTGCTTAGCACATTCCGGCAATGCTTTCAAGAATTCCAGAATATTGGAAGACAGCGGCTGGAAGATACCCAAAGCAGACAATTCCATAAAGATATTGATAACCTGTTCGTTTTCCGGCAGAGAAGCAATCCAGCCAATATATTTATCTGCAAACAACGGATATTCGCTCCATTCTGTATTAGAGAAACGTAAGCTAATATCATCAGACAACTTAAAGTCACGCAGCAACAGCTTCAGATTCGGATTTTCAGCACAATGATACAAATAGTGAGGACTCTTCCATCCTAACACATGTTTAGCACCTTCTGCCAGCATACCCTTGAATCCCATTCCTGCTACGATACCGCCAATTTCATTGTCATAAATCAAGCTGGAGTTACGGAATACCTTAGGATCTTGTCCGAAATAGTCTTTAATCTTCACACGCATGCGTTCTACCTCTTCGCAGAAACAAGTCTCATTCTTCAATGAAGACAATCCATGTGAATAAGGCTCGCAAAGGAATTCGCAGCAACCTGTGGCATTCAACTCATGCAGCAATTCTATTACGGCCGGAGCGTGGATTTCCAACTGTTCCAAAGCCACACCTGAAATAGACAAGGCAACTCTAAATGCGCCATTATTTGCTTTTGCCATATCAATCAGGGTTCTCAAGGCCGGTATATAGGAACGTTCGGCCACTTCATTCATACCCTGCTCATTGGCATAATCATCGTAGTAATAATGTTCTGAACCGATTTCAAAGAAACGATAGCGTTTCAAATGAATAATCTGGTGTATTTCAAAGTAAAGACAAATTGTTTTCATATTGTTTTGCAGTTTTATTTACCATAATTTTTTAAGACTTGCTCATAAAGTGCGCGAATCTTCACGCCGACTTTCTCCCATACAATACCATCCACTTCTTTCTTTCCTTCATCGCGGAGATATTCATAAAGTGAATCGTTGGTACAGATAGAATGAATGGCATCTGCCATTGCATGTATATCCCAATAATCCGTCTTAATACATTTCGATAGAATTTCGGCACAACCGGATTGCTTAGAGATAATCGTCGGTACACAGCATTGCATAGCTTCCAATGGTGAAATACCAAATGGCTCAGACACTGACGGCATGATATACACATCACTCATCTTCAATACTTCATATACCTGCTTGCCTTTCATGAATCCCGGGAAATGGAAACGGTCGGCAATACCTCTTTCCGCAGCCAGACGAATCATGGCATTCATCATATCACCGCTACCAGCCATCACAAAACGAATGTTACGCGTGCGATTCAATACCATAGCAGCAGCTTCCACAAAGTATTCCGGACCTTTCTGCATGGTAATACGTCCCAAGAAAGTAACAATCTTTTCTTTCGGATTCTTCTTAACCTGAATATCCTGTATTTCTTTTGGAAGCGGAGACACTGCATTATGCATGGTGAATACTTTGCGAGGATCCTGATAGTACTTATGAATAACCGTCTGACGGGTCAACTCACTTACACACATGATACAGTCAGCATGGTCCATACCATTCTTTTCAATAGAATAAACGGTAGGATTCACATTACCACGGCTTCGGTCAAAGTCTGTGGCATGCACATGGATAACCAAAGGCTTTCCTGAAACCTGCTTGGCATGAATACCTGCCGGATAAGTCAACCAATCGTGTGAGTGAATAATATCAAACTGCTGCTGACGAGCTACCACACCGGCTACAATAGAATAGTTGTTGATTTCTTCATGCAGATTATCAGGATATCTTCCTGAGAACTCCATACATCCCAAATCATTGGTATGCATATAATTGAAATCTGCATAAATATGGTCGCGCAAGTCATAATAAAGCTGCGGATCCATATAATGTCCTACTCTATCTTTTACATAATCCCACTGTACGTCACGCCATACAATAGGCACACTGTTCATTCCTATAATACGCAAGAAACTCTGGTCTTCGTCTCCCCAAGGCTTCGGAATACAGAAGGTAATTTCCATATCTTCCTGCTGAGCAAGTCCATGAGTCAATCCATAACTGGCTGTACCTAATCCTCCCAAGATATGAGGAGGAAATTCCCAACCAAACATCAAAACTTTCATATAAACCCCTCCTCTTTATTGATTGTTATATTTCTCCAACAAATTCAATGTACGTAAAATTTCGGCCACATTCATTGCAAATGAAACAGCACCTCTACCCTGGAATGGTGGGTTACCATCAAACAACTCCGGAATGGAACTGATGCAATGACAGGTCATCTGATCTTCATAACTGATAAGCTGACGCTCTACAAAGGAAATGGCACTCCGCTTATAGATACGCAAATAAGCCTCCAGATAGAAACCTTCCAGCCAAGGCCATGCTGTACCCTGATGGTATGCATAATCACGCTGAAGCTGCGGACCGACGTAGTTTGGATTATAACCTCCACTCTTCGGACTCAATGAACGAAGACCTTTCGGAGTAAGCAATTCTTTAGTCACGATGTCTACAACACCTTTTTTCTGTTTAGAATCTAACGGAGAATAATCAAAAGCTGCTGCAAAAATCATGTTCGGACGAACACTCCAGTCCATCATATCGCCATCTACATAATCAAGCAGATAGCCATATTCATTCAAGAAGGTCTGCACGAATGACTTAGAGACTTTATCAGAGAACTGATGCAAGTAGTCAACAAAGCCATAGTCTGATGACAGCAAATCAGCCACAAAGCAAAGTGCGTTGTACCACAATGCATTAAATTCTACAATGTATCCAGTACGAGCAACTACCGGACGGCCATTCACGGTAGAGTTCATCCAAGTAACGGCCTTGTCTCTTCCATTTGTATAAACCAATCCGTTTTCATGAACCTTCAAATTAGGATGATGATTACCTGCCAGATAATCCATCACATCCTTCAAGGCTTTACCATATTTAACTCGGGCCTCATCCCATGACACCATCTTGGCATATTGCTGTATTGCCCATACCAGCCACAACAATACATCCGGATGTTCTATTTCTGTCACTTTCAAATGAGATTCTTTACCTTCCATGAATGCATAAACAGCCTTTAAAGCCGTTTCCATAATCATTTCAAACTTACCAATCTCACCAATAGAAAGAGTAAGTCCCGGAAGAGAAATAAACATGTCACGTGCACGACACTTAAACCAAGGATATCCGGCTAAGATATACGACTCACCGTCCTGCTTGTTAAGGAACTGATGTGCCGAATTAATAAGGCAGTTCTTGAAGTTATTGCGAGGTGTTCGCTGTTCCATTTCTGCTGCGAACAAAGCATTCAACGAAGTAGTTTCAATTGGTGCTACACCACCTGAGAAAGTAACAGATTCCCCTTTCTTAATACTAATCTCAAAGTAACCAGGCACATACAGGTCTTCATTAAAGTCATACCCGCGTTCACGTTCTTTCGGATATTCTATGCCTCTATACCAATCGGGCTGGAAACAGAATTGATTTTCCTTACTCAACTGCATGTAAAGTTCAGGATAACCGGGATACATGCATGTCTTGATTCCGTTCTCCACCACATCATAATGGCGACTGGCCTGCGCATTTTCGTGTGTATACTGTCGTACACTGCGGAAAGCCAAATAAGGGCGTAAACGAAGAGTTGTTTCTGAATGTGCATCAACCAATGTATACCTTATTAGAATACGGTTTTCATGGTGAACAAATAACTTCTCTTTCTTTAAAACAACACCACCTACACGATAAATTGTTGTCGGCACTTTCTCACACTCGAATTCGCGGATGTATTTATGTCCTCTAGGACTGAAATTGTCACCTCCATACTTATGCAGGCCAAGATTAAACTCGGCCCCATGCTGGATAACAGTTTCATCCAATGAGGAAAGTAATACATGGTTCTCATCGTCCAACTCCGGTACAGGTATCACAAGCAAGCCATGATACTTACGCGTATTACAGTCTACAATTGTCGAACAATGATAAGCCCCCGAGCGATTCGTACGAAGAATTTCTCTAGTTAGAGTTTCTTCCAGATTTGTCATTATCGTCTTGTCAAATCGTAAATAACTCATAGTTGTATATTAAGGTTATAAATTAATACTCGTCACAAAAAATGTTACTTTTATTTCCCCTCAAATTTAATGATTAAAAATAAACAACAAAACCAAAATCCTTTTTTTTTACCTCAAAAGCCTGTTTTTTCTATCTCTAAAAGCATATATCCCCGTTTTATTATAAAAAATCTTACAATCTTGAGTTTTAAGAGGTAATTATATAAAAAACGTCTGATACAGATTTAGGCATACCTAAAATCTGTATCAGACGAAAATATTGTTATAATATATTATTAATCAATCATATCAAACCCGCAATAAGGAACCAACGCCTTAGGAATACGGATTCCTTCCGGTGTCTGATTATTTTCCAACAATGCAGCTACGATACGAGGCAAAGCCAAAGCAGAACCATTCAATGTATGGCAAAGTTCTGTTTTCTTTTCAGCTGTACGATAACGACATTTCAAACGGTTTGCCTGATAAGTATCGAAATTTGAAACTGAACTTACTTCCAGCCAACGTTTCTGTGCTTCGGAATATACTTCGAAATCGAAGCAAAGTGCAGCTGTAAAACTCATATCGCCACCGCACAGACGAAGAATTCTATAAGGAAGTTCCAGTTTTTTCAACAAGCCTTCTACATGGTCCAACATTTCCTGATGAGACTGTTTGGAGTGTTCCGGTTTATCAATACGCACCAACTCTACTTTTGAGAATTCATGCAAACGATTCAAACCACGAACATCCTTTCCATAAGAACCAGCTTCGCGACGGAAACACTGAGTGTAAGCACAGTTCTTAATCGGAAGCTGTTTCTCATCCAGAATCACGTCACGGTAAATATTAGTTACAGGTACTTCTGCTGTAGGAATCAGATACAAGTCATCCAAGTTGCAGTGATACATCTGACCTTCCTTATCAGGCAACTGTCCTGTACCATATCCTGAAGCAGCATTTACCACTGTAGGAGGCATAATTTCTTCATAACCTGCCGCACGAGCTTCATCCAGGAAGAAGTTAATCAATGCACGCTGCAAACGAGCACCTTTTCCTTTGTATACCGGGAAACCAGCACCTGTAATCTTAACGCCTAAATCAAAATCGATTAAATCATATTTTTTAGCCAGTTCCCAATGTGGCAGTGCATCTTTCGGAAGTTCAGTTTCCATACCTCCCATTTTCTCTACCACATTATCTTCAGCTCCGAAACCTTCCGGAACACTTTCGTAAGGTACATTAGGGATGGTATAAAGCAAGTTCTGCATATCTTCTGCAGCCTTATCCATCGTTACCTGCAGTTCTTTGCTAATTTCTTTGATTTCAGCTACACGAGCTTTAGCAGCTTCTGCCTCTTCCTTTTTTCCCTCTTTCATCAAAGCACCGATAGCCTTCGATGTAGAATTTACTTCTGAGAGATTTTTATCTAATTGGTTTTGTGCGCTACGTCTCTGATCATTCAGTTCAAGCACTTTTGCAATTGTTTCTTTTGCATTTGCAAAATGCTTTTTCTCCAATCCACGAATCACCTTGTCGGTGTCTTCTGTAATTTGTTTAATAGTAAGCATATCTTTTTACTTTTTAATGTAATCCAAACCGTAATTGCGTTGCAAAGATATAGTTTTTTATTGGAATATATAAACAGATGCCATGCAGAAAATAACTTCTTCTCAGAAAACGGGCAGTGTATAAACCAAACCTAATGAGATACGCTGATGATTATAACTTTCCGCTCCCCAGGAACGTGCTTTCTCTGTCAGATGTATATTCTTATATAAGAGGTGAAGATAGCACAACAGCTCACTGTTTTTCAAAGGATAGTATTCTGCACAAAGCTGTACGTTCCATACTCTGCGATAGGTACCTGACGAAAACATGTCATTCGACTTGAACACATTGCCCTGTTCATAGACTCCCTTTACATACATATTCCAATGTGAAGCCACACGATAGTCTAAATTGAATATAGTCGTAAAGTAATCCACATTCGGCACTGTAGTACCTTCACCATTCACAGCTGTTACCTCACTGATAAGTCCTTTAGAGTCAACACCCTCGCGTGAATACATGAAATCAATATAGCCTAAAAAGGGTTTCTTGTCCCATACATTTCCACAAGTAAAATAAAATACATTCTTATGCTTTGCCAGCTGTCCATAGGAAAGAGAATAACGAAGCTGCATGGCATGACCTACAAAATAACCGTCCCAGTTAACAGTTGCCAGCAAAGGTATTTTAGTAGGTTCTACTCCTTCCGGAAGTCCATACATAAACTGATCGGCACTATCTCCGTTCCGATTATTTGTCACCTGAAAATTAAACTCATGGTTGTCATTCATCTTATAGGCTGCATTCAAACCCGCCTGATAGCATGGTATCGTGTTATTGAAATCGGAGTAATGACGCACTTTAATGGCATTCACCCAACACTCATACCTACTGAACTGGACAGGTTGTTTTCCGGCTGTCAACTTCCATTTATCATTCAACTGCCAACCCACCATGGCCAATTCAACCGACCCGGAAAGATTATCCAATGGAATATTGGGAGTCGTGTATTGATTCAAAGACTGACGGAAATGATAGGAAAACTTTTCATGAAATCCCCCTAACACCTCCAAACGGATACGATGTACCTTAAATGCCGCTTCATCCAGTTTGGCATTATTAAAGGAGACATCGGCAGCAGAACAGAACTGAATATTCATATCTGCCCAATCCACCTTCCGCTTACCATCCGTCATTCTCTCCAACAGCGGCACATTGTCTGTAGAAGACACCATAGATTCACTTTGGGCATATCCATTTCCTACTGACAATGTAAGGCATACAAACAAAGACACTACAATCTCTTTCCAGACTTTTATCTCAACCAGCCGCCCCATCATACATTACAAAGATTGACGAATACGAACCAGTTTCACCAGCAAGTCTTCCAGCAAGTCCAATTTTAACATATTGGCTCCATCGCTTTTTGCTTTAGAAGGATCTTCATGAGTTTCCATAAACAACCCATCCACACCAACTGCCACACCAGCCTTTGCCACAGTTTCAATAAGCTGCGGCATACCTCCTGTCACTCCAGAAGTCTGATTAGGTTGTTGCAAAGAATGTGTCACATCCAGCACTACCGGATGTCCGAAAGACTGCATTTCCGGAATTCCTCTATAATCGACAATCAAATCTTGATAACCAAACATTGTACCACGTTCCGTCAACATCACCTGATCATTACCTGCCTCTACGACTTTATCAGCAGCAAAACGCATGGCAGCAGGAGACAAGAACTGTCCTTTCTTAATATTGACAATTTTTCCGGTGCGAGCTGCCGCAACCAGCAAATCGGTCTGACGGCAAAGAAATGCCGGTATCTGCAACACATCCACATACTCAGCAGCCATTTCTGCTTCGGAAGCGGTATGAATATCTGTTACGACAGGCACATCAAACGTACTTCTTACCTTAGCCAATATTTTCAACGCTTTTTCATCACCTATTCCAGTGAAAGAATCCAGACGTGAACGGTTTGCTTTCCGGTAAGAACCTTTAAAAACGTATGGAATATGCAAGTTGTCTGTAATTTTTACGACTCGTTCCGCAATACGAAGAGCCATGTCTTCTCCTTCTATCACACAAGGACCTGCCAGCAGGAAAAACATGTCATCCCGCTTTAAATCAGAAATATTCTTTATCATATTAATTAGGTATTATCAAAGTAATTGCTTCTGGAGCTATTGTAATCTCAATCGGGAAATGACGGTCTAACCAAAGACGACCATCTAAACTGACTTCTGCATTCTGTGCACGCAGCACCTTTACGCATCGCGTACGATAAGGCTTGACCGTCTTATGATTCAACAATCTTCCCTGTTGCAACATCCAAAGTCCGGAAATTAACTGACGAAGCTCTGGACGATAAATAATAGACACATCAAGCCACCCGTTATATGGAACGGCACTTGGAGTCAGTCCATACCCGTATGCACTACCAATTCCCACAGCCATGATACGTCCACGAATATGTTCGTCATTTACCTTCAAATGCATCCGATGCAATTTCCGCTCAAAGGCAACCAAAAACAACGAGGCTAAATAAGAAATCAAAGGAATCCCCCAAAAACGACGGGTTTCATTGGTAATCCGTACGATACGAGCACCAAGTCCCATATATACAGCATTCAAAAAGTAACGAGTCTGATGTTGTTCTCCGTCAAAATACGAGAACACCCCAATATCAATCTTTCTTAAGCGGCGATTAATCAACACATCCACCGCTTTTTTATAATCATCGGAACTTAGTCCCCAGTACTTTGCAAAATCATTACCAATTCCGTTCGGAATAATTCCTAAAGCGATCTGACTTTTATCTTCCACATCGGAATACATGATACCATTCAAAGCATCATTAAGGGCACCATCACCGCCTACTATCACAATAGTAAGATAGCCGTTGTTAGCCAGTGTCTTTGCCAAACGCTCAACCGAACCAAATCCCTCCGACTGTACATAATCATATTTCACCTTACATTCATCCATGTAAGCACGAATAGTCTGCCAACGTTTCTGAGCCTTGCGGCTTCCGGCCTTGGGGTTATAAATCACCCCCCATCTGTCTGGTTCTACTGCCATTTCCGTTTATTTTATCAGATCAATAATTCGTTCCACATTCTCATTCAGTGGTGCTTCAGCATCTATCCAATGAATCTGAAAGCCCCTTCTTTCCATCCCTCTAAACCAGGTCATCTGCCGTTTGGCAAACTGATGAATAGCGATTTCAAGCTGGCTGAACATTTCATCGTAAGACAGCTTACCTACCGCATATAAAGTCAAATATTTATATTCCAAACCGTAATAAATCAGGTCATCAGGATTTATACCTTCTTTCAGCAACACCTTCACCTCGTCAACCATTCCTTCCTGTAAGCGCTTCTTCAATCGGTTGGTAATCTTCTGCCTGCGCAAATCCCGATCAATATCCACTCCGATAATCAGACTATGTATCTCGGGGAATGAACGCGCATTGACATCTTGAGTTAAATAATATTCCTCTATTTCAATTGCCCGAATGGCTCGCTTCACCGTATCTACATCTGTTGAATTATGCAATTTCTTATAACGAGACAAGATATCCGTCAACTCCTCAAGCGATTTGGAAGCCAAACTTTCTCTCAGTTCTTTATTTTCCGGAACAGGGAGCAAACGGTATCCTTTCAAAATAGACTCCAGATACATACCTGTACCTCCACATAAAATCGGTAGAAGTCCTCTGGCCTTTATATCTTCGTATGCAACTAAAAAATCACGTTGATATTCAAATACATTATATTTATAGCCTGGCTCCACAATGTCAATCAAATGATAAGAAACCTTATAGCCATCAACCACATAGTCCGATAAATCTTTACCCGTTCCCAAATCCATCCTACGATACACCTGACGACTGTCACCACTAATAATTTCTGTTTTCAGACGAGCAGCCAAAGCTGCAGCCAAAGAAGTCTTTCCTGAAGCCGTTGGACCAAGTATCGTAATCAAATCATAATTCATAAAGTCATTTTTGAGAAGTTCAACGGCAAAGATAGTTTTTTTCTGCACAACACGCACGAATATGCGCAAAAAAAAGCCGCCAGGAGAAAATCCTGACGGCTCTTGCTATATAGTCTAAACTAATTAGCAGTTTACAGAAGCCATGTGAGCAATCAAATCCAATACTTTGTTAGAGTAACCGATTTCGTTGTCATACCAAGAAACAACCTTAACGAAAGTATCAGTCAAAGCGATACCAGCTTTAGCATCGAAGATAGAAGTGTGAGTGTCACCCAAGAAGTCAGAAGAAACAACTGCATCTTCAGTGTAACCCAGAATACCCTTCAATTCGCCTTCAGAAGCTTCCTTCATAGCAGCGCAGATTTCAGCGTAAGTAGCCGGTTTAGCCAAGTTAACAGTCAAGTCAACTACAGATACGTCCAAAGTCGGAACACGCATTGACATACCAGTCAATTTACCGTTCAAAGCCGGGATAACTTTACCTACAGCTTTAGCAGCACCAGTTGAAGACGGGATGATGTTACCAGAAGCAGCACGACCACCTCTCCAGTCTTTCATAGAAGGACCGTCAACAGTTTTCTGAGTAGCAGTTGTAGAGTGAACTGTAGTCATCAAACCATCAGTGATACCCCATTTGTCGTTCAAAACCTTAGCGATAGGAGCCAAGCAGTTAGTAGTACAAGAAGCGTTAGAAACGAACTGAGTACCTTTAACATAAGTTTTTTCGTTAACACCGCAAACGAACATCGGAGTGTCATCCTTAGAAGGAGCTGACATAACTACATATTTAGCACCAGCTTCGATGTGAGCCTGAGCTTTTTCTTTAGTCAAGAACAAACCAGTAGATTCTACTACGTATTCAGCACCTACTGCATCCCAAGCCAATTCTTTAGGATCTTTGCAAGCTGTTACACGGATTTCTTTACCGTTAACAATCAATTTGCTGTTTTCAACGTCAGCTTCGATAGTACCGTTGAATTTACCGTGCATAGTATCATATTTCAACATGTATGCCAAGTAATCTACTGGACACAAGTCGTTAATACCTACGATCTGAATATCGTTTCTGTTCTGAGCTGCACGGAATACGAAACGGCCGATACGACCAAAACCGTTAATACCTACTTTAATCATTTTGTTTAAAATTTAAAGGTTTTATAATTGCTTTATAAACACTCACTCTATTAGTAATCAAAAGAAACCATCAATTTGACATTTATTCCTTTCCGATTGCGATGCAAAAATAAGTATTTCTTTTGAAAGTAAACAACGAATAAGAGAAAAAATACTCAAAAAATATCAGCTGTTACACCTTATTTTTATATATACAAAGGCTTTTTCTGCCTCCTCCTAGCTTTTTTGCAATCTCAATATACCAAATTGACATTATCTATCCATAATTTATTTCCAGGAGACCCCACAAAAGCTCCTCCCATACTTGAAGTAAACTGAAGAATCAAATGTGTAGGATGCTCGTCTTTACTGGCCCAGCCCACTTCTTTTATAAGTTTACTTTCTCCTTTGCTGTTACGGGCATAATATCCGCCTGTACCTAATTGCATCAATTCTGGTACATAACGCTTGTCATGCGTAATATCCCCATACATTATTTCATAAGTAGCTCCATTGTGCCAGTCTTGCGAGCGGTTGTATTTTACGGCTACTGTACCTACTCGCTTAGCAATAATGTTTCCTTCCGCATCTTCCGAACGTTTCTGCAACAGACAAACCATAATCGCACAATCCTGCCCCGGCACAGTAGTCTTCTTGCTGAATCCGGTCTGACGAATACGGTTCGGTTGTCCAGACATTTGCACCTTATAGTCATAGCGAACCGCCTTTGGACGGGAAGTAAAAGGAAGGCCTGAATTCAGTGCTTTTTCTCCATCTTTAGTTCCCGTAATCGGTTCCTTCATATCACCCAGGAACATAGAGCCTGAAGCTAACACCGTGATATTCACCATTCCCAGTACCTTTACACTTTCAATATGAGTTTCCAGACGTGCACAATAGCCATTTCCTCTCTGTTCAGGATATACACTGGTATTTGTTTTTACAATCCCCATCACTTTAGCCATTACATTAGAATTTCCCCACGGAGATCCTCCCTGATTCACATAAGCCACATTTCCGTCGATTTCCTTTGTGGGACCTAATTCATACAGCAATTTTGTATTTCCTCCAATAATCCCCGACTCATGAATCTTACGGGTAACCCACTGATCCATATCACCGTATTTTATTGGCACAACCTTTTCCTGTGCTTGCATAGCCAAAGGCATTCCAAGCAAAAACATACCTATAATCCTATTCAATTTCATAAATACCAAATCTTTTTCAGCCGACAAATATAAGCAAAAAAAGCGACAGCTTTTACACTGTCGCTTTCAATCCTGAAATATGGAATAATAATTCTTATCTATATCACATTAATACACACGATACAATAACCAAGCACCTTGGAAATCTTCACGTGTAGGATATTTTGCTTTAAATGCATCTCTTGCACGAGCAGCTTCGTCTCTTGTATCAAATGATTCAACAACCACACGATACATATTGCGTTCTGCATTGTACACCACCTTTGCATTATAACCGTCTCCATCCAGTTTTGACTTCAAGCCATCCGCATTTGCTTTTACACCAAAGCTACCGCAAACTACGCTATAAGCTTTCAAGCCATCACCAGAAACCAATTCTACCTTTTCTTCACGAACCGGAGCTGTAGATACAACTGGAGCAGGTGCGGGTGCTGTTTCTACTGCCGGAGCTTCCACTGGTGCCTCAGTGGCTGCAGAAGCCTCAGCAAGTTCCTGCTGTTTAGCTTTTTCATACGCTTTCTTGTAAGCACTTTCACTTGATTTACAAGAAGAGAATGCCAATGCAGTGCACAGAGCCATTCCCATTACAACAATCTTCTTCATGTTATCTATACCAATATTAGATGAATATTCAATTTAATACGTCGCAAAGGTAACAATATAAAATCTGCCATACTATTAAAATCCGTTAATTCTATTCTATCGACAGCATGGAGCTGCATTTTTCCATGAAAAAAGAACAACATATCAGGATTATTATTAGATTTGTAAAGTAATAACTTTTAAAAATTAGATTTATGAAAGCTTTAAGTATTGTAGCAGCATTCCTTGGCGGTGTTACTTTAGGAGCTGCAGCCGGCATTTTGTTTGCCCCGGAAAAAGGTGAAGATACCCGTAGAAAAATTGCTGAAGTTCTTCGCAAAAAAGGTATTCGACTGAACCGTGCCGAAATGGAAGACTTGGTCGATCAAATAGCAGCAGAAGTTAAAGACGCTGAATAATTTGTCGTAAATATAAAGCAGGCTTTTTCAAGGGAAAAGTCTGCTTTATATTTTTTTCATCTTAGAATAACTGCTTATGTTTGCAAACGATAAAAGCATTGATAACCTTGAATCCTTATTTAAAGAGGTACGAAAATACATTGAGCTTCAAGGTCAATACGTCAAACTCGATTTGGTAGAAAAACTCACTATCCTGCTATCTACCTTAATCCTTATACTCATCATTATCATTTTGAGCATGATGGCTCTTTTCTATTTTTCCTTCATGCTCGTATACGCACTGGCTCCTCTTGTAGGCAGCCTGATTGGAGGATATGCCATCATTGGAGGGGTAGTTCTTCTCTTGGCCATACTCATTTACCGAATGAGAAAACAATGGATATTCCAGCCTATGGTACATTTCCTCGCACGCTTATTCCTTGACGAACCTGCTTCTAAAGAATAAAATAATGAACGATATAAAACCCATTCCCAACTATAGCGTTGAAATCATCTCTCAATTAAGGGCACAAAAAAAGCAAGAATTAAGAGAGTCTAAAGAACGCATACAACTCCTGACACAGGAATTATTCTCTCCCCAGAAAAGTAAAAACAAAATGGAGAATATGATGCAGCATATCAATGCCGGCATAGCCGCTTATGATGGGCTGAAAACCGGCATCATGATTTTCCAACGCATACACCGTTTTTTTAATCGAAAAAAAGATAAGAACCGCTGATGAAAACCTCATTATTCCTTGCCGCCCTTGCCGCATTTACCACGGCAGGAGCTACAGAAAATCCATTATGGATGCGCTATTGCTCCATTTCACCCGACGGAAGCACTATTGCTTTCTGTTATAAAGGAGACATTTACACCGTACCCTCCACTGGTGGAAATGCCAGACAACTTACCACCAATCCGGCACACGACACTCATCCGATATGGAGTCCGGATGGACAGCAGATTGCCTTTGCCTCTTCTCGCCAAGGGAGCATGGATATTTACATTGTATCCAAAGACGGAGGAATCCCCAAAAGACTAACAACTCATTCTGGAAACGAAACCCCTGTCACATTTTCAGACGCTACACATATTTTGTTCAAGGCCAACCTGATGCCTGATGCGACCGACCTGTCCTTCCCCAGTGCCCAGTTTCCACAAGTTTATGAAATAAACACTCAAGGCGGACGTCCCCAACTCTATTCCTCTCTTCCTATGGAAGACATCAGTGTTGCACAAGATGGTACGACCTTACTATATCACGACCAGAAAGGATACGAAGACCCCTGGAGAAAACATCATACTTCCTCCATTACACGCGACATTTGGATAAGTAAAAAAGAGAACAATGAGCGTACTTATCAGAAAGTCACGTCATTCAATGGAGAAGACCGTAACCCGATATGGAGTAACGATAACCAGTCGTTTTACTACCTCAGCGAAAAAGCAGGCTCGTTCAATATTTTCAAATGCAACCTTGACGGAAGCAATGAAATGCAGTTGACACACCACACTCAGCATCCGGTCCGTTTCCTGTCATCCTCACAGAACGGACTTTTATGCTACGGTTACGACGGTGAAATCTATACAGTCAAAGAAGGACAGCAGCCTCAGAAAGTAGCTATCCGTATCGTTACTGACCAGACAGAAAACGAACTGGCTCACCAAATAAAATCTTCCGGAGCTACAGAAATCGCCGTACCCCCCAATGGCAAGGAGGTAGCATTTATACTCCATGGAGATGTATTCGTCACTTCTACTGAGTATACAACAACCAAACAGATTACAGACACTCCCGAACAAGAGAGAAGCATCGACTTTGCTCCCGACGGACGAAGCATTGTATATGCATCCGAAAGAAACGGACTCTGGCAGATTTACCAATCCACCTTAACTAAAGAGGAAGAAAAGTTGTTCACCTACGCTACCGACATCAAGGAAGAACAGCTGACACATTCTCAAGTCACTTCCTTCCAGCCACAATACAGCCCGGACGGAAAACAGATTGCATTTTTAGAGAATCGCACCACATTGCGAGTGCTCAACCTGAAAGATAAATCTGTCCGCACTGCCATGGACGGGAAATATGAATACTCTTACAGCGATGGAGATCAGTGGTTCCAATGGAGTCCCGACAGCAAATGGCTGCTTTGCGGATACATCGGAACAGGAGGATGGAACAATAACGACGTAGCCCTGGTCAACGCTTCCGGAAATGGTGAAATCCACAATTTGACAGAAAGCGGATATACAGATTCCAATGCCAAATGGGTACTGGACGGAAAAGCCATGATTTGGGAAAGCGACCGTGCCGGATACAGAAGCCACGGAAGCTGGGGAGCTGAAAGTGATGTGTACATCATGTTCTTCGACTTAGAGGCTTACGAACGTTTCCGCCTTAGCAAAGAAGAATTTGCTCTCGTAAAAGAGAAAGAAGATAAAGAAAAAGAGAAAGACAAGCAGAACGACAAGAAAAAAGATAAAAAAGAGAAATCTGAAAAAGACAAGGAAGTCACTCCACTCACCTTCGACCTGGAAAACTGCCGTGACCGGATTATCCGCCTGACCGTGAATTCTTCTCATTTAGGCGATGCCGTACTCAGTCCTGACGGCGACAAGCTTTACTATCAAGCCTCTTTTGAAGACGGTGCCGACTTATGGGTACACGATCTGAAAGAACAAAAGACCGAACTTCTACTAAAAGACATCGGATATGGCTCGATGACCTACAACAAGGAAAACAAACAACTCTTCCTTTGCAGCAACGGAGGCATCAAGAAAATAGATATTGAGAAAAATAAGACTGACAACGTAAGCTTTGAAGCGATATTCAATTACCGTCCATACGAGGAAAGAGAATATATTTTCAACCATGTATGGCAGCAAGTGCTCGACAAGTTCTATGTAGCCGACTTACATGGAACTGACTGGAAATTCTATCGTGAAAGTTATGCACGTTTCTTGCCGCATATCAATAACAACTACGATTTCCAGGAAATGCTGAGCGAACTGTTAGGTGAACTGAACGGCTCACATACAGGAGCCAGATATTATGCTCCGGGAGCCACCTTGTCTACTGCATGCCTGGGTGTATTCTTCGACAACAGCTATGAAGGAGATGGATTGAAAATCCAGGAAATTATTGCCAAAGGCCCGTTTGCGGTTAAAAAGACAGATGTAACCGCAGGTTGTATCATTGAGAAAATTGACGGAGAACCTATCCTGAAAGATACAGATTATTATCCTATGCTGGAAGGAAAAGCTGGAAAGAACGTACAGCTCAGCATCTACAACCCGCAAAACGGAAAACGCTTCCCGGTAACCATCAAGCCCATCAGTACAGGTGAGCAGAATGAATTGCTCTACAAACGCTGGGTAAAGAAAAATGAAAAGATGGTCGAAACTCTTTCCGGAGGACGAATTGCATACGTACACGTAAAAGGCATGGATAGCCCAAGCTTCCGAAATGTATACAGCGAATTATTGAGTGACCGCAACCGCAACAAAGAAGCGGTCATCGTAGATACCCGTCACAACGGAGGAGGATGGTTGCACGACGACCTGGCCACTTTACTAAGCGGAAAAGAATACCAGCGTTTTGTTCCTCGCGGACAATACATCGGCAGTGACCCGTTCAACAAATGGCTGAAACCATCTTGCGTGATGATTTGTGAAGACAATTACAGTAATGCACACGGTTTCCCCTGGGTATACAAAGAGTTGAAAATCGGTAAGCTCATCGGAGCTCCTGTTCCGGGCACCATGACTGCTGTATGGTGGGAACGTCAGATAGACCCGACCATCGTCTTCGGTATTCCTCAAGTAGGTTGTATGGATATGCGAGGCCAGTACATGGAAAACAAACAATTGGAGCCGGACATCAAAGTCTACAACAGTCCTGAAAAATCACTGAAAGGCGAAGATAAACAGCTTGCAGCAGCAGTAAAGGAAATGCTGAAAGAAGCCGATGCACAAAAGAAATAATTGTAACTCCTAGACAAGTCTATAAAAAAGCGGGGAAGGACAAAACACATCGTCCTCCCCGCTTTTTTATAATAACTCCAATTTTTATTCTACGGCCCGCAAACCTTCATTAATTCTCTTCAATCTCAGCAAGGCCTCAATATAGTAATAATCTGCATAGATGATAGAAGCATCTATTTCCGACTTAGCTGGCCAGTGACCGGTAGAATGTAACAAGAAAGCGACATTCGTATCCCGTGACTGATATTTATCGCTGCTCAGACTGCACAACATTTTTTCCGCAGCTTCCTTGTACTTTTCCCCTTGCCCGTTTCCATAAAAACCAGACATCTCCAGCAAAGCCGAAGCGACCACACAAGCCGCAGAAGCATCCCTAGGTGCATTCGGGATGTCAGGTGCATTAAAATCCCAGTAAGGCACATAGTCCTCTGGCAAATTCTTCAGATACACGTCCACCAACTTCTCTGCAAATTCCAGATACTTAGGATCACCGGTTTCACGGAACACCACAGTATAGCCATAAATAGCCCAGGCCTGTCCACGTGCCCACATCGACTCATCCGCATATCCCTGATGCGTGCATTTCTTAATGCAATTCCCTGTCAGTGTATCATACACAGCCACATGATACGAGGTATAATCCGGACGGAACTGGTTTTCCATCGTTTTGTCTGCATGCGACACTGCCACATCAAACAACCGCCGGTCTCCCCCGTTGCGGGCAGCCCAGAAAAGCATCTCCAAGTTAATCATGTTATCCATAATGGTGTTATGCCCGCCCAACATCTCAATGTTACGAGGCCAGGACAGAATCGTCCCCACTTTCGGATTATACAAAGTAGCCAGCGAGTCAGCTGTAGCAATGATTACATCCCGATAAGTCGGATTATGCGTCAGACGATACCCGTTTCCATAACTGCAAAACACGAGAAAGCCCAAATCGTGATCATACGCCGGAATCTCCGAAAACAACTTTAAAGACTCCGTGTACTTTTCTGCCAGTTCACGAATCGTATCATTTTGTGTAGCTTCATAATCATACCACAAAATACCCGGCCAGAATCCACCTGTCCATTCTTCCTTAGCCACCTTCCGGCAATTCCAGAACTTTTCTCCCGACAAGATATTTCGAGGCTGCATACTATAATCCGCCTCCCCGTTCTTTTCCAGTTCAGCCAGCGCACGATGTACTTGCACGTCACAATACGCCAAGGCTTTATCCACATCCAGGTTTTCAGTCTTTTCACCGGCACAAGAAGATAAAGCCATGATTCCTATGCCATACAACAGATTTCTAATTTTCATATCTAAATTCTTTTATTTTTCCACACGAAACCAGTCTACATCCAGCCAGCCACGCTCCTTTCCATGAGGAGTTACGCTGAACATTCCCACCTTCGCACCAATCCATTTTCCCTGACGGGCTTTGAACAGCGTGCCGGCCTCCGTAAATTTCTTTCCATCCAGACTGTAGCTAAAGCGACAATATGCCCCTTTGTCCACATGTACCCTTATGTAAATCTCTCTTTCGTAATTGGGGAACAAACCTGCTTCAAACTTCCGGCTGGGCTCTAATACGGCTAATGTAGAAACCTGTTCCAGGTTACCTTGTTCTGCATCCTTACATACAGCCTGCTTCAGCAAGAATTTTTCTTCCTGCTTTTCCACTCCTATCCAGGAATAGTCCCAGCCCATAATGATAAGTCCCGAAAGTTGTCCGTCATCTTTTGCCGAAACCTTCAATTTAGCGGTAGCCGTAAATTCCTCTGCCGGGAATTTTTGCATCAACAGATTCGGTACTTCCCAGAAGTTCTTAAAATGCGGCGAAAGTTCATGCCCATAAATACGGGCATATCCCATATTCGTCGTAAAGCCAAACACATCCTGATAATTTGCATGCCATTCCCATTGCAGCCCCAGCTTACGAGTATCAAATTCATCACTCTCCACAGGTGTTTCTATCGGATACGTTTTATCGGTTTTAGGTTTACGATAACGGCTCACCGGGTCTCCACAACCGTCGCCGTCCTTATCAACTCCAATTACCGGCCAGTCATTTACCCATTTCATCGGATTCAGATGCAGTACACGTCCATAAGCTCCCTTATCCTGAAAATGCAAAAACCAGGATTCTCCGGCCGGAGTGTCTACCCATCCTCCCTGATGCGGTCCGTTGATGTCCGTCTTTCCTTGCGCCATCACAATTCGGGCTTCATACGGTCCATACACATCTTTCGAACGCATCACCAGTTGCCATCCGGAAACGACTCCACCCGCAGGTGCAAACAGATAGTAAAATCCATTCCGCTTATAAAACTTAGCTCCCTCAATGGTATGATTTACTCCGTCATTTCCGTCGAACACCAGTACCGGGTCCGAAATGACTGCCGTACCTTCCTTATTCATCTCGCACACCGTCAACACACTGTTGAATTTCGCTCGGCTTCCGGCCCATGCATGAGCCAGATACACACGCCCGTCGTCATCCCATAACGGACAAGGGTCAATCATCCCTTTTCCAGCTTTTACCAGCACTGGTTTATCCCATTCTCCATACGGGTCACGAGTCTTTACCATAAAAATGCCAAAATCCGGATCACCCCAGTATATATAGAACACTCCTTCATGAAAACGAATAGAAGGTGCCCATACGCCTTTTCCATGACGAGCTTCATTATAATATTCCACCGGTTCCACCTTCTTCAAGGCATAATTCACGATTTTCCAGTTTACCAAATCCTTTGAATGCAAGATAGGAAGTCCCGGAGTACAATTAAAACTAGACGCCGTTAAAAAATAGTCCTCTCCTACCGCACATACATCCGGATCAGAATAATCCGCATGAAGCACTGGATTCCGGTACATGCCATTCCCTTCATCAGACACCCATACCTCAGAACGATACTGTGCCATCGCTGGATGAAACAGGCTGCAAACTGACAGACTCAATATAAAAAACAATCCTTTCATTCTTCTTTCCTAATTTAAGTAACCCTCAAAAACAATCTTCTACCTAAAGAAAAATACCCAAAACTTAAAAATCCATTTATCTAAAAACTTTTCGTCTATAAATACGAATCAGGGTTCCATTCCACTTAAAAGAAGAACCTAAAAATTTCTTAAAATGATTCTCCGTTATATTTCTTATAAGCTTTTGCTTCCTTTTCTGTTACCGGCACCAGTCTCACGGCAGCTCCTCCTCTGGGTTTCAGGGCAAACTTTATCACATCCCCAGCTCCAACCAACACATACGAACATTTCACCTGTGTCTTTGTCTTCACTTCTTCTCCCCCATCGGTATAAATAGATGCCAGATACATCTGATTCTTGTCCAGGAAAGAACAATCCAAAGTTTCAACAGAACCGTCATTGTTGGTCAGCATTCCCACAAACCATTCTTTCCCTTTCCGGCGAGCCATGGTGATATTTTTACCCGGCATACCATCCAACACATGCGACTCATCAAATACAGTCTGCAGATTTTCAAACCATTCAATCTCCGGTTCACCGTTGTAGAATTGAGGACGGTCATACCAGAAAATTGTCATCAACGGACTATAAAACACCAATGAAGCCGCCAGCTGATGCGCATGCGTATTCTTCAAGCGCTTGTCATAATAACAGATAGTATAATCTGCGGCCCCGTTAATCATACGCGTAAACGGAAGAATGGTACTGTGTGTAGCATCCGGAAACTCTTCGTTCCCCAGGATACCTTCCTGTGTCAGCAGATTTGGATAAGTACGGCTGAATCCCGACGGACGGAACTCATCATGAATATTCATCATCAGGTTATTCTCTGCAGCCAGACGCACCATGTCGTGCAACCAGGTAGCCCAACGATGACTTGCATACTGCACAAATCCTGACTTCACTCCCACAATGCCCCATTTGTGCAACAGTGGGAACAATTCGTGCATCTGCTTCTGCAAAGCATGTTGATTGACATACAACCAGATACCTACACCTTTCTTCTTTCCATACGCCACCACTTTCGGCATGTTCAGTTTTGACACCACCTTCGTGGCATCCCCATCATGTGAGGTACAGGGCATATACCACTGCCAGTCAAAAAGCATGTACGGGATGCGGTGTTCCGCACAGAAATCAATGGTCTTCAAAGCCTGGTCTGTCGTAAGCGACGTTTCGCGCATGATTTTTCCCGGCTTAATCCAGTCCGTATTCTTAATCTCACAAGGAGGATTCAAATTTTCGATAATATAATTGTGCTCCAGCAATTCACCCGGTTTGTCAGCTGCCATGATGACCTTCCACGGCGTCGCATAATAAGTAACAATATCTACCGGACTGTACATGACAGAAGTCAATGTATGCTGTTTTTCAGAAGAAGACTGAAACTTAGTCAGACACCAGTCGTCTACATCCGCATCTGTCAATGCTGCCCAAACTCCATTAGGCAATTCCAGCGTCAAGGCACGTTCCACCGGCTTCTTCAGCGCATTCACGTCCAGGTATTCAAAATGCGCCTGTGCCCATTGTTCGGCCCAAGCCTTGGTTCCTTCCGGAAAAGTATACTCCGTCAGATCCCCCACTACCTTATGAAAAATAGCTTTCGGATGTTCCGGGAAATAATAACGAAAAGCCACCCCTTCATCATAGGCACGCACTTCTACATTCAAACGGTAATCAGAACCGTCCTTTTTTGATAAATACAATGTGCCCCATCTGTAATTGTCACGCACCAAGCTGCGTTCCCCATAAAGCGGTGTCCAAGTAGTGTCATGGCTGCCATAAGCTACCGAATCCACCTCCAAATTGTCCATCCAGCATGCCGGCTGAGGCAACTTACGCATCCCCAAAGCCATTTCCCAGACACGATTGTCCAGTTGCAATCCGGCCTGCGATTCCTTCACTACCTGTTTCCCATTGTAATTTACCTCATAGCAAAGTACATTGGCTCCGGAAGCCGATTTTTTCTCATAAAATTTCACCTTATGTATACCTTCCGGAGAAGACAAATTCAATTCTATCGGTTCTGCTGCACACATTGCAGCTCCAAGAACCCATAATCCCAACGTCAAAGACAAGTTCTTCATATTCCTTTTATATTGTTTTTTATAGAAATACGAATAACTTGTCCCGACTACTCAATCAAAATGTAAATTTCTTTGATTTTTATTTCACTTGAAACTCAAACGTATTAAACGAATGAGCCTGCAAAGTCACATTCAGCCATTTTTCTCCCAACTTCACCGTCAGTTGCTGCGGATTATCCTGAAAGTTTCCTGCTACCACCACGGTTTTTCCTTCCGGAGTCTGTACCACTAACACCGGCTTCTTATCCTCACCCGTCGGTTTAAACGCCAGCACCTTCGTGCCCGGCATCAGGAAACGGGTGTAATGCTTCACGGCATAATATTCCGGCGTAAAGATAGCCTTAGCCTGTTTGGAATCCACCCGTATCAAGGCATTCTGCTTCCATCCCCACGGACTTACTCCTTCATCCGCCAGAATCGGATTCCAGAAAGTATACTCCTCACAGCCATTTCCCAAATAATGGTTCATCAGATGAAACGTATGCTCTGCGGCTTTCCAGTCGAAAGAACCCCATCCGCATTCACTTTCAGTCTGCACATAGTTATAATTCGGATATTTCGCACGCAGGCGGGTCAGTAACTGTCCTCCTTCCCACTGCAGTCCTATTCCTTGAATCGTTTCAGGCATACGTGGGTCGTCCAGCACCTTTTCTATTACTTCATAACGGTTTGTGTTGATGGTTCCGAAATACAATTTCACGTCCGGATGCGCTTTCTTCAGTGCCGGAGCCAGATACTCTACATTGAAACGGATAATTCCCTCCGGTGTCCATGCACATCCCGGATAAGGCGTATAGCTCCACGATTCATTTTGAAACATTACCATCTTTATGGGAATATTCAGCTCTTTATACGCGGAAACAAACTTGCAAAAGAAATTCGCGTATGCCGACAGGTAACGAGGGTCTTGAATAAAGAAGTCCGTTTCAGCCAGTTCTGCCGGGAATACTCCTTCTGTCTTAGGTCCTTTATTTCCTTGCAAATAATAGTCCTTCGCCGGATGCATCGTATTATATTTATCACTGCGCACCGGATAATCCTGATTGATTTTCATCCAGTTGGGCGGACTCCATGGAGAAATCCAGAAGGTCATGTTCGGATTATAACGCTGAGCCGACTTGATATACGGCACAAGCGAAGTCTTATCGCGGTCTATATTAAAATGCTTCAATTCAAAATCTCCCGGCACCTCGTCGCAGCTGTACCAGTTGCGTGAGAAGTCGTTCGCATTCATCGGAAAACGCCCCAACGTAAACCGCAAATCACCTTCCGGAGAAAACAGTTTCCTCAGAATTTCCTCTTTCTCATTACTAGGCAGCACATTCAAGGCATCCCATCCCAACTCATTGAAACAAGTACCCCAAGCCTTGAAAACGACTACAGAATCTCCCTTATCTACCGATAAATCAGCAGCAGTTCCCTCTGCCTTCGTTTGCAATTTCACCTTGTTCTGTGTCCAAGTCTTCCCTTCACAACTACTCACCCAATCACATGTCTGTGCCTGCACAGATACCTCAAGCAGTGCAAGTCCCATACAACTGAACCAAATTTTTCTCCATTGTCTTTTCATAGCGTCAACTCTTTTTTATTTCTCAAAAGTATTCAAAAAAGAAACACCTTCCACATGCGGACCCACATAAATTCGTGCCATATCTCCCGTATGATACCATTTCGGCTTTCCCGGCATATCATCAGAAATAATCTGACCGTTTATGCGAAGGTTTTCAAAACGAATGTTCCGTACCTTCCGCTGTGCATCATATCCCTCAATCACGGAAATCTCAGCCCGATTACCGGTGTACGACACATTCTTGAACACCACATTTTCAATCCCTCTTCCCGGCGCCTTGCAATATTTCTCATTAAAGAAAATACGAAGATTCACTAACTGCCCCTGTCGGAAGTTTTCAATGCGTATATCTTCAAAACGCACATTCCGTATCAGATTCTCATCACCCGCATTAATAGCCAGACAACCTTGATAGTTCAACTGCTTCTCCTTATGGTCCAGAATATCAATATTCACATAATTCAGATTCTCCAAAATCTCCGGCTTGTCCACATTTCCATGAATCCCGATAAAAATAGGATGCGCCACATCGGCCCATAACGTAGAATTCTGCATGGTAATATTCGAACTTGGTCCTTCAAATCCCAATCGTGTGCCATATACCGTAGTACAGTCATCCGATGTCCGGCAAAATACCCTGTCGAACAATACATTCCGGCTGGAAAACACATTCATCCCATCTCCCCAACCAAAATAACTGATGACTTTTACATTTCGAATGGTAACACTGTCCGAGCCACCCGTAGCACATTGTGTAGCCATTAATCCTTCCACGTACACATTACGGGAATTAGCGATACGAATACCCATCTTCACGCTCGGGTCAATGATGCCCCTTCCCAGCAGCTTCACGTCATGCACATTTTCAATCAGCATCCGTCCCATCATCACGGATCCACCAGCCACATAGACCGTCTTACCGGAAGGAATACGAAATTCTCCTCCTTCAAAACGATGAATTCCGGGTCCGAAATAAATCAGGTCCGGATTCTTTTTGTCTACCTTAAATGTATCCAAGGGATTGGCAAACAAATGCAGGTTATGAAAAATATCTCCATTCACTTCCACCGAAAGATTGGCCGGTTTCTCTAATGAAAATTGAAGCGTATTCCCTTCTATCGTAAAAGGAATATCGTATGACAACGGACGTACACGAGCCGAATCGATCTTTCCTTTATTATACGTCACCGCAATCTCCACCTTTTCCGAAAAGTCAAAGGTAGCCATGGAGGCATGTTCTACATGGTGTTTCGTTCCACGCACTTCGTCCACATTCACCAAATAAGCAGGCACAGACACCCAGTTAGTTTTTTCAGCTGGACGAATTCTAACCGTAAAGTCATCGTTCAGTTCTACACCTTTGGGAACTTGCCATGACACGACCTTCCCTGCAGCAAAAATTTTACCCAAGCCACAACATAGACAACACAAAAATAAGTATCTAAATAACAAATGTCTCATTTTTTAATAAGTTAATTTTTCCCATATACAAAAATATACCCCTAACGACTATTGGGGTAAAATCTATGTAACAAGAGTTGGAAATATTGTAACAAATACGCTTTTTGATACAAAAAAGCCGCCGAAACGTTCTCTGAGGGCATTTCGGCGGCTTCCCGTCACATTATTACTTTATATTTTTACTATCGGCTATTTCTCATTTTTCGGTGTGTTGACCTTGCTGGCGAAGGAATGTTTCACGATCATACTTCCGCTGATGTATCTTCCAATATTCCTCCAGATTATCAGCTTCCTCTTTTGTCAGATGAATCACCGCTCCGTGCTTGGGCGAAGTATAGTTGGTGGTTTTCATAACTCCTTCATTGAAGTGCCCCAAGTTCTTGAAATGTACAAAATCGGAAGTTTCTGCAAAACCGAAGTTATGAGGATGAATGCTGAAAATGTCATACATCAGCACCCACTTGTCCTCTCCAATCCTTTTCCATACGTTGGGGGCTTCGCATGCCTTGGGTTCAAAGTCATACCAGCGGGCATCATACACATAACCACCGTTCATCCGGTCGGATACCGCCTGCTTGATACCACCTACACCATCGTGTGCCACATAAAACAAATGATATTTATCGCCTATCTTGGTAATGTCTCCATCAATAGCAGACACGCCGTCCATCGGATACTCAAACAAAATCTGTGGCGTACTTTCTATCTTATTGAAATCATCGTTCACATACACATAGTACAATTTGTTGGCCTCGCTCTTGAAACGCATGGTGTAATAAATCATCAGTTTGCCTTTCTTGTCATCGTATGTCACTTCGGGTGCCCATACACAACCAACTTCACTCAATCCGGCAGAAAGCTTGTCGAAACGGATATTTGCCCGGTTCCAGTGAATCAAATCCCAGGATTTCATCAATACAAGTCCCCGGTTATTTCCCCAGCCGTATTCCGGTCCGCGCTCCCACTCCGTTTTTCGATAACCGTCGCGCAAACCGAATACATGCAGGTCGGTCATAGCTAAATAAAAGGCACCATCCGGTCCACGGAAAATATGAGGGTCACGGATACCTCGCTGCTGGGCTATCGTGTCACCGGCCAGCACAGGCTCTCCTTCATTGACTGCCGTAAAGGTGTAGCCGTCACGACTTACTGCCATATACAAACCGTGTGTTTCATCCCGATGGAAAACCATCAGATAAGCTCCCATGTCTTTTTCTTCGGGAATAGCATTCCGATAACAGAAATTACGGAAACCTGTTTTTCCTTTTCCGGCAGCAAACAGAGCCGGACGCAAAGCGTAAAATTCTTTATACACATTGTGGTTCAGACGAGCTACATCCACATTCTGAGCAAGCACCTCCCAGGACTTTCCATCTGCACTGACCGACATTTTCAGGCGGTTTCCCTGATTCAGCAGTTTCACCCGGAAGTTTTTACCTATTTTATTGGCTACCGTCAGAGGCTTTTCCTCTCCCCTGTACACCGTGAAATTCTTTCCATCGGATGACACTCCCGCGTAGGCTTCTTCATTGTAGTACAGCAGCAGGCCTCCGATGTTTCCATTTCCCAACCTCACTTCGACTTCCGTTTCATAGCATTTATCCATAGCTGTAACTAGCAGCAGACGACCGTCTGCCGGAGTGCGTCCCTTGGCCTTCACCTGCATTTCTCCTTCCGTAAATGTCAAAGCCTTGGGGGCATATTCCTTCCAGAATGTCCACTGAATGCCCAATTCCGGTTTACTGAAATCATCCGACAGTTCCATCTTCCATTCCGGTTGTCTGTTTTCGCTTAACCAGACAGCCTCCTGCTGGGTACGGCACCATCCGTCGCTGGTCCATTCTATCGGTTCAATCAAGGTAGAACGTCCCAACGTATGGTATCCGTTGGCGTAAGCATGATACACCACCCACCAGTTACCGTTCACGTCATCTACCAGAGTGCCATGACCTTTTGACCACCAGTTTTCACTGGCACTGTAAGTATGTACAATGGGGTTATAAGGTGAGTTCTCCCACGGACCGAACACCGATTTGGAACGTGCCACCACACACATGTGGCTGGTAGCCGGTCCGGCAGTTCCTCCTTCGGCCGACATCATGTAATAATATCCGTCTTTATAAAGCAGCTTGGGAGATTCCAGGTACATATCCTTCCCTTCTGTAACCCAGTTGGCCGGATATTCCCAACCGTCGTACACCTTCCGGCTCTTTCCGGTAACTTTCAGTCCGTCATCACTCAAAGGAGTAATCCAGCCATTGTTGGTAAACAGGTAACGCTTTCCGTCTTCACCTACCACATGACCGGGGTCAATGCCTTTTACATCCAGTTTTACCGGTTTGCTCCACGGACCGCGAATATTGTCGGCATAAATTACATAGTTTTCGCCCGTAGATGTGGGATAATAAATGTAGTAACGGTTCTGGTATTTCAACAAATCCGGAGCCATGGCAGAGCCTTCATATTCTGGTAACGCCTGGCAAACCGGTTCCCAGCGCATCAAATCCGTGGAATGCCAGATAAGAAAGCCAGGTGCATAATAAAAAGGAGAATGCGTCATGTAATAGTCCTTTCCGTCACGCAGGATGGAAGGATCCGGATAGTCTCCGGGCAAAACAGCTTGAGGGAAACGTTGCGCCTTTATCCCTACCCCAAAGAGAATAAAGCAAACAATAAACAAAAACAATTTTCTCATGGTATTCAAATTTACAATTTTCAATAAGCCAAATTTAAACAGCGCCAGTTATAATTGGAACCATAAAAGTAACAAAAAACAGAAATGAAGTAACAAAAGCATTTTTTCACGTTCTAGTATTTTATCCGTTTCTTACCTTCATCACAATAACCTGTGACACAATAAATTGGAATGATTCTTCTTTCGGCTGTATTCCTGCTTCACCTATCAACCTTCACTGTAATCGGCTGTTTTTCAATGAAAGTTTCCCAAAAAGTGAAGGATGAAGGACGAAAAAAATTTTTCTCTATATAGAAAAAGAAGAAAGCCAGGTGGTTAAATCGTCCGCTTTGACAACGATTTTACCACCTGGCCGTTCCGTTGCCTTCAAGCCGCCGGTTCTGCCGCAAAAAGACTTGTCACACATGCTCCAAAACGCCTTTGCGTTTTAACGTAAACGTCAAAGTGCTCCCCTGAGACGTTCCATATCAGAATGCTGACGGTTCCCCAATACCACCTAAGATCTTTTTTCCGCACGCCGAAGAGTTTTCTTCGGCACGCCGAAATGCGCGAGAGTGTACACCGAAACAAAAATTGTACGCCGCATCGTACCCTCCCACGCCTCTTTTATTTAAATCTCAGTTCTTTCAGGGAGGAGTGGTTTTAAATGGGAGAGTCGTAACATCCTTATTTAGCCTTTTCTTTCTTCACCAATTTCCCGTTTACCCATTCCTGCATAATCACAGATAATTTGTCTTTCTCCGCATCCATTCCGGAGAAAAAGAACCGATGTTCCCTGCCATCTTTTAAACGGACTATCAAGGAATCCGCAGAAGTCGCCTCTACAGATGCTATTTTACCCTCCGACTCATAAGGTTCCACCACGGTCAAAAAACGAGCGGACGGACCATAAGCAGTCACTCCCAATGTTTTCCTTCTTTCTGTCTCATCACCTAACGGATAGTCTCCACCGACCACAGTCCGTAAACGAACCGCATGCAGTCCGGTAAGATCAAACGTGTAAGCCGCTTCCGCATCTGTATGCAGAGGGTCTGCAGGAAGTCCCCACGCATAGTTTTCACCGTTTATATTGATACGTCCTCCAAGGTAATCCTTGCCGCAGCCAAAAGAATTTTCCCTTACGTTTTCTTTCCGGCAGGCAAGCCGGGAAAGCGGAATTTCCCTTCCGTCCTCCAACAAAAGCACGGCCTCTCCCCAAAACAAAGTATAAACACCCTTGGAGCGGCTTTTAATCGAAGTGGACAAAGTTAAATTCCTGACTCCCGCAATATCCACATCCACCTTTCCGTCGCCTAAAATCCAGGAACCGAACTTTCCTTCCGCTAATGTCTTTCCATCTCCTCTCACCTGATAAGTAAGCATACGCTGGGTGCCATGCTCTTCCGGCGCACGGCCTTCAAATATGCGGCGCGAATAACAGGGATAGGCATTATATATATCCAGATACAAATCACCCGGTTCGCCGAAGATTCGTGTTCCCCGATTGTCTGCGTCTTTTCCAAAGCGGGTCAGAAAGGAAGCTTTCATCGTACCTTCTACCTGATAATGATTCACATCCGTCACCAAAGGAGCGGCACTCAACGAATCGGTACTCAACCAGGCGGTATGCCCTTTCTCTTTTTTACCTTTAGCGGCAATCCCTCTCAAGCCTTTTATCTGAAACAACAAATCAAAGCGGTGAGGAACACTGTCCACACTTTTGTCATAATCCGCCAGTACCACATACTCATCGGTCACCAGCATCAAACGACGCTGGAATATCGGTTCGGTAAATCCGCTCAACACACCAAAGGCTGGAGGATTCTTCGCATCCGGGAAGTAACGGGCTTCACGCTCTGTCTTTTCCTTGAACGACCGGGGACCTTTCATGCTGCTACGCAATCCTCCATAAGCCGGATAACTCCATGCGGCCTCCGTCTCAACGCCTCCCGCCTGAAACATTTCTCCCGTATGAAAAAAACAACGGTGACTTTCTTCCGCTTCCTGCTGCTTCAAATCCACTATCACCATATTTTTCGAGAGGCTTGTCTGCACATAAAAATTATACATATAAGGGGCATAACTGTACCACACCATTTCCGGATTATAAAAGCTGCGCCCATACCGCATCAATGAGAGCAAGCCCGTATGGTCAAAATGTCCGTGATAACCACCGTGCGTGCCATATCTCAGCACCGCCTGAATCCGTTCCCGGGGCTCTTTCTGTCCCGACCTCAACATCAACACTCCGGCATTATCGGCATAGGCTCCCTTCACAGTCTCCTGATTTCCTTCCGGCAAGTCCGGCACGCCATAAATCAAATCGCTCCGCTGAGGAGTGCGACGAATAAACTCCGCATACCGGGAATCTCTGAACGCATAGTAGGCCAGTTCAAAACTTCCCCCTCCTACTTCCCGCTCTGTGGCGTCATTCACCCCGAACATCCACCCGCGGTAATCCAGGAACGGAAGCAAGGCATCCACCATCATCTTGATGGTCACGTAAGGCTGATGAATGCCTCCCTGAATACGGAAGCTGTGTCCATGATGCAAAAGCCGACGGTCTTCCCGCTCATTTTCCCATGTCTTGTCGTATTCCGGTGTCAAGTTATAGTCCACCGGAAACTTTTCAGCCAGCAAAGAATAGCCGAAAGGCTCAAGAGCCAGAGCCACCTGAATGTATTCGCTTGCCACCCAAAGATTATAACTTACCGTACATTCATACCACCAGCCGTCTGGCATGGTATAAGTACGAAATTTGTCTATCAATCCCGATGGAGCATACAAAACCTCATCCACCAAAGCAAAATCCTGAATCACCAACGCACAAAAAAAAGCGCCGGTCAGTTGCGAAACGGCCCAATTGGCACCGCCGGGCTGCTTATAGCGAAGTTCCTGCACAATATACAGGCGGAAAGTATACTCTATCTGCTTCCGGTCACTCTCTGTCAATAAACCGGAATCTCCGATTAAATCATATGCCTGTGCCAGATGCTGAAACATGCCCCCCTCCTGCACAGATGCCTGATGACACACTTTCCGTGTCACCGGGAATCCTTTTTTATAGTCCGACACTTTCAATAAAAAATCTTTTACCTTCTGAGCATACCGTTTCTCACGTGAAAGTTGCCAGGCTATCGCACTGCTCATCAAAGCATTCTCAATTTCCGTACGAAACAGATATCGTTCCCCGTCTCCGTTCACTGCACTATCAGGAAGTTCCGGTACGACCCAACGTTCTGCGTCTGCCAGATAACGATCTTTGCGCTCGGCTGCCCATTTATACTTTTCGGCTTTCCTCCTGACCTCCTCCCATCCTTCTGCGGTATGAAGAGAGAAAGGATAGGGCATCCGGCGAAGCGTTGTGAAAGAAAGTGTCCGGGCGGCAGACGGGTTTGCAGAAGGAAGTATATATAAATTCTGGGTTTCACGGCCTCCGGCCGGAACTCCTTCCGGCACCGTTACTTTCAGTCTCAGGGTATGCATCTCCCCCGGTCGCAGATACACTTCATTGTCGGACAGTTCAGCCGTAAACGCTTCCCACCCATACCGCTTAATCGAGAAATGAATCGTCTGCGGACGCGTCTCCAGGTTTTTCACCGTCACCGGATAAACCACCGTTTCTCCAGGTTCCGCTGCCAAAGAAGCTCGTGAAGCGTGCGCATGCACACTGTTACCCTCCAATATGCGGGCCGATAACAGACGTGCTTCTTTCTGCTTTTCACCTTTTACGTCCAATGCGATTGAACGTATCCGGCGAAGTACCCCCTCCGAGGCCATCGGTGTGTCAAAAGCTTTTATCGGCACCGTCAGCACCTGCCGCTTTTTGCCCAAAGAACGGGCGGTCAGACAAACCTTGCGCACATGGGAAGGCTCTTCCAATTGCAACTCCCGCAAATCTCGTTTCCGGATGTCCGACAGATAAATATCCACCGGTAGTTCCTCCGCCGCCGGTGTCTCCAATAAAAACTCCACCGCATAACAATCTTTCAAGTCTGCCACAGATTTGTCCAAATCAATGCTGTCCAAAGAAGTGACCCATAAAGTCTGAGAAAAAAGAGAAGCAGGTATCCACGAAAGAAACCCTCCTACCATCATTATCCATTGTTTCATAGTCATCCAATTTAACAAAGATACATTTATATAATGTTGCAAAGGTAGGAGAATTCACACAAACTAATAAAACGAAAGTAACAAATCTCAACAAAAATGTCACATCCGACTGCTATATAACAAAAAACGGCTGCTTCCCCTACAAAAGGAAGCAGCCGCCACACTGTATCCGACAAAAAATCAGTCAGCCGATTTCAGTTCTGTTATTTTCAACATATAATAGGCATCACCGTTTTCCCCGTTAGCCGGCCGGTAATCCGTTTTCTGTCCTACCCCACCTACAAGCACATATTCTACATTCAACTCAGCAACTTTAGCTGCATCTTCTTCCAAATCCACAATAAAAATATTTTGCACCTGAAAAGCCTTAGTTGTTTCATTTATACATTCTGTTAGAATATAATATTTTCCGTCATTTGAAACTTTTACCTTTCGGTTAGTTATTTGAAGAAACATATCTGAAGTCACCGACATCTGTCTAGGGTCTTCATTATCACATGACACTTGTACAAGAGTCATCATACATATCATCAAGATAAATCCTATATTTTTCATAATCTCATTTTACATTAAAAATAGTTCCACATCATTACCAGCCTGGATTCTGCGCAAGATTAGGATTCAGACGAATTTGCTGTAATGGAATAGGATTCAAATAATCCTTTTGAGAAAAACGCAAATTACCAGCAAGCGTGGCTATCGAACGTCCATAGTCAGGATCAGTATTACCAGATCCTTCATATACTCCATACAATAGTGGGTACTTCTCTGGATAATAACAAGGCTCTCCAAAATAAGCAGCATCATTTGCCTTTTCTGTCTCATAGGCAGTACCTAATACATGACGGCCAAGCTTCTGCCCGGTCAGGTTGATATGTGCGATTCCCCAACGTTTCAAATCATCCATACGGAAACCTTCCCCAAAAAGTTCACATGCACGTTCACGACGGATTTCATCCAGCATGTTCATCTTCTTACAAACGGTCTTTCCCTGTGCATGATCCCAATAACCTGCATCCCATACATTCTCTATCAAAGCATTCGTCAGCGGAGCCACTCCTGCACGGGCACGAGTATGATTGATGGAAAAATTCAAGTCCTCATCCGAAATCTCTCCATTATTCAGTTCACAAGTAGCTTCCGCATAAATCAAATAAACTTCAGCCAAACGGATTAACGGGAAATCTGCAGATTCTGTATTTACAGGTCGATTAGCACCTTCTATCAAGAACTTACGACTACTATATGTTCCCATCGTACTATTGTTTCTGATAGTCGGATGAAATACAGCACAAGCGCTACTGTATACAGGATCGGTAGAGTCAAAAATCTCATTATTTTTTGGGAAAACAGGAGTAGGGTAAGGTAAAATGGCATCCACGCGCTCACGTCCTGGATTTTGAGCCGCATATGATATACGATCTGGAATGGAATTACAACAACCAATAAAACGATAATCACGATTTCTGAATTCACCTACAAATGTCTCATATCCCAAGAACTGAGGATTATTCTGTGCATCTGCCATATTACCTGTATAACTTATACGAATAGGAAGTCCGTTACGGCAAAGGAAAGACTCCCCAAACTGTGCACTCATATTAGTCACATATCCACTCAGAACCGAATGAACCAGATTTATACCACCACGAGCTAAATCATAATCATATTTCTTATAGAAAATAAACTCTTTATTAGAGCTTTTTCCTGCATTTCTGAAATTAGATATATTGCCTCCTTTGTCATCTATATTAAATAAATAATAGTAACTTAAGGTATCACACTCTTCCCATAATGCAAAAGTTCCTGTCTGTGCTTCCTCAATAACTTCCTTTGCCATCTGTTTTGCTTCTGTAAGCATATCTGTTATTGAAGGATAATTGTCCGGCTTTACAGAACCTGCTCCATCATTTTTTCCATCTCCATCCAAATCATAATTTATTGATGGTACATATTTCTCCCAAGTTCCTTCATAAAGCAATACACGAGCCAAGAATGCTTTCGCCGCTTCTTTACTAACCTTGCCTTTATCACTTTCCGGAATATCTTTTTCTTTTGGGAGCAAAGGAATAGCTAACCGCAAATCTGATGCAATAAAATCAATAACTTCATAACGGCTGTTACGGACACCAAACAAAACCGGATCACTCACATCCAGTACATGATCAACAATAGGAATTCCACCAAAATATTGCAACAAATAAAAATGTTGCCATGCACGAAAGAAATAAGCAGTACCTACAGACTGAGCAATATCTTCCTGATTACCATCATATTCATTTGCTTTTGCTAATAATATATTACAAGTACGAATATGAGAATAAGGTTTATCCCAATGCCAATCACTTTCCTGCACAGTTCCACCACCATTACTAGTTAGTCCGTTGATATCAGTATTCTGATCCACTGCACTTCCCTCAAAACCACGTCCATTCAGGTTCTTCCATCCATTCATGTTATATAAAGCATTAGCAGCTTGTTCAAAATGTTCCGGAGTCTTAAATACAATAGCCTCTGTCCCCTGTGAGAGTGGTTCTTTCTCCAAGAAATCACTACAAGAACACAATGGTAAAGCCAATGCCGAAACAATCAGAGATATTCTAAATATTGTTTTCATATTGATATTCTTATTTTATAATTAAAAAGTTACATCTACACCAAAAGTCAGCAAACGACTGAAAGGAAACGTATTATTAGAGTTTTCTCCATATTCTGGGTCATATCCATCTTTTACTTTTGTCCACTCCCATAAATCATCTCCTGAAAAATAGACACGGAGGTTACTAATTCCAGCTTTAGCTGTCCATTTTTTAGGTATGGTATAACCTATCACCAAAGACTTCAAACGAATGTAGCGGTTATTCTGAACCTGCACATCTTTTTCATTATAGTTCCATTTATTAAAATTCTGGTTACGTGAAGCGATGGTATATTCCGCATCCGGATTTTCAGGTGTCCACATCTTGCCCATGAACGTACTATTCTGCAATACATAATTAGTCGTCCACGGAGCGGCCAGATAACCACTTCTCAAAATTGTCTGCTTCCCTACTCCCTGGAAAAATGCGGCCACATCAATGCCTTTCCACTCCAGACCAGCCTTAATACCAAAAGTCAAACGAGGAGCCATGTCTCCGGCATAGTAAAGGTCAGCTGTAGTAATAGCACCGTCCCCATTCAAATCGACCACCTTTCTGGCTCCGGGACGCAGGGTTTCCGCAGAAGCTTCCTGAGGAGCCGGAATAATATTATTAGGTTTCGGACCTGTATGAGATGCATTCCAATAATACATTTCATAATAAGCATCTACTTCCTCTTGAGTTTGGAAAATTCCATCAGTTTGGTATACATACAGTGCATCTCTTGGCTTTCCAATCAAACGGTTAGAGTTTTTACCCGGATTAGGCACATTTTCATTATTTTCCAGTTCTAGCACTTTAGACCATGCATCGGAAAGTGAAGCTCCTAGATTATAAGTAACCTGACCTATCTTATCATTCCAGTTTAAAGCTATTTCCCAACCTTTAGCCTCAAATTTACCATTATTTGTTTTAGGTGCACCAGCCCCCAGAATAGAAGGATATTCCACGTTGATAAACATGCCATTGTTTCTTTTGATAAAATAATCAAATGAACCACGCAAACGATTATTCAAGAAAGCGAAATCTACTCCCACATCATGACTATTAATCGTTTCCCAAGTACGTTGGTCTGAACGAATACCGTCTATCCACAAAGAAGTATGCGATGTTGGGTTCACACCGAAAATAGTTCCCCCGGTTTTTATCAACGCATAGCGTTCATAGTTGTCGATACCTGTTACGCTACCGGTCTTACCATAGTTATAGCGCACTTTCAAATCGCTCAACCAGGTAAAATCTTTCATAAACTCTTCGGAAGAGATTCTCCAGAACCCAGACACTGAATAAAAGTTCTTCCAGCGCTGTTCCTTGGACAATTTGGAGGAACCGTCACGACGTCCTAACAATTCAATAGAATATTTGTCGTCGTATACGTAATTCACTCTTCCCAAGTAAGATACAAATCCCCATGAACTCTGCCCTCCATAAGCGCCGTTGTTGTCTCCACTTACCCACACATCCAAGTCTGTCAAATCCGACCCCGGATACATTGGCCCCTGATTACGCTTGGCACCTACTTTCTTGGAGGTTTCCTGCTCTGCCGTCATACCCAACATAGCAGACACACTGTGTTTTTCCTTGAATATTCTGTCATAATTAATAAAGCCCCCCAGCGTGATGTTTTCCCATTTCTCCATGATTTCTTCCAGTGAACCCGGTCCTTGCTTATTCCCGGTTTCCGTACCTACCCAATCATAATACTGTACCTTATTATACACTTTCTGCTGATCACGCCGCACCAGTTTGTAGTTTCCGGTACCCGACAAGGTAAGCCCTTCCAGTCCCCATTTGGAAAAATCCAGCGTAGCCTTGAGTCCCCCTCGGAAAGTAGTTAAGGAGTTCTTATTCTGTCCTCCCTGCGTCAAGCCTCCCACTGGGTTACGGCTTCCACTGAACGTATCATATACGTCTCCGTTCTCATTCCAGATTGGCCAAAACCATGGGTCAAAATAACCTGCCCCCACATCGGTCGACGGATTGACAATATCCCGCTTTTCATACGCCATATTGGTTTCAAACTTCAGGAAGTTCAATGCCTGATAATCGGCATTCAAGCGGGCACTGTATTTCTTCTCCCCATCTTCGGCCACCTTCAACTGAGAATTGTTCTCCGCATAGCCCAAAGAGGCCCGGTAGCTGAACTTGTCATCAGCCCCCGAAATGCTGATGTTATGTTTATGGGAAGTGGCCTGTCCGTACAGATAGTCCTGCATATATGTATTCGGATCCCAACGCTCCACTTTAGTACCGTTACGCAATGTCAGAATTTGACCGGAACGAAGCGCATTAAACAATTTATACCCTCTATAAATAGTAGGAGCTCCCGTTTCCGGATCAATATCAGATTCATCCAATGTCGGCCCACCAAAAGAATTAAATATCCACCAATCCATGTTCTGATAAATATCTCGTGGATCAGTTAGGTTAGGTCTGACGGCACGTGCATCATTATACTGCGCCTCAAAAAACATATCAAGCCACTCTGCATTTGTAGTAATAGGCGGCTGAATACCATCTATTGTACGGCTGATAGAACCATTGTATGTAATCTGCGCTTTACCCTTCTTTCCACGTTTAGTAGTTACCAATACCACACCAGAAGCAGAACGAGCTCCATAAATAGCAGCAGAAGCATCTTTCAGCACGGAGATATTCTCAATATCACCGGCATCCATTGCATTCAGTTCATCCAAAGATCCGGACATACCATCAATGATAATCAATGGGGAAGAGTTTCCGTTCACTGAAATATCTCCACGAATTTTCATGGCTGCACCTTCGCTACCCGGGCGGGTTGAAGAACGCGTGATGGTCAGTCCCGGAATCTCACCTTGCAAGGCTACTGTGGCATTCGCAATACCTTTGTTCTTGAAAGCCTCTTCTCCCTTAATTTGAGAAATAGCACTTGTAAGAGAAGCCTTTTTTTGTACTCCATATCCTGTTACCACAACTTCATCCAATACTTCAGAGTCCTCAGACAACCGTATTAACAAATTACTTTTCCCTGAAATGGAAACTTCCTGAGTTTGGTAACCAATATAAGAAACGACCAATTTTCCTGAGGCATTTCGCAATTCAAAATTACCATCTACATCAGTGATTACTCCATTTGAGGTCCCTTTTACAACAACGTTTGCCCCAATAATAGGTTCTCCATTCTGGTCAATCACCTTTCCACTAATTGTTCTGCCTTGCTGTAACACGGTCTGTACACTTTCTACAGCTAACATCGTTTCTGGAACAGAGACCAATAACGATAAACAGAATGCTGTGACAAATATATTTTCTTTTCTCATAATGTAACACTTAACTTTATATTATTCTGCACCATATACATTAAATTCAGAAACCATAGCTTGATCTCCTGCCCCTTTATGTTCTTCTCCAAAATAAACTTTAATATATCGGCATACAGGGTTCTGTGACAAACGGAAAGTCTGAGGAGCATCCGAATTAATATCGAATGAATAACTTCCCTGATCAGTCCAATTCCAATTATCTGGATTTGAAGGATCTGTAGCATCAGCCGAAGCGCAAGTATAAAAATGCTGTCCTATCTGTCCTTTGTTATTACCCTGTCTTCTGGTAATTTCTACACTACTTACCGTAATATCTTTCCCCATATCTACAATAAACCAATGTGGATATTTATAAGTAGTTTTCCATGAGGCATGCCAGAAAGTTGATAAATCACCATCTAACATTGCAATAACACGTCCATGAGGTGATACACCTCCTCCTTCACCAATTGTCTCCTGAGAACTATATCCGATGGTAGGATCATTTGAATTATCTACATATCCAGGGAAAGTCCATTCGCTGCGATCCAATTTAACCACAGCCTTTGGTGTTATATTGAACTCTACAGGTTCAGAACTGTTCTCAGCTTCATCCTGCCCAATTACATTCACCACACATTCTTCTCCTGACAGCACCATATTATCACCATAGGACAGAGCTACAAACTGACTACCCTCTCCCTTTCCTTTCACATTTACAATAGTCTTTCCTGATTTACTATTATCTGCCACAGCATAATAATCTAGTACAATATTTACAGGCACATTGTATGCATTATTCCAACTAACCACAATACCGCCTAAATCAGGAGTCAATCGAACAGTCTGCACAAGTTCCTGAAAAGCCGGAGCATTAGGTGAAACAGAAACTTCTACAGCTTCTCCATGATAACCTCTTACCGTACAAGTATACAATGAAAATGTTTTTGCATCCATTGTAGCAAATCCCCGAATTGTATCTTCTACGACGTTATCGACAGCTCTTTCCTTAGAAATCAAATGGTACTGCATAACCCCTTTTTCATCCAGATATTCAACCTTTGTGTACATAAAACTAGGATTACTCAGCGTATCCGGATTTACCCACGATAAATAAACTTCCCCCGGACCTGAAGAATATTTCACATTCGTCACTTGCTGGGGAGGTGTATCATCTATTGTAATACGTCCTTTCGCTTCATCCTTGCATGATGCAAGCACACAAGACAAACAAACCATAGCAATCGGTAATGCATGCAGTTTGTTTACACTAAAAAACTCATTCTTCATACAATTAAATTTAAATTAACCTAAATACATTGTTTAATATATTCTCGTACAACTTTACGTCCTTTTAATAAATACCCTTCAACAGTACGCTTAGGGATATCCAAATCAATCGCTATTTCCAATGCAGACTTTTCATCAAAGCGCGATTTATAATAAACGGCTCGAGTTTTAAAAGGTAGCTGTTGAAGCACAAATAACTCTTGACGGCAAATATCCTTTACTATTATCTGGCTTTCCGTATCTACAACTGAAACAGAAAGTCTCTCCTGCATACAAGCCATTACCTCCTGTTTCTTATAATGCCGGCGAAGATAATCCGTTACCAGATTGCGGACTATAGTATATAAAAAAGAACGAACAGTTTCAGGTCTAAGCATAGAACGGTATTCCAATAAACGTAAAAAGGCATCTTGAACCAAATCTTCTGCTTCCGGGCAACCGTTCAATTTACCAGTAATATAACGGAGAACTAATGGTCGATAAGTTACATAAACTTCAGTCAGAAACTGAACCGTAATATGTGTTGAAGTGTCTTTCATTTTTATAGTTTGTTTTTCTGTATACAAAAGTATACTCCTATATTCAAAGTGAATAAAAAGGAGGTAACAAGAATTAAAAATCCTGTAACAACTATCTATTTTAAATAAGAAAAAGCCGCAGGAATACCCTCTACAGGCATTTCTATCATTTTTTCATTCCTATTTTATCGTTACATTTTCAACAAACTCATTTATTAGAAAATCTTTGGTGCTTTCTACCTTTTCTCCATTGATAACAATATTATCAAATGTTACATTTTTTACTCTCCTGCCATTATCATAACCAAAAATCACCGACTTATTCTCTCCTATTCCCTGATAAGTTATGTTACGAAAAGTAATTCCATCAATTCCCCTTCCCGGTGCCTTATCGTATTTAGGATTAAAATGGACTCTTATATTAAAAATCATACCTTCCTGAATACTCTCTATACGAATATCCTCAAATAGAATATTTCGTGCCATGTTTTTATCCCCACATACTACAGCCATACACCCCTGATAAGGATAATCATCCTCATCTTGTTCCAATATATCGATATCACGGAATGTAAGATTTTCAATATTTTCCCCCACTTCTGCTTCTGGATTTCCATGCCCGCCTATATTGATAGGATGAGCCACATCTGCCCAAAGCACTGCCTTCCGCACATTCACATGATTTGTTCCACCCCACCAGTTCCAACGGTGGTTATACAGCGCCAGACAATCATCACTATTTCTCATGAAAATATTTTCTATATCCAACTGCTGACAACTCATTACATCGATACCATCCGACCATCTTTTACAACTAAAGGACTTAAAATTCTTCACAGTTATATTCTCAGATCCACCTCCGAATATTGAATAATGATCTGGATTCAATACCGTAATTCCATCAATATACACATTCTTAGAATCTGTTATTTCTATACCTCTGATACTATGATAAATAATACCACGGCCTATAATCCTGACATTCTCGGCATGGTCAACAAGCAGCTTAGCTTCTATCACTGCACCCGGTGCTAAATAAACTGTTGTGTTACTCGGTATACGTATTTGGTTATTAGGAAGGTCTGCCGGTTTATGAGTTCCTGGTCCAAAATACATTATATCTTTCTCGCTTTGAGCATATACTTCCTCCTGAACAGGGTTAGCAAACAGATGAAGGTTATGCAAACGATCTCCATTAAATTCCACAGAAAGATATTGAGGCTTGTCTAAAGTGAACAAAATACAATTTTCTATCAACTTATACTCTATTCCTTTTGCCTTGGGCCTGATATCTACAGAGTGAATCATTCCATTATTCTTTTTTATCATGACTTCTACAGGTTCACCCATATCAAACTGTACCATCGAGGCATCCTGCACCTTATCCATATCTACTTGAACCTTATACTCAAAAGTCTCTTTCCATTCCCCACCTTTCGTTCGCACTCTTACAGTAAAATCATCATTATGAGGAATACCTGTCCGAAGATCTTCCGGATAAGTATACAACTGAGCATTGACTATTAAAAAGGAAAATAACAAACCTAACGAAAAAATTATTTTCTTACATTCCATAACATTTAATGACCAAACGATTTAACATGCTACAAATGTAGGAAAGACTAAAAATGAAGCTAATAACAGAGGTAACGTAAAATAGAAATAATGTAACAACTCTCACATAAAAAAAACGCAAGTGCGTTTCAACTCAAACGTCCTTGCGTTTTGATCAAAACGTACTTGCGTTTCAAATAAAACGAACTTGCGTTTGAACCTAAACGCACTTACGTTTTTGGAAGCCTTTATTTTTCATCTGTTTTACCAGACTCATCTGTCTCGGAATACTGCGTAGGCAATACGCCGAACTGCTCCTTAAAACACTTGGTAAAATAGCTGGAAGAGCTGAATCCTACCCGGTCGGCCACTTCCGACACGTTCAATTTTCCGTCCTGAAGAAGCTGCGCAGCCCGCTTCAAACGAATGGTACGGATAAATTCCGTTGGAGTCTGTCCGGTAATAGCCTGCAACTTACGATAAAGATTCATGCGGCTCATTCCCATATCGGCACTGAGCTGTTCTACATTATATTCCGAATTATCAATATGTTCTTCTATCAATTTCAGAGCCTTCTGAAGCAACTGCTCATCAATTGAAGTAATTGTTATGCGACTGGGATTGACACGCAGCGTCTTGCGGAATTCTTTCTTCCGGCCCTCCTGCTGCTCGATAAGCTGCTTGATACGCACCAGTAGCACATCAAAGCTGAAAGGTTTGGATATATAGGAATCTGCCCCAACCGCATAACCGCTGATTTTTGCCTCGTCTCCACTGCGGGCTGTCAACAGGATAACCGGGATATGCGATGTCTGTACGTTGTGCTTGATACGGCGGCACAGCTCCAGCCCGTCCACTTTCGGCATCATTATATCACTGATAATCAAGTCCGGATTCTGTTCGACTGCAAGTTTCTCTCCTTCTTCTCCGTCTGGTGCATCAATTACCTGATACGTTTCTGAAAGCTGCTCCTTGAGGAAATGACGGAAATCCTGATTATCTTCCACTATCAGCAATTTTTTCCGATTATCCAAAGGTATCGGAGCTGGAGATGCTTCTTCCGATATTTTCAGATCCATCGGAATACGTACTATAAAAACAGCCCCTTTCCCAAATTGGCTTTCTACCTGAATGCTTCCCTCATGCAATTGTACATACTCTTTTACCAGATGAAGTCCGATTCCGCTTCCTACTTTGCTGTCATCTGCATGTTGCACCTGATAAAAACGTTCAAAAATATGTTCCAATGCTTCTGCCGACATACCTATTCCTGTATCAGCCACTGTGATATTCGCAAAAAGACGCCCTTCTATATGCTCTTCCGACAAAGAGAGTATCACAGTCCCTCCTTCGGGAGTAAATTTGAATGCATTCGACAACAAATTATTAAGAATCCGATGCAACTTTTCATGATCAAAGTTCATGTACCAATGAGCCGATGAAAGTGCCAAACGAAAATCCAACTTCTTTTCTTTGGCAAAAGGCTGGAAATTAGCATACAATGTCGAAATAAACTCTTCCAAATCACCCGCTGTAAGATGAAGCTTTTCCATTCTCATCTCCATCTTACGGAAATCGAGCAACTGATTGACAAGTGTATATAGTTCCTGAGCATTTTTATAAACCATATCAAGCTGACGCAGTACTTGCTCATCTGTCACCTTTTTCCGAAGTACTTCCAGGGGAGTAAGAATCAAAGTAAGAGGAGTACGGAGTTCATGACTGATGTTGGTAAAGAAGCGGAACTTCAACTGATTCAGTTCCTCCTTTTGCTGGGCTGCCTGCTGTTCTTTCAATCGAATCAGTTTCTGATTATTTTTCCGATACACATACCTCACTCCTAGAATGACTACCCCTATCAGGCATAAAAAGTAAAGTACAAAAGCCCAACCCGTAGCCCAAAATGGCGGAAGAATTGTCACTTGAAAAATGGATTCCGGACTCCACACATGATCGTTTCCGGCACTCATTACACGAAACGTATATTCACCGGGTAACAAATTATTATATACTACACTTCCCTGTCCTTTATTAGACGTTATCTCATTCCACTTTTTGTCAGCTCCCTCCAAACGATAACGGAAATAAGTCTGCGAAGGGTTTACAAAATTCAAACTGGAAAAGTCAAAGGTCAGGAAATTTTCATCATAATTCAGTGTTACCGACCGTACCTTGTCAATTGACTGAGTAAACAAAACCCTTCCATGATATTCTTCTCCACACGAAACCGATTCGTTGAACAAACGGAATCCGGTAAACAAAGGAGAAATAACACAAGGAGTAAACACCACATTTTCAGGAGAAAACAAATAAAATCCATCCATCCTTCCAAAACAAAGTTCTCCTTTTCGGGTCCGCATGGAACAAAACTCATACAAGTCATCCCATTCACGACTGTGATTCCGGTCCAAACAAACTACTATATATTCATTCTGTCCACCTTCTTTTGCTACACTTACCTTATATAATGCATTGATTGTGGTAATCCAGACCTCATTATTATAATCTTCCTGCATGGCCTGAATAGTCAGATTTTCAAACCCATGTTCTTCCCCCAACACATCAATCTTCCGGTCTGGAGAAAGTACCTTTATTCCATACTGGGTTCCCATCCATAATAATCCACGGCTATCGTTCAGCATACAATTATATTTCTCGCCTGCTAAAACCTGAAACGGGTCTTTACCTTTTGCATGTCCGGGAATGTAAAGACTATCTTTCTTTATGTCATAAAAATAAATTCCATTGTCTGCTCCTACCACCAAGCGCCCGGAAGCATCAAAAGACATCGTATTGGCTATCTTAAATCGAGACAATTCGGGGTATTTGTCAACCAGCAGATCCAACTTGCCTGACCGAATATCAAACCTCCCAACTCCACCGTTTACACTCACCCACAGATTACCCTCTATGTCTTCGGTCAGCGTACGAATATTATTCAAGTCCATCCCTTCACGAACAGGGAATAGATAATGTGAAATTTTACCTTTATCTATACAATAAAGTCCGTCCATATAAGTACCAAACCACATTCTTCCTTTCAAGTCCTTATAGGCAGTTCGAAACAATCCGCTGCTCAACTCCTTAAACGGACAACTTACCGATGTCCGGTCGGCCGACAAACGATAAAGTCCTGCAGATGTACCTAAAAAGATAGAAGAATCATCGGCTTCCAACATACATAACACATCATCACTACCCCAATCGCCTACAATATTCTTTTTATTGTATAAAGTAAAGTTACTCATGCTGGAATGGTAATAGGCTAATCCTCTGTTAAACAAACCAGCCCATACGGTTCCGCTCTTTTTATCTACATAAATACTATGTACGTTCGTATACCCTCTTCCTCCTAAGGTAGCGTGAAAGGGGGCAGCCGAAAAAAACGAGAAATTATATTTATCTATTAGGAATATACCACGACTAGATGTCCCAACCCAGGCATTACCCGACTTTTCTACATCACATGAAGTAATTTCCCCAAAAGGAGAAGGAAGCTCTATTTCTTTCCAGGCATGGATGGCATTCATATAAAAAATAACCCCTTCATTCCACGCAATCCAGAAGTCACCGCTGTCCAGTATCCGGATTACTACCTGCAGGTCGGCCTTCAAACGATTCTGCAGAAAAGTTTCCTGCCGGATAAATTTCTTCTGATTCCGGTCATAGGCACGCAGCAAGCCATTTTCATGCAGTATCCAGCTCACACTACCATATGACTCCACTGCCATCAGCGTACCATTTCCATTCAGGAAATGCCGGTCTCCTCCTATGGTCTGCAACTGATGGTTCTTTGTATCATAAAGGAGCACACGCTGAGAAGCCGTCACCAGCCAGACATGAAGATTGGAATCAATGAACACATTTGAAATCTTTTCTTTTACGCCCCATCCGGCTAAAAGCGTATCCGGCTGAATAAATTCGCCCTTATCCAAATCAAAGATTTTCAAGTTTCCTTTTTCTTTCAGCCAAATTCTTCCGTCGGCATCCAGATACTGAAGAGGAATGACTGATTCCTGGTCAATACCATATACCGGGGCTTTCCACAACGGATAGTTGGTGAAATTCTTCCCGTCGTAAAAACTCAATAAGGAAGTCGTACGTACTCCCAAACGCCCGTCGGGAAGCCCGAATACATTTTTCACATAATTGTCGGGAAGTCCGTCACGAATACCGATATGGCGGAACGGGAAAGAAGCGGCTGCCTGCATCCCCAGACACAGGAAAACATATAGTACGGTTAAAATCAGTCTTTTCATATCTTCAAGCTTCAATAATTACAAATGTATAAAGCTATATACGAACCAGAAAAGATTTTTACGTGAGATTTCTGCATTTTTCTGCAAAAAAATAACCGTCGCCCGATTTTCTGCTTCGGACGACGGTGTGTTATACGCTGTTACAGACGGCATGAATCAATAGCTGTGCTCGTCTTCTTTGATTTCTTCCATGGTCAGTGGCTTACGGTCGATAGCACGCCATGCATAAATAATGTAGGCCAGTACAAAAGGAACTAAAATAGATACATAAGCCATGGTTTTCAGGGTAAACTGGCTGGAGCAGCTGTTGGCGATGGTCAGCGAACTCTGTAAATCGGCTGTAGAAGGATAATAAGCGGTATGATTATAACCTACGACCAACAGCAAGGCCAGTACCGTCAGTACTGTACCCACACCGGCAAACCAGATACCGCGGGGATAGGTCTTGCAGAAAATGCTTTTTCCCAAGCCATACAACACCCCGACTACGCCTAACAGGAACAGCACCAGCAGATAAGGCATCGCTATAAAGTTATGGAAATACTTGAAAGGTTCCATCACAATCTGCCCCGTTTCCGGATTTACTGCAAACCCGTCTTTCAGTAAAGTGCGAATCACAAATGCCAGGAAGAATACAAGGAAGGGTACCGCATCGGCTATCAACTGACGACGGAAACGGGCATTCAACGCTTCATGACGGATGTTGTTAATGAAATAGAGGTTTCCTAACAAACGGGCAAGGAAGAGTACCGCAAATCCTAAAATGAGGTTCCACGGGTCAGCAAACGCATCCAGTCCATGCCACCCGTTACCCCAATGGCTGATGACCGGCATCATTTCATCGGTAAGGTTTCCTTTGCTCACCACAAAGTTGGAGCCGTTGAAGAAGGTCGCGACAGCCGCTCCCAACAATAGTGGACCTACAATACCATTCAGCACCAGGAAGAACTGATAGGTACGCTTACCCAGCCAGTTACCGAGTTTTGACTGAAATTCGTAGGACACAGCCTGAAGCACAAAACTGAAGAGAATAATCATCCACAACCAGTAAGCTCCTCCAAAGCTGGTACTATAAAACAAAGGGAAAGAAGCAAAGAAGGCTCCTCCGAAAGTGACCAGGGTGGTAAAAGTAAATTCCCATTTACGTCCGGTGGAATTAACCAATAACGTACGTTCTTCTTCTGTACGTCCCAAACAATAGAGCAAAGAGTTTCCTCCCTGCACGAACAGCAAAAAGACCAGCAAGGCTCCTAATAAGGAAACCAGGAACCACCAGTAATGCTGCAAGAATATATAAGTTGAATCCATATTTTTCAGTTTTAAAATGATGTATCGGTTAGTTTATTTTTCTTCCGGACCTTTACGGATGGCTTTTACCATGATACCGATTTCGGCAATAAGCAGCACGGTAAACATGATAAGGAAAATGAAGAAAGTGGTTTGCACGGAGCCCGTTTCCAGTTTTGACACCGCCGCATTGACGGGCAGCAAATCCTGAATTGTCCAGGGCTGACGTCCCATCTCGGCCACAATCCATCCTGCCTGACTGGCAATGTAAGCCAACGGAATGCTCCACAAGGAAATCCAGTGCAACCAGTTAAGTTCAGCCAGCCGCTTTTTCCACACGAGGAATAAAATAACCAGGAAGAACAGTATGAAATACATACCTAACCCTACCATCACACGGAAAGACCAGAAGAGCAGACCTACATGAGGTACAAGGTCTTCTTTATCCTGAATGTATCCGTAGCCGAAATAAGGCATGTATTCCTTCAGGGCACTGCGTGCAATCTGCATGGAAGCCTCATCGCCTTCTTCTTTTGCCCGACGGAAATCGGCCAGTGCAGTAATGGCTTTCTTGCCGTTCACCATCTTTTCATCTGCCGAAAGAGCCGTTGAACCATCGGGTAATGTATAGCCTCCTTCCAGCAGGTTGTTGATGCCCGGCACATATCCTGCCGTGCTATGCGTAGCAAGGAAAGAAAGCATTTCAGGTATCTTGATGGAACCTACCACCGTCAGAGGTTCATGCGTGCCTCCTTCATAAAGCGCTTCCATAGCGGCCAATTTCATAGGTTGTACCTGAGCCACCTGATACGCGGACTTATCGCCTGTACCGGCTGTTACCAGGGCAGCAAACAATCCGACTGCTGCTGCCACCTTCATGCTGGCAAGTGCAAATTCTTTTTCACGTTTACGAATCAGATACCAGGCACTGACTCCGATGACGAAAGCGGCTCCGAGCATCCAGCTACTTAATACAGTATGGAAAAATTTCACCACTGCCACTGGCGAGAAGGCCACTGCCATGAAATCAACCATTTCGTTGCGCATGGTTTCCGGATTAAACTCCATCCCCACCGGGTACTGCATCCAGGAATTAGCCACCAGAATCCACCAGGCAGAAATCGTGGCTCCCAAACCGGTAAGCCAGGTAGAAGCCAGATGAAAACCTTTGCTCACCTTGTGCCATCCAAAGAACATGACAGCCACGAAAGTGGCTTCCATGAAGAAAGCTAAAATGCCTTCTATGGCCAGCGGAGCACCGAATATGTCACCCACGAACCAGGAATAGTTACTCCAGTTCGTGCCAAACTGAAACTCCAGAATCAAACCGGTTGCCACTCCAATGGCAAAGTTTATTCCAAACAGTTTCATCCAAAACTTTGCCGTACGCTTCCAGAATTCATTTCCTGTACGTACATACAATGTCTCCATTGTAGCCATAATCACAGCCAACCCTAAAGTCAGCGGTACAAACAGCCAATGGTAAATGGCGGTCAAGGCAAACTGTGCCCTCGACCAGTCAATCATTGAAGTGTCGATTGTTTCAAGCATAAGAAATTACTTTATCAGTTACTAATATAAATAAGGTATAATTATTCTGCCATCCGGTTTGTCAACTCCAGTCCCACATAGTCCTGCTTCTCGGCCTCCGTCTTTCCTTTCAGGAAGGAAGGGAAGAAAAACAGTTTCAGCACAAAAAACATGACAAAAAGCTTTATCAGGATAATCGCCCAAAGGACACGCCCCCAGGTCATCTCCCGAAAACCATCACGATAAAAATAAAAAACACGAATGAGATTCTTTTTAATCATAATCTATTTTTATAATGATTACAAAGTAAGTACTTTATCGGGAAAAAACAAGGGTTTATCGAGATATTCTGTGGGTAAATCTATCTATTTTGCCTCTTTTTTTATTATGAAATACATTTGCAATGTAAAAATTAAACGAAATATGAAAAAAAGAGAACTCATTTTCTTCGCCGCGCTCGCGACTTTCCTGTCGGCAAATGCACAGGAAAAACAAACCTGGTCGCTTGAAGATTGCATAAACTATGCGCTGGAGAAAAATATCCAGTTACAGCAGAACAAGATTTCCTTACAGGAAAGCGAAGTGGATGTAAAGACAGCAAAGGCTGCACTCTTTCCAAGCCTCTCGTTCAACACCGGACACAACATTGTGAACCGTCCTTATCAGGAAAACAGCGCCACTGTCAGTGGAACTGAAATCATCAGCAGTAACAATAAAACTACCTATAACGGCAGCTACAGTTTGTCTGCACAATGGACATTATGGAACGGCGGACAGCGCCTGAACAACATCAAACAGCAAAAGAAGAATCAGGAAATAGCGGAACTGACCGTAGCCGAAACGGAAAATACGCTCAAGGAAGAGATTACCAAACTTTTCCTGCAGATTCTGTATGCAGATGAATCGGTAAACATTAATAAAGGTACGCTGGAAGTAAGTAAAGCTACCTATGAACGCGCGAAAGAACTTTTTAATCAGGGTAGTATTTCGAAAGCAGATTTGGCCCAACTGGAAGCACAAGTCGGTAATGACCAGTACCAGCTGGTAACCTCCGAAAGCTCACTGAGAAACTATAAACTTCAACTGAAGCAAATGCTGGAACTGGACGGAAACATGGAAATGGAGCTGGAACTTCCGGTACTTGACGATGAAAAAGTGATGCAGCTGCTCCCCAATCAAGACGAGGTTTACCAAACGGCACTGGCCAACCGTCCGGAAATACAAAGCAGCAAACTGAGTATTGACAATTCCAAGTTGGCTATTTCTGCGGCTAAAAGCGGGTATTATCCAAGTATCAGCCTATCGGCATCTACTTCCAGCATGACCAACAATGCAAGCCAGAACAACTGGGCACAACAGATGAAATACGGATGGAACAACATGATTGGTCTGACAGTAAGTGTACCTATCTTTAATAACCGACAGACCAAAAGTGCGGTAGAAAAAGCTCAGTTCCAATACAACTCTTCACTGCTGAACTTGCAGGACAAGCAAAAAGGGCTTTACACCGAGATTGAAACACTCTGGCTGGATGCGCTCAATGCACAGCAACAATATGCAGCAGCTGAAGTGAAACTGAAAAGCAGCCAGACCAGTTTTGATATGGTCAATGAACAGTTCAGACTGGGTATGAAAAATACGGTTGAACTGCTGACCGAGAAAAATAACTTGCTCAGTGCACAGCAACAACGGGTTCAGGCTAAGTATATGGCTATTTTGAATCGTACATTACTCGATTTTTATGCAGGAAAAGACATTGAATTATAATCACCAAACAATATGAACAAGAAAAAAATAATTTTGGCAGCCGGTGTCGTACTCGTGCTGGCTGTAGCAGGATTCTGGATTTTCGGAAAGAAGAATGCACAGGGCAAGGTAGACTTCGTGACTGAAAAAGTTACACGAGGAAATATCAGCAATTCCATTACAGCTACAGGAACCATTGAACCGGTCACTGAAGTAGAGGTCGGTACTCAGGTTTCAGGTATCATTGACAAGATATATATTGACTATAACTCCGTAGTAAAGCAGGGTGAAGTGATAGCCGAGATGGATAAGGTAACGCTGCTCAGCGATTTACAATCAGCGCAAGCTACATACAACGGCGCAAAGGCCGAATACGACTATCAGAAGAAACTATACACGAGAAACAAAGCACTACACGAGAAACAGCTGATCAGCGAAACAGACTACGAACAAAGTGTGTACGACTATGAACGTGCTAAAAGTACATACGAACAGACGCAAGCAGCCTTAGCCAAAGCGGAACGGAATCTTTCATACGCCACTATCACTTCTCCGATTAATGGTATCGTAACGAGCAAGGACGTGGAAGAAGGACAGACCGTGGCTTCCGGTTTTGAAACTCCGACACTGTTCACCATTGCGGCCGACTTGACAAAGATGCAGGTAGTAGCCGATGTGGATGAAGCTGACATTGCCGGAATAAAAGACAGTGCCCGAGTAACCTTTACCGTAGATGCCTATCCTGATGACGTATTCGAAGGAAAGGTATACCAGATTCGCTTGGGTAGTGTAAACAGCAGCAGTTCAAGCAGTACCAGCACAAGCAGCGAAACAGTTGTCACTTACGAAGTGGTAATTACTGCCGACAACCCGGATTTGAAACTGAAACCCCGGCTGACTGCCAACGTGACCATCTACACCGACACCCGTGACAACGTGATAACGGTACCCAACAAGGCACTGCGTTTTACACCGGAAAAACAGTTGGTGGGCAACAAGACTATTACAGACTGCGAAGGTACACACAAGGTATGGACTATGGACGCCAACGGATTCACGGCACATCCTGTAAAAATCGGTCTGAGCGACGGAAGTCATACTGAAATTCTGGAAGGACTGAACGAAGGTACTCCTATCGTAACAGAAACCGTACTGAAAGGCTTCGAAAACAATGCTGATGAAATGGCTGGCAGTGAAAGAAGCCCGTTCATGCCAGGCCCTCCGGGAGGTGACAAGAAAAAACAGAAATAAGGAGATACTCTTATGAAAAAGACTGTCATAGAATTGCAAAATATCAAACGGAATTTCCAGGTGGGAGACGAAACAGTCCATGCCTTGCGCGGAGTTTCATTCAGCATACAGGAAGGAGAATTCGTCACCATCATGGGAACATCCGGTTCAGGAAAATCTACTTTACTGAACACCTTGGGATGCCTGGATACACCCACCAGCGGAGAGTATCTGCTCGACGGAGTATCCGTACGCACCATGAGCAAGCCGCAAAGGGCAGTATTGCGTAACCGGAAAATCGGATTTGTATTCCAGAACTACAACCTGCTGCCGAAAACTACAGCCGTAGAAAATGTGGAACTTCCTCTGATGTACAACAGCTCAGTCAGTGCAGCCGAACGTCGTCGGCGTGCCATTGAGGCCTTAACAGCTGTAGGGCTGGCTGACCGCTTGGAACATAAATCCAACCAGATGTCAGGAGGACAGATGCAGCGTGTGGCCATCGCCCGCGCACTGGTCAACAATCCGGCGGTAATCCTGGCAGACGAGGCTACCGGTAACCTGGATACACGTACTTCATTTGAGATTCTGGTTCTTTTCCAGAAACTGCACCAGGAAGGACGTACCATTATCTTCGTGACACACAACCCGGAACTGTCACAATACAGCAGCCGGAATATCCGCCTGCGTGACGGACATGTCATTGAAGACGTGACCAACCCTCATATTCTGTCAGCAGCAGAAGCATTAGCTGCCCTGCCGAAAAATGACGACGATTGACGTGACTAATTAAGAAATGACTTATGAACGGAACAAACCTTTTTAAAATAGCTTTCAGAGCTTTGGCCAACAACAAGCTCCGTGCGTTCCTGACCATGTTGGGAATCATCATCGGTGTGGCTTCTGTCATTGCCATGCTGGCCATCGGACAAGGCTCTAAACGAAGCATCCAGAAGCAGATTTCTGAAATGGGCTCCAACATGATTATGATTCATCCGGGAGCTGAAATGAGAGGTGGAGTCCGGCAGGACCCTTCGAGCATGCAGACACTGAAACTGGAGAATTATGAAACACTGCGCGACGAGTGTATGTACTTGTCGGCCATCAGTCCGAATGTATCTGCCTCCGGACAGTTGATTTCGGGTTCCAACAACTACCCTTCTTCTGTCAGCGGAGTCAGCATTGGCTACCTTACAATTCGCCAGCTTACCGTAGAGCAAGGTGAAATGTTTACTGAAGAGGATATACGTACAGCTGCCAAAGTCTGTGTTATCGGTAAAACAATTGTAGACAACCTGTTTCCCGACGGTCAGGACCCGATTGGAAAGATTATCCGCTGTAACCAGGTGCCTTTGCGGGTAGTGGGCGTGCTGAAATCCAAAGGATACAACTCTATGGGCATGGACCAGGACGATGTGGTATTGTCTCCTTACACCACCGTAATGAAACGTTTGCTGGCACAAACTTACCTGAGCGGTATTTTTGCCTCTGCCTTGACGGAAGACATGACGGAAGAAGCCGTAGATGAAATCACAAATATTTTACGACGTGAACACAAACTGAAAGAAGCAGACGACGATGATTTCACCATACGTACACAGCAGGAACTTAGCTCCATGCTGAATACCACAACCGACTTGATGACGACCCTGCTGGCCTGCATTGCCGGAATCTCATTGGTAGTGGGTGGTATTGGTATCATGAACATCATGTATGTGAGTGTAACGGAACGTACACGTGAGATCGGACTTCGTATGTCTGTAGGGGCAAGAGGAATTGATATTCTGTCGCAGTTCCTGATAGAATCTATCCTGATCAGTATCACCGGAGGTTTGATTGGAGTAATCTTGGGTTGCGGTGCCAGCTTCATCATCAAGAGTGTGGCTCACTGGCCTGTCTTCATCCAGCCCTGGAGCGTATTGCTCTCGTTTGCCGTCTGTACATTTACCGGTGTATTCTTCGGGTGGTATCCGGCTAAAAAAGCGGCCGACCTTGACCCGATTGAGGCACTGCGCTATGAATAAATAACGGAACTACTTTGTTCTTCATAACTTTGGTTTCCTGTCCGGCTGCCATTCAGCAGTGAATGTTTCCCAACATAAACCGCTTGAGGTAGCCGGACTTTTATTAAAAAAAATCGTATCTTTGTTTTAAATCAATTCCGTATGGTTCATATAACTCACAACAAGCACCGCTTACTTGAATTAACAATCCACATTATATGCTGGGGATTATTTTTCGGATTTCCACTGTTCTTTACCCAAGATGACAGCGGCAGTATCGACTGGAGAGAGTTTATCAACCATTCTGGCGTGTCTCTTTCTTTCTTCGTTATCTTTTATATCAATTACCTGTTATTTATTCCTAAGGTTCTTTTTAAGGAGCATACGGGACAGTTTATCCTCTTGAATATCCTCCTTATTTTAGTGGTATCCATTGGACTCCGCTACTGGCATAATATCATAGCCTTTCCTCCCCCGGCTCCACGACGCCCTCATTTGCCTCCTCAATACATATTTTATATAAGAGACATCACGAGCATGATCTTTACCGTAGGATTAAGTGTAGCCATCCGTATGAGTCTGCGTTGGAGTGCCACGGAACTGGAACGCCGTGAAGCAGTGAAAAGCCGGACAGAAGCAGAACTGAAAAACTTGCGCAACCAGCTGAATCCGCATTTTTTGCTCAACACCCTGAACAATATTTATGCCCTGACGGCCTTTGATACGGAAAAAGCACAGCAAGCCATCCAAGAGCTCAGTAAACTGCTGCGTTATGTTCTGTATGATAATCAGGAAACATTTGTTCCCTTGACTAAAGAGGTGGAATTTATTCAAAACTATATCGAACTCATGCGAATCCGGGTTTCATCTGCAGTCAAAATCAATACAAATTTTCAAATCCGACCAGACAGCCAAAGCCCGGTAGCTCCGCTGCTGTTTATTTCACTTATTGAAAATGCCTTCAAGCATGGAATCTCTCCTACCGAACCCAGCTTTATAGACATTACGCTAACAGAAAAGGATGATGAAATCCATTGCGTAATACGAAATAGCAATTATCCGAAGAACGCAATGGATAAAAGTGGTTCGGGCATCGGACTGGAACAAGTACGCAAAAGACTGGAACTGCTGTATGCCGGACGCTATGAATGGCACCAGCAAATCAGTTCGAACCAGAAAGAATACAGTTCCATACTGACCATTAAAATTCCTGACAACAATAAAAAGATACTGCCATGATAGTAAAATGCGCTATTGTCGATGATGAACCTCTGGCACTCGGCCTGCTGGAAAGTTATGTAAAGAAAACGCCATCACTCGAGCTGTGTGGTGCATACTCCAGTGCCATTCAGGCTATGGAGCTGCTGACCGAGCATCCCGTGGATCTTATTTTCCTGGATATTCAAATGCCGGAATTGAACGGACTGGAATTTTCCAAAATCGTCCCAGGAAATACGCGTATCATATTTACCACAGCTTTCGGACAATATGCATTAGACGGATATAAGGTAAATGCCCTTGACTACCTGCTCAAACCTATCAGCTATACAGATTTTATGAAAGCTGTCAACAAAGCGGTGCAATGGTTTGAACTGCTTCAAAAGGCCGAAACATCACCAGCTGACATACAATCGTCAGATGACTTGAAGTATATCTATGTGAAAAGTGACTATAAGCTGATTCAAATCGAACTGGATAAGATTCTTTACATTGAAGGATTGAAAGACTACATCAAGATACATCTGGAAGATAATCCACGCCCCATACTTTCACTGGTCAGTATGAAAATGATGGAAGACAAACTACCGGCTAACCGGTTTATCCGGATTCACCGGTCTTTCATTGTGCAAAAACAAAAAATAAAAATCATAGAAAAAGGAAGGATTGTTTTTGGAAAGGACTACATCCCTATATCGGACAGCTACAAACAAGAGCTCCAAAATTATGTTAACAAACATACTATTTGAGTTTTTGTTGTATTTTCAACCTTTTTTTTTGAAACAATCGTTTTTTTTACTGTTTTTCTTTGGAGACAATCAATCTAAACCCTATATTTGTGACGTACATAATAAAACGGAAGTTGTGAAACTTCTTTTAGAATAGTTTAGTTAAGTCTAGTTTAGTTTTTGTGTTGTGATACTCCTGCTGAAAGTGTTCAGCAGGAGTATCTTTTTTTCATCTGTTTCAAACAAAAAAATATGTTTATTAACAAAAACGGAGGAGAAGGATGTTAAAAAACAACAACTTCCGCAAAATGCTTATTCTTACAAATTGTATGACAGAATTCAGGGAATATCAATCAGTTTATGGATCTGCAGACTCAGTCGCCACTGAGGATGAGACTTGATATATTCTATGACCTCTGCCGTATTCCGACAAGAACAGGGCTGCAAAAAATAAGAAGAAGCCTTTAATTGAAGATAAGGGGATACATCCTGCCCTAAAAAAACCACCTTCACCTCATCCATACGACGGACACGTAACGAAGCACCTAATTTGGGAGAACAGGTAACCCAGTCAATCGACTCCGGAAGTACACATGTGCCATTCGTTTCAATGCAAACGTATTTTCCAGCCTTATGCAAGGCAGCAACTAAATCTTCATCCACCCAAAGTCCCGGCTCACCACCTGTCAAAATTACCGTCTTGCAGGGATATTGACAGACTTGTTCCAGTATCTCTTCATCCGACATCATGACTCCTTCTTTATGGCGCGTGTCACAAAACTCACATTTTAAATTACATCCCGAAAAACGGACAAAGACGGCAGGTGTACCCACATGGAAGCCTTCCCCCTGAAGGCTATAAAATATCTCATTAATCTTTTTCATAAATCACCCGATTACCTTCAGACTCACACACTTCCACCTTTACACAATGGGGTACTTGCTCACAAATCCACCGGGCAATATTTTCGGCCGTAGGATTACAAGGAAGCACATCGTTCAGATTCTTATGGTCAAGCTGCCCTTTTACCACTTCCTTTATATGCGTAAAATCAACTACCATACCATCTTCATTCAATTGCTCTGCCTGACAATATACGGTGATAATCCAATTGTGACCATGCAGGTTTTCACACTTGCTCTCATAAGAAAGTTTCAGGCGATGTGAAGCCGAAATTTCCATGCGTTTAATTACTGTATACATAACTTTTTGATTTTTAAAAGATTAAAAAACACTGCATTTAATGTCACCTCAATGCAACGACAAAGGTAAAAAGAATTATCTGATAGAAAAAATCCATTCGCAAAGATTTGACACCCACGAAATCTCACAAATTTTAATAAAATCCACAACAAATATTTTTGATTTTCCAACCAATACAGTATATTTGTATACACATTTTTGATATACGAATGACGGAAGAGGACAAAAAACTGTTACATACTTTCGAAGGCAAACTCAGACAATTGCTGTTTCTTTATGAAGAGTTGAAAAAAGAAAACCTCTCATTGAGAAATGAAATTGACAGAAAGAGTGCAGAAATAGCCCAATTGGAATGTAATAATAAAGAATTGGAAGCCAAGTATATCAACTTGAAAAACGCCCGCATACTCAGTATCAACGACAATGACCTCCGCGATACGAAACAAAGACTGGCGAAACTTGTGCGTGAAGTCGATAAATGCATCGCTTTGCTGAATGAATAACAATGCGGTAAAGTATATACTTTTATGGACGAAAAAAAGAGATTTAATCTACTAATTGACAACGAACGGTATCCTGTGTCCATACTCCCTGCGGAAGAGGAAGCTTACCGGGAAGCTGCCAAACAGATTAACTATAAACTGAATAAATATCGCAGTGCTTTTCCTGAATTCAACAGTATACAACACTGGAAGATGGTGGCACTTGATTTGGCGTATGAAAATATATCCATGAAAGGAAGAAATGACACCCGACCTTATATGGAAAAACTTAAAGAACTGGAAGAGGATATTGAAAGATGTATCCAACCTGACCGGGGCGAAGGTTTATAGAAAGATATTATAACAGGAAATTCACGCATAAGCTTTATTCGAAGGGATTTTCCCAACGGATGAGTTTATGCGTTTTTTTATTTATATACTTAAATTAATTATAATGTTGACGACAGTAATACTAACAATTGTGGCCTTCCTGGTGGGAGGGGCATTGTCGTATGGATTCTTTAAGTACGGCTTAAAGACAAAATATGACACAATTATCAAAGAAGCCGAAACTGAAGCTGAAGTAATCAAGAAGAACAAGCTTCTGGAAGTAAAGGAAAAATTCTTGAATAAAAAAGCGGATTTGGAAAAAGAGGTTGCCCAGCGTAATCAGAAAATCCAGCAAGCTGAGAATAAGTTAAAGCAACGCGAAATGGTGCTCAACCAGAAGAACGAAGAACTTCAGCGTAAACGCAATGAAACAGAAGCGATCAAAGAAAATCTGGATGCTCAGCTGGTAATTATTGAAAAGAAGAAAGAGGAATTAGATAACCTTCAGGCACAGGAAAGAGAAAAACTGGAAACAATCTCAGGCCTGTCAGCTGAAGAAGCAAAAGAACGCTTGGTGGAATCACTGAAGGAAGAAGCGAAGACACAAGCGCAGTCTTACATCAATGACATCATGGACGATGCCAAGCTTACCGCAAACCGTGAAGCGAAACGTATCGTAATTCAGTCTATTCAGAGAGTGGCTACTGAAACTGCCATTGAAAACTCTGTCACTGTATTCCACATTGAATCGGATGAAATCAAAGGACGCATCATCGGACGTGAAGGACGTAATATCCGCGCACTGGAAGCCGCTACAGGTGTAGAGATTGTAGTGGATGACACACCGGAAGCAATCGTACTTTCAGCCTTTGACCCGGTACGCCGCGAAATTGCACGTCTGGCTTTGCATCAGCTGGTAACTGACGGTCGTATTCACCCGGCACGTATTGAAGAAGTGGTTGCAAAAGTACGCAAGCAAGTGGAAGACGAAATCATTGAAACAGGTAAACGTACTACAATCGACCTGGGTATCCACGGATTGCATCCTGAACTGATTCGTATTATCGGTAAAATGAAATACCGCTCTTCATACGGACAAAATCTTTTGCAGCATGCACGTGAGACAGCTAACTTGTGCGCAGTAATGGCTTCTGAATTAGGTCTGAACCCGAAAAAAGCAAAACGTGCCGGACTGCTACATGATATTGGTAAGGTGCCCGATGAAGAACCGGAATTGCCACACGCACTGTTGGGCATGAAATTGGCTGAAAAGTACAAAGAAAAAGCAGATATCTGCAATGCCATTGGTGCACACCACGACGAAGTAGAAATGACCAGCCTTCTGGCTCCTATCGTACAAGTATGTGACGCTATCTCTGGTGCACGTCCGGGAGCACGCCGGGAAATTGTAGAGGCTTACATCAAACGTCTGAATGACCTCGAACAATTGGCTATGTCTTATCCGGGTGTAACCAAGACTTACGCTATCCAGGCTGGTCGTGAGTTGCGTGTCATTGTCGGTGCCGACAAGATTGACGACAAACAGACAGAAAGCTTATCAACTGAAATCGCCAAGAAGATTCAGGACGAAATGACTTATCCGGGACAAGTTAAGATTACGGTTATCCGTGAAACCCGCGCAGTCAGCTTCGCAAAATAAATAATAAAAAAATCCGGAAGTTCATTCCGGATTTTTTTATGTCCTATACTTTCAAATAAGGTGTCAACACTTTCTCCGCACAGGCATATCCTTCCTCATATAATTCGGTCAGTTTCTTAATATCCTTCTCGATACGATTCACCACCACTTTCTTTTCCGGCCGAATCGCTATGATACGTCCTTCATCTTCTAATTTTTCGACCATCTCCAATTGCTCATTATACACCGCACAGCGTCGGCTAAGCACTAACCTCAGCCGAGGATAACGGCGATAAATGAACCGGGGAACCCGAATATCTTTTTCAGTCTTACGATAGCCTCTGTTACGAGTGAGAACTACTACATTCTTTTCATAGCCCTGACTCATGGCCCGCAAGACAGGTATAGAATCAACAATACCTCCATCGAGCATAGGACGCCCATCTACATACGTAATCGGACAGACATACGGAAGACTGCTTGAAGCTTTGGCAATATCCACCAATCTCCAGCCATCCCGGTTTTCTTTCTCTTCCAGATAACAAGCCCTTCCCGTCACGCAATTGGTCGTTACCATTTCAAAACGGGCAGGATTATTAAAATAGGCTTGAAAATCGTAGGGAAGAATCTTGGTGGGAAACAAGTCATAAAGCAAATGCTGATCCAGAATACTATGCTGATACCAGAGGTATTTCAAACCGATATAATGATATTCTGCCAGCATATCGATGTTGCTAAACTTTGCCCGCCCTCGCTGATGAGACATATACGACAATCCGTTACAAGCTCCTGCTGACACACCTATCACATAAGGGAACTGCATGTGGTGATCCATCATGAAATCCAAGACTCCACAAGTAAACACCCCTCGCATACCTCCTCCTTCGAGAACCAACCCTGTTTTTTGCAAATCCAGATTCATACGACCTCAGTTTTTAAAGTAATCTTGGTAATTGCAAATATATGTTTTTCCATTACACCGCAGCCATTTTTTCTATTTTATTTACTACATTTGCAACATTATTTTCACAAACATTACATCAAAAAGAAATAACTATGTTTGATTCTCTTACTTATCAAAAACGTCGGAAAGCGCTGCGGGAAAAGATGAGCAACGGTATCATTCTTATTTTAGGAAACAATGAAGCACCGGCCAACTACCCCGACAACACATACAAGTTCAGACAAGACAGTTCTTTTGTCTATTTCTTCGGACATTCACACCCGGGTTATGCCGGCATCATCGACATAGACAATGGCAAAGATTATTTCTTTGGAAATGATGTCGACATGGACGACATCATCTGGATGGGCCCGCAACCCAGTGTAAAAGAACTGGCGGCACAGGTGGGAGTTGAGAAAAGCTATCCTTTCGATATGTTGAAAGAAATAGTGGGAAAAGCCATCGCTCAGCGAAGAAAAATCCACTTCCTCCCTCCCTATCGCTACGATAATATGATGCTGCTGGAAGATTTGACAGGTATCCGGGCATCCATGACTAAACAGCACGCTTCTCTTGAACTGATTAAGGCGGTCGTATCGTTGCGTTCAGTAAAAGAAGAATGTGAAATCGCAGAAATCGACAAGGCCTGCAACGTAGGATATGAAATGCATACGGCAGCCATGCGTCTGTGCAAACCGGGAGTATCCGAGCAATACATAGCCGGAGTGCTTGACGGTATCGCTTCATCTTACGGACGAATGGTTTCATTTGCCACTATTCTTACGCAAAACGGACAGACCCTGCACAATCACGACCACAGTCACATCTTGCAAGAAGGCAGACTAATGCTGACGGATGCAGGAGCCGAACTGATGAATTATTACTGTTCAGACCATACCCGTACAATCCCTGTAGGAGGAAAATTTACTGGTCGCCAGCGTGACATCTACGGCATCGTACTTGCCTGCCATGACAAGGCACTGGAACTGGCACGACCAGGAGTGACATACAAGTCGGTACACCTGGAAGTATGTAAGGTACTTACAGAAGGGCTGAAAGGACTGGGCTTGATGAAAGGAAATACCGATGAAGCTGTAGCTGCAGGCGCTCATGCCTTATTCCTGCCGCACGGATTGGGACACATGATGGGACTGGACGTACACGATATGGAAGACTTAGGCCAGTGCTACGTGGGTTATGACGAAGAAGTGCAACCATCCACTCAGTTCGGACTGGCTTCGCTCCGTATGGGAAGAAAACTCCAGAAGGGTTTTGTCATTACCGATGAACCGGGATGCTACTTTATTCCAGCCCTGATTGATAAATGGAAGGCAGAAAAACTACACACCAATTTCTTGAATTTCGATGAAATCGAAAAATACAAGGACTTCGGAGGTATCCGTCTGGAAGATGATATCCTGATTACCGAAAACGGATCCAGATTCCTGGGCGAAAAACGTATCCCCATCACGTTTGATGAGGTAGAAGCCATCATGAATGAATAATTACGTATTTATTAACTCTATAACCATAAAGATCAAAACAATGAACAAACTGATTTTAGTAGCTGTTGCAGGACTTTGCTTTGGTAACATCTATGCAAAAAATCCGAAGAAAGACAAAGCTGAAGAAGGATTCGTATTTACAACCGTAAAAGAAAACCCTATTACTTCCATAAAGAACCAGAATCGTTCAAGTACATGCTGGTCATTCTCCAGCCTTGGATTTCTGGAATCAGAATTGCTGCGTGAAGGAAAAGGAGAGTTTGACCTTTCTGAAATGTTTGTAGTGCACAAAACCATGGAAGACCGTGCGGTAAATTATGTACGCTATCACGGAGATGCTTCGTTCTCACCGGGCGGAAGCTTTGAAGACATCGTTTTCTGCTACAAGAATTACGGTATGGTTCCTCAGGACGTAATGCCGGGTATCGAATACGGTGACTCACTGCCTAACCACAATGAGCTGGATGCGGTAGCTGGAGCATACGTACAAGCTATTGGAAAAGGCAATCAGAGCAAACTGAGTCCGGTATGGAAAAAAGGCGTCACAGCCATTTACGATACTTACCTGGGAGAATGTCCAAAAGAATTTACCTACAAAGGAAAGACTTACACTCCGAGAACATTTGCAGATGAAGTGCTTGGACTGAATATGAACGACTATGTATCACTGACTTCTTACACACATCATCCTTTCTACCAGACCTTCAGCATCGAGGTACAGGACAACTGGCGCAACGCATTGTCTTACAACTTGCCTATCGATGAACTGATGGAAGTGATGGACAATGCCATCAACAACGGATATACTTTCGCATGGGGAGCTGATGTCAGCGAAGAAGGATTTACCCGCGACGGTATTGCCGTATGTCCGAATGCAGAAAAAGGAGCCGAACTGACTGGTTCAGATATGGCACACTGGCTGGGCTTGAGCAAAGCAGACAAGCGCAAGGAACTGACCAGCAAACCGCTTCCTGAAATTGAAGTGACTCAGGAAATGCGTCAGGTAGCATTCGACAACTGGGAAACTACCGATGACCACGGAATGCTTATCTACGGTATCGCTAAAGACCAGAACGGCAAAGAATACTACATGGTGAAAAACTCATGGGGATTAAGCGGCAAGTACAAAGGTATCTGGTATGCATCTAAAGCTTTTGCCAAATACAAAACCATGAACATACTGGTGAACAAGAAAGCAATCCCTGCACACATCGCAAAAAAATTAGGATTCTAAGGTCCTATTATATAGACTAATTATAAATAAAAAGCGGCTCGTTCCATAAATTTAAGATGGAATGAGCCGCTTTTTTCTTTCTTTTTACTAATTTTACGGATTGAAGTGGATAAGAAGATTTTATCCAATTACAAGTTTTGCCGATTTGGTTACTGCAACAAAGTCGTACAGGCTTACAACCGGCAGATTGGCGAACCCCCACCCGAAAAGAAAAAAAAGAAAAAACATATATAAATGAACTACAAATGGAACTATCAACCTCCAACACTTCAAGAAAGAGAAGCTGCCAGAGCCCTCTCCAGAGAGATTGGCATCAGTCCTATTTTATGTAAGCTACTGCAGGAAAGAGGTATCCATTCTGCCGCAGAGGCCAAACGGTTTTTCCGACCTCAGCTTAATGACCTCCATGACCCGTTCCTAATGAACGACATGGACGTGGCAGTGGAACGCCTAAACCTGGCCATGGGACGAAAAGAGCGTATCCTGGTGTATGGAGATTATGACGTGGACGGCACTACGGCTGTCGCCCTTGTTTTCAAATTTCTTCAACAGTTCTACTCGAACATCGATTATTATATCCCCGACCGATATAATGAAGGGTATGGTGTGTCAAAAAAGGGAGTCGACTATGCTTACTCTACCGGAGTAAAACTGGTCATCGTACTGGACTGTGGTATCAAGGCGGTAGAAGAAATCAGTTACGCCAAAGAAAAAGGCATCGATTTCATTATCTGCGACCATCATGTACCCGATGAGGTACTTCCTCCTGCTGCCGCCATTCTGAATGCCAAGCGTCCGGATTCTACGTATCCATACGAACACCTGTCTGGTTGCGGAGTAGGATTCAAGTTTATGCAAGCTTTTGCCCAGAACAACGGCATTGAGTTTCATCAGCTTACTCCCCTGCTCGATTTGGTAGCAGTCAGCATCGCATCCGACATTGTACCTATTATGGGAGAAAACCGTATTTTGGCCTATCACGGACTGCGTCAGCTCAATGCTAATCCCAGCATCGGCCTGAAAGCCATTATTGATGTATGCGGACTGGCTGAAAAAGAAATTACGATGAGTGACATCGTATTCAAGATAGGTCCCCGCATCAATGCTTCGGGAAGAATACAAAACGGAAAGGAAGCGGTCGACTTGCTGATTGAAAAGGATTTTGCGTCTGCATTGAAAAAGAGCAACCGCATCAACAGCTACAACGAAACGCGTAAGGACCTCGACAAGAACATGACAGAAGAGGCCAATAAAATCGTGGATAACCTGTCCGACTTGTCTGAAAGAAGATCTATCGTGATTTTCAATGAGGACTGGCACAAGGGAGTCATCGGAATTGTCGCTTCGCGTCTGACGGAAATCTACTACCGTCCTGCCGTGGTCTTGACACGTACCGAGAACCTGGCTACGGGATCAGCACGTTCTGTTTCCGGCTTCGATGTATACAAAGCCATAGAACATTGCCGTGACCTACTGGAGAATTTTGGCGGGCATACCTATGCGGCCGGTTTATCCATGAAGGTGGAAAATGTGCCGGAATTTACCAGACGGTTTGAAGAATACGTAACCAACCACATTCTTCCGGAGCAGACCAACGCTACCATCCAGATTGATGCACAACTGGACTTCAGAGACATTACTCCGAAGTTTTTCTTCGACCTGAAGAAGTTCAACCCATTTGGTCCAGAGAACCACAAGCCTGTTTTCGCAACCTTGAATGTGTACGATTATGGTACCAGCAAGGTGGTAGGAAGAGACCAGGAACACATCAAACTGGAACTGGTGGACAACAAGTCGAACAACGTCATGAACGGTATCGCTTTCGGACAAAGTTCACAGGTGCGTTACATCAAGACCAAACAGTCGTTCAATATCTGTTATACCATTGAGGAAAATACCCATAAGCGGGGAGAAATCCAACTACAGATAGAAGACATCAAGCCCAGTCGAAGTTAGCGACTCATGACTGACTACCGAAAAATCCTGAAACAATACTGGGGATATGACAATTTCCGAGGCATACAGGAAGACATTATCCGCAGCATAGGCGAAGGCCGGGACACATTGGGACTCATGCCCACAGGAGGTGGTAAATCCATCACCTTTCAAGTGCCCGCCCTCGCCCAAGAAGGGTTATGCCTGGTCATTACCCCTCTGATTGCCCTGATGAAAGACCAGGTGAGAAACCTGCGCGAACGGGGCATCAAAGCAACCGCCATCTATTCCGGCATGACGCGCGAAGAGATTGTCATCGCATTGGAGAACTGCATCTTCGGCAACTACAAATTCCTTTATGTATCTCCGGAAAGACTGGACACCGAAATCTTTCAAATCAAACTCCGCAGCATGCACGTCAGCCTCATCACCGTGGATGAGTCACACTGCATCTCGCAATGGGGATACGACTTCCGCCCTGCTTACCTGAAAATAGCGGATATACGTCAGCTACTCCCGGAAGTTCCCGTCATCGCACTGACGGCCACTGCCACTCCGGAAGTGGTCAGCGACATCCAGCAACGCCTTCAGTTCCGCCAGGAAAATGTGTTCCGCATGAGCTTTGAACGGAAGAACCTGGCCTACGTGGTACGTCATACGGAAGACAAGGAAAGCGAACTGCTCCACATCCTGCAACGCGTCGACGGGTCGGGAATTGTCTATACCCGCAACCGGAAAAAGACGAAAGAGATTTCCCAGTTCCTGAACCGCAACCACATCACAGCCACTTTTTATCATGCCGGACTCAACGACGAGACCAAAGATTCCCGACAAAAAGCCTGGCTGAAAGGAGAATTCCGTGTAATGGTAGCCACCAATGCCTTTGGTATGGGAATTGACAAACCAGACGTACGCGTGGTTATCCATGCCGATGTGCCCGACTCGCCCGAAGCCTACTTTCAGGAAGCCGGACGAGCTGGAAGAGACGGCATGAAAGCCTATGCCGTACTGCTGTTCTGTGCCCGCGATAAAATCACACTCAAACAGCGGGTAAGCGATACATTTCCCGAGAAAAGTTATATCCGAAAAATTTACGAAGACATCAACTTCTATTACCAAATGGCCATGGGAGACGGAAGAGGCTGCACCTTCGCGTTCAATATCGATGAATTCTGCCGTAACTTCAGGCACTTTCCCGTACAGACCGACAGTGCCTTGAAAATCCTGACTCGCGCAGGCTATCTGGAATATACCGATGAGCAAGATAATGCTTCGCGCATCATGTTCACCATCACCAAGGAAGAACTGTACCGCATCCGCGAACAAAGCGAAGACACAGAGAAACTGCTTCGTATCCTACTGAGAACCTACACCGGGCTTTTCACGGACTATGCTTATTTCAGTGAAGACAATCTGTCGACCCGTTCGGGACTGAGCAAACAACAAATCTATGAAACCCTGCTCTCGCTGAGCCGGCAGCATATCCTGCATTATATCCCCGCAAAAAAGACACCTTACATTATCTATACGCGCGAAAGACAAGAAACGGAACGCGTTTATTTAAGTAAGGAAGTCTACGAAGACAGAAAAGAAAGCTATGTGCAGCGTATCAACGCCATGATAGAATATGCAGAAAGCGAGAACCGCTGCCGAAGCCGGATGCTGTTACGCTATTTCGGTGAAAAGAACGAGCACAATTGCGGGCAATGTGACGTATGCCTGCAGCAACATCAGTCCGGCCTAAAGTCGGGAGAGTTTGAAGCCATCAGTCAGCAATTGCAAGCATTACTGAAAGAAAATCCGCTTTCGTTGCAAGAGATAAAGGACAAAATGCAAGTAACTGAAAACCACCTGATTAAAGTGGTATCCTACTTAGTTTCCGAGGAAATCATCCGGCAAGAGAACGGTTACCTGAAATTCTAACACACTCATTATAAACCTATTGTTACTTTTCAGTACTTCTTAGGCAGTACTGAAGTACTTCCCCGAAAGTATTCGAGTACTTCCTTGAAAGTACTGGAGTACTCCTTCGGAAGTACTGAGAATTTCCCCCTCCGCTTTCAAATGAAAGCACAGGTTTCTCCCTACAAAATAGTCAAATATTTTACTACTTCAAAAAAAAGGAGCTATATTTGTAGCCGGATAACTAAAAAATCACCTCATAAAATGAAAGAAGGAAACGAGTTCCGGGAACTCATGATACAAATTTTCCGCACTCGCATGGCCTTTCGACGCGCCATGCAACGCACCCTAAAAGATAATAATGCTGGCATCACCTTCGAAATGCTTCAAGTTTTAAGCAGTCTCTGGCATGAACAGGGCATTACCCAACAGGCACTGGCTGAACGTACAGCCAAGGACAAAGCCTGCCTGACCAATCTGATGAACAACCTGGAAAAGAAGGGATATGTCTACCGGAAAGAGGATACGAACGACCGACGCAACAAACTGGTGTACCTCACTCCTGAAGGGGAAGCACTTAAAGTCCAGATTCGCCCGATTCTTAATCTGGTATACGCCAATGCAGAAGAAATATTGTCTACCGAACGAACGGCAAAGATATTATCTGAATTAAAAACAGTACAAAATGTCCTTGAAGGTTTCTAACATCATACGAAAACTGATTTTTACAGGTAGTCTGTTTTGGGCTGTTTCCGCACAGGCACAGCAGGACTCTTTATTCTTGTCGGTCGAACAACTGTTCGAATCGGGCATCAAAAGCAGCCTGCAATTGCAGAGTGACAGCCTGAAAGAAAGAATGGCTTATGAACGGAAATTGTATGCCAAAACCGGCCTGCTTCCTGATTTGGAAATAGGGCTGAAAGGAGGCATCATCGGTCAGCCCGTGGTCTTTCAGAACGGGCTTTCCAACCCCACCTACCCTGATACTCCGGACTGGTCGCAGAATTATACGGTCGACTTTAACCAGCCGCTTTATCAGGGAGGAAAAATCCGCCGTTCCATCCAGAAGGCAGACATTGAAACCGAAATAGCCAGACTGCAACGGATGACGAATCAGGCCGACATCAAATTGGGATTACTCAACCAGTACCTGACGCTTTTCACCTTATTCAAACAGCATCTTGTACTTACCCGTAACATCGAAGAATCCGAACGTCGCCTGCAAGATATACGTCAAATGAAGAAAGAGGGACTTATCACCAACAATGACGTATTGCGCAGCGAAATGCAACTGACCAATGACCGGCTGTCTTTGCAGGAAACGGAAAACAGCATTCACATCGTGTCGCAACAACTAAACCTGTTGTTAGGAAACGACCGTAACCCGATTATTACGCCCGACACGACACTGCTTCAGCAAGCTACTCCGCTGGACAGCTACGACGACTACCTCCTGTCAGCCTACGAGCTGGCACCAGACATGCAACTGCTACGCAAGGAAACCGAACTGGCCCAGAACCAGATAGAGATAGACCGTGCCTCACGCAGGCCGAACATCAACCTGTATGCGTCGAACACCCTGGCCCGCCCCATTACGCGTACCATGACCGACTTATACAACAATAACTGGAACATCGGACTTTCCGTGTCGTATCCGCTCTCTTCCTTATTCAAGAACGGACACAAAATCAAGGAAAGCCAGCTTCAGGTTGCCGTACAGAAAAAAGAAGAAGAACTGAAAAAACAACAGCTGCAGATGGATATTTACAACGCCATCCTGCGCCACAAGGAAGCCTTGCAGGAAGAAGAAGCCTGGGAATTGTCGGTCTGCCAGGCACAGGAAAACTACCGCATCATGCAAAACCGTTACATGAACCAGCTGGCCATACTCACCGACCTGCTGGATGCCAACTCCGTGTTGCTCAATGCCGAGCTACAGTTGACTTCTTCGCGCACCAGAATCATTTACACCTACTACCAGCTGCAAAAAGCTTGCGGAAGATTATAACTTCACTAAACTATAAAGAATATGACGCTACAAGATACACACAAGAAACTCCGGAAAAGAAGACTGCAGAACATCCTGCTCAACTTTCTATGTATTCTGATTGCCGGCTCCGGACTGATATGGGTGGCCAATTACTTTTGGAAATACATTCATTATGAAATTACGAACGACGCCTTTATTGACCAGTACGTAAGTCCGCTGAACATCCGTGCCTCCGGCTACATCAAGGAAGTACGCTTCAAAGAACATCAGTATGTACACCAGGGAGATACACTGCTGATACTGGACAACCGTGAGTATCAGATAAAGGTGAAAGAGGCGGAAGCTGCCCTGCTGGATGTAAAAGGTTCCAAAGAGGTACTTCATTCCGGCATAGAGACTTCACAAACCAACATCGCCGTGCAAGATGCCAATATTGCCGAAGCGAAAGCCAAATTGTGGCAGCTGGAGCAGGACTACCGCCGTTTTGCCAGACTGCTCAAAGAGGAATCTGTGCCCGAACAGCAGTATGAGCAGGCCAAAGCGTCTTACGAAGCAGCCCAGGCCCGCTATCAGGCATTGTTAGAACAGCGAAAAGCGGCTCAATCGCAGTTCACGGAAACTACCCGACGAACCACCAGCGCAGAAGCAGCCATCTTGAGCAAGGAAGCCAGCCTGGATTTGACCCGTCTTAATTTGTCATATACCGTACTGACAGCTCCGTATGACGGTTATATGGGACGCCGAACCCTGGAACCCGGTCAATATGTACAGGCAGGACAAACCATCTCGTATCTAGTTCGGAATACGGATAAATGGGTGACAGCCAATTACAAGGAAACACAGATTATCCACATTTACATCGGACAAGAAGTACGCATCAAGGTAGACGCCCTCCCTGGAAAAGTCTTTCACGGCACTGTAACGGCCATTTCGGAAGCCACCGGCTCCAAATATTCGCTGGTTCCTACCGACAATTCTGCCGGAAACTTTGTCAAAGTACAGCAACGTATCCCCGTAAGAATTGACCTGAAAGACATAACTCCGGAAGAAATGAGCAGTCTGAGAGCCGGAATGATGGTAGAAACTGAAGCCTTACGCAAATGATGACCATGAAACAACTCGACGTCCCCGTACGTCAATGGGTTCCCGACTGGTTGGGGATGATATGTATCTTCTTCATCATCCTTCCCGTAACCATGCTGAACGGCTCCTACACCGGCAGTATGCTCGAAGTATCCAGTACACTGGGAACCAATACAGAAGACATCACCATGGGATACTATGCCGCTTCTGCCGGGATGGCCATAGCCTACCCCATTGTACCCAAGGTACTTGATGCCCTTTCGTCCAAGTTTCTGCTACTGACCGACCTGAGCATACAGTTCCTGCTCAGCTGGGTATGTGCCCGTTCGCAAAACATTGACCTGGTCATCATCTGCAGTTTCTTTATCGGCTTTCTGAAAGGATTTCTCATGCTTTGGTTCATCCGAAGAGCGACTAAGATTTTCAGCCCGAAAAATGTACGAAGTGAGTTCTACTCCTATTTCTACCCGTTAGTATTTGCCGGAGGACAAGTGTCCATGATTGTGACCGCTGAGCTGGCCTATCACTACAACTGGCAATACATGTATTACTTCATGATGATGATGCTCATGGCATCCATCCTGATTGTCATCGTCTGTTTCCGTCATAACCGTCCGCTTAAACCCATCCGACTTTCGGAACTGCACATTCGGGAAATGCTTGTCATTGCCACCGGATTGCTGATGCTGATGTACGTCATCAACTATGGGAAAGTACTCGACTGGACGTCTTCCTTTAAGATCCGGATCTATCTGGTCATCGCTCCCATCTTAATTGCGTTCTTCATCTGGAAACAATATCACTCCAAGCAGCCGTATGTAAGCCTAGCTCCATTGTACCAGCCAAAAGCCATCGTAGGTTACTTCTACATGATGCTGGTCATGTTTTTCAGTACCTCCACCACCCTGCTGACCAATTATATGACCAGCATTCTGAAGGTGGACAGTACACACACGTACCAGCTTTACATCTATCTGTTGCCGGGATATGCATTGGGAGCATTCATCTGCTTCTGGTGGTTCCGCTGGCAGCGCTGGCGTTTCCGCTTTCTGATAGCCGGAGGCATGAGTTGCTTTGCAGCCTTTTTCGGAATATTGTATTTCACGGTTTCTCCTGAAAGCACATACGAGATGCTTTTTCTTCCTGTATTCTTAAGAGGATTAGGCATGCTGGTACTCATCATAGCCTTTGCCCTGTTCGCCGTAGAGGAGCTGAATCCTAAATTCCTGCTGGCCAATGCCTTTTTCCTGATTTGCTTCCGTTCAGTACTAGCCCCCATTCTGGCGACCTCTTTTTACAGCAATACCCTCTATCGGCTGGAACAAAAATACATGTACTCCCTATCCGAAACAATCAGTCAGACCGACCCGTTGGCTGCCAGCCAGTTCAATCAGTCCCTCACACAGCATCTGGCACAAGGGCACGAATATACAGAAGCTACACAAATGGCTACCCAGACACTCTATGCCACTCTACAGCAGCAAAGCCTTCTGCTTTCGCTCAAGCACATATTAGGCTATCTGTTTGTCATCTCACTGGTCATAGCCATTGTTTCACGTTTCATACCGTTCCATAAGACAATTCGCGTGAAATACACCAAAGCAGGAGACGATATGGTATAAAAACAAGGAGACTGTCCGATTCAGCATCACGACAGTCTCCTTATTTATAAACATTTCTCAGAATTCAATAATCAATGATTTACGAGGAGAAATTACCAAATTCTTTGTCAAGTCAATCTTTTTCCCGCTCGAAACATCTCTACCTTCTTTAGAATCCTTAGTTAAGACAGTATAGCACTCACTATCCAGAATTTGTTCTGAACCAGTGCTATTCAGCACAATCATTTCAGTTTTTCCTTCGTATACATGAGAATACATATATATCCCTCTGTGAGGAATATGATACTTCACTGTTTTGTTTTCTGCCATTTATGTTTAGTTTAATTTTGCGAGCGCAAATATATGTATTTAAAACATATTTCTAAAACATAGCAATGAAGTTTTTCGTTTATTTATGCAATTTTCATGACATAAATCAATTCTCAATATACTTCTACCTTGGCAGCCAGTGACTTACACTTATCACGCAGTGCATCCAAATCACCGTCATTCTTGTCATAGCAAACCACCACTCCCATACGACGATTCAAGCGGGTAGCAGGTTTTCCGAAAATACGGAGATAAGTATTAGGCTGAGAGCAAACAAGTTCCTCTCCTCTATACTGCGGTGCCTTTTGGCTGGAAACAGGAGAAAGAATTACGGCACTAGCTCCGATATGTTCCTGTGTAATACCTGGAATCGGGAGTCCCAACACTGCATATAAATGCAGCTCAAACTCGTTCAAGTTTTGTGTATTGGCCAGTGTAACCATTCCTGTATCGTGTGGACGAGGAGACAACTCAGAGAAATAAACTCCGTTTTCGTGGCTCAGGAAGAATTCTACTCCCCACAAGCCATAGCCCGTCAAAGCACGAGTCACCTTCTCTGCCATTTGCTGAGCCTCAGCCAGATGTTCCGGTGCGATATGAGCCGGCTGGAAACTTTCACGGTAGTCACCACCTTTCTGAACGTGTCCGATAGGAGGACAGAACAAGGTAGGACCATTCTTCTGTGTCACGGTCAGCAGGGTAATCTCACTGTCAAAGTGAATGAACTCTTCTACAATGAGTTCCTTAATATCCCCACGGCTTCCGCTGCATCCGTATTCCCAAGAATACTTTAAGTCTTCCTCACTCTTGGCAACAGACTGTCCCTTACCTGAAGAAGACATCAACGGCTTGATGACACAAGGATAGCCAATCTTTCCGGCAGCTTCCTTCAGTTCTTCATAAGAAGAAGCGTAAAAATACTTTGCCGTCTTCAGTCCCAGTTCCTTCGCTGCCAAATCACGGATAGCCTTACGGTTCATCGTAAAATTCACCGCACGGGCACTTGGTACAACCTGTATACCTTCTTTTTCCAGGTGATAAAGCCGTTCAGTACGAATTGCTTCTATTTCAGGAACAATTATATCCGGACGATACTTTTCTACCACACGGTCCAAAGCTTCTCCATCCAACATACTGAATACCTCGCATGCATCTGCCACCTGCATAGCCGGTGCACCAGCATAAGAGTCACACGCAATTACATACTGTCCCAAACGCTGGGCAGCAATGGTAAATTCCTTTCCGAGTTCCCCGGAACCCAACAAAAGTATTTTTTTAGTCATATTATTATAAGGTTTATGCTTCTTTCTGCAAAGATAATATTTTTCCTCGGACCTTATACTACAGCCGGCAGATTTATCAAGCTTCAGCTTCTGTTTCGGCCAGCTTCTTCAATGACAATACTTCTGCTCCGTCTGCTCCCAAAAGGCTTACGGTTCCGTCTGCCTTGATTTCAAAGCTACGTACTTCATCCAAAGCTTTCAAGATAGAAGACTCCACATCCATGTTCGGGCATGCCATCATGGTAGAAATCATCTGACTGAAACGGAGAGAAGCAGCCTGTCCTTCTTCCTGTGTGAAAGAACCGTTTATCGTATTGCAACTGGCATTACCGTGTACTCTTTTTTCAGCTACATTAAAAACCAATTGCGGCTGTTTTTCCACTTCCCTCACAGGATTACCTTTTACAGAAACAATTTCCCAGGCACCATTCAGGTCGTTTACAGATACTTCTGCCACTTCACGCTTCTGCAACAATATTACCGGTTTACCTTCCGCATCGTTCAGTGCTACATCTTCACCTACTGTTTCATATCCAGCCACTTTATTCAATGCTTCCAGCACATTCTGCTCCAACGTCATATCCGGACACATCATCCGGGTAGCAGCCACCTGACCAAATTTCACTTTTCCGGCATTCAGGGTATCCAACTCAAAGCTTCCCATCAGGCGATTGCATCCAGCATTACCATATAAACGGTGTCCGTCCTTGTCAAAGCCCAAGAATGGTGCATTTTCCGCACTCACCTTTTCTCCGTTCACTTCTACAATATTCCATTCCCCTGTAAAGTCTACTACTGCTACCGAATTCTTTCCGGTTCCACAACTCATCAGTGCGCAAGCCAAAGCTGCAGCTGCAAAATACTTCTTATTCATAACTTGTTTTTCCTTTTTAATCTTAATCACAAATTCACAAACAATCCATTTTTAAGAATTGTTCATTTACAAAAATACGTATATCCCCAGAATACTGCACCATATTTTGAATTATTTTCTATCTTTGCATACTGAACGGTAACGTTTACCGGGCATTTAAAGTTTCAAAGTAATAAATGAGTAAAGTATTGATTATCGGTGCAGGCGGTGTAGGTACCGTTGTTGCACACAAAGTGGCTCAGCATCCGGAAGTCTTTTCTGAAATCATGATTGCCAGCCGCACACAGTCAAAATGCGACGCAATTGTCAAAGCAATTGGTAACCCCAACATCAAGACCGCTAAGGTAGATGCCGACAATGTGGATGAACTTGTGTCTTTATTCAACAGTTTTAAACCCGAAATCGTTATTAACGTAGCACTTCCCTACCAGGATTTAACGATTATGGAAGCGTGTCTTCAGGCGGGAGTGAACTACCTGGATACAGCAAACTACGAGCCTAAAGACGAGGCACACTTTGAATACAGCTGGCAGTGGGCATACAAAAAACGCTTTGAAGATGCCGGACTGACTGCCATTCTGGGCTGCGGATTCGACCCGGGAGTAAGTGGAGTATACACCGCATACGCAGCAAAACATCATTTCGATGAAATCCACTACCTGGACATCGTAGACTGCAATGCCGGAAATCACCACAAGGCTTTCGCTACCAACTTCAATCCGGAAATCAACATCCGCGAAATCACACAGAACGGACGTTATTACGAAAACGGACAATGGGTTACTACCCAGCCGCTGGAATTCCACAAAGACCTGACTTATCCTAACATCGGTCCGCGTGATTCTTATCTTCTGTATCACGAAGAACTGGAATCACTTGTCAAGAATTTCCCGACCATCAAGCGTGCCCGTTTCTGGATGACTTTCGGACAGGAATACCTGACTCACTTGCGTGTAATCCAGAACATCGGTATGGCCAGCATCGAACCTATCAACTACAACGGTATGGAAATCGTTCCTTTGCAGTTCCTGAAAGCCGTGCTGCCTAACCCGCAAGACCTTGGCGAAAACTACGAAGGCGAAACTTCAATCGGTTGCCGTATCCGTGGTATCAAAGACGGAAAAGAACATACTTATTATGTATACAACAACTGCTCTCACCAGGCAGCTTATCAGGAAACAGGCATGCAGGGCGTAAGCTACACCACCGGTGTACCGGCCATGATTGGTGCCATGATGTTCCTGAAAGGCTTGTGGAAGCGTCCGGGTGTATGGAATGTAGAAGAATTCGATCCGGATCCATTCATGGAAGCTTTGAACAAATACGGATTGCCTTGGCATGAAGTATTCGACGGTGACCTGGAACTGTAATCACATTACCTTAACCATAAAAAGAATCAAGAATGAAGAAGGAGTACTCATTCTTCGTTCCTGATTCTTTTTTTCTAAAAATTTCCCTTACGATATGAATATTGGAGACAAAGCTCCCGAAATACTGGGAATCAACGAAAAAGGTGAAGAAATCCGCCTGAGCAATTATGCAGGCAAAAAAATCGTACTCTATTTTTACCCTAAAGACATGACTTCCGGCTGTACGGCACAGGCTTGCAACCTTCGCGACAACTATGCCGAACTCAAGCAAGCGGGTTACGAAGTAATCGGCGTCAGCATCAACGACGAGAAGTCACACCAGAAATTCATCGAAAAGAACCAGCTTCCGTTCACACTGATTGCCGATACGGAACACAAGCTGGTAGAGACTTTCGGTGTATGGGGAGAAAAAAGCATGTACGGACGCAAATACATGGGTACCTTCCGTACCACTTTCATCATTAACGAAGAAGGCATTATCGAACGGATTATTTCTCCTAAAGAAGTAAAGACCAAAGATCATGCCTCACAAATCTTACAGTAATTTATGGCAAAAAAAGACGAATTAGAGTTTGAAGGTGGCATTGAAAATGCCCCGAAACCCAATAACAGCGAAAAGCTGAAAGCCCTGCAGGCCGCCATGGACAAGATTGAAAAGAGCTTTGGAAAAGGCTCTATCATGAAAATGGGCGACGACCACGTGCAGGAAGTAGAAGTCATCCCGACCGGTTCTATCGCCTTGAACGCCGCACTCGGTGTAGGCGGTTATCCGAAAGGACGTATCATCGAAATCTACGGTCCGGAATCATCTGGTAAGACCACACTGGCCATTCATGCCATTGCTGAAGCACAGAGAGCAGGCGGTATCGCTGCTTTCATCGATGCTGAGCATGCATTCGACCGTTTCTATGCTGCCAAGTTAGGAGTGGACATCGACAACTTGTGGATTTCACAGCCCGACAACGGTGAACAGGCGCTGGAAATCGCCGAACAGCTGATCCGTTCATCGGCCATCGACATCATTGTCATCGACTCTGTAGCTGCCCTTACCCCGAAAGCTGAAATCGAAGGCGACATGGGCGACAACAAGGTAGGCTTGCAAGCCCGCCTGATGTCACAGGCACTGCGTAAGCTGACTTCTGCCATCAGCAAGACCAACACCACTTGTATCTTCATCAACCAGTTGCGTGAGAAGATCGGTGTGATGTTCGGTAACCCCGAAACTACCACTGGTGGTAACGCCCTGAAGTTCTATGCTTCTGTCCGTCTGGACATCCGTCGCGCTACTCAGCTGAAAGACGGCGAAGAAGTCATCGGTAACCAGGTACGTGTCAAAGTTGTAAAGAACAAGGTAGCTCCTCCTTTCCGCAAAGCCGAATTCGACATCATGTTCGGTGAAGGTATCTCTCGCAGCGGTGAAATTATCGACTTGGGAGCTGAATTAGGCATCATCAAGAAGAGTGGTTCATGGTACAGCTACAACGACACCAAATTAGGTCAAGGACGTGATGCGGCCAAACAGTGCATCCAGGATAATCCGGAACTGGCCGACGAACTGGAAAAACTGATTTTTGACGCATTGAAAGACAAGGAATAAACTTATTCTTTATCTATATAGAAAACGGATTCACCGTGCTGGATTTCAGCGGGTGAATCCGTTTTTTTGTGGCATCAATATCGCCTATAAGTTTGAATACAATATAAAAAAATGCTACAAAAGAGATTCTTTAATTTATAATAAACTTACCCGAATGATTCAAAATATCAAACTCATTTTTTACATTTCAATAACATTTATCAACACTACACCTAATAAAAACTTCCGATACGCCCCATTATGAGAACGTACCGTTTGAAATTCCGGAGAATTGGGTATGGACAACTTTAGGGAATATTGGTATTTGGCAATCAGGTGGAACACCAAGCCGTTCCAATAAATCTTATTATGGTGGAAATATTCCATGGCTTAAAACTGGTGATTTAAATGATGGTTTAATTACTAATATTCCAGAAGGTATTACAGAAGAAGCAGTTACAAATTCTTCAGCTAAAATAAATCCTACAGGAAGTGTTCTTATGGCTATGTATGGGGCAACAATAGGAAAATTGGGAATACTCACCTTCCCTGCAACAACAAACCAAGCATGTTGCGCCTGTATTGAATATTATGCAATAACTCAATACTACCTATTTTATTTTCTTTTATCTCATAGGGATATATTTATAGCAAAAGGAGGTGGGGGAGCACAACCCAATATCTCGAAAGAAATAATTGTCAATACAGCTATTCCTCTACCACCGCTTCCTGAGCAAGAAAGGATAATAATAGAAATAGAGCGCTGGTTTGCTTTTATTGATGAAATTGAACAAAATAAAACCGATTTACAATTTATTATTAAAAAGACTAAAAGCAAGATACTTGATTTGGCGATACACGGCAAACTTGTGCCTCAAGACCCGAATGACGAACCCGCATCAGAACTGCTCAAGCGCATCAATCCGAGTGCTAAAATTACTTGTGATAACGCGCATTATACGTTTAAAGTTCCTACAGGATGGATTATGTGTAAATTAGGTGAGATTTGTGCGTTGGAGAATGGTTATGCATTTAGCAGCGATGATTATAAACAACAAGGTATACCATTAGTAAGAATCTCCAATATTTCAGATAATACTATTAATTTGAATGGATGTGTCTTTGTTAAAAAAGAGGTAGATGATAGATTTATAGTTAAAAATGGAGATTTACTTATAGCATTGTCTGGAGCTACAACAGGAAAAATGGGAGTTTACGAAAATGAGAATATAGCATACCTAAATCAGCGAGTAGGAAATTTAAAGATTAAGAAAAATGTATTACTACCAGAATATAGGAATTATTATATGTTCTCACAAATTGAAAAAATCCTTAAGTTAGCATATGGAGGAGCACAGCCTAATATAAGTTCAAAAATTATATGTGAACTTCAGTTTCTACTTCCACCTCTTATGGAACAAAAACGCATCGTTCAAAAGATAGAAGAATTATATTCTTATTTTGATAATATCCAAAAAGCCTTAGAAGCGTGAAAACACGCTTCTAAAGTAATTTTACCAATTTACTACCTTATCTACAATTTTTTGCTGTTCACTTGCTGTACGGCGAAGATAAATGCGGGTTGTTTCAATACTTTCATGCCCCATAAGGTCGGCAAGTAGAGCGAGATCATTGAAACGGTCAAGAAAGTTTTTGGCAAAACGATGACGGAATGAATGAGGGTAAACCACTTCTTTGTTCATTCCATATTTTTCTGCAAAATGTTTGAGTTGTGATGCTATACCACGAGTGGTAATACGCTGCCCAAAACGATTTAGAAAGATATATCCAGATGTTAAGCCTTGGCCTTTTAACCATTTATCTGCCTCTGTTCGTAGAGTCTTAGGTATATATAACCTACGAATCTTTCCACCTTTACTATATAGGTCAAGATAACCTACACCGATATGTTCCGCTTTGATATGGAGCAATTCACTAACTCGTGCTCCGGTAGCAGCCATAAACCACACTATAAAATACCATTCATCATAACCATCTGTCTTAAGTCTGGCTTTGAGAAATTTATAATCTGCATCACTGATTACGTTTTCCAAAAAATTTTTCTGTTGTACCTTTACAAACTTCACTTTCAATTTTTCTTGCTTTGTAAACTCCAGATACTTGTTAATTCCCTGCAAACGAAGATTGACAGTTTGAGGTTTGAAGTTTTCGACTAAATACCCCTTGTATGCTAAAAGGTTCCTTTTGTTCACTTCCCCATAATGGTTGAGAAAATACTCTATAGTCCACACATACGAGTTAATAGTGTTTCTAGCAAGATTAGTTCTTGCTAAATGATTTTTGAATTTTGTTACCATACTACATTGATTTAAAATGAATATGATAATAATATAAAAAAACGTATCGCGCATTATACGCAGTTACCTAAAGGATGGTTAGTTGCCCCCATGCAAATACTATGTTCTTTGATTGATGGCAATAAACAAAATGGCATAGAACGAATAAATCTTGATGTCAAATATTTGCGTGGTGAACGAGAACCGAAGACTTTAACTTCAGGCAAATTTATACCTGCAAATTCTCTTTTAATTTTAGTTGATGGGGAGAACTCTGGTGAGGTATTCAGAACTCCAATCGAAGGTTATCAAGGTAGCACTTTCAAACAGTTGTCTATCAACGAAAATATGAATACAGAATATTTGTTACAAGTTATCAACTTTTATAGAAAATTATTGCGAGAGAACAAGATTGGCTCTGCCATTCCTCATTTAAACAAGAAGCTGTTTAAAGAAATCAAAGTTTCTATACCACCCTATAAGGAGCAACAAAGGATAGTAGATTCTATAAATAAAGCGTTTATGTTTCTAGATATGATAATGGAGAATTTATAAACTCTCCATTATCATATCTAATTTAGCAAAGATACTGTGAACGGCAAAAACAATTCGTTTTTGCTCTTTTTGGGGTGGTATTGGTATCTCTAATTTAGAATATTCAGAAATCCAATATCGTTTATGAGTGTCACCTATTAATCTTGTTATGCTCATAAAGATTGCTACATAATCAATCTCAACATTTTGATTTACTTTAAGTATTTTCATTGCCGATGATTTTACCTTGAAAGGGAAATTAACCAGTTTTGAATCTGTTGTAAAATCATCAAATATTATACAAGGAAGATTTGAATATATACCTGTCGTTTCATTAGTATAGCCAATTATAAAAGACTTACCAGCCGTCAAAACAGGAGTTGAATAAGAAGTATCATAATCCGTAGATTCTACGATATAATCCGTTGGTTGTTCATAATCAGTAATTTGCTCAAGTCTACAAATAGCCCATCCTTTAGGTAACTGCGTATAATGCGCGTTATCACAAGTAATTTTAGTACTCGGATTGATGCGCTTGAGCAGTTCTGATGCGGGTTCGTCATTTGGATCTTGTGGTACGAGTTTACCATGAATGGCAAGGTCTAGTATCTTGCTTTTGGCTTGCTTGATGATTGTCTGTAAGTCTGATTTATTTTGGTCTATTTGGTTAATGAGAGAAAACCACCGTTTTATTTCTTTTATTATCCGTTTTTGCTCTGTAAGAGGTGGTAAAGGAATTGGTATCGATTTTATTAAATCTGTATTAAGATTTGGTTGGGCTGCACCTTGGTCTATTTTTCTAAAACTATCTGTCTTTGATTTAAGAAACCAATATAAATACAGCTGTATTTCTTTATTTATATAAAGAAAAGCAGCAATACCATCGTTAAAAGTCGTTGAAAAAGTAGTAATTTTAGGTACGCCTAAAGTTGCTCCACTATTTGTCAATAATAATGTTCCTTCATTAACCAATCTAGTTTTTTTCAGGCCGGCCTCTTTTATTGTATATTCTGCTTTATATACATATATCTCATCATCTTTAGTTAAATCTGCTACTTTTAAAAAAGGAATTGCTCCATTATAATATTTTTCATCTCCTGCAGGACGTGGAGATCCTCCTCTAACAACATCACATAATTCATCTACTGTCGTCCATACCCAATTATTGGGCATCTCAAATGATACGTTCTCATAATGGGGCGTATCGGAAGTTTTAGCTGTTTTTTTACTACGCTTTATTTTTCCCTCTTTTATCAAACGTTCCTTCTCTGCTTTAATGCGTTCAAGCAATACAGATGCAGGTTCGTCATTCGGATCTTGAGGAACAAGTTTACCACGAATGGCGAGATCTAATATTTTTTGACGTAATTTCTTTGTATCCATTTCGGCTAGTCTTTGTTTAAGAATAGATTGCAAAACTCATTCAGCTGTTGCTGCATGCGTTCTTGCGGAATGAGAATGCGTTTGTATTCAGCAATCATGGTAGGACTCATGCTTCGACTCATAGCATATTCTACTACTACCCGGTCTGCTTCAGGGCAGAGAATGATACCAATAGACGGATTTTCGTTTGAACGTTTTACATCCCGATCGAGTGCTTCCAAATAAAATTCTAGTTGCCCAAGGTCACGAGGATGAAACTTCGTCTTTTTTAATTCCACAGCAACCAATGCCTGTAAACCACGATGAAAGAACAGTAAGTCAGCCTTGAATGTAGATGTTCCAATATTAAGACGATATTCCTGATCCATGAATATAAAATCCTTTCCCAGTTCAAGAATAAACTGTTTCATGTGTTCTACCAAGCCATTTCTTAGTATTGATTCGCTATGCTTTTTCGGCAAATTAAGAAAATCTACAAACAGAGTATCTTTAAACATGATTGGTGCATTAGGATATCTTTCGAGTAATCCTTTTGACATATTGTCCTTATTACCTAATAAACCTACATAAGTCTGATTGGAAATGCAACGTTGCATTTCTTTATAAGAAAGATGTTCCTTGTTGGCGTAAAGAATGTAAAATATACGTTCCTCATTACTTTTGCAGCGGCATAGAATTTCTATATGATTGGACAATGTAGTTAGTTCCAATATTTTAGGCATTTGTCCAGCTGTTGACTGAACAATTTGTGTAACCATTGACTGCACAATTGTAGCTGATTCTTGTACATGGTTGCCCACTTCAATTTGTGCAGATGCTGTCTGCACAAATTCTGTATTCAAATATTGTTTTATTGCCGCTATAAATGTTTCCGATGAATACTCATCATAAAACATTACCATATTATAAATACTTCTCTTGCTATATCCTTTTAGGTCAGGTCGTTGAGAACGTATATATTCGGATAATTGTGAAACGACTTTACTTCCCCATTCTTCGCTCCTCAGTTTGGCCGATACATATCCGCCTACATGCCATGCAGTAAGCAGCAATTCTTCGTTGACTACTCTTGAAGCATTGCTTTTATGTTGGAGAATAATATCTACGATTTCTCCAAATTGCTGTTCTATTGATATTGCGATGTCGGTATTCTTCATACGCTTAATCTTCATTTATGTTTGCAAGCAGTTTTTCAAGTTCTGCTACTGCTGCACTAATAGTTTTACTTTTCTCTTTTATATCAGCCATCAACTCTGCCAAGGAGCGGTCATCCGACTCTCCTCCTTGTTTTATCCAGGTTATATCAAGGCTTGTCTTGTCACGAGTGAGAATATCATCTACTGGATATTTACGCCAACGACCTTGAGGATTATTGACTGCATCATACGTTTCTTTGCGTCCTTCTAAATTTCCTGCATTATAGCATGTGACAAAATCATCCAAATGGTGTCTTTCCAATTTATTAGTAGCCAGCGTATGTTTGATATCAGTACGATAATCATAGAACCAGATCTCTTTTGTCGGTTGTCCTTTTGTGAAAAACAATACATTGGCCTTTACACCTTGCGCATAGAATATACCAGTGGGCAAACGAAGTATCGTATGTAAGTTGAAGTCCGAAAGTAATTTCTTGCGGATTGTTTCTCCGGCACCGCCTTCAAAAAGTACGTTGTCAGGTAATACTATAGCTGCACGGCCTCCGTTTTTTAGCATCAACATCATGTGTTGAAGAAAATTCAACTGATTGTTCTTCGTTTCTACATAGAAATCCGGACGGTTAATATCCACAGAACCCGCCGGACGAGTGCCGAAAGGAGGGTTGGCAAGTATTACATCCACGAGAGTAGAGGGCTCTTTTTCCAAAGAATCCTCGCAAACAATCGGACTACGATCTGTTCCCACCCCATGCAAATATAGGTTCATGGAAGCAAGCGTTACAACCAATGGTGTGTTATCTACGCCATGCAGTGCCTTGTTACGCAAGAAATCGCGCTTCTCCTTACTCGAAGACTGCTCTTTCATATAATCGTATGCCGTCAAGAGAAAACCTCCGGTACCGCAGGCTGGGTCACAAACCGTTTCCCCAATTTGTGGGGCTATGCAATCTACCATTGCTTTGATGAGTGGGCGTGGAGTAAAGTATTGACCGGCACCACTTTTCTTGTCCTGCCCATTCTTTTCAAGGATACTTTCGTAGATAGCACCTTTCACGTCTCCATCCATGATCAGCCATTGCTCTTCATCAATCATGGTAATGACTTTTTTCAAATAGACTGGCTTGTCAATCTTGTTTTGTGCTTTTGTATAAATTGTACCGATAAGATTTTCCTGTTCACTCAACAATTTCAGGGTATCTTCATATTGCCTTACCAAATCCAAACCGTCAAGAGATATTAAATCACTCCATTGATAACCAGATGGTATTGCTGATTCTTCTCCAAACATTTCTACATTCTCTGCGTCCATCTTTAAAAATAAAAGATAGGTGAGCTGTGTAATATAATCTGTAAAACCGATACCTTGTCCGGCAAGAGTTGTTGCCAGATTCCAAACTTTTTTGGTGAGAGATTGCTCCGTTATGTTATTTGTTGCCATATATTTATGCTGCTTTTCTTAAAACTATAAATGTATATAAAGACTGTAAGGCCTCATCAGCTTTTTGCATACTGCCGAATGCACGAATCATCTGCGCAGCTTGAGTCACATCATCCTCACGAATCTCTTTAATTGTACAAGCACCGTTCGATGCGATATAATCCACAATACGACTGATGACTTCACGTTGTTTATCTGTTATTTCACGTTGATTTTGCCCTATCCATAGATTAAAATACTGTTTAGAGGTAGAAACTACACTATCCAATCGTTCTATTTGGTGTAAAGCAAAGCGTACAAGCTGTATGATATTAGTCAAAGCATCACTCTCTTCTTTCGTAGAAGAACGTCGAACGCTATTTGGATTCAGAATGGCGTATGAGTTCCATAATTGCTTGGAAGTAAAATGATTGTTAGCCATCTTGAGTTTGTTTTCCAAATCTTTTAGCATTGAATAGGTAATTGGCTCACCTTCATTATTATAAATTATACGTAGAGCTTCTATTTCATCACTATGTTCTTTGCAGAAATTTTCAAAGGCTTCTGCTGTACTTTTAGCTTCTTCTATTGAAAATCCTTTAGAAATAAGCGTGTCCTCACCAGGCATCAGGGTATTTACAAATCCGGCTGCAAGAATAAGTAAATATCGGCGTGCATCTGCATGATTAGCAAGTGGTGATACTAAGCCCTTTCGTTCATTGTTAGGCTCATTTGTATTTACAAACGGAGGAAGAATGTTGTTTTCCAATGCCTCATAAATCCTTGAAGCAAGTTCTTTCATGTCGTCATTAGCCAAACGTACGAACTCATTCCGCTGTGAATTATCTGCTTTGTTGTATATTCTGGAAAGTGTTGCAGCAAGGCGTTTCAGATGCTCATCAGGAAGGTAACCATGAGTAATCTGTTCCAGCAGTTCTTTAAAAGTGATAATCTTTGTAGTAGGCTCATCGGTTATCGTAGGTATTGTTTTTTCGTGTTCAGTAACACCTACGGCATCAATCAAATAGAAACAGTCTTTGCTGAACGCATTTGGGGTGACATTTCGTAACTGCTCATCTCCAATTGTGCGTACACCACGTCCTTTCATCTGTATATAGAGCGGTAAAGATTCTACATCACGCATGAAAATCAATACTTCAAGAGGCTTAACATCTGTACCAGTTGCTACCAATGTACAAGTTACGGCAATTCTGAAATCCTTATCATTCCGGAACTGACGTATCAATTCATTACTATCGCCTGCAGAATAAGTTATTTTCTGCACAAAACGGTCATCTGTACGTCCAAATACCTCTTTAGCTATCTGTACGATATTGCTGGCATGAGTCTCATTTAGAGCAAATATCAATGTTTTTGGCATATAGTCAAAATTGGCGTCCCGTTGTGGATCATTGAATAACTCCGTATAGACTACATCACGATAAGTAGACAAAATAAGTTTTATTTGTGCAGGATTAATGACACTTCTGTTTAGCTCTTTATTGGTATATGTTTTCGTTTCTTTATTGGAAATAGTTTTTATATCTCCGGTATAACGCGTTTCTTCTTTGATTTTTTCTCCTTCTAATATAGCTCCGCCATTTTCTGTAACTTGGGTTTTGATTCGATATACGCGGCAATCTACATTTACACCATCAACGATACTTTTTTCCAATGTGTAGTTGACTATGCGATTGTTGTTAAAGAATGCCATTGTTTCAGGAATTGGTGTGGCTGTCAATCCAACAAGTCTGGCTGTATCAAAATATTCCAATACCTTACGCCAATTCCCATAAATGGAGCGGTGACACTCATCTATGATAATCAGATCAAAATAATCATGTGGTAAATTGAGGTTAGGAGGCAATACAACTTCTTCTGTAGGCTCATTATCATCATCGTTGTCATTATCCTCAATAGTATCTCCTTTCAGAAAAGAAAAAAGACGCTGTATTGTCGAAATAACAACATTGCTATCAGATGGTATAGCAGAGGAACGAAGACGGTTTACTGTAAATATTGTATTGAATGCATCTCCATTTTCTGTCAGCCGAAAAGTTCCAAATTCTCCCTCTGCCTGTTTACCGAGGTTATTTCTGTCCACAAGAAATAACACTCTTCTCATTGGAGTATATGAAAGAAGACGATATGCAGCAAGACATGCGGTATATGTCTTACCTGCACCTGTTGCCAATACCATCAAGGCGCGATTCTGACCACTCTTGAAACTTTTTTCCAGTTCAGTAACTGCCTCATACTGACAATCACGTAATCCTTTTTTTCGCAAAGTTGGAAGTCCGGCAAAATAATCATTTATTCCCAACAACTTAACCAATTCATAAGGAGTGGGAATCGTCATAATCTGATTAAAACATGAATCTTGCTTCCGGAAATCACAAAAATACAGATCTTTGCCATTTGAAGTAAAAATAAAAGGCAATGGTTTCTGATATGTCTGATAAATCCTAGGAACATTTCGCGCATACAAAACAGCCTGATTACATACTTTATCAGAGAAGGCATCTGTTTCTTCTCTTTTAGCCTCAAGCACCCCAACAGCTTTGCCATTAATAAAAAGGAAATAGTCAGCCTCAAGATTACCTTTCAATAATCCTTCTCTTATAGCTACTGCAGTACAAGTTGGTTCATACTCATCTCTATCTACTACTTTCCATCCTGCATCGCTAAACCACTGATCTATTTTCTGTCTTGCTTTTTCTTCTGGTGTCATATGTTCCTATATTTTTGCATTATCGGAAGTTATACACTTAAAAAATAATAATGAACGTTCATAACATTATAGGTATCAATTCACAAAAAACTTTTACCCAACTCTAATAGTTATGACTGACGATACCTGTTTTTAAAAACGGGCCCTATCCTAATTTCTATATTTAGATGTAATTATATTATGCAAATATAACAAATTATATCAGACAGATTTTTGAGTTTTTATACTTTTCTTTCTGTGACAGAGATTTACTCAACACATCATATCATGTATTTTTTACTGATTCACACTATACAAGTCTACCCCGCAGTCAACATACACTTACAGCATAATAGCTTACTAAACCAACTATAAAGAAAAAACACACCAAGTTTATCTGAAAATCTTACCACACACTCTACGTTGCGCGCAGCAAAAACCTACGTTTCACGATAGGAAAACGTACGTTTCCGTCAAGGAAAACATAGGTTTCCCGTTCGAGAAACATAAAAAAGACAAAAGAAAATAAGCATATACGCCACGGTATTCAGCACTTATCAAACGAAGGTTCCCTAACCATGTTTCCTCTTTTCTCAGGCAAGTAATACTCTCTGCGATTTGTCTTATTTTTTCTTTTTCTTTCTTTTTCTTGATAAAAAGCGAGGAAAAATACAGAAAAATACGTTATATTTACCACTGAGAATAAAATAACAGGTAACTAAAAAACAAAACTATGACACTAAAACACTCACTTTCTTTCATATTTTGCCTGGCTTTTACCACTATCGCAGCTTGGGCGCAGAGTAACAAGTTTTCAAACTCCATCTTCCGCTTTGCCACTCGTGCCGAAGGACAAATGCTGATTACGGAACTGGATGACTATACGCGCGACTGGAACCAGTTTGACATTGACGTGCGTCTTCAAAAACCGCAAGGACGCAAATCACAGCTGTTGCAGTTTGCCATGGAACAGACACTCAACTGGAGTGACACTGAAAAAGAGCGTATCAGCAAGGCAATGAAAAGTCTGGATGCAGAAATCAAGAAACAAAGTTACAACCTCGATTTCCCGAAAGAAATCATCTTTGTAAAAACTACCCAGAAAGAAGAAGGTAATGCAGAGGCCTACACCCGCGTAAACTGGATTGCCATCGGTGAGTATGCGTTGAAGGAAGCTTCGGATGCAGATTTGAAATACCTTGTGGCCCATGAGTTGTTTCACCTGCTGACACGACAGAATTCCAACTTCAAGAAAGACATTTACAAGGTCATCGGATTCACGGTGATTGAAAAAGAAATTATCTTCCCGTCCGATTTGGCAGAAATTCGTATTTCCAATCCGGACATCAGCCGATATGACAGTTACGGCACGTTTACCATCGGCGGACAGAAGCAATACTGCACCATGGTGATTTATACCGACAGACCTTATGACGGAAAAACGCTCTTCGACTACCTGAAAGTGGGACTTGTACCTTTGAACGGTGATTTTGTTCCTATTCAGAAGGCTGGAAAAACAATCATTTATGCACTGGATGAAGCGGAAGATTTCTACACACAAGTAGGAAAGAACACCAACTATCTCATTCATCCGGAAGAAATCATGGCAGACAACTTTGCCTTCACGCTGATTGGCAAGAAGGACCTTGCTAATCCGGAAATAATCCAGAATGTACAGAAAGTGCTGAAGGCCAAAAATCGATAACCAATCAGCTTTCACAGATATAAAAAAAGTCAGGCAACCGCTGAAGTGCCTGACTTTTTTTATGACTTATGAGATTATCTTTTCCGGTAATCCTTCTCAATAGCTAAGGTTATCCAGTTGGCTAAAGCCTGACGATTGTCGGCAATGACCAGACGTTTCTGATCCTGCGCATTCTGGATATTTCCAACTTCCAGGAAAACAGCTACCGGAGTCGTGTTGCGAAGTACGAACAGGTTACGTTCGCTCACCGTACCATCAAATCCGCGGTTGGGCTGATGGCGGTCATACTTGGAACGGAAAGTCCGCTGTATTTCCCTCGCCAGCTGTTTTCCTTTTGAACTGCCCGGTGCATGATAGAAATACACGTCAGTCTGGTTGTTCCGAGCCCGACTGTCTACATGGATAAATACGGCACGCTTGTAGCTGCTCTTATCCTTCCGGTACATGCGGTTCACCGCATCACAACGCTGTTGCAGGCGGGCTACCTGATTCAATGGAATAGCCTTTCCCATGCAAGTTTCCCGCTTGCTGTTATTCAGTATAGCCTGGTCACGGATTCCATCCTTTGCATCCTGAATGATAAAATGCACTTTGGCCCCACGTTTCATCAACTCGCGTCCCAAGCGGAGAATGATGTCGTAAGCATACTCATCTTCATGCAATTCTTTTCCGCGGTATTTACCAATGCAGCCAGGATCCGGTCCCCCATGTCCGCTGACAAGATAGAAAGTGGCTCCTTTCAAGGAACTGGAAGTTACCGCATACGACGCATATTTCTTTCCAAACAGCGGTTCATAATGTCCCTTCTTCTTTCCCGTCATTCCCGAAGGAAAGCACAGCAAGCCACATAAAATCAAACATAAGAACTTCTTCATCACTTCAGCAGTTCATCTATCTTCTTACAAAGGGAAGCAAACTCCTCTTCATTATACAAGCGAGTCATCATCACGATTTTACCCTCTTTATCTATCAGCACGTTACGGGTGATTCCGGCATTGCGTTCCGCATATTTGGCAAAAATATCTGCTCCCGGGTCAAGTCCTAACGGATAAGTCACTCCTGTCTGCTTGGCAAAGGCTTTCACTCGTTCCAGCGGCTCGTCACGGTCAATTCCATAAAGCGCAAAGGAAGCATTGTCCTTATGTTTCTGCCAGATGTCTTTTTCAATAAAGGGCATTTCCTTACGGCAGACTCCACACCAGCTTGCGGTAAACTGCAACATGACTACCTTTCCCTTAAGTTCTGACAATTTCACCTTGCGTCCGTCCGTCAGCTTCATTTCAAAGTCGGGAGCCGTATCGCCTACCTTGACAATATATCCGGCTGCATCAGGAACCGGCTGAGAGGCTGTAAGTGGTGCATGGCCGCCTAAAAGTCCCATCAATGTCAATGCAAAAATAAGCTTCTTCATACTCATTCTAAATTATATTTCGGCTCAAAGATAGTACAAAAAATTAAAATACAGACACATTCGACAAGAAACCTGTCTGCAAAAAGAATATCAGAAAGTGCGAAAAGGGCCGAAAGAAAATGCTTTTTATTACTTTTCGGTATGTTTATACAGAAACTTTATTAACTTTGCGAATTATGAAGAACAAAGCGTACACCCTTGCGCTTTTATTGTAAATCAACATAAAAGAGAAGAACTATGGATTGCACAAACATCATCGGAGAAAAAATAAAATCGCTCCGAACCAATCAAGAAATAAGTATACAGGAACTGGCAGAACGCGCAGGGCTGACCGTGGAACAGGTAAGTCGCATTGAGGAAAACATTGACATTCCTTCGCTGGCTCCGCTGATTAAAATAGCACGTGCATTGGGAGTACGTCTGGGCACTTTCCTGGACGACCAGACCAGTGAAGCCGGACCGGTTATCTGCCGCAAAGGTGAGGCGGACGATACCATCGGATTTTCAAACAACGCTACGCATGCCCGCCAGCACATGCATTATCATTCATTGTCAAAAAGCAAGGTGGACCGTCACATGGAACCGTTCATCATCGACATCGACGCCAACGACGAAAAAGACTTCTTTCTGTCGGCACATGAAGGAGAAGAGTTTATCATGGTACTGAAAGGGGAACTGGAAATCAGTTATGGAAAAAGTAACTATCGCCTGAAAGAGGGAGATACCATTTATTATGATTCCATCGTACCGCACCATGTACACACAGCCGAAGGACAGGCTGCACAAATTCTGGCCGTAGTCTACACTCCGGTATAAGTCTCACACAAATCTTCAACGACATGTTACAACTTTCTGAAAAAACATTAGGCGACTGGCTGGAGCATTGGGCGGAAGTGACTCCGGACAAAGAATACATTGTATATTCCGACCGCAACTTGCGTTTTACGTGGAAACAGTTTAACGAGCGTGTGGACCACATGGCCAAAGGTTTGCTGGCCATCGGCGTGAAAAAAGATACTCACGTGGGCATCTGGGCCCGCAATGTGCCCGACTGGCTGACATTTCTGTATGCCTGTGCCAAAATTGGTGCCGTGGCCGTTACGGTCAACACGAACTACAAGCAGGCGGAACTGGAGTACCTCTGCGAAAACTCCGACATGCATACTCTGTGTATCGTAGACGGAGAAAAGGACAGCAACTTCGTGGAAATGACCTACACCATGCTGCCCGAACTGAAACTCTTCGAACGGGGCCACATGAAGAGCAAACGCTTCCCTCACATGCGCAATGTGGTGTACATCGGTCAGGAGAAATACCGGGGTATGTATAACACGGCAGAGATTCTGCTGTTAGGAAGCAACATTGACGATGAGGAACTGATTAACGCCAAGAAACTGGTAAGCTGCCATGATACGGTGAACATGCAGTATACTTCCGGTACTACGGGATTCCCGAAAGGGGTCATGCTTACCCATTATAATATTGCCAACAACGGATTTCTAACCGGTGAGCACATGAAGTTCACGGCCGATGATAAGTTGTGCGTATGTGTTCCGCTTTTCCATTGCTTCGGTGTGGTACTGGCCACCATGAACTGCCTGACGCATGGCTGCACACAGGTCATGATAGAACGCTTCGATCCGTTGCTCGTACTGGCTTCCATACACAAGGAACGCTGTACGGCTCTCTACGGTGTACCGACCATGTTCATTGCCGAACTGCATCACCCCATGTTCCCCATGTTCGACTTGTCGAGCCTGCGCACGGGTATCATGGCCGGCTCTCTCTGCCCTGTGGAACTGATGAAACAGGTGGAAGAAAAAATGTTTATGCGCGTCACCAGTGTATACGGACTGACAGAGGCCTCACCGGGTATGACCCACAGCCGCATTGACGACGATCCGGAAGTACGTTACACCACTGTAGGACATGACTTTGAGTTCACGGAAGTGAAAGTAATCGACCCAAATACCGGAGAAGAATGCCCGGTAGGTGTACAAGGCGAAATGTGTAACCGAGGGTACAACACCATGAAAGGTTACTACAAAAACCCGGAAGCCACAGCCGAGGTGATTGACGCCAACGGATTCCTACATTCCGGTGACTTGGGAGTAAAAGATGAAAACGGAAACTATCGCATTACGGGCCGCATCAAGGACATGATTATTCGCGGAGGAGAAAATATTTACCCGCGCGAAATCGAAGAATTCCTCTACAAGATGCCGGGCATCAAGGATGTGCAGGTGGCCGGAGTTCCTTCCAAAAAATACGGCGAGGCAGTGGGAGCTTTCATCATCCTGCACGAAGGATACACCATGAACGAATTTGATGTACGTGAGTTTTGTCAGGGAAAAATAGCCCGCTACAAAATTCCCAAATACATTTTCTTCGTAAAGGAATTCCCCATGACAGGAAGCGGAAAAATCCAGAAATTCAAACTGAAAGATTTAAGTCTGAAACTGTGTGCCGAACAAGGCATCGAAATCATATAAAAAACGGCCCGGAATCCTTCTTTCTCAAGAACAGATTCCGGGCCGGAATTTTATCGACAAATTGCTTGATTTATTTCTTTACAATCTTCACCAGCAATGTCTTGCTGTCTAAGTTGCCTTTGGTGTCGTATGCTTCCGATTTCACCAGTCCCACTCCTTTGGCATACCATTCAGTCACGCGCAGTGTAGTGGTTTTCAGCACAATCTTTGTACGCTGCAGGTAAGAAATCTTCACACAGTCAAACTTTCCGGCTGTAGTGCTGATGGTTTCATTTCCCATGTAAGCTGCACCAGACACATTCACTTCATTCTTCAACATATTACGAACTACCTGATAAGAGCGGTCAGGAATACTTTCCCCACCTTTGGCACCGTCTTTGATAGTAAATGAATTATCGCCTTTAAACTTGAGCTTCTCCAGCAAACCTAAACGGGCAGCCTCGTTGTATTTAGCAGGGTCGGAATCAGAATCCACATACGGACCGTACATCAAATCTTCCGTACATACCGTATTGGCTCCATCGTAGCTCCAGTTGAACAAGGTATAGCTAGTATTGTTCTTTGCCTTTGTAGTGACAATCTTATCATAGTAGGCAGCCTGAAGCTTTCCGTCCACTTTCTCTACCTTACTTACGGTCATGGTTTCATCCGATGTGCTCTGACCGATTTCATCGTAATTCACATAGTGCAGTTCTGTACCCTCTGTCGTGCAGAAATATTGTGCCTGCATGGAATGGCAAGCCAAAACCGCTGCCACCAAAAACATTAGCCTCTTCATAGTTTCATCTTTTAAAGTAAAATACGGTACAAACATACAAATTTCTTTCTTTTTTCTGCCTATCTTTGCCACAGAAAAAACATTAAATCAGTTTATCATGGGATTATTATCATCTTTATTCGGAAAAAGTAAATCCGATGCAAACGAACAAGAGAAACAAGACAAGAAGAATTTCGACATCCTGAAATATGACGGCATCCGTGCCCGCAACATGGGCAAGCTGCCCTACGCCATCAAATGTTTTGAAGAAGCAGTGGCACATCAAGAAGAAAAGGAAACGCTGGGTTTACTGGCCAGTGCATATCTTCAGGCCAACCGTACGGAGGATGCACGTATCACCCTTGACCGGCTGATTGCCCAAGATGAGACAAACGTACAGGCCTTGCTGTCTCTGGCCAGCGTATGCTATATACAAGAGGACTATGAAGGTATGGAGAAAGCCAGCCAGAAAGCCATCGCCCTGGATGAAAAGAATGCCCAGGCTTACTACTTAGCCGCTCGTGCAGCACGTGGCTTGAAAAATGACTTGCAAGCCATTGTCATGCTGACTAAGGCCATCGTACAAAACGAGAGTTTCACAGAAGCTTATCTTCTGCGTGCCGAAGTGCTGTGGGAAATGCGCCAGGCGAAAGATGCGCTCAATGACTTGGAGCAGGTACTGAAACTGAATCCGGAAGAAGAGGAAGCGCTTCTCCTGAAAGCTACCATCCACATCGGTATGGGAGAAAATCAGGAAGGAGAAGCATGCGTGGAACAAGTTATAGCTTTGAACCCGTTCAACGTGAAAGCGTATTTGCTGAAAGGTGGCTTGCTGATAGAGGAAAAACAACTGGACAAGGCACTCGAGAATTATCAGGAAGCTATTGAACTGATTCCGCAGGAAGCGCAACTGTACCAGGAAAGAGGACGCGTTCACCTGCTGATGGGCGACAAGGCCGGTGCAGCAGAAGACATGAAAAAGGCCATCGAGCTGGCTCCTGAAAAAGAGAACCTGATTTCCGGCAATTTCAATAACTTTGAAAAGAGCAATCTGCAAACCGGAATCTACTAAACGATACTTCTCAAAAAGAACGGGTGCGGAACATTCATTCAATGAAATTCCGCACCCGTTCTTTTTATATATAATAAATGCATTAAAGTGCTTCGTAAGCTGCTTTCAATTGCTGTAAGGCCTTTTCAAGTGTCACACGCGGACAACCTACATTCATTCGCATAAAGCCTGCTCCTTCCTTACCGAACATCTCTCCATCGTTCAATGCCAGTCCGGCTTTGTCGACGAAGAAAGCATTCAATGCTTCGTGCGACAATCCCAGTTCGCGACAATCCAGCCAAATCAGGTAAGAAGCCTGCGGACGCATCACCTTAATCTTAGGAGTATGTGCTTTTGTATAGGCATCTGCATAGTCAATATTTCCCTGAATATAAGCCAGACACTGTTTCAGCCACTCCTCTCCTTCAGTGTAAGCAGCGGTTACGGCAGGCCAGGCAAATACATGTCCCGCATTCAGTTCTCCTGCATCCAGGTAAGTCACAAAACGTGAACGAAGTCCTTCATTGTAAATAATGGTATGCGAAGCGGCTACTCCCGGCATATTGAAAGTCTTGCTGGGTGCCATGAAAGTAACGGAGTTGTTGCGGGCTTTTTCTGACACCATGGCAAAAGGCAGATGCTGATAAGGCGGTAAAGTCAAGTCGGCATGAATTTCATCCGAAAAGACAATCACATTGTCATCAGCACAGATTTCGGCCAGTTCCTGCAATTCTTCTTTCTTCCAAACCACTCCTCCCGGGTTGTGAGGATTACACAGAATCAATACCCGCACTCCCTTTATGGAACGGCGAATCAAATCCAAATCCATACGATAATGTCCGTCCACTTCCTTCAGCGGGCATTCCACCAAGCGACGGTTGTTGCGTGTCACCAGCCAGGCAAAAGGATGGTACACCGGAGGCATAATCATAATCTTGTCGCCCGGCTTTGTGAAACAGTTGATAGCCATTCCCAAACCCGGTACAATGCCCGGTACAAAATTGATTTCTTCCTTCTCTACCGACATGCCATAACGTTTCTTTACCCATCCGATAATAGACTGATAGTAATCGTCTGAACGGAAGGTATATCCCAACACCGGATGTTCGCAACGTTTGCGAATGGCTTCCAAGATAAACGGAGGTGTGGCAAAATCCATATCGGCCACCCACATCGGAATCAAATCAGACTTTCCCCATACGTTTACCATACCGTCTACTTTCTCACTGCATGTGCCGCGACGGTCAATCACTTCATCAAAATTATAGTTCATGTTCTTATTTATTTTGGCTGTTTTACAAATGAAATATCTCTGTACAACAAAGGTAAGAAAATACATTCATATCCGCCATTCTGAGGCTATTTTTTAAAAATAAGAAGAAAAAGTTTGTCGGAACATTTGTTTTTTAAAGAAAAGTATTACATTTGCAGCAGAAATAACAACAAAATAACAAACAAATGAGAACATTTGCATCATACTTCTTCTTTTACTTTTATTTCTTTTACTTTAGCAATGAAGTGAAGCGGGAGTTTGCATGCATACGTTAATAGAGAAAACAAGAATGAAATGATAATACAAAGTCCCGCTTCGATGGAGCGGGACTTTTTTTATAGTTACACAAAAGATGAAGAAGATAGCCATACAAGGAGTTCCGGGCTCGTATCACGACATTGCAGCCCATAAGTTTTTCAAGGATGAAGAAATCGAACTGATTTGCTGCAACACATTCGAAGAGGTGTTCGATAACCTGAAAAAAGACAGCAGCATCATCGGAATGATTGCCATTGAGAATACGATTGCCGGAAGTCTCCTTCACAATTACGAATTGCTCAGAGACAGTGGAGCTACGATTATTGGAGAACACAAATTACGAATCAGCCACAGCATCATGTGTCTGCCCGGAGAAGACTGGAGTACACTGACAGAGGTAAACTCCCACCCGGTAGCACTGGCACAATGCCGGGATTTCCTGCAACACCATCCACAACTGAAGGTGGTAGAAACGGAAGATACCGCAGGCAGCGCACGCGACATCAAGGAAAAGGGATTAAAAGGACATGCTGCCATCTGCTCCAAATATGCAGCCGAGCTTTACGGCATGAAAATCCTGCAGGAAGGCATTGAAACCAACAAGCATAATTTCACCCGCTTTCTGGTGATATGCGATCCCTGGATGGCCGACGAACTGAAAGACCGTTCCAAAATCAACAAGGCCAACATTGTTTTCTCCCTGCCTCATAATGAAGGAAGCTTGTCACAAGTGTTGTCCATCTTTTCGTTCTATCACATTAACTTGACAAAAATACAGTCGTTGCCCATCATCGGGCGGGAATGGGAATACCTGTTCTACGTAGACGTGATGTTCAACGACTATTTGAGATACAAACAATCCATTGATGCAGTAATGCCATTAACCAAAGCACTTAAAATTTTAGGAGAATATGCAGAAGGAGAATCAACCTTATAAGATAGAGCCGGCCAGCCGACTGAGCCACGTCAGCGAATACTACTTTAGCCGGAAACTCAAAGAAGTGGCACGGATGAATGCCGAAGGAAAGAATGTCATCAGCTTAGGAATCGGAAGCCCGGACATGCCGCCTTCAGAAGAGACCATCAACGTGTTGTGTGAGAATGCCCGCAAGCCGGACGCACACGGCTACCAGCCTACGGTGGGAATACCGGAACTGCGCAAAGCCATGGCCGACTGGTATAAAAGATGGTATGATGTAGACCTGGACCCGGCAACGGAAATCCAGCCGCTTATCGGTTCGAAGGAAGGTATCCTTCACGTCACACTTGCACTGGTGAACCCCGGTGACCAGGTGCTGGTTCCAAACCCCGGATACCCTACCTACACTTCACTGAACAAGATTTTGGGAAGTGAAATCGTGAACTACAACCTGCGGGAAGACAATCACTGGCAACCGGATTTCGAAGAGCTGGAAAAGATGGATTTAAGTCGGGTAAAAATCATGTGGACCAACTATCCCAACATGCCGACCGGTGCCAATGCCACCATGGAGCTTTACGAGAAGCTGGTGGATTTTGCACACCGTCACCAGATTGTCATCGTCAACGACAATCCGTACAGTTTCATTCTGAACCGTAAACCTATCAGTATCCTGAACGTGCCGGGAGCCAAAGAATGCTGTATCGAGTTCAACTCCATGAGCAAGAGCCACAACATGCCGGGATGGCGCGTAGGTATGCTGGCAACCAATGCCACTTTCGTACAGTGGATTCTGAAAATCAAGAGCAACATTGATTCCGGTACTTTCCGCCCCTTGCAGCTGGCAGCCGCACAGGCTTACCACAACAGCGCAGAATGGCACGAAGAAGCCAATATCCAGACTTACGCACGCCGCCGGAAACTGGCTGAAGAAATTATGCATACCTTGGGATGTACCTTCGACCCGGAACAAGTAGGTATGTTCTTGTGGGGACGCATTCCAGACCACTATGCCGACGTAGAAGAACTGACCGAGAAAGTCTTGCACGAAGCCCGCGTGTTCATCACTCCGGGATTCATTTTCGGCAGCAACGGAAAACGGTATATCCGTATTTCACTCTGCGCCAAAGAGCCTCAACTGGAGGAGGCGTTAAAACGAATCCAGGCCATCATGAATAAATAACATTACAAAAATCAAATACTACCATGGAACAGTTAGATTTACTCCCTATTGAACTGGAAGGTGTTTCTCAGGAACGCCCGTTGATCATTGCAGGCCCTTGCAGTGCCGAAACAGAAGAACAAGTTATGACTACAGCCAAGTCACTGTCTGACAAAGGTATCAAGATATTCCGTGCCGGAATCTGGAAACCCCGCACCAAACCGGGAGGTTTCGAAGGTATCGGCGTGGAAGGACTTTCCTGGCTGAAAGAAGTGAAGAAGGAAACCGGCATGTACGTAGCCACGGAAGTAGCTACCGCCAAGCATGTGTACGAATGCCTGAAAGCTGATGTAGACATCGTATGGATTGGTGCCCGTACTACTGCCAACCCGTTTGCCGTACAGGAAATTGCCGATGCACTGAAAGGCGTGGATATTCCCGTCTATGTGAAGAATCCGGTAAACCCTGATCTAGAACTATGGATTGGTGCATTGGAACGCATCAACAATGCCGGACTGAAACGTATCGGTGCCATTCATCGTGGATTCTCTTCATACGACAAGAAAATTTACCGCAACCTGCCGCAGTGGCACATTCCTATCGAACTGCGCCGCCGTATCCCGAACCTGCCTATTATCTGCGACCCGAGCCATATCGGCGGAAAACGTGAACTGATTGCTCCGCTGTGCCAGCAGGCCATGGACTTAGGCTTCGACGGACTCATTATCGAATCACACTGCAATCCGGAATGTGCATGGAGCGATGCCGCACAGCAGGTTACTCCCGATATTCTAGACTACATCCTGAACCTACTCGTAATCCGTTCTGAGCATCAGACGACAGAAAACCTGAACGAGCTCCGCCGGCAGATTGACGAATGTGACAACGACCTGATGGACATACTCGCCAAACGTATGCGTGTGTGCCGTGAAATCGGTACCTTCAAAAAGGAACATAACATGACCATCCTGCAGACCGGACGTTACAACGAAATTCTGGACAAGCGTGGCGCACAAGGCTCACTTTGCGGCATGGATTCCGATTTCGTCAAACAAGTATTCGAGCTGATTCACGAAGAAAGCGTGCGCCAGCAAATGGAAATCATCAACAAATAACAGAAACAAAGCATGAAAATATTGATTTTAGGAGCCGGGAAAATGGGCTCCTTCTTTACCGATGTATTGAGTTTTGAACATGAAGTCGCCGTATACGATGTGAATCCCCAACGCCTGCGCTTTATGTACAACTGCTACCGCTTCACCAAGCTGGAAGAAATCAGCGAATTCAAGCCGGAGCTGGTCATCAATGCTGCCACGGTAAAATACACACTCGATGCTTTCCATCAGGTCCTTCCGGTACTGCCGAAGGACTGTATCATCAGCGACATCGCTTCCGTGAAAACCGGATTAAAGGAGTTTTATGAAAACTGCGGCTTCCGTTATGTATCTACCCACCCGATGTTCGGTCCTACATTTGCCAACCTCGACAAACTGAGTACGGAGAATGCCATCATCATCAAGGAAGGTGACCACCTGGGAAAGATTTTCTTCAAGGACCTTTACCAGCACCTGAAGCTGAACATCTTTGAATACACCTTCGAGGAGCACGACGAAACTGTGGCTTACTCCTTGTCCATCCCGTTCGTATCTACCTTTGTGTTTGCAGCCGTCATGAAACACCAAGATGCACCGGGTACTACCTTCAAGCGCCACATGGCCATTGCGCAAGGTGTGCTGAGCGAAGATGATTTTCTGCTACAGGAAATCTTGTTCAATCCACGCACTCCGGCTCAGGTAGAAAATATCCGTACGGAGCTAAACGAACTGTTAGATATTATCAGCCGGAAAGATGCAGAAGGCATGCATGCCTATCTTAGCAAGATTCGAAAAAATATCAAATAACTTATAGGGAAATCCATAAAAAAGGGCAGGAAGAAAACCACAAACCTTTCTTCCTGCCCTTTCTATTTTCTATCAGACTGATATTTACAGCTTGATCTTCTTTGATACCGATTTCGACTCATTGTGCAGACGGTCGAGTGCAGTCACTACGTAACGATATTTCGTTTTTCCATCTTCATACGGCAACTTATAGAATTCATCGTGCGTAATCGCTACAATGTGTGAAGGATCGTTCAGGTTCACCTTCTCCTTGCTTCCGAAGCGGTACACCACATAATGATAAGCCTTGTCCATCTCGGTCTTTTCCTTCGGTGCCGTCCAGAACAAGATGTATCCGTCTGCGGTCCATACCGGTTTCAGCTTACGCACTTTGCCCGGAGCCTTGTCGTCCATAAACGGAGAAGCCGGAAGCAATGCCGGATACTTGTGATATTCTTTCACCAGCATATCCCGGTAATTTCCCTTGTTCTCTACCACTGCCGCCGCATACCACTGACAGCTTCCCTGTACGGTAGGCAATGAACGCTGCAAATTATACTTTGCCGGAATCTGGCTCTGGTTCGGATTCATCAAATCTGCTTTCGATACCGTGCGTATCACATCCTGACCGATATACAGCGGACGAGCTGCCGAATGGCGTGCCCACCAGCGAATCAGTGTATCATAATCGGCTGCCGGATGTCCGATTTCCCAATAAATCTGCGGGATATTGTAATCTACCCAGCCATTGTTTACCCACAAAAGCACGTCGGCATACAAGTCATCGTAGTTCTGCAAGCCGTTTGTCTCACTTCCGTTCGGGTCATTCTTCTTGTTACGATAAATACCGAACGGTGATACACCAAACTTCACCCACGGTTTACATTCGCGTACGGTTTCATGAATTTCCTTAATCAACACGTTCACATTATCCCGACGCCAGTCTGCCCGACGAGTAAATCCGCGACCGTATGCTGCAAAGCTGACATTATCCGGAAACTCCTCTCCCGGATTCGGATAAGGATAGAAATAGTCGTCCATGTGAATGGCATCCACATCATAGCGGGTCACAATGTCGCGTACAATCTTGCAGATGTATTTTCTGGACTCCGGCAGCCCCGGATCAAAATACAGTTGGCCGGCATACTGCACAAACAGTTCCGGATTCTTGCTGTAGGGATGCATGGGCGACAAAGCACCTGTGCCTTTCGTCTTGGCACGATACGGATTAATCCACGCATGAAGTTCCATGTTCCGCTTGTGGCATTCCTCAATCATAAACTGCAAAGGGTCCCACATAGGCGAAGGAGCTTTTCCCTGCACACCGGTCAAGAAACGGCTCCATGGTTCGTAAGGAGATTTATACAAGGCATCCGCCTCTGCCCTCACCTGAAAAATGATGGCATTGATACCAGCCTTCTGCAAGTTGTCCAACTGGCTCACCAGCACCTTCTTCATTTTCTCCGTAGGCATCCCCTGGAACTGTCCGTTTACACACTGTATCCAGGCTCCGCGAAACTCCCGTTTGGGATAACGTGTCTGAGCATACAAGTTGCTCGTCCACAGGCTTCCCAAAAGGACAAGCAACATCAATAGTTTAGTCTTCATATCCGTAAATTTTATCATATCCTTTTCACTTTCCGGACAAATGTCCGATTAAGCCGCAAAGATAGTGAAAGGTGAGAGCAATACCAAGCCAAAAGCCTGCTTTTGAGCACAAGTATTGCCGAACCGCATCCTATATTCAAGAAATCAAAATTTCCTTTACTTGGCTGCCTTATGCAACTCCACTCCCACCACATAATAATGTGGTACGTTCGACAAAATCATTCCGGTCTTATCATTCCCGTCAATTTCTCTTTCCCCACAGAAGCGCATAAATCCGTATTGTTCATCTACCCAGCCAGAGCCGTATAAGATTAAAGGTATGTTCAGGCTGTCTGCATTCGGATTATTCCGTAAGATATAAGGTCTGGCTTCGTAAAAATACACCTTTTCTTTTCCTAACGGATGCAACTTCAATACCACATTCGCAGTCATCGCATTCGGAACTTTAATAGTAAGCAAAGTTGTAGAGTCATTTCTGCTTGTCAGGAATAAAGACAGGTCTGTGATTTTATTCCACACTTCTGTGTCCTCCGGCAAATCCTTGTATCTCCAGGAATCTTTCAGCAGCTCCTTATTTTTCCCCATCCGAAACAGCTCGATACGTTTGGATGTTTTCCCTTTCTCATGTTCCTCCACATATACTTGTACTTCATACGTATCTGTCAGGAACGGCATCAGGTCAAAATGGAACATCTTTACACGCATCACATTCAGCACATCTACAATATCCTCCACACCAATTTGTTTCGTATTTACCTTTAATGAATCTTGTGCAGGCAGTCCTGCGGACAAACAAAGGCAAATAATTGCCATCCATACTCTTTTTTTCATTGTATTATGTTTTAAGTTTCATTCAGCTTTTATCTGCAAACCGAAAATGCATAGTACGATTATATCCTTCTATATAAACCAACCATGCAAATTCTCACAAATATAATGATTACTGAATGATTATCACTATAACTTCCTCAAAATCTACGATTTGCCTCTACACCAGTCCTAATAGAAGTAACTGGGCCGTCATAAATCTTCTAAACCGCCTTATATAAAAGAGAAACTCCTATTCAAAAATACCTTGACACGTAGCTGTCAATATCTCGACACGAACGTGACGAGACATCAGCACGTACGTGTCAAGACCTCGTCACGTACGTGTCGAGGTAAATTTAACTCTATTTTAAGGAATATACGGAAGGAAACTGAAGAATCTATAAGAAACTATTTACTCTTTTTTGCAGGTAGCAACGGCTTTATATATTTCTTGAAAATTTTTCCTACTTCAATGGGAGTGGAGTTATTCAGCATATCATACGTTCTGCCCGTTGAGGGCTTGAGAGAATGCCCGTAATCTGTCTGAAGTTTTTTACTGACGTCCGGTCCCTCGTTCATGATAAGTTCAGGCGGACGACCTTCCACAGTCACATCATACACCGGATCTTCTCCCCGTTTTGTCCAAATGGAATAAGGACACATGCGGATATATCCCTTCGGTTTCTTTGCCATAAGACTGTCTGTCAGACTTCGGGGAATTCCTTCATCAAAAGGATTCTTGTACTCCATCCATTTCTTTTCCAACGGGGCTTCCAAAGGCTTGTTGTAATTCTCCATATCCCCTGGAAGGAAATCAAACTGAATGAGTTTTACCGTTTCTTCATTCAGCTTAATTTCCTTGTCTTCCTTTTGCTGGCCCATCACAGGTATCACCACCAGCAAAAGAGAATTCAACACCATATATCGTTGGAGAGTGTTCATTCAGCCGTCTTTACTGATTATCCATATTCAATCGTGACATTTCCGTCTCAGCTGCACTCTGATTATTCATCTTCTTTTCGGTGCGGAAGCGATAAGTAATCGTGAAACCGACTTTTCGGGTTTCCTCCTTTCCGACACTGTGCATGATAATATCATTCAGACGAGCAGAAGCACGCGTATTGTTCTTATTGAAAATGTCATAAGCATCCAGTGAAAGTTGAAGCTTGTCTTTCAGGAACGATTTTTTCAGACTCAGGTTGAAGGAGGTATAACTCTTCGCCTCGTACAACTGATAATATCCTCTGGAACCATAATTAAAATCAGCAGACAACAGGAATCCGGATGGAAGTGTGAAACTGTTGTTGAAGTTCACCATCACCAGCGGGCGGCCGGCTTTTAGGACACTTTCGTTCGGCCCTGGATAACTGAAGAAGGTCTTCAAACAGGTAAGCGTAAGTGAGGGCAGCCACCACTTCACCGGATATTGCACGTTTACCATCCCCGTCAGATTATGCATTCTGTCAAAATTATCCATGTAGCTGACCGTAACTGCTGAATTTCCCGGCATACTGTAGAAAGCTGTTATCAGCGGATTATGGGTATGAGTATAATTCAGGTTAAAGAACAGAAACTTATAAAACAGCATATAGTTCAGGTCATGAGTCAAAGCCTGTTTCAGGTAAAGATTTCCTTTTTGATAAGTAAACCGATCTGTGTACACCGCATTGTCGTTCATTACACCAAAAGGCGGACGCTCCGTATGAACGGAATATGTAAGCGACTGTTGCAGGTTCTCGGTATTGTAGCTTAACGAAACAGAGGGCAGGAAGTTATGATAAGTCTGGTTCTGATTCTTGTTGCTATTGTTTTCCCTCAAATCGCTCCGTATATGTTCGTAACGCAATCCAGCTCCCAGCGACAGATTGTTCCATGTGTAATCGTACGACAGGTAGAGCGAATTTTTCATTTCCGTATTACTTGTACTACCATTATTCAACGCACGGACATACTCTATATAGTCCGTTCCGGTTGTGTGGCTGAAATCATAACCGAAGCTGAAAGTTCCGGCTTTCCCGGTTTCATACGACAAATTTAATTTGGCAGCAAACAAATCCCAGTCCGCTTTACGATAATAATCCATAGACGTTTCCACACCGTCGCTTTCCCATTCACGGATATTGCCACGGCTTCGGTCGGTCTTATGAAGATAATCACCGAATGCGTTCATCTTCCAGCCATTCTTCCAGTCGTTTGTATAATACAGATTCAGATGGTTGCTGACGGACTTGTCGGACACATCGCTGAGATTCCTGATAAAGGTTGAAGTCCCTTTGTCCGGTATCATGGAAAGCGTATCCTTAGAGAACGTACTACCTTCACTGTATTTACCTTCATATTTCAGGCCGATTTCCGACTCCGGAGAGAAATGATAAGAAACCCCTCCCGTATAGGCATGGCTTTCGTTGAAGATTTGTTTCCGGGTCAAATCGGTCAGATTCCAGATTGTATCACTTTGAGTCTGCTGGTAAACGTCAAGATTCGAATCCTTCTTTCCCCGGTCATAATTATAAGAGAGAAAGAAGTCCCAGTTCTTGTAATTGTAACTTCCGTTCATCTTGTAATTCTGACTAAGATAATTCCCCTGCAGCAGATTACCGCTGACATTAAAGGCAAGTCCTTCGCCCAGGCGTTTGGTCTTGATTTCAATCACCGCACGCTGCTCAGAGTGATAACGTACCCCCGTATTCGTCACCAGTCTGACAGACTGAATCTGGTCGATAGCCAGATTATCCAGTTCAGTCTGGTCTGTCACTTCACGGCCATTGATATAATAGGCAGGGAGACCTCTACCAATCACTTCAATGTCTTCACCACGTTTCTGAATACCGGGTATCTTGCAAAGCAAATCATCCAATGTAGTCTGTCTGGCAAGAATCGTATTAGGCACATCAGCCGTAATACCTTCCCTATCCAATTTGAAAGGTTTTCGGTAGGCAGTAACCTCCACTCCTTCAAGCTCGGTCTGTGCCAGTTCCATTTTAACTACCGGCAATGTGAGATTCGCATTGACTTGTATATTCCGACACAATGTCTCATAACCCAGATAAGAATAGCGGATGATATAGTTACCTCCAGCAAGCGATATGCCATATACCCCGCAAGAGTCGGATACTGCTCCGGTGACGAGTGTACTGTCTGCCTGATTCAAAAAGGCGACATTCACCATCGGCATCACCGCATTTTCCGAATCGATGATTGTTCCTTTAATCAAATGCTGACTGTAAACAGGCAGTATGATTAAGCTGCCTATAACATATAAAAATAGCTTTTTCATAGAGTTAAGTCAATGCTAAATATTCCATCATGTTTGTGTATTATCTTCCGAAACGTGAAGAATCCACCTCTTTCTTCTCCTTACTGATGCTGCCACCAAAACGGTAGACAAATTTCACTGAAACGGTACGGCTGTACTGCCCCATATTCAAGTCGATGTGCTGTCCTGCATAGCGGTTTCTCACCTTCATACGCATGGTATCAAACAAGTCAGCACAGTTCAGGCTCAGACTGGCCTTATCCTTCAGGAAGTTCCACTGCGCTCCTACATTGACCGTAAAGACCGGTTTCGTATCGCTGATACCGGAAATCATGCTTGAACGGTACATCGCATCCAGATCAAATCCGAGGTTGGAACCTACCGAAAAATGATTCTGCATAGCAAGCATACAGGCCCATTTCTTACGGTCGAAAGGAATATCCCAAAAGTTATCGCAACGGTTACGGTCATTGACCACCGTCGCATTCACCTGAGAAGACAACCACTCACCGATATTGAACGGAACGTTGGCGCTCATACCGAAGGACTGGTAATAGTCCCAGTTCTGCGTGCGATACACAAGCGCCAGACGGTCTTTTGCCTGATACATATCCATCGTGAAATAATCATTGGTACGCTCGTAGAACAACGACAACATGTACTTCTGCAGGAAGAGATAATTGGCATTTACACTATACACATTAGCAGGCCGCAGTCCCTCAATAGTCTGGAGCTCTTCATAAGCGTTCATATAAGTGGTACTGGTCTGCATATCCCAATAGGTAGGGTAATCTTTTTCCGATGATACCCCCAACATAAACGTATGTTTCTCCGACGGCGAATAGGTCAGACTGGCCTGCGGATAGACCGCCCATTTATGATAATTTCCGATGGAATAATACTCACCGGTTGCCGAGAGAGAAAGAGACAGACCGTTTTCAAACTCTTTGTCGAAGCCTCCATAAAAGTTGGTAATCTGCTCATAAAGACGTGAGGAAGAATTGCCCACATCATCCTTTCCTTCAGTCTGATTGAAGAACTGGGCGTTCTTATTGTCCGTATAATCATAACGGACACCGTATTTCAAAGTCCAGTCATTGGCGAGAGCGTGGCTCTGGTCGGCATATACAGAGAACTTGCGGATTTTCTGGTCCGAAGTATAATCAAGCAACTGACGGGTATTGTCTGTCAGTTTACTTTCCAGACGATTCTTGTCATTCATGGTATAGTCCGTATAATCCACCCCAAGGTCAAGTCCGAATCCGGAAGAATAGCGGGCAAAGACATTGTGCAGACGGCTGTCCTGCAACTTGTCATTGTGGCTGTTCTGGAAGTTCCCGTTTACATCAATCGTACCTTTACCATTATCAGAAAGGGCACCGTTGTAACCCACGCTCAACTCATTATCCTCGTTTATCTGATAGCCGTACTCAGCATAGATATTATGCTTCCAGCCCTTTGTATTGATTTTCTGTGTCTGCGTGATGTCATATACTTTTCCGTCATATGTATGTTGGGATGCCAGGTCCATCACCGTCATTATATGCGAATAACCCGGATTGTAAGAGACATTCAGCGATGACTTTCCCTTCGTCATCAGGAAGTTTACATTGCCGCTGTAACTGCTGAAATACTGGTTGCTGTAGCTGGTCGACAGTTCACTCTGAATGGTATTGTCGTCTGCCTTAGCAGTCACAATATTGATGGCAGCCCCGCGCACATGATATTCGGGCGGTGTATTATACATCACTTCGGCTGTCTGTACCTGCGAAGCGGAAGTATTCTTCAGCATCTCAATCAGCTGTTCCTGTGTCAGTGTACTTGCTTTTCCGTTCAGGATAACCGTTACGTCCTTTGCTCCCACCAGCGAGAGTTTACCGTTCCTGTCCTGCACACCCGGCAACTTACAGATAGCCTCGTAAGCATTGTTTACAATATGCTTTTCTGAGATGGCCGAAATGTCATAATTCAGTTTTCCCTGTTCCACGGTTACAAACGGGCGTTCTCCCTCGATTACCACTTCCTCCAGATTGTAGTCCTTCGATTCCAAAGTAATGACACCGGCATCACGTGCCTGACCCTTCACCTGCCTGGTCTTATAAAGCAAATGCTGAATGATAAGCTGATAATTCTCCGGTTCCGGTTCAAGCGTAAATGTACCGTCGGCTGCAGATATGGTTGCACCTAAATAGGTTGAATCCGGTAGCTGCATGACGATGGTAGCACCTTCTACTGGATGCTGATTGGCATCTACTATCTTTCCGGTTGTCTGACTGAATACAGATGATGCAAAACCTACATATATGAAGAGACCTGCTATAATTTTTTTACATTTCATTTATAGGCATTTAAGACGTCTATCTTATCAGTTCCTCTAATCTTTGTTTCAACAGCATATTGTGAAGCTGGTTTGCCACAATCTCGCCATTGCTATTAATCAGAATACCATGCGGTATACCTGAGAAAGGAAAATTCTCTTTTACCTTTTCTCCTTCAGTTGTATCAATCAAAGAAGTAAACTTGATTTGATATTTCTTCATGGCCGCCTGAAAATCATCCATACTCTTGTCTATCGAAATCAAAAGTATATCCAATCCTTTCTCCTTATACTGGCTGTAAGTTTTTTCCAGTTCGGGAAATTCCGCAATACAGGGAGCACAGGCAGAAGACCATAAATCAATATACAGATACCCATTTTTAGGAATAAACGAAGAAAGCCTTCTTGTTATCCCATTGGCATCCGGAAATTCCATATCCCTTATCTTTTTACCAATCCTGGCATCTAACTCTTTCTGTTTTCTGTCCATATCCAGGCGAAGTTCATAATACCATTGCACTTTCTTGTCAGCTTTCACTTCTTCCGGCAAAGTGGGATAGGTTTCCAGGAAATGAGGGTCATACACAGAACCTATTTCATTGATAAATGTGGTCTTGCCTACAATATTGTGTATATTATCAAGCTGAAACTTCACTTTATACTCTGTGTAGACCTGAGCCAAAGAATCATACACCGAAGTATCCGGATTATCTTTTCCTTCTATGCTTCTGCGATATTCCATCTCTCCTAATTTTTCTATTCTGCGTGTTTCTGTAAGGTAAGTATTGTACAAGTCGTTCATAGGTGTTCCTGTTACATGATATACCGAATCAAATGCTATCTTTACCGTTCCCTTTTCGGCAAAGAACATTCCTTTTAATGGATTCAACGTGTCATTTACTGAAAGATAATATGCCACTTCAAAATTAGGTTCAATGCTGAAATTAAATTTTCCATGGAGCAAAGTATCACTAGCGACATTAATCACCGAATCATTCTGAAGATAATACAATTCTATTGGCGTCCCATCCATGCAGTTGCTACATACGCCTTCAATATTTACCATCTTGTGATTCACACAACTTGCCATGATGATGGTACCTATGACAACTCCATATAGATTGACAGACTTCATTATAAGATATTATTTTTAAGAATAGTCCTCAAAAGTAGATATTATACACCAAACTTCACCCCACTCTTCTCATAAATTATCCTTTCAGCAATCCATAATTGTTTAATTAAGAATAAAAAGACACTTATCGTTCAATTGCACTTCTCACTGCTTCATAAAACAGGCCTCCCACATCTATGCCTAGTTTAAACTTACGAAACTTATAGGATGGAACGACCATCGGTGCAGTCTTCCATCCTTGTCGCACATCATAATACCTTTGTACACCAACCTCCACTCCAAAACGGTTTGTAAAATCGTAACCAACGGTGGCTCCATAATACGTACGGTTGAGATTATACCTGTTATCCGGACTATAAGCACCAAACACCGTAAGATGAAAATCATCTGCCGGATGAAGTGTCATGCCTCCTGACACACCAAACGACTGATCGACACTATAGGGGAAAGTATATTTTGCCGCATTCACTCCTACATATATATCCAAGAAATCATTGATTTCCCTTTGGTATATAAACATCATCTGGTTCACCCGACCGATGCCTGGAATGGTAGTCTGCATTCCCCTGCCATAAAAATAGGGAGAAAACTGCCCGAATGCATTATAGTCACCCATAAACATGGGAGAAGGATTCACATAATAGGTTGGAATATAAAAAGGCCTTTCCTGCCTAAAATCAAAATCTACGGGTGAATCAGATTGTATTTCTTGATTTACTTCATGGTCTTTTATCTTCACTCTATCCGTGGATGGGTTAATCGACAAGAATTTCCCACCCACATCTTTTTTCAACCCTGCACCAAGCTTTATCGTATCTTTTTTGATACTTTCTTGTCCAAAAATCTGCATACAGGATAGTCCCAAAGCCATAAGAAAAACCACTACCGATTTCATAACTTAAAGATTAAAAAGCAATCACCTCAAAGTTAGTTTATTTTTCATTCTGACTAAAAATAATACGTTAATGAAGCTACAAAAGTCCGGAACTTGGTATCGGGATTATGCTGATAAGTTTTGGTCATGCCCCAGTCGTATCCGATGGCAATCTGTACATGGCGGGCTATCTCTACCCCGGCACGAAAGCCTACTCCCCAGTCAAAGCGCGGCATCACTCCCTCCTTAAACATATTATGTGAGGACACTGTGACAATATCCGGTTCTCCCGGAAGACTGGCAATTTGCTTCATTTGACCAAACAAACCGACATTGAAATAAGGTCCGGCATCCAAAAACAAACTGACATTTCTCCCGACTTTCAACTTATAGCCTAAATGGATAGGAAGATGAAGATAATAAGGCGTACTTTCATATTCGTAGGTTCTCTCATTCATTACATAATAAGGAACACTTTTCCAACCGTATGAGGAAATCATCAGTCCCATATCTGCATACAGCCCTTTTGCAGCCTCACGGAAGGCATATTCCCCTTTCAATCCGGCATGAAAACCAGATCTGGAAATACTTTCTTTCGTGGAATTATAGTTATACCCTCCTGAAAGTCCATATCTGAACTCTTGCGCTTGTACACCTACACACAATAATGATACCGTCATTACCAGCGTAAATAAAATTTTTTTCTTCATAAGTCTATATTTTAGTTTGTAAATAAAATTCTTCTCACTCTTTCGGATTGCTTATCCATTCACTTTCATACACATTACATCCTCCTAAAAGACCGATTCCGTTTTCCACATTGGTATAGTGGCTACGGATGGGAGCAAGCCCGTATCCTCCCAAGTCATTATTATTTATACGATTGAGCGACTTCAGGTAAGTGTACATTTCTTTCGACAATTTGTACAAATAGATTTTAAACTCGATAGTTTCTTTCCGTTCTTCATTTTCATACCCGGCATCATAATAGGTATCTACCTTCAACGTATAATTTTTCCCGTTTATCTTGCTGTCATCCCAGATATACAGATTACGGTAATATTCTTTCGATATATCGAAAATGTCATCAAATCCTGTCTTTTCCGAAAATAAAGGTTCGTTATCCAGGTTAAGGTCTACAGAAGTATATTTTATGGTATCCGAATCTGAGTTTTCAGGTTGTAAAAACGCTTTGCTGGTCTTTTTTATGACTCTCATTCCATAATAATCCTCTGCTCCGGCAGAGTCTGTAAAAGCAATACGGAACTGTATTTTCCTGCCGTATTCCCCATCCGTCAATACAACTTCCGACTTATCCAGTGGAAACGCCTGCGGTATCACCGTTTGCGACTTGGCAACTGGCAGATCAGGATAAGCCACTTCCATACTAATCAGGTCGTCTTCTTTTAGTTTTCCCACTACATAATACGACTGAGCCGGAAGCAAACCGGTAGAAACTTCCGGGTAGTGAATCTCTTTCTCTTCTCCGTTCAACCTAAATACAAGGAAAGGCTTGCTGTCTGTGTTTGTTCCCTGATTATGAATCACCCTGCTTCGTGCCACCTGTATCAGTGTCGTATCGCCTAATGTAGAAGGCATACAGAAAAGAACGATTTTGCGCTCGGCATCCACCTCATTCAGACTGAACTCATGCGTACAAGATGGTAGCACAGAAATTAATAAGGCTATAAATAAAAGTCGATATATCATACGGATTTAAAATTTAAGTGTATAACTGAAAGAGGGTATGATAGGAAACACTCCATGAGCTTTTCCCACAAACGTACCGTCCGGATTTTGCCGGACAGTAGCATAGAGCGGATTCATCCGGCAATACGCATTATACAAACTGATATTCCAGATACGTTCGAAACCTCTTTTCGTGGTTTTGCGGAAATTAATCCCCAAATCCAGTCTATGATAGGCCGGAAGGGAAACATTGTTGGGCATCTCATAAATCATCATCCCTTCATTTGCCTTCTCTACTCCCGGAATAACGGGAGCATCTACCTGCTGTGTCGGAATGGTCATGCGATTCCCACTATGATAATTCCATGAGACGTATACGTCAATTCTTTCATTAAACTTATGCCCGATATTGACAGAAAACCGGTGCCGGTTGTCAAACTTATCCGGATACCATGAAGAATGGAAGTCAGGGAAAAACCTCTTGCTCCACGAAAGTGTATAGGAAGCATCGACCGAAGTCTTTCCGTTACTGTAACGGATGTCAGTTTCCATCCCGTAAGCTTTTCCTTTCCCTGTACGTACCTCTTCCTCCCATCGGTCTGCCATCGGATTAAGCATGCCACTATTGCCATCATATTCTATCAGGTTGTCCATGGTTTTATAAAACCCTTCCACACTCCACCGGATGTTATACGGCAATCGGGTATATACCCCCGCTGCGTATTGACGTGCTTTCATGGGAGTGATGCGTGCTGTGGAAGGCACCCAATAGTCAGTCGGCAAATTCAAGTAGGTGGCCGAAAGCTGATGCATGAACTGACTCATTTCGGTGTACGAGACTTTCAGGCTGGCTTTATCACACAACCTGAAATTGATTGCCGCACGTGGTTCTATCGAATGATATTTCGTACCCGATATACCAAACAACGTGTAATGCAGCCCTCCATTCAGTTTCACACCTTTACATAACGTCATCTCGTCCTCTGCATAAAGCGTAAACTCATTGCTCTTGTACCGGCTATCCACTTTCTCGATCAACTCATCTTGCGATGTACTGTCATACTTCGAATAATAATTCTGGGGCACAAACAAATGGCGTATATAATTGGAGCCAAAACGGATGTGATTCCAGGAGTTTGGACGATAATCAAACTCCATCCGATAACCGAAGTCATTGATGGTGGAATGATTGTTCTGCTCTTTTACAATTCCACCCTTCGTTCCTTCGATATATCCCAAGCGTTCTTCACTCAAATAATCGAACCTGGAACGATTATGAGTATAAACTCCTGTAATATTGACGAACATGTTGTGCGAGAAAATGTATTTCCAATTGGCAGATGCGGTAAAATTACCCCATTGCAGATTGAACTTGTCTATATTGGTAGGTTCTGGGTCAAACAGATATTCTTTATGTCTGAACTTAAAAAGGTCATTCCCTGAATAAAGGCTGATATCCGCACGACTCTTTTCGGAGAATACATGAGTCACTTTCGCATTGATGTCATGAAAAGCATATCTCACATTTTGCTTGTTCCGGCGACTGGTATTCATAATGGCAATAGCCGGGGCGGTAAGCAAGTCCATCCACGTGCGGCGCATGGCGACATTGAACGACGTATGGTCCTTCACTATCGGTCCTTCAAACTGTATCCTGCCCTCTAAAAGTCCAAGCGTAAAACTGCCATGATATTCCTTCATGTCGCCGTCATTCGTACGCACATCAACCACCGAAGAGAGCCGTCCGCCATAACGGGCAGGAAAACCACTTTTATAAAAATCTATATTCTTGATAATGTCTGTATTGAATGCTGAAAACAACCCTCCGGCATGATTCACCTGATACAAGGAAGTACCATCCAGAAGAAACAAATTATCATCATTGTTTCCACCATGTACGTACAACCCGGAGATAAGCTCCGTCCCGCCGGCCACTCCCGACAAGCCTTGAAGTTTCTTTACCACATCGGGCGAGCTCATAAAGTTGTTTCCATTTACAAAGTCCTTCGCTGTAAGCGAGACTTTTCCAGTCTGAGTGGTATGAAGAGGCGAGTTCAAATCAGCCGTCACCACCACTTCATTTAACTGGTAATCAGATTTCAGAGTTATATTCTTTGATTTGTTTCCGCCTAACGTAACATTTTCCAGATGCTCTCCACTGCCAATGTGCGAAAACCGGATTTTATGCCTTCCCTCACTTAACGTAAGGCTATAAAACCCGTGCTCGTTAGTCAGCGTACCCACATTCGAAGTCATGTCCCATACGGTTGCATTTACCACAGTTTCTCCATTGTCCTGATAGACGTATCCGCTTAACGTATAAGTCAACAGCTTTTTAAGGATGACATGACTGCCATCTATTTCCCACTTGATATTCGTATGATGAAATAGGGTTTCAAGGGTACTTTCCAGACTGACCATACCAAGTTTCTTGCCAGTATACGGAATATCAAGCCTGATAGACGCATCATACACAAAGCTGACAGGGTACACCTGTTTCACCTGCCCCATCATGTCTTCCAGGGTAACCCGATGCTGCGCATATAGGGAAGAAGCATCCACCAAGAAAGCTAAAAACAATAAGGATATGATTCTTTTCATCGCTCTTTCTGTATTATTCTTATATCCAGTGTCTTTTCAATCAATGCGATGATTTCGCCTAAGTCGTCCGTCTTGAATTCACCGGTAATTGTCCTTTCATGTTCCGACGCATACAGTTGTGTGCCATAATAGAAAGAAAGCTCTTTCAGCACCTCATCAATAGGTGTATTCCTGTAAATGAATTTTCCTATAGCCCAAGCCGAAGGATTTGGAGAAACAGCATGCACCGCTACAGGCATTTCATCGCCATGTGTCAGCATGCCACACATGTCTTTTGTAAAGACAATTCCATTTTTTCCATACCTTCCTTTAAACACAACTTTACCGGACTTTACATACACGCGAGTAGCAGTATCCTTTCTATATTCATCCACTTCAAACTCGGTTCCAAGTACTTTCACCTGAGCGTATTCAGTGGTGGCAATAAAAGGAGACAGCGCATTTCTTCGGACACTAAAATAGATTTTTCCCGACATATTTACTTCACGGTTAGCTTGTCCATATTTATCGGCATCATATTCCAAAGTCGCCCCTTTGGAAAGTATAGCTAGCGTGCTGTCTGGCAGGAAATATCTTGTCACCATCGCATCTGCCGTAATTAATACGGTATGATGCTCCTTCCGGCTTAACAAGGTATAGCTCACCACACAGATAAGGATAGCCGCAGCGATTCCTGAAAAACAAGCCCAAAATCCGCTTACTTTATTTTGATGCGCTATCCCTGTTATTTTCTTCAAGGCCTTTCTTGTATCCAGTTTCCCATCTTCGTAATACCGAAGGACAAACTGGAGTTTTCTTTCTTCTTTATCTTTCATGACTGAATGTATTTTTAGCTAAGACTGAATGAACCATAAAAACTACTATGCCGAAACCAAAAAATTATCCGAAAAAGAACAGGTACACCTTTCTCACACCTTCCTTCAACGTTTTAAGTGCTTTGCTCACCTGGTTTTTTACTGTATTGACAGAGATATGCAGCCTTACGGCTATTTCTTCATATTTCATACCATCCCTCTTAGCCAGCAAGAACACCTCCTTGCATTTTTCTGGTAAGGCCTCTATAGCAGTCCAGATACGAGCCTCCTCATAAGACCATTCTTCACACTCTTCGTCCGACAGGATTTCCTCAAGGTCTGATGGCTGCACATTGCCATCAATAAGTGAATCCTTCTTCAAGATGTCTATACAGCGGTTTCTCACCATAGAGTACAGATAAGATTTAAGACCACTCACTTCAAATCCTTTCTCTTTCCGTTTCCACAATTCCATAAAACAGTCCTGCACCGTATCTTCCGCATCATCTATATCTTTCAGATAATGAAGTGCAAACAGACAGAGCGGACGGTAATATTGAAGGAAATTATCTCTGAATATTTTTGTATTGATGTCCATGTACAAGTGTGATTGATAGATTCGCATTTTTAAGAAAACTCAGAATATCAGATTTACCACTATGAGCGGACTTGTTTTTTATTATATTTAAACACAACAGATTTACTTTATACATTCTTTAAATATCACAGATTCTACTAGAGTTTATAGTGAATACTATGAAGTGATTTAAACTTATGTATATCAATTAAAATGTTGTCAAACAGCGTAC
>NZ_QSQT01000060.1 GCF_003437535.1 Phocaeicola plebeius
GCTCTCGGAAACCTACCGCAGAAATGCGGCAAGGCGCCGAGTGCCGAGCCTACGATTTATGACAACGGCAGGTATTGTACATTCCCTCATGCCATAGAATTTCTGTACCGTCCATACGCTCAGATATTTCCGATACTAACATCATATCCGGAACTGGAGAACTACCTCAGTCCATTCATGGATGCATGGGAGTCCAATGCACAAGATCAACTCCAGGGGCAGATCGCTTCTGCTAAAATACCATTGTCAAGAATGATTTCTCCCGCACTTTATTGGGTAATGACAGGAGATGATTTTTCACTTGACATAAACAATCCGAAAGAACCTAAGATTCTTGTAGTAGGAAATAACCCTGATCGACAGAATATCTATTCTGCAGCACTTGGTCTATATAACAGTAGAATAGTAAAATTGATAAACAAGAAGAAGCAATTAAAATCGTCTGTTATCATTGACGAATTACCTACAATTTATTTCAGAGGTCTTGATAATCTTATTGCTACAGCACGAAGTAATAAGGTTGCTGTGTGCTTGGGCTTTCAGGATTTCAGTCAGCTTACCCGTGACTATGGAGATAAGGAAAGCAAGGTTATTCAGAATACTGTTGGTAATATCTTCAGTGGTCAGGTTGTAGGTGAAACGGCCAAGAATCTTTCTGAACGTTTTGGTAAGGTATTGCAGAAACGCCAATCCATGACTATCAACCGCAATGATAAATCCACTTCTATATCCACACAAATGGACTCGCTTATCCCGGCAAGCAAGATTTCTAATCTTACTCAGGGTATGTTTGTGGGTGCTGTTAGTGATAACTTTGATGAACGAATTGAGCAGAAAATCTTTCATGCTGAAATTGTGGTAGATTCTGCCAAAGTTTCTGCTGAAATGAAGGCATATAAGAAGATTCCCGTCATTGCCGAGTTTACCGACAGTGACGGGAACGATATTCTTCGTGAGACTATTGATAGTAATTATCGAAGAGTTAAGCAGGAGATTATTGCTTTAGTTGAGTCTGAGACTGAACGGATAAAGGCTAATCCAGAATTGAGCAGGTTGTTGAATAATAACTGAATTTAATGCCCCCAATTAGTATGATACAATAATAAAATCGATACAGAGACTAGTATTGCTCTATTACTTCTTTATAAATGATTTTCTTGATGAACTATATAATGAGTGGTAATTCTTTAATACTTTTAATATTTAACTCATTTAATATTATTTGGTTGTTGAATTGATTTAAGTCTTTGGTCTTACATTTGTTCTCAGTAACTTTTTCCATACGAAGCAAAGACTTATCTCTATTTTTATATAATGTATGACCTATTGTACGTATGAAACGTAATTTTGAATTTACAGCTTTAGTTGATAATGCTATATTTAGTCCTGCTTGACCTCCTAGTTGAACAGAGGGGAAAATTATTCCATCAATTTCTGTGTTATTAATTATATCTGAAGAGATTGTAGCAGAAATAAGATATTCTTTGTTATCTGTTACAATTTTTGAAAACTCATTACTTATAAAACGAATAAGATCTTTTTCTTGGTCTGTAAAAAGCAACTTTCTAAATACATCTCTTAAATCATTGAGCAGTTTATTGTTTTGTACTTCAGGGAATGTTGAATCAGCTACAAAGGAAATAACTCTTAAAGGTTTAATAACTTCCCAATAAGAAAGGGTAAATTTTTCTCTTCCAATAGATTCTTTACCTTCACGTGTTAGTTTGGAGCATTCGCCAATAGATATAGCACGTGCATTTTCAAGATGTGCTTGATCATCTGAAATAACTCCGTAAAACATAGTCTGTCCAGCTAATGTCGCTCTTTGGATAGAAGTACAGAATCTTATTGGACAATATGTCATCTGACTACGTTTCGTATATCCATCTCCCTTACGTGCTCTTACAATATACGTGCCTTTTATAACTTCTGATAGGATAGTAGGTAAAGTTCTAGAACATAAAATATTACGAATGTCATTAGGTGTGGCATTCTCAAAATCTATATTTTTCAATAGTTGTATAATTTCCATGATATAAATTATTATGATTGAACTACAAATTTATAAGAAAATACTAATATTGTCTTTAATGTATGTTCTAATCTCATTATATAAAAAATAAGCTGTAATTTCAAGCATTATTGTTAAATTTGCACTAAAAGTCAAGTTGTTTTAATTAATATACTAATTAAGACATATGAAATCTAAAAAAAACAATAGATTTAAAGTGATTTTAGCTGAGAATGGTAAAACAGGAAAATGGTTGATTGAACAAGTTGGTAAAAATGAAGCCACTGCTTTTTGTTGATGTTCCAATAAGATACTACCATCACTTGATACGCTGATTATAATTGCAGAACTTTTGAATGTAGATTTTAACCAACTTATTATAGCAGCAATAAAGATAAAAAAATGAAATACGGTTTTGTAATATTCTCTATTGCTACAGAAATCAAATAAAGTGATTTCTAAATATATATTCTTTAACTGATGCATATACGATGAAATTACTGATATCATGTTAACGTAAATATTTAATCGTGTTAATGCTTTAGATTTTTGTAGAAACTATTAAAAAATAGAATTAAGAGAGTAATCAATATATTATTGAAGCCCCAAATACAATTGGGATATATATAACATTGTTATAAACATAATAAAATTATTATATGCAGTCTGTTAATCCGATTCAATTAGCGAATATTAAACGTATTCAAGATGCTCTTCATAATGGCCGGCTTGTGCTATTTGTGGGAGCTGGCGTTTCAAAAAATTCAGGTGTTCCGATGTGGGGAGAATTGATTGAAAAAATGAAAAGTGAATTACCTGAATCACTAAGGAATGAAAAGGATGATCTTAAATTGGCGCAACTTTACAAGGATTCAAGAGGTGAAAAGGAATACTTGGAAATGGTAATGAAAACATTGTGTCATAATAAAGTTATACCCAATCCAATTCATAAAGAATTGCTGGCTCTGAATCCTGTTCATATAGTCACTACAAATTATGATGATTTGATTGAACAAGAGATAAGAAATGAATATAAGCAGTTTACTGTTGTTCGGGGGGATAAGGATATGCCTAATATGACATATCCTAATGCTTTAATTAAAATGCATGGTGATTATACGCTTGGTAATATAGTACTTGCGGAGAATGACTATTATAATTATCCTAGAACATTTGCATTAACACGCGCCTTTGTACAGTCACTTTTCGCAAGTAAACTTATATTATTTGTAGGATTTTCTTTTGCAGACATTAATTTGAAGATGATTCTCAATGATGTTAAGAATATTCTTGAAGAGAGGATGCAGCCTGTTTATATGCTTTCGTTGAATAAACCTGATGAAGTAACACAAAAATACTTTGAGAATAAAGGTATAAACATATTGTATCTTGAGGATTATGAAGAGAGAACACTATTGTCATATGTAAAAGAAATTGGGGAAGAACACAAGATTAAAGATTCTTATGGACGCAAGTTATACAGATATTTGAAAATAATAGAGAAATATGACTCTAATGTAACCGATGATATTATTACTTACGTATATAATAAAGTGTCACCTTATCAAGATGAAATTAAAGTATATGGAAGTGGGTTGAAATACCTATTCCCATCTTATATAGACTGTATTTATGAACATTCTGACGGCTTTCAGAGTAATATTGAATACTTTAATAATCTTGAGAAAAGACTTAAAACTTTCACGGGTAGAAAAACATTTATAAAGAAATATGGTATAAAAACATGCCGTGAATTTATTCGTTTTGCTTATTACAACTATCTTCATAGCATCGACGAATGTACTATATTAGGCAATAACTTTTGGATTCATATTAAGGATTATATACCATGTACAGTTAGTGAGTTTTTAAGTGACTTTGATTTCGAAGCTTTTGAGAACCGTTTAAAAGAATTGTCATCCAGACAACCCACAGGAACTCTTGAAGATATGGAATACCCATATGCTTTTTATAAGATAGGATCGTATTATAAGGCATACCAAGAATTTGATAAAATTCTTCCAATGGCTTGGAAACGTCAGAAGTATATATTATATTTTTTGTGCCTTTACAATATGTGGTCACTAAGATTTGCAATTAAAAGTGAGCTTCTTTGGTCATGCAAGAAAACTATTGATTGGAAACCTATTTATGAAAAATTGTCTGAGATAGATTTGTACGACACGTTGTCTAAGTTACCTATACCTCAAGAAATAAGAAAGATCTTTTATGATTTGTTAGCTAATCGATATATTGGTAATAAAGCAGTAGAAAGTGAAGAATTGAAGGAGAAAGTTCATCAGCAACGAAAATTGGCTGAAAGAGGAGGCATTTCAATAAATAGTAATGAAGTGATTTAAACTTTTCTTTTCCTTGCACATTTTCTCAATAGCATAAC
>NZ_QSQT01000061.1 GCF_003437535.1 Phocaeicola plebeius
TCAATCGTTTTTTTTGTAATATCATCCATACTTTAATTATCTTTATTATTAATGGCTAAGCGGGAAACGCTGTAAGCGTTATCACGCTTTATTATAAACTCAATTTACTTTGCATGATTGGCTTTTGTTTACCCACCATTCCTGTTCTTCCACTTCACGAGCCTTTTGTATCTCGTCCGTTGTCAGATTCTCATTGTGATAGGCATTATATAGATTTTCCCAACCATTCTTACGATATTTCGGTGATACAACCCATTCTCCTGCATCATTAAACAGGCAGAAGTTTGCTGGAGTATCTGGTATGATTTCATCTGCCCAGGAACAGACTTTTGTCAGCCCCATTGCGGATTTCCACTTACCCCGATATTCAGATAAGTTCAATTTCAGTTCTGATATTTCATTTAGTCCTTTCTCTATTTGTTGTCCTCTCATCCGATACCCTTGTTTGAAAGAACCAGAGAATGTACCGCAATATCGTTTATCTCCGTATTCCTCAAACGAGTAATGCCCGTATATGAAACCGTCCACTTCCGTATATTCACTTTTTATTATTTGAGAACAGGAAGAAATGCTATCTATACAAACCTTTCCCTTAAACGGACATATTACGGACAATCGGGTACGACTGATACCAATTATCTCATATTCTCTACTATCCATTTTCCGAGCATCGGTAATATGAATGTCAATTCGGCTACAATCTTCTCCTAATATGCCAATCATGCTTGAATTGTCAAACAAGCCAGAAAGGTCTTGCTGCAAAATATCCGCTTTGTGATTTTGTGGATAGGCTACTCCACAAAACCAAAAGAATAAAAAGATACTGATATGGTATATTTTCTGTTTCATATTTTGCATTACTGTTTATAATGGTTTGGTGAGGAACAGCGTTCAGCTGTTATCTCGACCTTGTTAACATTCTATTTTTATTCTCATCAAATTATGGTATTTCCAAATTCATCTTCTTCATATATGCAGTATCTAATTCAGCTCCTTTCCAGTTTATGTCAGGAGGGAACTGTTTCCATCCGCCTTTGGGTGGTGCAAGCACCCATTTAGGAACAATGATATTTAAGACATTTGCATTGCCATGAAATACCGCTGAGAACATTATCAATACATGTGTATGAGACATATCTGTATTATTAAATTTACTTGTTGTTACAACATGTTTAATACTATCAACATAATAAATAAATCCTTTTTCTTTACTCGAACTCGAATTGATAATAACCCCATCTTTATAATAAGTTCCGATTGTATAACGAATATTATTGTCATTAAAATAATAGAACTTATCCATAAAGTAAACTATCGGCAATTGTAATAAAACACAAATGCAAATAATCCTAAGTATCCATTTTTTCTTTTTAGAGAGATTAATTTCCATAAATTTGATGACTCGTATTGCCCAATTGATGTTAATGGCTAAGCGGGGAACGCTGTCAAGCGTTATCACGCTTTGTTAGTTGCTTCGTTATTGTCTACCCATGCTTTGATTTCATTTGGAAAATGTTTATGAAACATTCTTATCCACAACTTATCGTTACACTTGTCGGGGATACAAGCATGAATGCACTCAAACCACTGGTCCCACATCCAATCAAAATCATCTTCCGGCATCATCATCCAAAGCAGAAAATCTTTTGGTTCCCAATCAGATAATTTCATAATATCCTTTTGCAGAACCTTACGCATGGATTGAAGTTGCTCTGTTGCTTCTTGACTGGTTATTTTTCCTTTCCAAAAATCAACAGCCGAGTGTGCAAAGTCATTTATCTGTTGGATAGTAGCATTAGGAAAATATTGTTTATCCAAATGCTCTACCATATCTTGCATAAAACATATTCGACGTTGATGCCATTGATGTTGGTTGTCATCTTCTATTTCATCTAAGATATACTTTGCCAACACTATAATTGCATCAAGTCCATGATTTTCTATTTTACCCCATTCGGTAGTATTCCAATCTGCTTGTGTTTTCACTTTATCATAGCAGACAGAGCATACTCCGTTTGGTAGAGTTATGGGATGTTTTCTGCAAATAGGGCATATTTTATCAACATTTTCCATTCTATTTGATTTTTAATTTGCAACTAATGGTTTGGTGAGCAACAGCGTTTAGTTGTTTTCTCGACCTTGTTATCAATATATTGTTATTAAATGGAATAATATTCACATAGAGATTATCTCTTTTTAGTGGATTTCTTACCAAACTTCATGAGCAGTTCTTTATAAGCCTGTGAGTATTTTTCTCCCCATACCATTTTGAAACATCTTCCTCGAGATTTGACTTTAGCATTTGAAAAATATTCAAATGCTTTCTGATATTCTTTCCTTTCAAAATAAACGATTCCGACAAAATAATCTTTTTGGCCAGAGTCAAAACGTCCACTTTCTACATAATTATATTTATCAAGAATATTTCCCCAATATTGGGCGCTTTCAAAATCATTTAATGTAATATAAATGACAACAATATCTAATAACACATGAAAAGCTAATTCTTGCGATAACTTAGGTTCCTCTAATTCATCCCAAATTTTTTTATCAATAGATAAAACTTTTTCGTAATCCTTATTTTTATAGTATGGACTAATTTCATTTGCCCATAAAATGATTGGATTATTTGGTGATAATTTATTTTCCATAATACTAAGAGAATTATATTATTGATAATGGTTTAGCGGGAAACGCTGTAAAGCGTTATCACGCTTCGTTAACATCATATTTAATTTCATTCCAGTGTACCATATCGTATGGATAGTAGGGCAATCCTTTCAAGCTACTATCATCCAGCTTCAAAACTTTAACCAAAGCACCGCTTTCAAAGCTCCAATAGCCGGAGTGTACAGATATATTTATCTTGTGCATGTTGTGCCATCCACAACCGGAATGACCTCTGTACCATTCTTGTGAAAGATATTTCTTTAACCTATTTACACTTAAAGTCTTATCTTTATCAGCAAACGAGATAACTTCCTTTGTCGCCGCATAAGGATGAGGAAATAAAAAATCACCGCTATTCACTGAAACATCTATTTTACATGTGTAGTGAAGAAAATAATTTATTAAGAAATCATTCAGTTTTTCCTTCTGGGAAACCATTGCTAATTTACAGAATATAGTATCTTCTACACCTAACAATATACCGATAGAAAGCATATTTACCATAAGAATATACCCATTGTCTTTATTCCATGCAATAGGCATCAACGAAACGATTTCTTTATATAGCGGCAATATCTTATTTATACTCTCTCCCATAGAATAAGTTGCAAGTAGATTATCATATTCATACATTAGAATTGTTTCATGCTTATTCTGAATAACTTCTTTGTTTGGAAGACTGTATAGTTGAATACCTTTATCCTCACTGTCTTTCAAATTCTGTATATCCTTTTTACAATCATCGATAAATTCCGTTTGCAACCTAATAAGAGTTGCAAAATTTTCTTTTGTACTAAACTTATCTCTTGCTTCCATAATGGTACACTGTCTTGATGTTAATGGTTTGGTGAGGAACAGCCTTAAGCTGTTATCTCGACCTTGTTAGCGTTAAACATATTTAGAGATTTTCAAACTCTACCATTTTTTTCTCAAGAAAAGAAATATCTCTAATAGCTTTTTCTGGATTTCTACTTCGATCTATTTTTCTTATCCAAGGAACAATTCCAAAACTATAGAATTTTCTTCCTTCTGCTGTTAAATCACTATGCTTTATCCCAGTTTCATCATTTACAGAATCACCATCGTTTAGAATAATTCTAGTAGTGAATTTATGGTTTTGCAAGAATCTTATCATTATTTCAAAGCGTAAATAAACCCTTTGAATATACTCTTCCGTTAATGGTGGAGTAGATTTCATTTGCGTTATCCATCCAACTTTTGTTATTATAAAATCTTCTGGTTCCATATTCTTATGCAGAGTCTTATGATTGTTTGCATTATCTCTTTTATCATATTCAACGCTAATGGTTTGGTGAGCAACAGCGTTAAGCTGTTATCTCGACCTCGTTAATAAT
>NZ_QSQT01000062.1 GCF_003437535.1 Phocaeicola plebeius
GACCAGACCTACGCCTACGGGCTGTCCGGCAGGCTGGTGCAGGCATCGAGGGGTGAAAGCACGGTGGAGTTCGCGTACAACTCCCTGGGACTTCCGGTCCGGGAGACGGCCGACGGCAACACCATACTCCGCACCTACGACCATACCGGCAGGATACTCACGCTCGACAGCACGGCGGGGGCCTCGCTGCGCTACACCCGCAACGGCTACGGGGAGCTTGAGGGCTTCACGGCCACCGGCGGCAGCGACGCCGACGGTACAGGCTCGTGGGAATCGGCACACCGCCACGACACGCTGGGCTTCGAGGTGGAGCGCATCCTTCCGGGAGGCGTCGTCCGCTCGTTCGCCTATGATGACATAGGCCGTCTGGTGGATGCCCGCACACGCAAGGACTCGCGCACACGGCACATGCGCCGCTACCGCTGGGGCGTCGCCGACAGGCTGTTGTCCGTGGAGGACAGCAGGCGTGGCGAGACACGCTACTCCTATACCCCGACGGGGCAGCTCGAAAGGGCGGAATATCCCGACGGCAGGGAGCAGTGGAGGAAGAGCGACCAGACGGGAAACCTGTATCCCGACCCGGACATGAAGTTGCGCCGCTACCTCGGTGGCGGACGGCTGGAGCAGGACGGCGAATGGCACTGCGAGTACGATGCGGACGGGAACCTGACGGAACGCTACCTCGGCACGGGAAGGTGGCTTGACGGCAAGAAGGACCGCTGGAGATACCGGTGGAACGCCGACGGCTCTCTGGCAAAGGTGGTGCGGCCCGACAAGAGGGAGGTGGAGTTCACATACGACGCGCTCGGGCGCAGGCTCTCCAAGAGCTTCGGCACGACGGTGACGCGGTGGGTGTGGAACGGCAACGTGCCGCTGCACCAGTGGAAGCAGCACAGGGAATATTCCGTCGTGGAGGACAGGTGGAACACGGACACGGAACGCCGCGACATGACGGTATGGCTCTTCGACGAGGAGTCGTTCGTGCCGGTGGCAATGATAAAGGAAGGCAGGTCCTACTCGATACTGACCGACCAGCTCGGAACGCCGACGGAGGCATACGACACCGAGGGCAACGAGGTGTGGAGCCGGGTGCTCGACATGGACGGGAACGTCATCGAGGAGACCGGCAACAAGGGGATGATACCGTTCCTGTTCCAGGGGCAGTATTATGACCGGGAAACAGGGCTGGCGTACAACAGGTTCAGGTATTACTCGCCGAAGATGGGCATGTATGTCTCGCAAGATCCGATTGGACTGGCTGGCGGAATGCGCCTTTATGGGTATATTCAAAATACCAATTACGGGATTGATGTATTAGGACTTAAAGGTTGCTATTTAAAAGAAGCTGAAGAAGGCCAATCATATAAATTTGTATTGCAAATATCTAAGTCAGAATATCCAGAAACTACACGTCACATACAAAATGCAATTAAGAAAGGGCATCCCGATGTAGTGACTATATCACGCAAGGGAGCTACTGATAGAAGAAAAGAGGCTATAGCTAATACTAAAACTAAAAAAGGACGTGATCGAGATGAATGGCCTATGGCAATGTTTAAAGAAGGTGGAAGTGGAGCTGATATAGAATATATTTTACCAAGCGATAATAGAGGTGCTGGTTCTTCAATTAGGGCGGCTTTATCTGGATGTAATGATGGTGATACAATTAAAATTGAAATTATAAAATAATGGAAAATAATTTAGTTATAACTATTAATGAATTGTATCTTCTAAAGAATAAGAAGATTGATTGTATTTGCAATAAAATTCTAAAAAAAATGAGTTTCAAATCTTCTAAGGATTTGTCTAATTTGAAAGAATTGTGCTATTGGTTGTATATTTATGGATATACAACCGAACTAAAGAATTTATATTCAGTTATTTTCTCTCTATCATTTGTTGGTAATTGGGATATTTGGGTTCCAGTAGAATCTATTTTAGCTTTAATTTATTACATCACATCGAACGAAATAAATGCTCAATCTGATGCACAAGTTGCATTAAAAAAGATTATGCAAGCAGAGGTTAGCAATACAGATATTGCTAAGCGATGTGACGGTTCTTTACTGAAAGAATATGAAGACAAAGTTCAACAATATACCGCAATAGGCAAAAAAACAATTTTAAAAAATTGGCTTTGCTATGAAATGGAAGAGTTATTATTAATATACGCTCTTGGTGGAAGTGACAAATATCCTTTAAAAATAATAGAGAAAAAGGTTGAAGATATAAAAAAACAACTCCAAATGATGTAATACTTTTGGTTTATTCAAACTTGGAATGGCGGACACAGGTTATTTCGACAGCGTAAGTGCAAACCTAAAGACCGGCGTAGGCGCGCAGGTCAAGGGTATCTCGGAAGGCGTCAAGGCGAACTCCGAGGCCGGTGTGTCACCGTCCGTCAATGCCCTTGACACGGGCGTCAAGGCGGCGGCAGCCATCGGCAGCCTTGCCGACGGCCTGAGCGAAGCCGCGATGCTCCCCGTACTGGGTGCCATGGGCATGAAGGGCAT
>NZ_QSQT01000063.1 GCF_003437535.1 Phocaeicola plebeius
GTGCGCCCATAAGGCGGTGTAATAAATATCTATTTAGCAATAGATTAGGTTAGAGTTCTATGAAAATAAGACCTACTGTCATCCGACTTATCCCAGAGGGAAACCCGAGGGGGAGTGTAGCATGTCGGAGAAGCCATAAGTCAGCCAACTGCCACGCTGCGACTGAATGGCAAGACAGAAAGACGGACATGAGGATGAAGCCTGAACTGGTTGAACAACAATCCAGTGGCACATACCAGGGCTGTGGCGGAAGGCAGTTACCAACGCCATATCGCATGTACCCCAGCAAGTGTTTAGGTTGTATGGGGCAAAGAACTGACTGCGACACGTCTGCAATAAGCAGATTAACGGACGAACGTTGCATCCGACAGTCTGTCATGCTTGTTATTACACCCGCTAAATGGGGATTGCCTAAACCGAAACGCCGAAAGGCTATAGAAGTCGTTCTTGAATATTCGGCATGGCAACGGAGCTTCCGTAGTAGTCCGAGCAGGGTAATGCCCTGCACATGGCGAAGGGAAGCAGTTAGATAACTTAATACAAACAATGGAAAATGTGAGAGACATTATGAGAAATCCAAAGAATGTATTGAACAACTTAGTGAAACACAGCAATGTATCGGGCTATAAGTTCGAACGGTTGTATCGTATTCTATTCAATGAACAGATGTTCTATACCGCCTACCAGCGAATCTATGCCAAACAGGGCAATATGACCGCTGGGACAGACGGCAAGACAGTTGACGAAATGAGTATTCAGAGAATAGAAAATCTAATCTCCAAGCTTAGAGACGAAAGTTACAAACCCAACCCAGCCAAAAGGGTCTATATCCCTAAGAAGAACGGAAAGAAACGCCCGTTGGGCATCCCGTCTTTTGAAGACAAGTTGGTGCAGGAAGTGGTACACATGATACTGGAAGCCATATACGAGGGAAGTTTTGAAAATACCTCACATGGATTCAGACCACGTAGGAGTTGCCAGACTGCATTAACCCAAATTCAAGATACGTTTCTCGGAACAAAATGGTTTATAGAGGGGGACATAAAAGGCTTCTTCGACAACATAGACCATAACGTTCTGATTGGCATACTCGAAGAACGCATAGCGGACGAGAGGTTCATAAGGCTCATCCGTAAATTTCTGAACGCTGGGTATATTGAAAATTGGAAATACAGACACACGTACAGTGGAACTCCGCAAGGCGGCATCATTAGTCCCATACTGGCTAATATTTACCTTGACAAGTTCGACAAGTACATGGAGGAATACGCCCAATCTTTCAATAAAGGCGCAAGCAGAAGATTGGATAAGGATTACCGTCGGATTAAAGACCGTAAGAACAAGCTGGAAAAGAAACTGAAATCCGAAACCGATACAAAGGTACGGAAAGACCTTATTGATAAAATCAAAGGGTATTACCGACAGATGCAACAAATGCCTTGTGTCATGGAAATGGATGAAGAGTACAGACGGTTGAAATATGTCAGATACGCAGACGATTTCTTGATTGGGGTTGTCGGCAGCCATGAAGAATGTGGGCAAATCAAAGCGAATATCACACAATTCATGAAAGATAAGCTAAAACTTGAACTGTCGGCAGAGAAAACGCTTATAACCCAAGCACAAGAAAAAGCTAAATTTCTGGGATATGAAATAACCGTACGCAACTCCAAAGCCACCAAGAGAGATAAGAATGGAGTGCTCAAAAGAATGTTCAACCGCAAGGTTGTACTTCTACTCCCGAGAGAGGTGGTCAAGAACAAGTTGATTGACTACAAAGCCATGAGGGTTATACAAACCAATGGCAAGGAGGATTGGAAGCCAAAGGCACGCAGTTATATGATGAACTGCAAACCGGAGGATATTGTAGCCCAATTCAATAAGGAGATAAGAGGATTCTACAATTATTACTCGATAGCGAACAATGTATCTACTCTTTGCAAAAGGTTCGGTTACATTATGGAATACAGTATGTACAAAAGCATCGCCAAAAAGCAAAGCAGCAGTGTACGGAAGATTAAAAAGAAATACTCGAAAAACAAAGACTTTGTAATCAGTTACACGGATGCAAAAGGGCAATGCAAATGCCGTGTGTTCTATAATGAGGGTTTCAAGAGAAAAGACGCTCAATGTGATGCTAAATGCGACATAATGCCAAACACCAATTTTCTGCCAGCCTCAAGTCTTGTTGAGAGACTAAAGGCGGAACAGTGCGAGGTATGCGGAGCACATGGCAAAACGGTGATGCACCATGTTCGTGCCTTGAAAGACTTGACAGGCAAGAACGAATGGGAACGCATCATGCTCAAAATGCACCGTAAAACATTGGCAGTCTGTCCAGAATGTAATGCTAAAATACATGGCAATGTATAACACTAAGTTGAATTATAACGGAGAGCCGTGTACATGGAGACATGTAAGCACGGTTCGGGGGCAGGCTCTCGGAAACCTACCGCAGAAATGCGGCAAGGCGCCGAGTGCCGAGCCTAC
>NZ_QSQT01000064.1 GCF_003437535.1 Phocaeicola plebeius
TTATACCCTAATAAGCTGCCGGAAAGTGAACGGGTATGCTCCGGAATATGTATCTTCATCCTTCTGCGTCCATCCGTTATAATAATCTACATATCTGCCATAATAAGGAGGGTCACAATAAATAAAATCACCGGCCTGCGCTCTTTGGATTGTATCTAAGAATGAAACATTATCAAATTCCCAGTTATATTTGTGAATTTCCTGCTGAACTTTTTCTACTTGGTTACAGATTTTTGTGATGTATGCCGGTAAAAAGCGATTAGGTTTCTTACAAAAAGGTATGTTCCATTCTCCACGGCGGTTAAAGCGCATCATACCATTGAAGCCTGCACGTGACAAAAAAATAAAATCAAATGGGCTGTGTTCCTGATTAAAACGATTTTTTACTTCACGATAATAAGCATATCCGCTATCTTCTGCTGTCAAAAGTAATTGGCCTTCTCTTTCTAAATAAGTACGCATATTTTGAGGGGTAATCTCTCCATTCATTATTTCATTATAGAAATTGATAATATGAGGATTAGTATCACCCACTATGCGGTTTCCTCCAACCGGAGAATTAAAGCCGACAACTCCTGTTCCAAAAAATGGTTCTACCCAATTTGCATTTTGAATATCCAATCCTGATTGAAAAATCAAATCTTTTATCCAAGGAACCAGTTTGGTTTTAATACCTTAGTGATTTTATAGGTGGGATTATTACTGACATATTTATAATTTTGATAGCTTATTAGCCTGTGATTCAAGATACTCCTTGTATGTTTTAAGATTGTTATAATGTGGAAATCCAATGCCAGCCTTTTGCGCATCGTCTTTGTTAAAATAGCCCATCCAGTAATCATCAAATACATCTTCACCTAGTTGCGCAAATGGTCCTTCACCTTTTATCAGCTTTTCGATATTTGTTATACCACCAATATTACGGGTATTTCCACTTCCTGGAATATCATTTGCAATTTTCCATTTAGGCTGAACGAAAAAAATGAAATTTTCAATCACTGAATGAATCATTTTCAATTCATCAATTCCAAAGACTTCACGCTCATTAATTTTGGTATCATTTTGTTTATAAAGCATGCCTAATACAGTGTGAGAAGAATATGAATTATATGGATAATCCGTACTCATTTTTTTTGTCACGATTTCTAAAATATCCCCAATATGACCCTAACGTCAGGCCATTTACTGACTCAGAAGTGTAGTAACTTGATTTAAAATCAACAGCAAACAAATGCCCATCACTATCTTCGAAAGTTAAGTCAGGATAATAATTTTGTTTTGAAGGCAACTTTAATTTTAATCCATTCTTGTTTGCAAACTTATCAAGTCGGGGTATAAGAAGTATTCAATAATTTTAGAAACTACTTTTGTGTCGTTAGTTATTGTTTATATATTTTTGTCTACATCAATAAATCCTTTTACAATCCATTCATTATTGGCTGTTTCTAAAAAATTCTTATATGTCTTTACCTCTTCTGTCAATAAGTTAAAAAAATCGTCTTTAGTCATATTGTGATGATATTAATGAGACAAAGGTATTTTATTTCCCTAAATGTTCAATCCACTGAACAAAAATGTTCAATCTGCATCAAAGATAGGAAATCCAATCCAGAAGAGGAAAAAATGAAGACGTAAAATCATTTCTATTGTATAAGCTGCTCTTCAGGAGAATTTGCAGCAATACACTTGTTTGGAATTATTTACATTTATAACTGTCTGATAATTAATCGATTATAATTTCACTAAAACACAAGTACATTTTGCTTGAGACACAAGTACGTTTTACTTGAAACGTCAAAGAGTTTTGCTTCAAACACAAGGACGTTTTGGTTCAAACGTCCTTGCGTTTTCCCTAAAATGTACTTGTGTTTGAAGTGTACTGAAAATAGTTGTCAGTTTGAAGATTAATTCCTGACAAA
>NZ_QSQT01000065.1 GCF_003437535.1 Phocaeicola plebeius
ATAAAAAACACCCCAAAAGTTTTGTGTCTAACTTTTGGGGTGCAGTACAAAATAGAGTTGAGATGGCCTCTTTTGTTTTATTTCAAATTGAAGTCATTTGGATTTTTCTCAAAAAAAGAAGCTTACAAACTTACTTTTTCCATTCAAACTGTTTTTTATTGGTATAAGCCTCCTAAGAGGCTATTTTTGCAAGATTATGTGCAATGGCCAGCAGGCCGAACTCAATTTCAACCTTCTTAAGTCCACGAAGATGGAACCTCTTGAATTGCTTGTTGTTCTTGAGGTTTCCAAAAACGGCTTCCACATCCTGCGGTCGCTGGCTGCGATATTTCAGGCCTTCATCAGAGAGCAGCTTTTCACGTTCACTTTCCTTGATTTTCCGCAGACGGTGGTTTACCTGCACAATTCTTTCCGACCGGCCTCTGTGACACCGGCATCTTAGCGGGCAGCCATTACAGTTATGTGCCCTGTATCTTGATATGGTCTGCACAAAACCGTTGTCTGTTATCCTCTTTGCATCGGAGAGTCTTTTCATTCTCTGTCCCATCGGACAGTACATGCCGTCGGTTTCTTCATTATAATAAAAGTTGGAAGACAGAAACGGGTCGTTCCGGAAGTTCCTTTTCTGTTCCTTATGAAAATAGTTGTACTTTATAAAGGTTTCAATGCCATGTCTGAAGGCATACAGATAGTTCTCCTCACTCCCGTATCCGGCATCGCAGACAGATACGTCAGGGTATCTGCCGTAAAGGGAATGGAAATCATCCATATGCAGAGGATAGGTGGAGGTATCACCCGCACACTGATGGATGGTATAGTTCAAAATGAACTGTTTGTTGGTGCTGATTTGGGGATTATATCCGGGTTTGAGCTGTCCGTTCCTCATATGGTCCTCTTTCATGCGCATGAAAGTAGCGTCATTGTCTGTCTTTGAGTAACTGTTGCGTCCGTCAAGTATCTTTCCCTGTGATTCATATTTCCTGAGCTGTTCGGGCCATGACTTCCTTACACGTTTTACCTTCGCTTTCATTTTCCTGTCAGCATCCACTCCGTTCAGGGCATCATCTATCCGGCAGAGCGCCTTTTCAACTTTCTCCGGAGTGATATCCTGATATGTGATGGGTGCGGAATCACGCAGTTCCTGCTTGGTGACGGACTCGGCGTACCGCCATATCTCTTCAAGCTGTTCCGCGATTCTGGATATGCGCGTATGTATGGACTTGCCCCAGACGAACGTATAACGGTTGGCGTCCGCCTCCATCTTCGTCCCGTCGGTACAGGCCACATCCAGACTTACAAAACCTTCCGACACGAGGAACTTCACGATGGTGGCAAATATTGTCTTGAGTACATCCTTCAGCCGGCTGCTGCGGAAACGGTTGATGGTATTATGGTCAGGAGTCACATTGCCGGTAAGCCACATGAAGCGGATGTCATTGCGACAGAATTCTTCTATGCGACGGCTGGAATAGATATTACGCAGATAAGCATAGACCAGAATCTGAAGCATCATGCGAGGGTGGTATGCAGAACAGCCTTTAGGAGAATACCTGCGGTAAAGTTCTTCAAGGTTTATCTGTGCAATGATACGGTGAACAACCCGGACCGGATCGTTCTGGGGAATAAAATCGCCTAAACACGGAGGTAAAAGCAGATTATCGTTGGATGTGTAATTTTTAAACATTATCTTTGGGATATCTTGACTTGATTCCCTAAGATACAAAAAATTAGGGAGACGGGCAAGTTCTGACTGAGCGAAGTTAGGACTTGCCCGATTTTTTTTGCAAACACAAAAAAGGCCGTCTCATTTTGTACTGCACCCCAAAAGTTAGACACAAAACTTTTGGGGTGTTTTTTAT
>NZ_QSQT01000066.1:0-414 GCF_003437535.1 Phocaeicola plebeius
ACTGAACGGATATCACCGGAAATGCTGAACGGGTATCCGCCGGAATATGCACCGCTCGTCAGTGGACTTCCGCGAACGTATCGCACATCTGGAAGGACAACCGAATTTTCACTTGCACTATGCAGATTTGAGTGACTCCATGAGTATTCTGCAGGTAGTTAGTAAGGTACAGCCCACGGAAATTTACAACCTGGCTGCACAAAGCCACGTACAGGTAAGTTTTGATTCTCCGGAATTTACAGCCAACGTGGATGCAACAGGTGTACTCCGCGTGTTAGAGGCTGTCCGTCTGTGCGGACTGAAAGATACCTGCCGCATCTATCAGGCATCTACTTCGGAACTTTACGGAAAGGTGGAAGAAGTGCCGCAGAATGAAAACACACCGTTCCATCCTTACAGCCCGTATGCAGTGGC
>NZ_QSQT01000066.1:424-1687 GCF_003437535.1 Phocaeicola plebeius
CGTATGCAGTGGCCAAACTGTACGGTTTCTGGATTGTAAAAGAATATCGTGAGGCTTACAATATGTATTGCTGCTCGGGTATCTTGTTCAACCATGAATCGGAACGTCGTGGGGAAACTTTCGTAACACGTAAAATTACGCTGGCTGCAGCCCGCATTGCACAGGGAAAACAGGAGAAGCTGTATCTGGGTAACCTGGACTCACTGCGCGACTGGGGTTATGCCAAGGATTACGTGGAATGTATGTGGCTGATTCTGCAGCATGAAACGCCGGAAGATTTCGTCATCGCTACGGGTGTGCAGCACAGTGTACGTGAATTCTGTTACCTGGCATTCAAGTATGCGGGCATCGAACTGGAATTCAAGGGTGAAGGTATCAACGAAAAGGGTTATGACAAGGCTACCGGCAAGTGCCTGGTAGAGGTAAGCGAGGATTTCTACCGCCCGACAGACGTAGTGAATCTCTGGGGTGACCCGACAAAGGCGAAGGCTAAGTTAGGCTGGAATCCGTCGAAGACAACCTTTGAGGAACTGGTAAAAATCATGGTGGATGCGGATATGGCGAAAGTGGCCGTAGAAAAGGCGGGAGAACAGATTCGCACGAACCTGGCAGAGTATCTGGAGAAGGGAATCGTGAAATAATGAAGAATGAGGAATGAAGAACGAAGAATTAATAATGAAGATTATATGTTCTTTTGTTCTTCTGTCTCTGAAACAATAAACAATTAATTTGTCGAATATGGACAAATCAGCGAAGATATATGTAGCGGGACACCACGGACTGGTGGGTTCCGCTATCTGGAATAACCTGAAGGAAAGAGGTTATAATAACCTGGTAGGACGTTCGCACAAGGAACTGGATTTGCTGGACCCGATAGCGGTAAAGAAGTTCTTTGACGAGGAACAGCCGGATGCGGTGATTCTGGCTGCGGCACACGTGGGAGGCATCATGGCCAACCTGCAATATCGTGCGGACTTTATCTACCAGAACTTACAGATTCAGCAGAACGTGATTGGTGAAAGTTTCCGTCACGGGGTGAAGAAGTTGCTGTTCCTGGGCAGTACCTGCATTTATCCGCGTGAGGCTCCGCAACCGATGAAGGAAGAGGTGCTTCTCACCTCCCCGCTGGAATATACGAACGAACCGTATGCCATCGCAAAGATTGCGGGACTGAAGATGTGTGAAAGCTTCAACCTGCAGTATGGCACGAATTACATCGCCGTAATGCCAACCAACCTGTACGGTCCGAATGATAACTTCCAC
>NZ_QSQT01000067.1 GCF_003437535.1 Phocaeicola plebeius
TGTAGTGTACTAAATAAGTTGACACAATTTATTTAGTAACATGCGTAAAAATCGAAAGTATTCAAAGGCAGAATGTCTGTCTTATCTGGAAGAATACATGTGTTCTTCTCAGAATCACAGTGAATTTGAACGTGAAAAAGGTCTGAAACGTACCACAATTAGCCGCTGGCTTCGTATCTTTGGGATTGAAGATAAACCAAGTCCCATTATGAGCAAGAAACTAAGTCAGACGGAACAGGAGCTTCATGACCGTATTCATGAGCTCGAGCGGAAAATCAAGTCCCTGGAAGTAGAGTTGAAGCAGTCCAACATGGCCCGTGACGCCTACGACTGCATGATTGACCTTGCGGAAAAGACCTATAACATTCCGGTAAGAAAAAACTCCGGTGCCAAGTAATCCGGGGCCTGTCTCAAGGCGGACGCCGTTACCGCGTGCGTCCGCTTTGCAGATTGCTTGGCATATCAGCACAGGGATACTACAAGCATGACTATGCCTCAAACGAGGCTGACATACTCTCTGCCAGCATTGTATTGTACTGCCTGTACGTCCGCCAGAAGGAACGTCTTCCCAAAGCGGGCTGCCGGGAACTCTACACACTCTGCCGTGAATACTTCAGGGAAAAGTTTACCATAGGACGGGACAGGTTTTACAATGTGCTCCGTTCCAACTCGCTCATGCTCAGGCGGACAAGGTATCGTCCGCGTACTACGGACTCCAGACACGGTTACCGTCTTTACAGGGATCTTGTAAACACTTCTCCCAAGTACACACCTGCGGGCAATGGCCGGCTTGTGGTGGCGGACATCACCTATATCTACACCAGAGAAGGCTTTGCCTATCTCTCACTGGTGACCGATGCCTACAGCAGATACATAGTGGGATATTGCCTTAGCAGGAGTCTGGATGCGGAGGGACCGCTGAAAGCCATGTACATGGCTCTTGAGACCTACCGTGCCTACGGAATCAGTACGGAGGGCATGATACACCACTCTGACCGCGGCGTGCAGTATGCCTCGAAGCAGTACACGGACCTGCTGCTTTCACAAGGCATCAGAATCAGCATGACCCAGACGGGAGACCCGCTTCACAATGCCCTGGCCGAGAGGATGAACAACACCCTGAAGAACGGATGGCTCTTCAATGAAGGTGATATGGACTTCAGACAGGCAGAGGAAGCCGTCAGTAAATCCGTTGCGATGTACAACAATGCCAGACCGCACAAGGCACTGGGAATGAAGACCCCTATGGAGATTTTCTCAGGCAGAGGAGGAAACCCTCTTATGGAATATCGGTATAATTGAATGATGTGCTCGTCGGGACGGGTGCTCCCGCCCCTTGCCGCACGGCGCTCCCCGAGCGATGAGTTTTTAGGGAGAAAATATACGGATATTGAGTTTTTGTTGTAGTTTTGCAGAACTGACAACCTTTTTAGGAATATAATGTTTAACCTGTCAACTTTGTCAGGAATTAATCTTCAAACTGACAACTATTTTCAGTACACTTCA
>NZ_QSQT01000068.1 GCF_003437535.1 Phocaeicola plebeius
GACTAAAATTTATGCCTAAACAATAAATCCCTCAGGTTTTTACGTTGACCCAATAAATCCCTCAGGTTTTTACGTTGACCCATTAAAATTCTGTATTATTGTGTATTTTCAAAGTAGGGAAATAAAAAAGCTCTGAAAACCAATCGATTTTCAGAGCCTTTCCTCATTTTGCCTCACGGCTTCGGTACACCCTCAGGGATTCGAACCCTGGACCCACTGATTAAGAGTCAGTTGCTCTACCAACTGAGCTAAGAGTGCATCCACTATAATTGTCAAACTTCCCGAAATTTTGTACACCCTCAGGGATTCGAACCCTGGACCCACTGATTAAGAGTCAGTTGCTCTACCAACTGAGCTAAGAGTGCATCACTATTTTCATTTGCGAGTGCAAAGGTATATTTTTTACACGAAACAGCCAAACGTTTTCGCAGTTTATTTTACAATATTTTTTCAATTCTTTTCTGAATGGCTGGTTATTAGTCACATAAAAAAGGTCGGCACTGAAGATTTTTCATGCCGACCTTTCGTTTTATAGATGAATATGAGATTTATTTCTCAAATTAGAAGCGGTAACCTACGCCGATAGTAAAGGTCATATTCTTAGGATCATCTCCACCATCTACTGGACTAATGAATCCATTCTGTCCTGTCAAATTAATCAAATAACGATCACTTAATTCAAGACCGATACCATATTGGATACCTAAATCAAAACGCTTCCAATCTCCTTCATCACTTTTAAATAATTTTAAATCGAAATTGTCATCTTTAGCCTTACCTCCTAAACCAAATGCCAAATAAGGACCTGCATTGATGACAAATTTCGTATTATCACTAATATTGAATTTGTAAGCAGCCAAAATAGGAATATCCAAATAAATAGGTCTTACTTTAACGTCTTCAATTTTATATCCCTTAGAAGAAATCAATAATCCAGACTGCAATGACCAGCTTTCGCTGAAACCATAATCCATACCTACTCCTAGCTGGAATCCTGGCAATGCCTTAGCATCATCATACTTAGTTACATTACTGAAGTTCATACCAACCTTAGCATCCCATTTTACCTGAGAAAAACCAGCTAATGCAAACATTCCCAATACAGCGGTCATTAAAAACTTTTTCATAATTCTCTTTTTTTAGATTAAGGTTCTGTTCCCTTGAACCACTTTGTTTTATTCCGGAAGCAGAGGAACCGCTTTCTCTTATAATATATAAGGAGAAAAGCCTGCTTTCGTTTGTGATTGTTTACAAATGTATAAAACTATCTCAAATTATCAAAACTTTACAAAACATGAAAAAGCGTAAAAGAGTGATATTTTAGGTTATCATGCCTAAAAACGGGATTATCCGTCTGTTTTTGGGTACCAAAAAACGCCCTTGCGTTTGCATCAAAACACAAGTACGTTTGAACTTAAACGCACTTACGTTTTAAGTAAAACGCCTTTGCGTTTGAAGTGTACTGAAAATAGTTGTCAGTTTGAAGATTAATTCCTGACA
>NZ_QSQT01000069.1 GCF_003437535.1 Phocaeicola plebeius
TGAAGTGACCCCAAAAAGTTGGACAAGTTAAACATTATCCCGTAATAGAAAGAGTTCGGTATTGTACCGGACTCTTTCCATTTAACCGGGCTTTGATTCTTTTATTGTTATAATATTCAATATATTTATCCAAAGCCTTTATAAAGGCTTCAGGAGATTCAAAATTCTCGGTATACAGTAATTCAGACTTCATAATTCCAAAGAAATTTTCCGCCATAGCGTTGTCAAGGCAGTTACCCTTACGAGACATGCTTTGTACTATATGATGTTCTTCAAGACGTTTACGGTAGCCGTAGTGTTGGTATTGCCATCCTTGATCAGAATGGAGTATAAGTCCGTCAAGACTGTCAAACCTTGTGAACGCTTTATCCAACATATCGTATATCTGTTCCATATCCGGTTTTCGGGAGATGTTGTATGATATGATCTCACCGTTGAACATATCCAATATCGGGGAAAGATAAAGTTTGACAGAACCGATTTTTATCTGTGTTACATCTGTCGCCCATTTGCGGTTGGGGGCTTCTGCCGTAAAATCCCTGTCTATTATGTTCGGGGCTATCTTGCCAACCTCACCTTTGTATGAGCGGTATCGTACCATGCGTATTTTGCTTTTAAGCCCTAAGTCACCCATAAGCCTCTGGATGGTCTTATGGTTTAGCATAAAGCCACGGTTATGCATCTCCGCTGTTACACGCCGATAGCCATATCGTCCCTTATGCTCATGAAAAATTAGTTTGATTGATTCCTTTTCATTGGAATACTTATCAATCGTTTTAAGCCGCTTCAGATGGTAATAGAACACAGAACGAGCCATCTTTCTTAACTTCAATAACAAGTCAAGAGGATAATCCGACCTTAGTTCGTCGATGGTTCGCGCCCATTCAGAAGTGCTTGGGCCTTCTTTGCCTCGACTAAGGCCTTCGCTTTTTTTAGCAGCGCATTCTCTGCCCTCAGGCGGAGATTTTCAGCCTGAAGCCTCTCAAGTTCCGTTTGCGGTTCTTTCTTCTTTGGACGTCCCATAGGTTCTTTTAATGTTCTTCCCTGGCGTTTGGACGGCGCAAGAGCTTCGTAACCATACTTACGTACTGTACTGACCCAGCGTTGTAGAGCCGTCTTACCAATTCTGTATTCTATTCTTACATGGGATAAAGGTACACCTTTTTCCAATATTAAACGTACTACTTCTTCCTTTAATTTAACCGTAGGACGACAATGTGGTTGTTGTTCCAGTCCTGAACGACCATATTTGTCCCACATTCTCACCCATGCCAATATCTGAGTCTTATTGATATGATACTCCTTTGACAAATGAGCTATTAACTCTCCTTGTTTTACCCGGCTAACGATAATAAGCCTTTGTTCGTAACTGTACTTCATAAAAAACACCCCAAAAGTTTTGTGTCTAACTTTTGGGGTGCAGTACA
>NZ_QSQT01000007.1 GCF_003437535.1 Phocaeicola plebeius
GTTATGCTATTGAGAAAATGTGCAAGGAAAAGAAAAGTTTAAATCACTTCATTTAAAATGGTTTCTGAATTGAAATTTACTAAGAAACAAATAAAAGAATTTTTAGGGGGATTGATGTCCCTAAATTGTACAAATGGTGTATGTATATTGTATATTTTGTTTTTATGGACTTGTATATTTCAGGATTTTTATCGAATATTGCAAGTAATAGCTTCTACGAATCTAAGGGAAATGAAGAAAATACTTTTAAATTGTCTTTTATTGGTGGCGTTAGTCGGACTATTTCCTCGTCTGGCGGCTCAAAATATAACTTTCAAGCATCTTTCTACTGATAACGGCTTGTCGCAAATATCAGTAAATGATATTTATGTAGATGAAAATAACCTGATATGGATTGGTACGCGTGAAGGATTGAATTGTTATGATGGAAATGACATTGCAATCTACCGGCTGGAAAAGGACAATCCGTATAGTTTGTTCTCAAATCATTTGCTACGCATTACGGGCGATGGGGAAGGACATCTTTATTTATTGTGTATGGAAGGGGTGGCCAGTTTTGATATGGATACCCGCAGATTTGCTACACTACTCAGTGGAAAAGTGGATGCCATTACCTATCATGAAGGGCTTTACATAGCGTGTGGAAATGAGGTCTTTCGTTACAACAAAGAGAGTGGTAATTTTGACAGCTTTTTTCGGCTTCCTTCTGATAACGGAAACATTTCTTCCTTATTCTTCGATTCGTCAAAACGTCTGTGGATTGGGACAGAGCACGATGGCCTTTATCGTTGGGCGGAAGGCGTGCAGCCTGTACATCTTGTAAACGGACAGCATGTGTCGTCTATATTTGAAGATTCTTCTCATAATATCTGGATTGGTACCTGGAGCGGAGGTATTTTCCTTTTTGACAATAAAGGGACAGTGCGTAACATACGTGCGTTGCTATCAGGTAAATCGTCCCTTTCTTCTGATTTTGTACGCTGTTTCGAAGAAGATAACAAGGGTTGTCTTTGGATAGGGACTGAAACCGGACTGGATTGCCTGGATACCCGTACAGGCCGTGTGGAACACTACAGCGAAGGGGTTGATTCGTATGGACTGACCCATTCTTCTGTATGGTGTCTCCAGAAGGATGGTCAGGGGACAATTTGGGCTGGAACTTATTTTGGTGGGGTGAACTATTTTAATCCGGAATATGCCATATATCGTTTCTTCCAGAAGGAAGACAATCCTTCTGAAGGACTGAGCAGTCCGATTGTAGGAAATATGCTTGAAGATAAGAGAGGGCATATTTGGATTTGTACAGAGGGAGGAGGATTGAATCGGTTTGATCCGGAAAAAGGTACTTTCCAGTGGTTTGTTCATCGTCCGGCTGCCAATAGCATTTCGCATAATAATGTGAAATCCATCTGGTATGATGAGGCGGAAGACTGTATATGGTTGGGACTGCACTTGGGAGGTATCAATAAATTGGATATAAAGACCGGACGATTTACAGTGTATCGAAAGAGAGAAGGAGATAAGGAAACCATTCCATCGGATATTGTACGCGATATTGTACCTTATAAAGATAGTCTGGTGGTAGCTACACAGGCTGGTGTCTGCTTGTTTTCCCGGACTACCGGAAAATGTCGCCAGCTGTTCCTGAACCATAAGGAGGGAAAACTGATTCGCATGGTAGCTGATCTGGAGTTTGATCGGAATGGAGTTCTGTGGATGGCTGTAACCGGTGAAGGTGTTTTCTCGTATAATTTGAAGACGGATGAATTGCTTCACTATGTATATCGTAACGGAGAGTCAGGTATCAGCAATAACAATGTGAACAGTATTTTCTGTGACAACGAGAATAAAATCTGGTTTGCCACTTCAGGTAGTGGATTGGATTGTCTGGACCAGAAGACGAATACCTTCCGTAACTATGATATGGCAAGTAACGGCCTTCCTGGCGACTGTGTATATAAAGTTTGTGAAGGAGAGCGTGGGGAGCTGCTGATGATAACCAATCAGGGATTCTCTTGCTTTGATTACCATAAAGGAGTTATACGCAACTATTTGTCGGAGAATGGTTTCCCGATGTATTCTTTAAATGAGAATGCCTTATTCATGTCAAAGAAGAAAGAGGTGTTCTTAGGTGGTACTTCCGGAATGGTGATGTTTGCTCTTGATAGTTTAAATTATCGTTCGAAGCCTTATTCTATTATGTGGAGCCGTCTGGTAGTAAATGGCAAGGAAATAAAAGTCAATGATGCTTCTGGTATTTTAAAGCGTGCTTTGAACCATACGTCACAAATTACTTTGCGTGCCGACCAGAATATGTTCAGCATTTATTTTGCTACCAATAACTATATCCCGGAGAATAAGGAACCAATGGAATATCTGTTGGAAGGTTTCTCCAAGGAATGGACCATGGTGAGAGATCGTCCTGTTATTACCTATACGAACTTAAATCCGGGAACGTATACATTGTGGGTACGTTCGTCCAATCCGAAGAGTTTAAGCAGTCCCATCAGCATGGAAATTGTGGTGAAATCTCCATTTTATGCTTCAAACTGGGCTTTTCTGCTTTATGCCCTGATAGTAGGAGGAATCGTGTATTATTTGATGCGGATGTATCAGAGCCGTGTAAAACTGCAGGCGTCACTGACCTATGAACAGCGCCATTTGCAAGATATAGAGCGCCTGAATCAGAATAAGTTGCGTTTCTTTACCAGTATTTCGCATGAGTTTCGTACTCCGCTTACCCTTATCATCGGGCAGTTGGAAAAACTGATGCAGACCTCTCAGCTTTCTCCTTCTGTTTATTCAAATGTATTGTTGGCTTATAAGAGCGGAGTGCAGTTAAAGGAACTGATAGGTGAGTTGCTGGACTTCCGGAAACAGGAACAGGGAAAGATGAAATTGAAGGTGTGTCGAATGAACCTGGTCAATTTCCTGAATGAGACTTATTTGCTTTTCCAGCCTTATGCCGAAAGCAAGCAGATACATTTGGAGTTTCACAAGTCGCAGGATGAAATAGAATTGTGGTTTGACTGGAAACAGATGCGTAAGGTGATAAATAACCTGTTGTCGAATGCCGTGAAGCATGTACCTTCCCAAGGTAAAATTGTCATGGAGGTTGGCAAGACCGATGAAGAAGCATGGTTCTCAGTGGAAGATAATGGCAGTGGCATTCAGCCGGCGGACATTGATAAGATTTTCGACCGTTTTTATCAAAGTTCAGTGGATACAGAGATTAATGCAGGAACGGGGATTGGACTGGCTTTGACAAAAGGTATCGTGGAACTTCACCATGGAAAGATTTCTGTGGAAAGCGCCCAAGGCAAGGGGGCTAAGTTTATTGTTCGTATACCATTGGGCAAGGAGCTTTATACAGCGGATGAAATTATTGAAGAAGGTGAAAATGCTGTGGTTAGCCAGTTGACGCTTGATGCCCAGAAAAAAGAATTAGATACGGAGTTATCTGAGAAAATCCTTGAGACAGAAGAAACTTTTGTAGGAGAAAAAGAAGGCTTCCGTCCTCATATCTTGATTGTAGAAGATAACGATTCTATTCGTCGTATGCTGGCTGAGTTGTTCGAGGGTATGTATGAGGTGACGACTGCAGTCGACGGGCAGGATGCGCTGGAAAAGGTAGAGGAGGCTTCTCCGCATATTATATTGAGTGACGTGCTGATGCCGCGCATGTCGGGTATTGAATTGGTGAAGCAATTGAAAGGGAACCTGGACACTTGTCACATTCCGGTGGTGTTGCTGACGGCCCGTACTGAAATAGAACAGAATCTGGAAGGATTGAAAATCGGAGCAGATGATTACATCACGAAACCTTTTGATTCTCGTTTGCTGGTATTCCGTTGTAACAATCTGGTGAATAACCGCCGTAAGTTGCAGGAGTATTTCACCAAGCAGCCTACTGTGGAGACTCCGGTGTTGGCTACGAATCCGCTGGATAAGGAATTCCTTGATGAGGTGATTGCTGTATTTGAACAACATTTGGATGATTCTGACTTTACCATTGATATGCTGGCCCAGCAAATGCTGGTTTCGCGTACGAGAATGTATGCAAAGATTAAGGCGATTACTGGCCAGACGCCTAATGACTTCTTTATTACCTTACGATTGAAAAAAGCGGCCTTCCTTTTGCGGAACAATCCGGAGCTGAATGTAACCCAGATTTCCGATCAGACAGGATTCAGTTCACCCCGCTATTTCAGTAAGCTTTTCAAGAAGGCATATCAACTGACACCGATGGCTTACCGGCAGGGAGAAGAATGACGTGTATTTTACTAACCTAAATATAGAAAGATGAAACAAGACCTTTTAGTTTGTATTTCTGCCCTTTCCGGATTGGCAGGATTGACCGGATGTGGTCAGGCGCAGAAGCAGGAAGCTCCTAACCTGAAGCGTCCGAATGTGATTTTTATTTATTCGGACGACTTAGGCATCGGTGATTTGAGTTGTTACGGGGCTACGAAGATTTCTACGCCGAACATTGATAAACTGGCGGCTCAGGGAGTACAGTTTACCAATGCCTATGCCACTTCGGCTACGAGTACTCCGTCGCGTTACGGTATGCTGACCGGATGTTATCCGTGGAGAAAGGAAAATACAGGTATCGCTCCGGGTAATTCTGAGCTGATTATTGATACCACATGTGTTACACTGGCTGATGTGTTCCATGAAGCGGGCTATCATACCGGTGCGGTCGGAAAATGGCATTTGGGACTGGGACCTGTTGGAGGAACTAATTTTAACGGGCTCATCAAGCCGAATACCCAGAGTATCGGATTTGATTATGAATTTATCATTCCGGCTACGGTAGACCGTGTGCCTTGTGTGTTTGTGGAAAACGGAAGAGTAGCTGGACTGGATCCTTCCGATCCGATTACTGTCAGCTATGACCATAAGGTAGGCGACTGGCCTACGGGTGAAGAGAATCCGGAACTGGTGAAACTGAAACCGAGTCAGGGACATAACAATACCATTATCAACGGCATTCCTCGTATCGGATGGATGACGGGAGGTAAGTCTGCTTTGTGGAATGACGAGGAAATTGCCGATGTCATCACTGAAAAAGCGAAGAACTTTATCTGTTCGTCTACTGATAAACCGTTCTTCTTGTACATGGGTACACAGGATGTACACGTGCCGCGTATTCCTCATCCGCGTTTTGCCGGAAAGAGTGGTCTCGGTACCCGTGGTGACGTAATCCTTCAGTTGGATTGGACCATTGGTGAGATTATGAATACACTGGATAGTCTGGGCATTGCCGATAACACCTTGTTTATTTTCACCAGCGACAACGGTCCGGTGATTGATGACGGTTATCAGGACCAGGCTCGCGAAATGTTGAACGGACATACGCCGATGGGTATTTACCGTGGAGGAAAATACAGTTTGTATGAGGCAGGAACTCGTGTACCGTTTATTGTACGCTGGCCGGCAGCTATTCAGCAGCCTTGCAAGCAACAGGGATTGTTCTCTCAGATTGACGTATTTGCGTCGCTGGCAGAAATCATGGAAATGCCGTTGGCTAAAGGAGTGGCCCCCGACAGTCATGCACGTTCGCAGGCTTTGATTGGAAAGGATCAGTCTGACCGTGAATATGTGGTAGAACAGAATCTGAACAATACGCTGGCCATTATTCAGGGTGAATGGAAATATCTTCAGCCCAGTGATAAGCCTGCATTGGAATTCTGGACCAAGACTGAACTGGGTAACGCGCCTGAACCTCAGTTGTATAATCTTCGTAAAGATCCTACGGAAAAAGAAAATGTAGCATCGCAGAATCCGGAAAAAGTGAAAGAACTTGCTACTTTGCTGGATAAAGTAATTGCTTCAAAATAAGAAGTTTAAGATGCCCTGAAAAAACGTCCTTGCGTTTGAAGAAAAACGCAAGGACGTTTTCTTTCAAACGCAAGTGCGTTTTGACTAAAACGCTTTGACGTTTTGTCTTAAACGTAAAGGCGTTTTTATGTGCCTATTTTGTCTGGCTGAATCCCTCTGCTTTCAGCAGGTCGATTATGCGTTGTTTGAACTCTCCCTGAATGAGAATTTCACCGTCTTTCACGGCACCTCCCACACCACATTTGGTTTTAAGCAGTCTTCCCAGTTCTTTTAAATCATCTTCCGGACCAATAAATCCGGAAATGACGGTAACGGTTTTTCCGCCTCGTCCTTTTTTCTCGATACTGACCCTCAGTTTTTGTTGCTTCGGGTCGACAGTTGCCGGCTCTTCCTCTTCGTCAAGCTGATAGTTGAAGTCTGGGTTAGTGGAATATACAATGTTCAGACGGTCTTTCCAGTCGTTCTTTTTCATGTGAATTTAATTTAATCTGCTTCAAAGGTATGACATTTTTCAGGAATCGTGTTCAGGGTTTACAAGAAATAGTTTAATTTTGCATTATTGATTAATTGAACACACTCCGAATGGCGGTACGAAGTCGTAAAATGACGGACAAGATTCCTGAGCCTACTTTACGCAGACTCCCGTGGTATCTTTCGAATGCTAAGCTGATGAAAGAGAAAGGGGAGAAGTATGTATCTTCTACACAGATTTCCAGACAGATAAATATTGATGCTTCGCAGATAGCCAAAGACTTGTCGTATGTGGATATTTCCGGACGTACAAGGGTGGGCTATGAAGTGGATTTGCTGATTCAGGTGCTGGAGGATTTTTTAGGTTTCACGAATCTGCATAAGGCGTATCTGTTTGGTGTGGGAAGTCTGGGAGGCGCATTGCTCAGAGACTCCGGTCTGTCACATTTCGGGCTGCAGATTGTAGGAGCATTCGATATTAACCCGAATCTGGTGGGTACAACCGTAGAGGGAATTCCTATTTACCATACCGACGAGTTTGAAGAACGGCGGGCAAAGGACGGAGTGAAAATAGGTGTGCTGACCGTGCCCATTAACATTGCTCAGGATATTACGGACAAGATGGTGGCTGGTGGTATTCAGGCTGTGTGGAACTTTACTCCCTTCCGTATCCGTGTACCGGAAACGATTGTCGTACAAAACACGTCACTGTATGCACATCTGGCAGTGATGTTCAACCGTTTGAATGAAATTATAAAGAAATAACTCCATGAAAATTATTGCTATAGGCATGAACTATAGCCTGCATTGCCATGAGTTGCATGCAGGAGAAGCCTTGCCCCAGGAACCGGTTATTTTTATGAAGCCGGATTCTGCCTTGCTGAAAGACAGCAAGCCTTTTTTTATTCCCGATTTTTGTGAACAGGTGGACTACGAGACGGAAATGGTGGTGCGCATTTGCCGTTTGGGAAAAAATATTTCCGAACGTTTTGCTCATCGCTATTACGATGCCGTGACGGTAGGTATCGACTTTACCGCCCGTGACTTACAGCGTAAGTTCCGTGCTGAAGGAAAGCCTTGGGAACTGTGCAAGGGTTTTGACAGTTCGGCTGCCATTGGCGACTGGGTGCCAGTGGAAAAGCTGAATGACATACAGAAAGTGAATTTCCATCTGAATATTGACGGAAAGACGGTGCAGCAGGGCAATACAGCTGATATGCTGTTTTCTGTAGACCAGATTATTGCTTATGTGAGCCGTTTCTGTACGTTGAAAATCGGTGACCTGTTGTTTACCGGTACACCGGTGGGAGTAGGCCCCGTGCAAATCGGGAACCACCTGGAGGGATTTTTGGAAAATGAAAAACTTCTTGATTTTTACATACGATGAAGATAAGAGTAGGATTTGGATTCGACGTGCACAAGTTAGTGACAGGGCGTGAACTTTGGCTGGGTGGTATTCGCCTGGAACACGAAATGGGTTTGCTGGGACACTCGGATGCTGATGTGTTGATTCATGCCATTTGCGATGCTTTGTTGGGAGCTGCCAACATGCGTGACATTGGTTATCATTTCCCGGATAATTCGGCCGACTTCAAGAACATTGACAGCAAGATTCTGCTGGCAAAGACCGTAAAATTGATTGCCGGAAAAGGGTATCGGGTAGGTAATGTGGATGCCACGGTGTGCGCCGAACGTCCGAAGTTGAAAAAATTTATTCCGGAGATGCAGGAAGTGCTGGCACGGGTGATGGAGGTGGATGTGGACGACGTGTCCATCAAGGCCACCACTACAGAAAAATTAGGATTTACCGGACGTGAGGAAGGTATTTCAGCCTATGCTACGGTATTAATTGAAAAAGATTAAAGGAGGATAAAAGATGAATCCGAAGTATTCTGTGGTGATTCCGGTGTACAACCGTCCGGATGAAGTGGATGAGTTGTTGCAGAGTCTGTGCGGTCAGACATATCAAAACTTTGAAGTGGTGGTCGTAGAAGACGGTTCTGCCATTCCTTGCAAGCAGGTGGTCAAGAAGTATACGGAAATGCTGGATGTGCACTATTTTGAGAAACCGAATTCAGGACCCGGACAGACGCGCAACTATGCGGCAGAGCGCAGTCGCGGAGAGTATCTGCTGATTCTGGATTCAGACTGTATCCTGCCTGAAACGTACCTGGCTGCGGTGGAAGCGGAACTCCAGCGGGAACCGGCAGATGCGTTTGGAGGTCCCGACCGGGCACACGATTCTTTTTCGGATGTACAGAAAGCTATTAATTATGCCATGACTTCTTTCTTTACCACGGGAGGCATCCGGGGCGGCAAGAAAAAAATGGACAAATTCTATCCTCGCAGTTTTAACATGGGAGTCCGTGCCGAGGTGTACAAGGCATTGGGTGGATTCTCTGCGATGCGTTTTGGCGAAGACATAGATTTCAGTATCCGTATTTTTAAAGGAGGTTACCGTTGCCGTCTGTTTCCGGAAGCCTGGGTATGGCATAAGCGTCGTACGGACTTGAAAAAGTTTTTCAAGCAGGTACACAATTCCGGTATCGCTCGCATTGATTTGTATAAGAAATATCCTGAATCATTGAAGCTCGTGCATCTGCTTCCGGCTGTATTTACGGTTGGAGTCGTGATGGTATTGCTGGTTGCGTTTATCTGTCCGTGGAGCTTGCTCTTGTTGGCTTTGTTTGCCGTGGTTATTTTTATCGATGCTTCTATTCGCAATAAAAGTATAAAAATTGGTGCACTATCTGTCATTGCTGCGTTTATACAATTGACGGGCTACGGTTCCGGCTTTTTGCGGGCGTGGTGGAAACGTTGTATATGTGGCGGAAAGTCCTTCTCGGCTTTCGAAAAAACATTCTATAAATAAGACATTGTCCCCAATAAAATGTTCGGTAGCTCGTCGGTGTTTTTATTAAGAAATTGATGCATGAACGAGAAACTGAACATTACCCAGTGGGCGGAAGAAGACCGTCCGCGGGAAAAAATGCTGCTGCATGGTCCGGCTGCTTTAAGCAATGCCGAGCTGCTGGCCATCCTGATAGGTTCCGGCAATACAGAAGAAACAGCGGTAGAACTGATGCGGAAGGTGTTGGATGACTGCCATAACCGTTTGAGTGAGTTGGGAAAATATACGGTGGACGATCTTTGCCGTTATAAAGGAATTGGTCCGGCAAAGGCCGTGAGCATTCTGGCAGCCTCTGAATTGGGGAGGCGCAGAAGAGAGGAAGAACCTTCTGAGCGGAAGAAAATTACCAGCTCACAAGATGTGTATGCCTTTTTTTATCCCCTGATGTGCGACTTGCCGGTGGAAGAATGCTGGGTGATGTTGCTGAATCAGGCAGCCAAGGTGATTGATACGGTTAAAATTAGTCGGGGAGGACTGGCCTCCACGCAGGTCGATGTGCGTTGTATTTTGCGTGAGGCACTCTTGAAACGGGCCACTTCCATGATTCTTTGTCACAACCATCCTTCGGGAAATATTCGTCCGAGTCAGGATGACGACCGCCTGACCCATGCGCTGCTGGAAGCTGCACGTACCATGAACATCCGCTTGCTCGACCATGTGGTGGTTTCGGACGGCGATTATTACAGTTATGGAGATGAAGGCCGCCTTTAGTGTCTTTTTTTGTCGGTCGAAGATGAAAAAATGGAGATTTTTCCCTAAGTTTGCGGAAAGAATAAAGATTGAAAGATTAAAGATTATGGACAACGAAACGAAGTTGAAGATTGAGGAAAAAATCATAGATATGTTGAAGACCGTATACGACCCGGAAATACCGGTAAATGTGTACGATCTGGGCTTGATTTATAAGATAGACCTTCAGGAAAACGGAGAATTGACTATCGACATGACTTTGACCGCCCCGAACTGCCCGGCAGCAGATTTTATTATGGAAGATGTGCGTCAGAAAGTAGAATCGGTGGAAGGAGTGACTGCCGCTACGGTCAATCTGGTCTTTGAACCGGAATGGGACAAGGATATGATGACCGAGGAGGCAAAACTGGAATTAGGATTTTTGTAAGAAAAGGCTTATGGATGCGATGAAGAATGTATATTTTCTTTCGGATGCGCACTTGGGTTCGAGGGCCATTGCACACGGGCGTACGCAGGAGCGCAGGCTGGTGAACTTTTTGGACAGTATCAAGCATCGGGCAGCGGCCGTCTACTTGCTGGGCGACATGTTCGATTTCTGGTATGAGTTCAAGCTGGTGGTTCCCAAAGGCTATACCCGCTTTCTGGGAAAAATCTCGGAGCTGACTGATTTGGGAGTGGAAGTACATTTTTTTATCGGTAACCATGATATCTGGTGTGGAGACTATCTGGAAAAGGAGTGCGGCGTCATCCTGCACCGTGAGCCGCTGACCTGTGAGATTTACGGGAAAGAGTTTTTCTTAGGACACGGTGACGGACTGGGCGACAATGACCGTAAGTTCAAGTTGCTGCGCACGATGTTTCACAGCAAGACCTTGCAGCGATTGTTCTCGATGCTTCATCCGCGATGGAGCGTGGAATTTGGACTGGAATGGGCCAAACACAGTCGCCTGAAGAGGGAAGGTGGGCGTGAGCCTGATTATATGGGAGAGGATAAGGAACCGCTGGTACTATTCTCTAAAGACTATTTAAAGAGTCATCCGGACATTAATTACTTTATTTACGGGCATCGTCACATTATGCTGGATTTGATGCTGAGCCGTACGTCGCGTATGATGATTCTGGGCGACTGGATTACCGAATTTTCGTATGCGGTTTTCGATGGAGAAAATATGTTCCTGGAGCAGTATATTGAAGGGGAGACTTCGGTGTGATACTGTGTGAAAAGGATAAGAAATAATTCAGGCGCTGAGGAAGAACGTACATTCTCTTCAGCGCCTGAATTTTTATAGAGTTTGTATTGTAAGTTATCGAGCAACTTCTCCGCTTTCATGGCGGGCAAGCAGACCTTCTACTTCGGATACTTTCACCATGTTATAGTCGCCGGCAATCGTATTCTTCAGTACGGAAGCAGCCGTAGAGAAGTCCACACGTTTCTGGTTGTCTTCGTATGCATTCTGTGCATAAAGCATGGCACCACAGAATGCATCGCCTACTCCCACACAGTCAATTACGTTGTCAATATCGAACACGCGGGTGTATTTCATTTCTCCCTGTGCGTAAAGTACTCCGGCAAAAGTGTGGTGTTCTGAACTCATCACATTGCGCAGGGCAATATAGATATATTTGCAGTTTGGAATCTGCTGGCTAATTTCCTTGCAGAACTTCTCATACGCTGCGGTATCGTATTTTTCACCGCTTCGGGTGGCCTTGAAGCCGGGAGCCGGAATTCCGGTGACGAGAGCATATTCACCTTCACTTCCGAACATGATGTCACTGCTGGTCATGAGCGGGCGTAATACTTCCTGGGCTGTTTTTCCGTAGTTCCATAAGTTCTTCCGGTAGTTGATGTCGTATGAGATGGTCAGTCCCATTTCCTTGGCTATGTCGATGGCTTCCTTGCACACCTCTGCCAATCCGGGAGTCAGTGCGGCATCAATTCCCGACCAGTGGAAGATGGCTGCGTCTTTGAAAATCTCGCGCCAGTTAATCATTCCAGGCTTCAGTTCAGAGAATGAGGAGTTCTCACGGTCGTAGATAACGTTGGAGTTACGCATGGCAGCGGCTTTCTCCATGTAATAGGTACCTAAGCGATGTCCGCCGAAAAGAATGTGTTTAGTTCCGATATTGTGAGAACGGAGCTCTGCGATACAAGTCTCTCCCAGTGCATTGTCCGGCAATCGGGTAATATATTCTACCTCTCCGCCAAAGTTGGCAATGGAGATGGCTACGTTAGCTTCGCTTCCTCCATAGTTAACCAGAAAGTCACGGCTTTGCTGGATGCGCAAGTTATCGGGAGTGGTAAGACGGAGCATGATTTCTCCAAATGTTACAATCTTTTTGCTCATAATAGAAGGTTTTTCGTTTATTAGTTAGAACGTGGGCAAAAAGAAAGAGGATACTTCCTGAGGGAATCTCTCTTTGCCTTTGTTTCTGGCGCAAAGATAGTGAATTCCTTTGCAGGAGGTATCCTCTTTTAACTCTTTTAGGATTCCTGTGATTATTTGTTGTTCAGGATGTTCATGGTATCTGTAGCAATCATCAGCTCTTCGTCAGTAGGAATAACCACTACTTTTACTTTAGAGCTGTCTGTAGAAATGATAGCTTCTTTGCTACGTACTTTGTTTCTTTCCGGATCAATTTCTACGCCCAGGAAGCCCAATGTCTTGCAGACACCTGCACGGGCTGTAGCCTGATTTTCGCCTACACCACCGGTGAACAAGATTACGTCAACACCTCCCATGGCAGCTGCGTAGGCACCGATGTATTTAGTAATGCGGTAGAAATACATATTTTCTGTCAGGATAGCGCGTTCTTCACCTCTAGCTACTGCATCTTCCAGTTCGCGCATGTCGCTTGATTTTTCGAACATACCTAGTACACCGCTCTTCTTGTTCAGCAAGGTAGACATTTCGTCTGGAGTCAGACCTTCTTTCTTCATGATGTAAGTGATGGCGCCACCGTCGATGTCACCGCAGCGAGTTCCCATCATCAAGCCTTCCAGCGGAGTAAGTCCCATGGTTGTATCGATACATTTTCCGTCTTTTACGGCTGCGATTGAACCACCGTTACCGATATGGCAAGTAATGATACGGCTGCCTTCCTGCGGGATGTTCAAGAATTCACATACACGCTTTGAAACGTAGCGGTGAGAAGTTCCGTGGAAACCATAACGACGGATACCGTATTTTTCGAAATACTTGTAAGGTATCGGGTACAGGTAAGCGTAGTCCGGCATAGTCTGGTGGAATGCAGTATCGAATACAGCTACCTGCGGTACTTCCGGCAGAAGTTTCTGTACGGCGTAGATACCTTTCAGGTTGGCCGGATTGTGGAGCGGGCCCAGGTCGCAGCATTCTTCTACAGCTGCAATTACGGCGTCGTCAATCAGTACAGAACCGCTGAACTTGGTTCCTCCGTGCAGTACACGGTGGCCTACTGCTTTGATTTCGTGCAGGTTGCTTACTGCTCCATATTCTGCATTAGTCAAAGTGTCGAAAATGAACTGTACACCAGTGGTATGTTCTGGCACGTCTTTTTCAATCACTTTCTTTTCACCGTTAGGCAAAGTCAGTTTCAGGAAAGAACCCGGAAGACCGATTTTTTCAATACCTCCTTGAGCGAGGACTTCTTTTGTAGTCATTTCAAACAATTTGTATTTGATTGAAGAACTACCGCAGTTGAGTACTAATACTTTCATATCTTAATTAAATATTTTTGTAATGATGAAAACTATAATGCCACTCTGCAAGAAAAGTGAGTGGCATTATGGAAATAAATTATCGGAATCGGATGATTACTGTGCCTTGGCAGCAATAGCCTGGTTGGCAGTGATGGCAATCATCTTGTATACGTCGTCGATGCTACATCCGCGTGACAAGTCGTTTACCGGACGAGCGATACCCTGCAGGATAGGTCCTACAGCAGTAGCGTGGCCCAGACGTTCAACCAGTTTGTAAGAGATGTTTCCTACTTCCAGACAAGGAACAACCAATACATTAGCTTTTCCGGCAATTTCAGAACCCGGAGCTTTGCTTGCACCTACTCTTGGAACCAAGGCAGCATCAGCCTGCAGTTCACCGTCAATTTTCAATGCCGGGTCTAATTCTTTTGCAATTTTCAATGCTTCTACCACTTTATCTACTACTTCGTGTTTTGCAGAACCTTTGGTAGAGAAGCTCAGCATAGCTACACGCGGGTCGATGCCTGCCACTGCTTTTGCAGTCTGAGCAGTACAGATAGCGATTTGTGCCAGCTGGTTGGCATCAGGTACAGGAGTTACAGCTACGTCGCCCATTACCAATACACCGTTGTCTCCGCATTCAGGAGCGTGTGTCAGCATCAGCATAGCACCTGAAACGCAAGTGATGCCCGGAGCAGTCTTGATAATCTGCAATGCAGGACGAAGTACATCACCAGTTGTATTGCGTGCACCTGCCAATTGTCCGTCTGCGTCGCCAGCCTTGATAATCAGACAGCCCAAGTACAAAGGATTCAGCACAAGTTTGCGAGCTTCTTCGATGGTCATTCCTTTTTTCTTACGAAGTTCGCACAGCAGCTGTGCATATTCTTCTTGTTGAGGATTGTTTTCTGGGTCAATGATGGTAGCTTTGTGGATATTACCCAATCCCCATTCTTTGGCCAGGTTCATGATTTCATCGGGGTTACCCAACAAAATAAGGTCTGCTACACCGTCTGTCAATATCTGATTGGCAGCTTTCAAAGTACGTTCTTCTGTTCCTTCCGGAAGCACGATGCGCTGTTTGTTTGCTTTAGCGCGTTTAACGATTTCACTGATTAAATCCATGATTTATATGTTAAATTGTAAATGCTTGTTGTGTGCGGTAACGAGCTTTTTGTTTTCCACTTGCAAAAATAGGTATTTTTGTAATATCTAGTTTGCAAAAAGCGTTTTTTTTTGCTTTAAAGTATGCAAAAACCTTTCCATCCCTTGTAGATTTGAATAAAAAGCGGCTTAGAAGGAGATTGTTTTTTCTGATTATGTATTTTTGCACCGGTTTTCAAGATAAAATAAAAGGTATTATGATTCGACAGTGTTCTATTCTTTTTGGATGTCTGGCGTTAGGTGAACTGATTGTTTATTTGACGGGTATTAAGCTTCCTTCGAGCATCATTGGTATGCTGTTGCTGACTTTGTTTCTTCAGCTGGGCTGGATAAAACTGGAGTGGGTGCAGGGGCTTACAAATTTTCTGGTAGCAAATTTAGGATTTTTCTTTGTGCCGTCAGGAGTGGCGTTGATGCTCTATTTCGATGTGATTACGGCGCAGTTCTGGCCGATTGTAATTGCGACGCTGGTCAGCACGATTTTGGTTTTAGTAGTAACAGGTTGGGTACATCAATTAGTTCGTAAGTATGGATTTTTTCGAAAATAAATTTTTTCTGCTGGCCATTACGTTTGGCTTTTTCTTTTTGTCAAAATTGTTGCAGAAAAAAACTGGATGGGTGCTGTTGAATCCTATCCTTGTGGCAATAGCCATGTTGATTTGTTTTCTTCAGTTCACGGGAGTTTCTTATGAGACTTACTCTGAGGCTGGTTCGTTGGTAGAATTTTGGTTGAAGCCGGCCGTCGTGGCATTGGGGGTACCTTTGTACCTGCAGTTGCGCATGATAAAGAAACAGCTGATGCCGATTCTGATTTCGCAGTTGGCCGGTTGTGTGGTCGGGCTGGTTTCGGTGACGATTATTGCCAAATTGATGGGGGCCTCTCCGGAAGTGATTATGTCATTGGCTCCAAAGTCTGTGACTACTCCGATTGCCATGGAGGTATCGAATGCGGTAGGAGGGATTCCTTCACTGACGGCTGCTGTGGTTATTGTGGTCGGATTGTTTGGAGCTATCTGCGGATTTAAACTGCTTCAGGTAGGGCGTGTAGCTAGCCCGATTGCACAGGGATTGTCCATGGGGACAGCCGGCCATGCAGTCGGTACTTCACGTGCCATGGAAGTGAGTGGCAAGTATGGTGCGTACGCAAGTCTGGGATTGACCTTGAACGGAATTCTTACCGCTTTGCTTTCGCCTACAATTTTGCATATCTTAGGATTGTATTAAGATTTTGTCCTTGTACGGAATGAACTGAATGACCGGCTGATTTGTTATTTTCTTCAGATGTAAGTATTTGTTCGAAACAAAAAAGAAACACCTATATGATAGCATTTAAACCGATAGACCTGAGTGATAAGGAAACTGTGCAGAAATATACGTTGTGCAGTCCACGGCGTAATTGTGATTTGTCGTTTGTGAACCTGTACAGCTGGCGTTTCCTGTATCAGACGGAGATTGCGGAAATGGATGGCTTTTTACTGTTTCGTTTCTATGCAGACGGACAGCTGGCCTATATGATGCCTGTAGGTGAAGGAAGTGATATTCGTCCGGTGATTGAGGCGTTGATGGAAGATGCAAAAAGTCAAGGGGCTCTTTTCCGTTTGTTGGGTGTGTGTGCCAATATGCGTGCAGAGCTGGAAAATGCTTTCCCGGATCGGTTTAATTTTGTATCCGACCGGGATTATGCTGATTACATTTATCTGCGTTCCGACTTGTCTACATTGAAAGGGAAAAAGTTTCAGCCCAAACGAAATCATCTGAATAAGTTCAGGAGTAATTATCCGAATTATACATATAAACCTTTGACTTCCGATTTGATTCCCGCATGTCTGGAGCTGGAGACTCAGTGGTGCCGGGCGAACAATTGCGCGGAGAATCAGGCCTTGGAGAACGAACGTTGCTCCATGACAGCTGCCTTGCAGCATTTGGAGCAATTGGACGTGATTGGAGGAGTGCTTTATGTGGAGGATGAGATTGTGGCCTTTACTTTTGGGGCACCCATTAACCAAACGACTTTCGATACCTGTGTGGAAAAAGCAAATACGGCTGTGGAAGGAGCGTACGCCATGATTAATTATGAGTTTGCCAATCATATTCCTTCGCAGTACATCTATATCAACCGGGAGGAAGACTTGGGATTGGAAGGGCTCCGGAAAGCCAAGCTTTCTTATCAGCCGGAAGTGATTCTTGAAAAATACATGGCGGAGTTGAAATGAGTGTGAAAGAGCAGGTCAGAATGTTATGGGCAACTTGCTTTCATGACTCGGAAGCGTTCATGGATCTTTATTTCGGTTGCCGCTATGCTGATTCCCTGAATGAGTATATGGAATCGGACGGGCAGGTAATAGCTGCTTTGCAACGTATTCCGTATCGGTTGACGTATGAAGGCATGAATGTGCCGGTTGCCTATATTTCAGGAGCTTGTACACATCCGGCATATCGGGAGCGGGGAGTGATGCGAAAATTGCTGGCCCAGGCTCATCAGAGCATGTTTCGGGAAGGGGTGCTGTTTTCTACTTTGATACCTGCAGAGGATTGGCTGAAAGGTTACTATGCCCGTTCGGGATATACCCTTTGTTTTCAACGTAGAAAAAAGTTATTAACAGCTTCTTGTTTACCTGTTGAAAACTTTTCAAATCGGTGGAAACTGGTTGAAATCCCTCCAGGAAGTGCCTTATGCGGGGATGCTTTCCGTTTTTATGACCTTTTTCAGTCTGATTGTGAAAACTGCATACAGCATAATTGGGAAGATTTCCACATCATATTGGCGGATTTACTTTTGTCGGGAGGTCAGTTGTGGGGTGCTGTAGAGGAAGATGAACTGCAGGGACTTTGCTTCTGTTTGCCGGAAGAGGAAAAACTGATAATCAAGGAAGTGGTATGCAGGGATAAGACCGTTGAACAAGCTATGCTGCGTGGATTGTCTTCTCATTACGGCTTGATGGAATTGGAATGCTATTCTTTTTCTGATGGTCAGCCTTATGAGCTAGGGATGGCAAGAATCATTCATGTAGAGGCTTTGTTCAGATTATTGGCAGGAATATGGACTGGAAACCATTATTTTAAAGTAGAAGGGGATGAGGCTCTTCCGCAAAATAATGGTTGGCATAACTTGGAAGGAGGCATGTATTCCAGAGGTGAATTGAAAGGGCAGACTTATCAAGTGGTTTCTATCAATGAACTTACCCGACAACTGTTTGATGGGAAATTCCCCTACATGAATCTGATGTTGGATTGAAGTTACATCCGGTTGTCGGCTGTCAGCATACGTTCCAGTTCTTCTGCCGTTAGCTTCAAATGGAACTGTCCGTGGTAGGCAATGGAAATGCCGCCAGTTTCTTCGGATACAATAATGGCCATGGCATCGGTTTCTTGTGATACACCCAAGGCTGCACGATGGCGAAGTCCTAATTCTTTAGGGATTTCCAGGTTGTGTGAAACTGGAAGAATGCATCCGGCTGCTTTTATTCGTTTGTGGCTGATGATCATAGCTCCATCGTGCAATGGGCTGTTCTTGAAGAAGATATTCTCAATGAGACGCTGGTTGATATTGGCATCAATCAGGTCGCCTGTACGGACAATGTCATCCAACGGGAAATCCTTTTCTATCACAATCAGTGCTCCTACCTTACCCTTACTCATATTCAGGCAGGCCATCACGATAGGCATGATGTCTTCTTTTTCTGTGTCCGTCTTTTTGTTGCCTTTCAGGAAACGGAACAGGCTGTTGCTGCGGTGTCTGGAACCTAATGACAATAGGAAATGGCGTATCTCGTCCTGGAACAAGACAATAAGTGCGATAACTCCTACACTCACCAGTTTGTCGAAAATAGAACCTAATAGTCTCATTTGGAGTACCTGTGACACGATTACCCAAATGATAATGAATACCAGGATACCGATGAAGATATTAATGGAGCCCGACGACTTCATCAGCTTGTAGGACTTGTATAACAGAAAGGCTACCAGCAGAATGTCGAGTATATCTTTGAAACTGAGTATGTAGATGTCGAAAGGCATAATTAAAAGTATGTTGAAGTTCGTGTCTTAAATCATTGGTTTTGCATGGCATTGAAAATCCGGACGGTTTCTACGGCTGCTTTTACGTCATGTACCCTGAGCAGGTTGGCACCTTTCATCAAGGCAATAGCGTGTACGGCAGTTGTCCCGTTCAGGGCATTTTCAGCTCCTCCTCCCAATAATTTATAAATCATTGATTTGCGGGATACTCCTACAAGTATCGGAAGTTGGAATATGGAGAACTCTTCCAGTTTGTTCAGTATTTCATAATTATGTTCCAGTGTTTTTCCGAAACCAAATCCTGGATCTATAATAAGGTCTTTTACACCTGCAGCCCGGAGCTTCTCGATTTTTTCAGCAAAATAAAGGATGATTTCTTTAACCGGATGCTGGTAGTGCGGATTCTTTTGCATGTTTTGTGGATTTCCCTGCATGTGCATCATGATGTAGGGCACTTTCAATTTTGCCACAGTAGAAAACATGTTTGCATCCAAGTCGCCGGCAGAAATGTCATTGATAATTGCCGTACCGTATTCTTCTACGCACATCCGGGCTACATCGGCACGGAAAGTGTCGACAGAAACAATGGCATCAGGGAATTCTCTTTGGATAACCTGTAAACCGTGTTTCAGCCGTTTCATCTCTTCTTCCGGAGATACATCTTCGGCATCCGGACGTGAAGAATAGGCACCAATGTCAATGATGCGTCCTCCCTCTTCTATAATCTGGTGTACCCTGCTGACAATATCCTCTTCCGCTTGTTTACGGCTGTCGGCATAAAAAGAGTCGGGGGTTACATTCAGAATACCCATCACCTGAGGGCGGGATAAATCCATCAGTTCTCCGTTGACGTTGATGTATTTTGCAAACGTTTCTTCCATTTGTTTTTCCTTCATTTTAGCCTTGCAAAGTTACGTACAATAATTTGATTTGTGTGGGTTCTTTCTTGCGAATTTTCCTTGTTGGATAGATTTTTACCCCCTTCAATGTGCTCTTTTTTCACTTTTTGGCAAAAAAACAACTCAAAAGTTTGCAGATTACAAATTTAGTTGTACCTTTGCAACCGCAATTGAGAACGAGACTATCGGGCGTTTAGCTCAGCTGGTTCAGAGCATCTGCCTTACAAGCAGAGGGTCGGCGGTTCGAATCCGTCAACGCCCACTCAACGAATTTCTCGTAAATCATTGCTTTTTCTTTTTGGGGCGTTTAGCTCAGCTGGTTCAGAGCATCTGCCTTACAAGCAGAGGGTCGGCGGTTCGAATCCGTCAACGCCCACACCGAAATATAATTGTCAACTTTTCCCCTATTGGGCGTTTAGCTCAGCTGGTTCAGAGCATCTGCCTTACAAGCAGAGGGTCGGCGGTTCGAATCCGTCAACGCCCACACCGAAATATAATTGTCAACTTTCCCCCTATTGGGCGTTTAGCTCAGCTGGTTCAGAGCATCTGCCTTACAAGCAGAGGGTCGGCGGTTCGAATCCGTCAACGCCCACTTCAAGCTTCGCAATTTTGCGGAGCTTTCTTTTTTTTAATACTTTTCTTATATGCAAATATTAATTCTGGCAGATAATCAAGATGTGACTCGCTATGGCATGAAGGCTATTGCTGCCGGATTGTATCCGGTATGTGTTTATGTGGAGGCTTTGGATTGGAAGTCCTTGGCGGAATCGTTGGCTGAGTATCCTGAAGCATGTGTGGTGCTGGATTATACTTTGCTTGATTGTTCGGTGGAACAGCTGCTGGTATTGCATGAGCGTTTTCCGAAGGCTGACTTTGTATTGTTTAGTGATCAGCTGGGACGTGATTTTGTGCGTAGAATGCTGCTTGCGGGCTCGTCATTTCATGTGTTGATGAAGGATGCGCCGTTGGCGGAAGTAAATCAATGTCTGCGTGATGTGAATGGAGGGTGTCAGTTTGTTTGTGGTAAGGCGAAGGATTTGCTTCGTGAGGAAGGAAAGAAGCAAAATAGAATGGCTCCACTGACGCAAACGGAGAAAGAAATTCTACGAGCTATGGCGCTGGGGAAGAGTACAAAAGAGATTGCAGCAGAGCGTTTTTTGAGTGTATATACGGTGGCGACCCATCGTAAGAATATTTTCCGGAAACTGGAAGTAAACAATGCGCACGAAGCGATTCGTTATGCGCTCCGTGCGGGAATTGTCAATACGGTAGAATATTGTATTTGATTTTGTTAAAGAGGGTATTCTTCAAAAGCGAATAGTGCTGTAGATAAATACCGTTCACCGGTGTCAGGAAGCAGTACTACGATATTCTTTCCGGCATATTCTGGTTGTGAAGCTACTTGCAGGGCAGCATAGGTGGCTGCTCCTGCGGAAATACCCGTTAACAGCCCTTCTTTGAGAGAAAGTTCTCTTCCTGTGCGGATGGCGTCATCGTCGGTTACGCGGATGATTCTGTCTACTACATTGCGGTTGAATGTTTTGGGGATAAATCCGGCTCCGATACCTTGTATCTTGTGCATACCGGGTTTCTCGCCTGAGAGAACGGCGGATGAATCCGGTTCTACACCGATAATCTCAATTTGTGGATTATGCTGTTTCAAACCTTCGCCTACTCCGCTTAATGTTCCCCCTGTGCCTACTCCGGCGATGAATACATCTACTTTTCCGTCCATGTCTTCCCATATTTCCTGTGCGGTGGTATGTACATGTGCGCGAGGATTTGCGGGATTCTCAAACTGTTGCAGGATGACCGCTCCAGGTGTATTGTCTCTCAGCTCGTTGGCTTTTTCAATGGCTCCGCTCATTCCTTTGCTTCCTGGGGTGAGGACAAGTTGAGCTCCCAACGCCTTCAGTAGGTTTTGACGTTCTATACTCATGGTTTCCGGCATGGTGAGTATGGTTTTGTAGCCTTTTACGCTGGCTACCCATGCCAGGCCTACGCCGGTATTTCCGCTGGTGGGCTCAATGATAGTGGCTCCTTCTTTCAAGACACCTCTTTTTTCCGCATCTTCAATCATGGCCAATGCGATGCGGTCTTTTACGCTGCCGCCGGGATTGAAGTACTCTAACTTGGCGATAATACGTGCTTGGGTATTATGAGCCTTTTCTAAACGTTCAAGTTCCAGTAGGGGAGTATGTCCGATAAGTTCTGTAAGTTGTTTTTTTACCTGTGCCATAATTATTTTCTTTTTCTTTTGGGCAAAGGTAAAGGGAAAAGAGGGGGGAGGCAATACCCTTTTTAGGGTATATTACGGCATAAAAAAAGAGAAACCTGAAGTTTCTCTCGTAGTTGCGGAGGCCTGACTCGAACAGACGACCTTTGGGTTATGAGCCCAACGAGCTACCAACTGCTCCACTCCGCGATGTTTTATTTGTAGTTGCGGAGGCCTGACTCGAACAGACGACCTTTGGGTTATGAGCCCAACGAGCTACCAACTGCTCCACTCCGCGATATTTATTTCTTAAATGCGGTGCAAAGGTACGGAGATAAATCCATATAAACAAATGTTTATGCGAAAAATATAGAAAGGTTTGCTTTTATTTAGAATAATAAAGGCTTTAAGTCATATAATTGAAGAATCTAAAGAGAGGTAAGGGCTTTTCAGATGAATTTGACACCTTATATTTGTGTAGTATGAAGAAAAACAGTACTTTTGCTCAGATTTTTATCAGTTGTGCAATAAGGAAAGATGACAGTATTAAAGACGAGAGCCAAGTTGGTAGACGTTGCCCGACAACTTTTTGCGAAGAAGGGGGTGGAAGATACCACGATGAATGACATTGCCCAAGCTTCAAAGAAAGGAAGACGGACGTTGTACACTTACTTTAAGAGTAAGGAACAGATTTACATGGCTGTGGTAGAGTCGGAACTGGAGATGCTTTCCACTCAGATGGAGAAGGCGGCAAGCAAGCCGGTATCTCCGGATAAAAAGATTCTGGAACTGATTATGACTCATCTGGATGCGATAAAAATGGTGGTATACCGTAATGGAACGTTGAGAGCCGATTTCTTTCGGGATATTTGGAGGGTAGAAGCCATGCGAAAGGAGTTCGACCGGAAGGAGACAGCGTTGTTTCGCCGCGTACTGCATGAAGGAAAGGAACAGAATCTTTTCGATATTGACAATGTAGAGATTACAGCTGATATTTTGCATTATTGCATAAAAGGAATTGAAGTGCCTTATATTCGCGGTCAGATAGGCGAAGAGCTGGACGATGAAACGGGCTGGCGCTATGTAGCCAAGATTGTGTATGGCGCATTAGGGTGCAAGAAAAAAGAAAATAATCATATCGTTTAATTAAAAAATAAAGAAAATGGGATTATTAACTGGAAAGACGGCTATTGTTACCGGTGCTGCACGTGGTATTGGTAAAGCCATTGCATTGAAGTTTGCTGCAGAAGGAGCAAACATTGCCTTTACGGATTTGGTTATTGATGAAAACGGCCAGAATACAGAAAAGGAAATTGCGGCTTATGGCGTAAAAGTAAAAGGATACGCTTCAAATGCAGCAAGCTTTGAAGATACTGCAAAGGTGGTAGAACAGATTCACAAAGACTTTGGTTCTGTTGATATTCTGGTGAACAATGCAGGTATTACAAAAGACGGTCTGATGATGCGTATGAGCGAAGGACAGTGGGATGCTGTGATTGCAGTCAACCTGAAATCTGCCTTCAACTTCATCCATGCATGTACACCGATTATGATGCGTCAGAAACAGGGAAGCATCATCAACATGGCTTCAGTAGTAGGTGTACACGGTAATGCAGGACAGTGCAACTATTCAGCTTCTAAGGCTGGTATGATTGGTCTGGCTAAGTCTATCGCACAGGAATTGGGTTCTCGCGGTATCCGTGCCAATGCCATTGCTCCGGGCTTCATCATTACAGAAATGACAGCTAAGTTGTCTGACGAAGTGAAGGCTGAATGGAACAAACGTATTCCTTTGCGTCGTGGCGGTACACCGGAAGATGTAGCCAACATCGCTCTGTTCCTGGCTTCTGACATGTCTTCATACGTATCAGGACAGGTCATCCAGGTTGACGGTGGTATGAACATGTAATATAATAATGTTAGTATAGAGTGAAGAATGGGGAATAGGGGAGAGTTTTCTTCAGTATTCTCTGTTCTTCATTTTTTTGTGTATGACAGTAGTTTACGAAGATAATCACATCATAGTAGTCAACAAGACTGCTTCAGAAATAGTACAGGGCGATAAGACCGGCGATATTCCCTTGTCGGAGACCGTGAAGCAATATCTGAAAGAGAAATATGCCAAACCGGGAAACGTGTTTTTGGGAGTCACTCACCGACTGGACCGTCCGGTAAGCGGACTGGTGGTATTTGCCAAGACCAGTAAGGCATTGAGCCGTCTGAACGAGATGTTCCGTAATGGTGAAGTAAAGAAAACGTATTGGGCCATTGTGAAACAACAGCCTAAGGAGGCAGAAGGAGAACTGGTGCACTATCTGGTCAGAAACGAAAAGCAGAATAAGTCGTACGCCTACGATAAGGAAGTGAAAAACTCCAAGAAGGCTGTACTGAATTATCGTTTGATAGGTCATTCAGAAAACTATTTTCTGTTGGAAGTAGATTTGAAGACCGGACGCCATCATCAGATACGCTGTCAGCTGGCAAAGATGGGATGCCCTATTAAAGGCGATTTGAAATACGGTTTTCCACGCTCCAATCCGGATGGAAGTATCTGCTTGCATGCCCGCAGGGTACGCTTTATTCATCCGGTATCCAAAGAGCCGATAGATTTGGTAGCCCCTCTTCCTGCAGGCAATCTGTGGAATGGTTTCGGTATGGAATAAAAAAGATAAGAAGGAAACGCTTCACAGCGTCCCCTTCTTTTAACACATAGGCATCTTCATTTTATCTGAGATTGTATATAATTGAGAATTCAATTAAATGAGGTAAACAATCTCTGAACTTTATTCTATGGGGTTGGGTTTAGCCTAGTTTGTTTTGGTTGTTCATTGTCTTTGTTTATCTGTAAATAAACAGACAAAACCCGTGCCAAACTCGTAGAATGCCTTATAGAAGGGATTTTTATACAGAACGCTGTGGAATAATTGTGGAACGTGTGGAAAAATTCCACACGTTTATTGTGGAATGTGGTAGAGTTTTAATTTATTGTATAATGTTTTCCGGTCAATACCCAATAATGTAGCCGCTTTGGTCTTGTTATTTCCGGTTTGCTGCAGGGCTTTTAAAATCCGGTGCTTTTCGGTTTCCTCGTCGTGCAGGGCGAAAGTTTCCTCCATTTCCGGATTTTCGCACACCGTTTTCCGCTCGTTTATTTCTTCTCCTAAATCTTTAGCCGTGATAAATTCACCTTGAGCCAGCAAGGTAGCCCGTTTGACCACATTCTTCAGCTGGCGCAGGTTGCCCGGCCATGGATATTTCTGCATGGCTTCGCTGGCTTCTGCATCGAATCCTATCAATGTACGTTCCAGCTCATGGTTGGCCTGGTCCAGAAAGAAGTTGGCAAACAGCAGAATGTCTTCCGGACGCTCTTTCAAGGAAGGCATCTGTAGCGTAAATTCATTGATACGGTGATATAAATCTTCCCGGAAATTCCCTTTTGCAATGGCCTCTTTCAGATTTTCGTTTGTGGCGCTGATAAGACGAACATCCACCTCAATTTCTTTTGTAGAGCCAATTCGGCGGATACGACGTTCTTGCAAAGCACGCAACAATTGTACCTGCACTTCGTAGCTGAGGTTTCCGATTTCATCCAAAAATAATGTACCTCCATTGGCCTCTTCAAATGCACCGGCCTTGTCATTCAAGGCACCGGTAAATGAGCCTTTCACATGACCAAAGAATTCAGAAGCCGCCAGGTCCTTAGGTATGGAACCGCAGTCAATGGCGATGAAGGGCTTTTCCGAACGTTTGCTCAACTGATGAATGCGATGAGCCACATATTCTTTTCCGGTTCCACTGGCTCCGTTAATCAGTACTGACATTTGTGTAGGAGCTACCAGTCCTACGTAGTTGTATAATTTCCGGGCCTCTTCACTTTCTCCTTCCAGAAAACCATGAGCTGTTTGTGCAGCGTTTTTTTCTTTTCCGCTTTCTGCAGGAGTTTTCTCCTGATGAATAGCCTCTTTGATTTTTTTCAGTAATTCGTCAGGTTGTACCGGTTTCGAAATATAATCAGTGGCTCCTTCCTTCATGGCACGTACGGCACTTTGAATTTCCGCATAGCTGGTCATGATGATGAAAGGCACCTGATTCCCCTGTTCACGAAGCCATGACAACAAGCTTAGTCCGTCCTGGTCGGGAAGACGCAAATCAGACAAGATAAGGTCGAAGTCGCGCGTGCCAATTTGCTTGCGTGCTTTAGCCTGCGTACTTGCAGTCTCCACTTCGAACCCCTTTTTCCCCAGCCATGTCTTTAGCATGGTAGAAAAAGTCAAATCATCCTCAACGATTAAAATAGACGGAACCATGTGATTTTTTGTTTAATTGATTTTACAAAGATACTATTTTTTACGATACCCCTTCTATGTCCTTTAATATTTTGCATGCAAGCACCTGCTTTGTTTCTGCAATCACGGTTTCTGCCGCTTGTTCTGCTTCCGGGGTATAGGTCTGTGTGCCGCGTTGCTGCTCCAGCCATTTCAACAGAGGAATGGCCTTTTGTGCTTCAATCATCAGGAAGGTAGGCAGCATTTTGTGGGCGGTGGCACACAAGGCTTCCATATCTTTGTTACTGATGGCAGTCTGTAACTTCTCCATATTTTTCTGTGTTTCCTGTGCAAAGGTGCGCAGAATCTCTTTGGCAGCTTCCGGGTCATCCTCCGAGAAAGCCGTCAGCGGAGAAAAGTTATAAGGCTGGTCTGTGTGTGGCGAAGTTTCGTGGGTTTCCTTCTGAACTGGCAAGGTGTCAGGAATATTGTCCGATACGGTGAGGTGGGTCAGTGCATTTTTTACCACCTTCTTCAGTTCCGACTGGTTGAAAGGTTTCTGCAACATGCCGGCAAACCCTTTCTGCAGGAAGTCATTCTCATTCATATCCCCTCGGGCTGTGATGGCAATGACCGGAATAGACTGGGCCTGGGCAAAATCCTGGCTGCGAAGGTGATGAAGCAGTTCAAATCCGTTCATGGCAGGCATTTGAATATCCGTGAATACCAGATCGAACGTACGGCTCTTGAGCTGTTCGATAAGCTCTTCCGGCTGTTCACAGCATACCGTTTCTACTTTGAGGTCTTTCACTTCTTCTTCCGCATTATGCAGCATGGCTTCCGTCAAATGCATTTGTATCCGGTCGTCATCGATGATGGCAATTCGCAGATGGATTTTAGGAAGAGTAATGGCCGGTTCCTTTGTGTCGGGAGCTGGTTTGGGTGAAATGGAAGGTAAAGGCATGGATACCTTGAACGTACTACCTTTTCCGGGAGCACTTTCGATGTCTATTCTTCCTAACAGAAGTTCTACCAGTTTGCGAGTGATGGACAATCCCAGTCCGAATCCTTCCTGTCCTTGTGCACTGCTCAGGCGGGTGAACTCTTTGAATATGCGTTCCTGCTCACTGGCTGTCATGCCGCATCCGGTATCGGATATGCTGAACACGAACTGATTGCCGTGGTATTCTGCCTGTAGGGTAATACCTCCTGCAGCTGTAAATTTCAGGGCATTCGATAGCAGGTTCTCCACAATCTGGCGTATGCGGAACGGGTCTCCTTCCAGGGTGAGAGTTTCCGGAAGTTTTTCCTTGAAATCCAGTTGCAGTTGCTTCTTTTCTGCTAAGGGCAGGAAACTGTTATAAATATCTGTCAGCAATTCGTGCGGATTGAAAGCTACCGGATGTAAGTCCATCTTACCTGCTTCCAGGCGGTGGTAATCCAGCAGGGAAGTGACGAGTGCCAGCAGATGTTGTGCCGAACTTTTCATGTTCGATAAATAAAACTGCTGTCGCCGGTCGTTCACCAGGCGGATGAGCAGGTCGATGTAGCCGATGATGGAGCCGGCGGGGGCCTTGATGTCATGGGTGATGGTCAGCATCAACTTTTCACGGGCTATCAGCAAGTTCTCGGCATACGACTTCGCTTTTTCCAGTTCCCGTCGGTAATGGTTGTTGCGAGTGATGTCGCGTGCAATGACAATGGAGAATACCAGTACCAGCACAAAGGCGGCAATGGCAATCTTGGCCATGGTTTCAGCAGCTTCTTTCCGTATCTCTTCCTCCTGCATCAGTTTGGTGCGGGCGGCTTCCTGTTCATCGTGTTCAATGTTTTCCAGCAACTGGTTGACACGCTGGCTCAGTCCGCTTCCAATGACGCGCAGGCTGCTGATGCGAGTGTTCAGCATCTCGGTTTCCTTTTGGCGGGTCTGAAATACCTTGTGCTGAATACCTGTAATCATGCTGCTGATGGTATCTATCGGACTGTACACTTCATCCAGTGTATCCGTGTATTCCTCCTGAATCACGTTGCTCACCTGGGTGGAATCTTCTTTCCCGGGTGCGAATACGTCAGCCAGCCTTTTGAAGAATCCTTTCTTTTTGTGATGGATGGTGTAGGAGTTATGGTGCGTAATGACTTTTCTGCGTATATGCGGCGTACTGAGCAAAGAATCCTGCTGAGCTATCAGGCTGTCAAGCTGCTCCTGATAAATCTGGTCGGTCGGTGTATTCCGCATGGCTTCCAGCACCGCATACATGTTCCATTGCTTGTTCTGCAACAAGGTCCTTACGGTGTCCAGACGGGCTTGCTGCAGGGTGTCCGTCAGAATCGTTTCCAGTGTATCAATCGAAGCGTTCACTTCTTTCATCGCCTTCAGGTAGTGATAATACTCGTTCAGATTTCCGGTGCGGAGTGTCTGCCCGATACTTTCCGCGTCATACAGCTGGCTGATGATACGGTGAGTGATGTGGCGCCGGTGGTCGAGCTGGTCTCTCAGGCTGGTAGGAGTAGTCAGCAGGTTCATCTGCTGCATGGTATAAGTAAAAGCTCCTATCAGAAGCCCCACCAGCAATATGTAGCCGATAACGATTTTGAAAGAAGTGGAGAACATGGTTTAGCGGATAGATTTCGTTTTATATCTGAATCGCAGGTAATACATGATTCCGGCACTGGTAAGTCCGAAAGGAAAGGCTGCCCAAATACCGATGGCTCCCCAGCCACAGACAAATCCGAAGAGATAGCCTGCAGGTAAGGAAATCAGGAAATAGGCGATGAACGAGAACAGCATCATGGGACGTACGTCGGCGATTCCCCGCAGGGCGTTGGCGAAATTGATTTGCAGTCCGTCGCCAAACTGATACAGCAGGAAAGGGATGATGAGCTGTGCCACCATCAGGCTTACGGCCTCGTCATTGGTAAACCAGCCGCCGATGTAGTGGCGAAGCAGGAAGATAGGAATGCCCGTGAGCACAATCATGGCCAAGATGATGTGGAAGCCGCTTCTGGCCGTATGGCGCACATGCTCCAGGTCCTTTTGGCCGAAGAAATAGCTGATGCGTACCGATACGGCCGACCCCATGCCGTAGTACATCATGAAGCAGACTTGCGACACGGCTATCATGATTTGGTAGGAGGCAAGCGCCGTACTTCCCAGCCATCCCACCATGATGGCGCTGAGGCTGAACGAAGCCGTCTCCATTCCCATCTGGCCGGCAATGGGCCATCCCAGCTTGTTCAATAACCCGAAATCGGACCTGTTGAGGCGTCCTTTGGCGAACCCTTTTCTGAACACGTCGTAGCGCGAGGTACAGAAAAAGAGTATCACGTAGGCAATGACCATCAGGATGCGTGAGGCCAGGGTGGCGATGCCTGCACCCAGCAGTCCCAGCTCCGGAAATCCGGCCTTTCCGTAAATCAGAAGATAGTTTCCTATGATGTTCAGCACGTTACCCCCTAACAGAATCCACATGGAGATACGTGTGTCGGTAATTCCGTCAGTAAATTGCTTGAAACCGTTGAACCACAGCACGAAAGGAAGTGAAGCCAGCAATACGAGGTAATACGGTCGCATGGCGGGAAGCAGTTCTTCCGGCTGCCCTAATTTATCGATGTTCCAATAAAGCACCGCCATGACCAGACACACGATTGCGGCCAGCAGCGTATTGGCTGCCAGACTGTTTTTCAGGGTACGTCCAACTTCTTCACAACGGTTTTGTCCGAACAGACTGCCCACGATAGGGGTCAGACCATAGCTGAAACCCGTACTGAAAATAATCGCTAAATTGAACATGTTGTTCACAAAGCTGGCTGCCGCCAGTTCATGCGTACTGTGATGCCCAATCATCAATGTGTCGGCAAAGCCTAAGATGATGACTCCAATCTGTCCGATGACGATGGGAATGCCCAGCCAGAGGAGTGCACGGTAATTTGAATGTCTCATGAAATAGCCTTATAGTAGAGTATGCTGCAATTTTCGGGAACGAAGCAACGGGTCGAAGTCGCCTGAATCTGTTCGGCAGTTACGGCACGGTATTTTCCTACCTCCTCGTTGATGTCTTCTGCTTTTCCCGTCAGTTCAAAGAAAGCTAGATTGGTTGCTACGTTCAGGTAGTTGATGTTGTTGAAAATCTGTTCGCTCTCGTAGCGGTTCTTTACCTTCTCCAGTTCCTGTTCGCTTACCGGTACGGTCTTCATTTTCTCTAATTCCTTCCAGATGGCCTCTTCTGCCTGTTCCAGAGAAACACCTTCTACCGGTTTACCGGTGATATGAAGCAGTCCTTCATCCAGGCTGCCTGAAATATAGGCATCGATGGAAGTAAACAACTTCTGTTCCTGCACCAGCGACTGGATGAACCGTGAAGAACGACCGTTCGACAGAATGTCAGTAATCATGTCGTATACGTAATAATCCGGATGCATGCGGTTGGACATGTGGAAAGCCATGTAGATGGCATCTACCGGTACTTTCCGTTCCACCGTCTTGCGGCGTACAGCCGTCTGGGGCTTTTCAGTCGGAAGCTGTCGGGGGGAAATGTTCCGTGCTGGAATGGGGCCGAACCATTTCTCTGCCAGCCGGATTGTTTCTTCGAATGAGATATGTCCCGTTACGGCCAGAATGGCATTGTTCGGTGCATAAAAACGGTAGAAAAAGTCTTTCACTTCCTCCAGTGTAGCCTGAGCGATGTGTGCGATTTCCTTCCCGATGGTCGGCCAGCGGTACGGATGCGATTCGTATGCCAGTTCACGCAGCAGATGCGACGCATCCCCGTAGGGCTGGTTCAGGTTGCGCTGCTTGAATTCCTCAATCACCACCTGGCGCTGCACCTCCAGACTCTTCGGGCTGAAATCCAGACTGAACATGCGGTCGCTTTCCAGCCAGAATCCCGTTTCCACGTTCTGGTGCGGCAGGGTGATGTAATAATTTGTAATGTCGTTGTTGGTCCAGGCATTGTTCTCTCCTCCGGCATTCTGCACGGGAGTGTCGTAGTCGGGGATGTGGAGGGAACCTCCGAACATCAGGTGCTCGAACAGATGGGCAAATCCCGTGTGCGACGGGTCTTCATCGCGGGCTCCCACGTCGTACAACAAGTTGAGGGCGACCATTTGTGTAGAGTCGTCCTCATTGTGTACAATCCGCAGCCCGTTAGCCAGTGTATAACGGTTTACTTGAATCATGCGGAAATCAGATTATTCAATCACGGTTGCTTTCAGAATGCGTACGTCTGTTTCCGGACGGTCGGCGCGGTTGGTCTTTACAGCCTGAATCTTGTCGATAACTTCCATACCTTCTGTCACCTCTCCGAATACGGTATACGCTCCGTCCAGGTGAGGCGCACCTCCTACGGTAGTATAGGCTGCAATCTGTTCACGGCTGAACTTCAGGGCCGGTTCCTTGGCTACGATGCCACGTGCCTGGGCTTCCAGACTGTCCTGCAATTCCAACAGGCCGTCGTTGTCGCCGGCTTTGCGCATCTTGTAGATTTCTTTCATGTGCTTGCGGGCCAGTTCGTTGAACACCGTTTCCAAACGTGCCTCATTCAACTGGTTCTCCATGCTGATCATCTGTGCTTCAGAGAATTTACGTCCGGTCACAATGTAGAACTGACAGCCGGAAGATTCCTTGTTCGGGTTTACTTCGTCACCCAAGCGGGCAGCAGCCAGTGCACCTTTCTTGTGGAAGAATTTCGGGTTGAACTCAGCCGGCAGTGTGTAACCTACATCTCCGTTCCCCAATGTAGTGGTATCGGTAGCAGTCTTGCTCTGCGGGTCGCCTGCCTGAATCATGAAATTCTTGATTACGCGGTGGAAGAGCGTACTGTCATAAGTACCCTCTTTCGCCAGTTTGATAAAATTGTCCCGATGCTTGGGAGTTTCATTATACAGTTTGACCGTGATGTTTCCCATGGTCGTTTCCAGACGTACAAGTGTTTCGTTTCCAGTTTCCATATTGGTTGTCTTTTTCTGACCGCCCGTGCATGCCATCAGGCAGCAGGCCATCAATGTGAATAAAATAGATAATTTTTTCATGTGAAGAAAGTTGGTTTTGCAAAGGTACAAAAAAACTCTTTATCTGCTGCTTTATCATGTAGCCATCAGCCTTTTTCTTTAGCGGTGACGGCCACATAGACTCTGTGTGTGCGCTGCCCCTTGGGGAGTATGCCTGTTTCTGGTGTTGTTCCCCACTTCTGAAGTTCCCTGGCTGCGGTAGTATGGCTCAAGCCGGTGAGGGCCATGTAATCCGCCACCGTCATGTACGGGTGTGTGGTCAGAAAATCCAGGGCCATTTTCAATCTCTTTTCGCTGGAGTGGTGTGAAGTTTTCAGCTTGCTGGTACCGCTTTCTCTTTCCAGCGTGCAGTGCCCTTCCGTCTTGCGAATCAGTTCTTTGTCGGCACGGAAGTTGATGTTGCGTATTTTGATGCTTCTGGCATTGCGACGGGTTTCTCCTGCGGGTTGTTCGGCCTCTTTTCCTTCCGTTATTCCTAACGAAGGAGTAAATGTGCCGATTTCATCGAGCTTGACCGAATATCCCCGGCTCATTTCGCGGGCCATGGCATCTTTCAGGGCCATAATCATGCCCCGGAGCTCTCCGGTGTTGTAGGTGGTGTGATGTGCGATGTCTTCAATCAGCTCCTCTGTAGAACATTGTCCCTTGATAATCATTCTTGGATAGAGGATGGTCTCGTTTTCGTTGTGCAGGTCTTTCATTTCCTGCATGGTGTAAGTAGCTGCCATTTGAATCAATAAATTTAAAGGGTTAGAACAATTCTTTTAAATGCGCTGAAGCATTCTCTGTTTCACAGTGCGGGATTTGTATTTCACAGTGTGAAATATGTATCCCACACTGTGGTTTTTGTATCCCACAGTGTGAAACAGAGAATTCTCTTAGGTGAAGGTAATTATATTCAAGGGGAAAAGCAAGAATTTGGTAGGGAAATCGGAAGAAATAATGTTGTTATAATCTCATCACCTCCTGTTCAAAGTTATCCTTGTCACCTTTAGCCCTGTTACGTATTTTACTTCTATAGTTATATACCGTAGCTAATGAGTATCCCAAGAAATGGGCAATTCGGTTGGCGTCGGTCACTCCCAGGCGAATCAAGGCGAAAATACGTAACTCAGTGTTTAAGATTTCTCCAGGTTTGGGCTCAATTTTTCCATCTTCATTCAACAGGTTGTTGAAATCATGGATGAAGTTGGGGAATAGTTCCAAAAACGATTTATCAAACTCGTTATAAAAGTTTTTACGTTCTTCACGCAGAAAGTCTGCCGAACGGATAGCTTTAAACAAATCTTCTATGCGGGAAGCCATCGCTAATTTCTCAAGTGAGCGTCTGTATTGTTCCAGTTTGTCCAGGTAGCTGACACAACGGTCCAGATAACGGGCGATGTACACTTCTTTGATTTTTCCAGTCTGCTGCAATTGCTGGTTGAGAGCTACCAGTTCTTTGTTGCTTTTTGAGAGATTCTTTCGCATGAGAGAAAGTTTTCTCAGTCCATGGTATAGGTAAAAGGCCAGTAGGATGAGATATACAGCCAATCCGGTAATGCTAAGAGTCAGGATTCTTCCTAACCGTTTTTCTTGCGCCTTTTTGTCGGAATAAGCCTTATCGATGATGGGATAGAATTCTGTGACTTCTAAAAAACGCAGGCGTGCATTGCAGGCTACAGCGTCTTTCATGGAACAGCTTACATAATTATAAGCTCTTTCCGGGTCGCCTTGCTGGTACACCAGGCGAGCAAGCTTTTGAAGGGCCGCGTATTCGCGAACCGATGCATTGAGGTCAATGAGGGCTGTCTGAGCAAGGTAATAGATTTCCATGTCTGTGTCTTTCTTGGCTTCGTATGCCAATGAAAGGGTATAGTATGCGTATGCTTTTTCCTGTATGTCTAAAGGAGAAGTAAGCACTTTGTTCAAAATGGGAATAGCCTGGTCTGCCTGCCCGCTTAATATCATTTTTTCTGCCAATACAATGTTACGGTTGCTTCCTTGAGGAAGTATTTTCAACAGGGAGTCACGATACAGTTCCGTCTTTTTCAGATACGTTTGTTTTACGTGTAGGTCTACTGTATTATCTGCCATCCATCCATAACAGGCTCTTATGGTGAAATAATAATATTCTAAGTTGGGGGAAGACAGCTCATGAGGGTGAATTGTTTGTAATTCTGTCAAGGCCTCATTGTACATGCCCATGACACCTCTTACTTCTGCCCGATTGATAGAGATTTCGATGTCTCTCTCCGGTTGAGGCTGGAGAGAGTTGTAGTATTCTTTACGACGAATATAGTGGCAGGCAGAGTCAGCCTGATAATGTAGATACAAATTAAATAGTTCTCCACAGAGTTTATAACGCTCGGTATTGTCTGTGGCATAGTTCAGTCGTTGTTTGATTTGAGATATGACAGCTTCTCTGTCGTTTTTAAATTTCTCTTTTTGGGAAATTGCTTTATCTAATTGCTCTAAGATTCGTTGCTCGGAGTCTTGTGCGGAAATGGAGATGAACCAGCCTTCTGCAATAAACAATATAAGGAAAAGTATAGATCTCATAGTTTTAAGGTTGAATATCTGATGTTATATCATTTATATTTTAGTTGCTTCAAATTTTGTTAACTTCTTGTAAACCTTCTGTTTACTTCTTTTATGTATTTATATTTTATTTCCAAAGATAAGAAATCTTTTATCATGAATCTACTTTTGCGTTGAAAAACATTTCAACCTCAATATCATGAAACATGCATTAATTTTATTGATTGTGTTCCTTTTCTCGTGGGGAGGAGGACAGGCTGCTCAGGCAATGGAGATAAAGAAAGTGGCTCCTTCTTTCTGGTGGGCAGGAATGAAAAATCCAGAACTCCAGATTTTGTTGTATGGAGAGAATTTGGCTTTGTCGGATGTGAGTGTATCCGGCGAAGGAATTTTTCTGAAAGAAACAGTTAGGCAGGACAATCCGAATTATTTGTTGCTCTACCTTGATTTATCGGAAGCAAAGGCACAGACTTTTCAAATCCTGTTGAAAAACGGAAAAAAGAAATTGCAGATTCCATACGAACTGAAATCGCGTGTGCGGAGAGGAGAAGATGTAAAAGGTTTTACTTCAGAAGATGTGCTTTACCTGATTATGCCCGATCGTTTCGCCAACGGTAATCCTGAAAATGACGTGGTAGACGGGATGCGTGAAAAGAAGGTAGACCGTGCTGATGCGTTTGCACGTCATGGTGGTGATATTCAAGGTATATCGAGTCATTTGGATTATATTGCTGATTTAGGAGTGACAGCAATCTGGCTGAATCCTACTCAGGAAAATGATATGGAAAGCGGTTCCTATCATGGATATGCCATTACAGACTATTATCAGATTGACAGACGGTTTGGAAGTAATGAAGATTTCTGTGCACTGGTAGAGAAAGCGCATGAAAAGAATCTGGAAGTAGTGATGGATATGATTTTTAATCATTGCGGAAGCGAAAATTACCTGTTTAAAGACAAACCTTCCAAAGAATGGTTTAATTACCATTCCAATTACGTGCAAACTTCATTTAAAACGGCCAGTGTAATGGATATTCACGCCAGTGCATTCGAAAAGAAGATTGCCACTGACGGGTGGTTTACTTCTGTAATGCCTGATTTTAACCAACGTAACCGCCATGTGGTTCGTTATCTGATACAAAGCAGTATCTGGTGGATTGAGTATGCTGGCATTAACGGTATCCGACAGGATACACATCCCTATGCGGATTTTGATTTTATGAGTCAGTGGTGTAAAGAGGTGTTGGATGAATATCCTTATTTCAATATTGTAGGAGAAACCTGGTTGAATAGTAATGTGCTGGTTTCCTATTGGCAGAAGGACAGTAAACTGGCTGCGCCGCTGAATTCTAACTTGCCTACAGTGATGGATTTTCCTTTACAGGCTTTGATAAATCAGGCATTTGATGAAGAAACCGGTGAGTGGGGAGGAGGATTATATAAGCTTTATGATTATCAGACACAGGATTTGGTATATGCCAATCCGATGAATCTGCTGACTTTTTTAGATAATCATGATACTTCCCGCTTTGCACAGACCGATGAAATGGCGAAGAACCTGAAACGTTATAAGCAGGCTATGGTCTTTCTGCTCACTACCAGAGGCATTCCGCAGATTTATTATGGTACGGAAATACTGATGACCGGTGATAAAGGCAAGGGTGATGGAGATTTGCGTAAGGATTTTCCAGGAGGCTGGCAAGGAGATACGCGCAACTGCTTTGCAAAGAATGGGCGGACGGCATTGGAAAACGAAGCATTTGAGTTTACCCGTCAATTGCTGAATTGGAGAAAAGGGAATCAGGTGATAGGTAAAGGAAGCCTGAAACATTATTCTATTCAAAACGGAGTGTATGTGTATCAGCGTGAGTTTAACGGTAAATCGGTGGTAATTATCATGAACGGAACGGATGACTCAAAAGAACTGGACCTGGCTCCTTACCAGGAAATCCTTCCACGAGAAAATGCACTCGACGTATTGACCGGAAAAAATGTGAATTTAAGCGGGAAACTTTGTTTGGATGGAAGAGAAAATCTCATTCTAAACTTCTAAAACGTTTCTATTTTTAGGCTATGTAAAACTGATTAATCGGCTTATTATAAGATGATTACCATTTATGCTGATTTATATTTTCCTTTTTGTGAAAATAAGATGAAAAAGTGACGCATAATTTTGCTCTCGATAATTGAAAAACATAAAATCTAATCAATATTAATACCACGAAGAACTTATGAAAACAAGAAAAACTTTTGCCTTTGTAGCTTTGTGTTGTTGTGCATTGTGGGCGAATGCACAGAAATTGACTTCACCGGATGGGAATCTGGTAATGGACTTTAGCTTGAATCAAAAAGGTGCTCCTGTTTATGAGTTAACTTTTAAGAACAAGCCTGTGATAAAACCCAGTACATTGGGACTGGAATTAAAACGGGAAGATCCGGAAAAGCGGATTGGCTTTGAATGGACAGAACGCAAAGATAAAGAACGGGTAGATGAGAAAATGAATCTGATGACTGGTTTTAAAGTCAGAGAAACGCATACTTCTACTTTTGATGAAACTTGGCGTCCGGTATGGGGTGAAGAAAGTGAAATACGCAATCATTACAATGAACTGGAAGTGACACTTGATCAGCCGGAAAATGACCGTTACATCGTGATTCGTTTCCGCTTGTTCAACGACGGACTGGGTTTCCGCTATGAGTTCCCTCAGCAACCTAATTTGAATTATTTCGTCATTAAGGAAGAACATACTCAGTTTGCTATGACCGGTGACCATACGGCATTCTGGATTCCGGGAGATTATGACACGCAGGAATATGACTATACAACTTCCCGTCTTTCTGAGATTCGTGAGAAAATGAAAACGGCGGTGACGGAAAATTCTTCACAGTTTGTGTTCTCACCTACGGGAGTACAGACAGCTTTGATGATGAAGACGGATGATGGCCTTTATATCAATCTGCATGAAGCAGCTTTGGTAGACTATGCTTGTATGAGCCTGAATCTGGATGATAAGAATATGGTATTTGAATCATGGCTGACGCCGGATGCAAAGGGAGATAAAGGTTATATGCAAACTCCTTGCAACTCGCCTTGGCGTACCGTAATCGTGAGTGACGATGCACGTAATATCTTGGCTTCACGTATTACGCTGAACCTGAATGAACCATGTAAAATTGAGGATACTTCCTGGATTCATCCGGTAAAATATGTGGGTGTATGGTGGGATATGATTACCAACAAAGGAACTTGGGCTTATACTGATGAGTTGCCCAGTGTGAAGCTTGGGGTGACTGATTATTCACAGACAAAGCCGAATGGTAAGCACTCAGCCAATACAGCCAATGTGAAACGTTACATCGATTTTGCGGCAAAACATGGTTTTAATGCGGTACTCGTAGAAGGATGGAACCAGGGTTGGGAAGACTGGTTTGGCAAGAGCAAAGACTATGTGTTTGATTTTGTGACTCCTTATCCGGACTTTGATGTGCAGGAAATTCATCGTTATGCGGCAAGTAAAGGTATTGAAATGATGATGCATCATGAAACTTCAGCTTCTGTCCGTAATTACGAACGTCATTTGGATAAAGCATACCAGTTTATGGTGGACAATGGGTATAACTCAGTGAAGAGCGGCTATGTGGGTGACATTATTCCTCGTGGTGAACATCACTACGGACAGTGGATGGTAAACCACTATCTGTATGCCGTGAAGAAAGCTGCTGATTATAGAATCATGGTAAATGCTCATGAAGCTGTTCGCCCGACCGGATTGTGTCGTACTTATCCGAACCTGATTGGTAATGAGTCAGCACGTGGTACAGAATACGAGTCATTTGGCGGAAATAATGTGAACCATACGACTATTCTTCCGTTTACACGTTTGATTGGTGGTCCGATGGATTATACGCCGGGTATCTTTGAGCCGGATTGCAGCAAGATGAATCCTAATAACAAATCGCATGCACGTACTACCCTGGCACGTCAGCTGGCACTTTATGTTACAATGTATAGCCCATTGCAGATGGCTGCCGATGTGCCGGAAAACTACGAACGCTTTATGGATGCTTTCCAGTTCATTAAAGATGTGGCTGTCGACTGGGATGAAACGAAGTATTTGGAAGCAGAACCGGGTGAGTTTGTGACGATTGCCCGTCGTGCAAAAGGTACCACTGACTGGTATGTAGGATGTACAGCAGGATATAACGGCCATGAATCGAAGCTGACACTTGATTTCCTGGAACCGGGAAAGAAATATGAAGCCGTGATTTATGCAGATGCCAAAGATGCAAGCTGGGATAAGAATCCGCAGGCTTATACTATCACTAAGAAGAAAGTAACGAACAAGACAAAGTTGAATTTGAAAGCAGCTGTGGGAGGTGGATATGCTATCTCAATTAAAGAAATTAAGTAACTAAGCGGGATAATAATAGGGTAACGATTGTAGTGGTTTTCAATAGGTATTAGTATAAAATTTACGGAATACTTTAATTTAATAATATGGAAATGAAGAGGAATGTAGTAAGTAGATTCCTGCTATTATGGGTAGTTGGAATGTTACTTTCCGTGCAAGTTTTTGCACAAGGACTTACCGTGAAAGGTGTAGTGAAAGATAATACTGGGATGGGCGTGATTGGAGCCAATATTCTGGTGAAAGGAACAACGAACGGAACCATTACGGATTTTGATGGTAATTTTACATTGGAAGCAAAAAAGGGAGATGTGATTGTCATTTCCTTTATCGGTTATAAAACTCAGGAACTTCCAGCTGCAGCTACAATGAATGTGACACTTCAGGATGATACGGAAGTATTGGATGATGTGGTGGTGATTGGTTATGGTTCGGTGAAGAAAAATGACGCTACCGGTTCTGTGACTGCCGTCAAGCCGGATGAACTGAGTAAGGGTATTACTACCAATGCACAGGATATGTTGACTGGAAAGGTAGCTGGTGTGAGTGTGATTTCTAATGACGGTACTCCGGGTGGAGGTGCACAGATCCGTATTCGTGGAGGCTCATCTTTGAATGCCAGCAATGATCCGCTGATTGTAATTGATGGATTGGCTATTGATAATAACGGTATCAAGGGTATGTCAAACGGACTTTCTATGGTTAATCCGGAGGATATTGAAACATTTACAGTACTGAAAGATGCTTCGGCTACCGCAATTTATGGTTCCCGTGCTTCTAATGGTGTGATTATCATTACTACAAAGAAAGGAAAAAATGGGCAGGCCCCAAAGGTTAGTTATAATGGTTCGGTGTCGGTTTCTACCATACAGAAGCGATATGATGTATTGGATGGAGATGAATATCGTACCTACGCTCAACAGATTTTTGGAGATGAACTGCCGGCTTCTTTAGGCACAGCCAATACGGACTGGCAGGATGAAATTTTCCGTCCGGCTATAAGTACAGATCATCATGTGTCTATCAATGGTGGATTGAAGAATTTACCGTATCGTATTTCTTTGGGATACAATTATAATGATGGAATTGTAAAGACTTCTAATTTCCAGAGATTTACAGCTTCTGTTAATTTAGCTCCTTCTTTCTTTGATGATCATTTGAAAGTGAATATTACGGCCAAATATATGAATGGAAAAAACCGATATGCAGATACCGGGGCTGCTATTGGAGGGGCTTTATCTATGGATCCAACCCGCCCTGTATATGGGGATGATAGTATGTATGATGTATTTGGAGGTTATTACCAGAATGCACAAGCTACATCCGACTTTTCAGATCCAAATTGGAAATACACAGCCAACAAGAATACGGCACAGAATCCGGTGGCAGCATTGGAACAGAAGGATGACAGAGCTAATAGCAATGATTTTGTAGGGAACGTGGAAGTGGATTATAAATTTCATTTTTTACCAGACTTACGTTTGCATGCCAGTTTAGGTGGTGAATATGCAGATGGTACACAGACTACCGTTTATTCGCCTTATTCATTTGCCTATAACTATTATGGAAATAATACATCTACTTCAGAGTATAAGTATAATCTGTCTTATAACGTATATGCACAATATATTAAAACATTGGGTGCACACACAATTGATGTAATGGCAGGTGGTGAAGAACAGCATTTTCATCGCAATGGCTTTACTGTAGGTAACGGATGGGACAGTTATACAGATGAGATTCATGATGCTGTACTTAAAGAGCAGACAGCTTATGCTACTCGTAATACTTTGGTTTCTTATTTTGGGCGTTTGAATTATTCTTTACTGGATCGTTATTTAGTCACTTTTACCATGCGTTGGGATGGCTCATCTCGTTTTGCTGACGGAAACCGCTGGGGTACTTTCCCTTCTTTAGCATTGGCTTGGAAAATGAAAGAGGAGAATTTTCTGAAAGATGTAAATTTTTTATCAGATTTGAAACTTAGATTAGGATGGGGTATTACCGGACAACAGGATGTGACCTCTGATTTTGCTTATATGCCTTTGTATGTGGTAAGTGATGACTATGCGCAATATCCTTTTGGAGATACTTATTATCATACTTCACGTGCTAATGCCTTTAATACAGACCTGAAATGGGAACAGACCACAACTTATAATGCGGGATTGGATTTTGGATTCCTTAATGGACGTATTACGGGTAATGTAGATGGGTACTATCGTGAAACAAATGATTTGCTGAACAGTGTGAAGATTCCTGTTGGTACAAATTTCAATGCACAGATGTTACAGAATATTGGTTCTCTGAAAAATTATGGTGTAGAATTTGCCTTTAATGTGAAACCGGTTGTCACAAAAGACTTCATGTGGGATGTGACTTATAATTTTACGTGGAATCATAATGAAATTACCAAGCTGACAGGCGGTGATGATGCAGACTATTATGTAGAAACAGGAGATAAAATTTCCAGAGGTAATAATACGAAGGTGCAGGTTAATAAGGTAGGTTATCCAGCTAATTCATTCTATGTATATCAGCAGGTATATGATGAAAATGGAAACCCGATTGAAAATATGTATGTGGATCGTAACGGAGATGGCATTATAAATAGTTCAGATAAATATATTTATAAGAAACCGGCTGCGGATTTTATGATGGGATTAACTTCCAAGATGATTTATAAGAATTGGGATTTTAGTTTTTCTTTACGTAGTAGCTTGAATAATTATGTGTATTATGATTTCCTGGCAAATAAGGCAAATGTAAGCAGCTCAGGATTATTCTCTAATACGGCTTATTCAAATACAACAGCGGAGGCTATTGCTCTTGGTTTTACAGGAAAGGGAGAATATTATATGAGTGATTACTTTGTACGTAATGCTTCATTCTTGCGTTGTGATAATATTACGTTGGGTTATTCTTTTAAAGATTTGTTTAAAACTTCTGCTTATAAAGGTATCGGAGGACGTATATATGCAACAGCGCAGAATCCGTTTATTATTACTAAGTATGAAGGCTTGGATCCGGAAGTGAAAAGTGGAATTGATTCCAATCCTTATCCGCGTGCATTTACATTCCTGTTAGGAGTTAATTTACAATTCTAATTTTATGAAAACATTAAGATGTATGAAAGCTAATTATTTGAAACATATATTTTCAGCTGCATTGGTTGTGGCCGTTTCATTGGGAAATGTATCGTGTATCAATGATTTGGACATTAGTTCTATCGACCCGCAAAGTTCATCTAGTTTTGATCAGGATGCAGCTTTTGTCAAGCAATATGCATTGTTGGGATTGACAGGGCAGAAAGGTCTTGCTGGAACTCCGGATTTGGATGGGCAGGATGAAGGCGAATCGGGCTTTTACCGTACTATTTTTAATTGTCAGGAATTGCCTACAGACGAATGTGTATGGGTGTGGCAAGATAATGTCGATATTCCTCAGTTTACTAATATAGCATGGAATTCTTCAAGTCAGCGTACGGAATGGGTTTATGTGCGATTAGGTTATGATATTACGCAGATGAATTTCTTCTTGGATCAGATTGCGGATAATACAGATGAAGAATCGGTACGTCAGCGTGCAGAGGTACGTTTCTTACGCGCTTTGCATTATGCTTATTTTCTGGATTTATTTGGTAAGGCTCCATTCAAAGAACATTTTGATAATGAGCTTCCGGTAGAAAAGGGTGGAAAAGATTTGTATGATTTTATTCAGAAAGAATTGGATGAATGTGTAGCCGATATGTACGAACCGGGGCAAGCTCCTTTTGGACGTGCTGATAAAGCTGCCAATTGGTTGTTGAGAGCACGAGTATATTTGAATGCAGAGGTTTATACAGGTACGGCTGATTTTGAAAATGCAAAGCTTTATGCTGATAAAGTCATTAACAGTGGATATTATGAATTGTGTGATGATTATAAATTGATGTTTATGGCTGATAATGATGAAAATCAGAAGGCCATGAAGGAAATTATTCTTCCGATTCGTCAGGATGGTATGAAAACTCGAAATTATGGAGGATCTACTTATTTGATTTGTGGCACACGTACGGGTGGAATGCCACATATGGGTACTACTAATGGATGGTCTTGCTTGATTGCAAGAAATGCGCTGGTATATAAATTCTTTGATGAAGATGAAGTGCCTATGATTCCTGAAAATGCAGAGGTACCAGGACAGAGTGATTTTGCAAATGATGAGGCTATTGATTCATGGGATGCTCAATATGGTGTACGGACGCAGGATATGATTGAGGCAGCTGGAGATGACCGGGCTATGTTTTATTCTGGAGCAGGTGGAGGAAAGAGAACGATGGATCCGAAATCCATTACTGGTTTTCAGAGTGGTTTGTCAATTGTGAAATGGCAAAATATCCGCTCAGATGGGGCTTCTACCAGTCATACAGAATATCCAGATACGGATATACCTTTGTTCCGTTTAGCAGAAGCTTATTTGACCCGTGCTGAAGCCAACTTCCGTCTGAATCAAAAAAGTTTAGCATGGGAGGATATTAAAACATTACGTGCGAAACGTGGTTGTACCAAACAACCTACATTGAATGAACTAACAGAGATGTATTTATTGGATGAATGGTCGCGTGAATTTTATTTGGAAGGCAGACGTCGTAGCGATTTGATACGTTTTGATTGTTTTACAACTGATAAGTATTTGTGGGACTGGAAAGGTGGCGTGAAAGAAGGAAAATCAGTAAGTGATATTTATAATGTATATCCTATTCCTGCTACAGATTTGAATAATAACAATAATATGCATCAAAATGAAGGGTATTAATTTATAAGAATTTTGGTAATATGAAAAAGATAATATTTCCCATTTTATCATTAATCGGATGTATACTTCCGTTATTAACAGCTTGTAATACGGATATAGAAGATAATCCGGTTTTGCATGAAGCTGAAACTTTTGTCCTTGAGACTCCAGAAGACAAACTTTATGATTTAGGAGAAGCTCAAGATACAGTCGTCCTGACATGCACACAGCCTGCTTATGGGTTTACTGCTGCTACTACCTATAGTGTGCAGGTTTCATTGGAGGAGACATTTGTTGATGAAGCTGAAGGGGTAGAGTCTAACTATAAGGTTCTGTCTACTACTTATACATCTTCTACGGTTTTATTGAAACCTGCGGAACTGAATGCTGCGATTGTAGAATTGTGGAAACAAGCTAATCCGGATGTGGAGAATTATATAGGCACCGTGAATCCAGTGTATATTCGTCTTACAGCAGTAATTACTGGTAGTGAATTGGGAAATTCAGTTTCCAATGTAATCAAAATTAATCAGATAAAACTTGGAGAAGTCGTTTCTACCTTAGCACCTCCAGAAGAAATGTATCTTGTAGGTTCAAGTATCGGTACGTCTTGGGGTACATGGAAACCAATGGTTAGTGTGAATGGCTTGGCTGGGGAATTCTGGAGTATGGTTTATTTTGACTCAGGTGCTGAATTTAAGTTTGGTAAGTTTGAACAAGACTGGAATGGTTATTCAAAGATTCATCAGTTTAATGATAATGCTGGAGCAGGCCTTTCTGACAGTGGTGATAATATCAAGGTGGATAAAGGAGGATGGTATATAGTATACTTGATTGCTGAAGTGAATGGAGATGATTATCAGTATACCATGAATTTTTATAGCCCCAATGTGTATGTGCTAGGAAATACGGTAGGTGATTGGAATTATAATGATGCTTATTTGTTCTCTGTCCCTGAAGATAAAAACGGTAGTTTTGTGTCTCCTGCTTTAACTGCTACGGGTGAAGTCCGCATGTGTATCAAAGCAGACACTGATTGGTGGCGACTTGAGTTTACATTGAAAGATGGTGAAACAATTTTCTATCGTGAAAATAATGCTGTAAATAATGGATGGACAGACTTAGGAGAAGAGTATTCTTTAGCAGCTAATCCTGGACAGACTATTTCATTGAATTTTACAGATGGAACCGGATCTCTTAATTAAATGTGATTGATATAAAATAAGGAGTTTCTCAATTGTATGAATGAGAAACTCCTTATTTTTTATGTTACTCTTTAACTTCTTTCAGCTGGAAATCTTTTCTTCGCAGAACGAAACTGTTACTCAGGTATTTCTCGCGGACAATCTTGTTCTCGGCCAGTTCTTCCGGAGTTCCCTGAAAGAGGATTTTTCCTTCAAACAGCAGATAAGCACGGTCAGTGATGCTAAGTGTTTCCTGCACGTTATGGTCTGTAATCAGAATACCGATATTCTTGTCCTTCAGCTTCCAGACAATGTGCTGGATATCTTCCACGGCAATCGGGTCTACTCCGGCAAATGGCTCATCAAGCATGATAAATTTAGGGTCGATAGCCAGACAGCGGGCAATTTCTGTACGGCGACGTTCGCCTCCGGAAAGTTGGTCCCCTAAGTTCTTGCGTACTTTCTGCAGACGGAACTCGGCAATCAGGCTTTCCAGTTTCTCTTTCTGGTATTCCGGTGATTTATTAGTCAATTCCAATACAGAAGCAATGTTATCTTCCACGCTCATTTTGCGGAATACGGAAGCCTCCTGTGCCAGGTAACCGATACCATTTTGGGCTCGTTTGTAAACAGGGTAGGAAGTTATGTCTTTATCATTTAGATAAATATGTCCTTCATTAGGGACAATCAATCCGGTAGTCATGTAGAAAGAGGTGGTCTTACCCGCACCGTTAGGGCCGAGCAGTCCTACAATTTCCCCCTGTTTCACATTGATGGAAACATGGCTCACCACTGTTCGTTTTCCGTATTTTTTGACCAGGTTCTCGGTTCGTAGCACCATTCTGCCGTCTGAAGGTAATTCAAACTTTTCGGTCGTAGATTCTTGATTTTCTTGTGCTGCCATTGTCCTTTTGTTAGCTGTTCAGTCGTGCAAAAGTAGTAAAAATCTTGGCTTCTGTGGTTCTTAATTCGAAAATCCTCCTGTCTTTTATTATAATATAGCTAAAAAGCACTACTTTTGCGTCAAACATGATTGTAATAATATGATAAAGCCTGTTACAAACCTTGGAAAATACCTTATGTTGATGGGGCGTGTATTTTCCCGTCCGGAGCGTTTCCGGATGTATTTTAAGCAATGCCTGAATGAAATGGTACAATTGGGTATCAATTCGATTGGTATTGTGTTGCTGATTTCTTTTTTTATTGGTGCTGTAATTTGTATTCAGATTAAATTGAATATTGAAAGTCCTTGGATGCCGCGTTTTGTGGTGGGATATACCACTCGTGAAATCTTGCTGCTGGAGTTTTCATCTTCTATCATGTGTTTGATTTTAGCGGGAAAAGTCGGGTCGAACATAGCTTCGGAGATTGGTACGATGAGGGTGACACAGCAGATTGATGCACTGGAAATTATGGGAGTAAACTCTGCCTCTTATCTGATTCTTCCAAAGATTCTGGGATTGATGACCATGATTCCTTTTCTGGTGATTTTCAGTATTTTTGCAGGAGTGATAGGTGCTTTCTGTACAGCCTGGTTTGCTGGTATCATGAATGCGACGGATTTGGAATATGGTTTACAGTATTGCTTTGTGGAATGGTATATCTGGTGTAGCTTTATTAAATCCTTATTTTTTGCCTTTATCATAGCCAGTGTGTCTGCTTATTTTGGATATACGGTAGAAGGAGGTTCTATTGCGGTCGGTAAAGCCAGTACGGACTCTGTGGTTTCAAGCAGTGTCTTGATTTTGTTTTCAGATTTGATACTTACACAATTGTTGATGGGATGATACAGCTAAATTCTATATGCAAGTCATTTGAAGGACGTACAGTTCTTGAAGATATTAATTTTTCGTTTGAAAACGGGAAAACCAACTTGATTATCGGGCAGAGTGGTTCTGGAAAGACGGTGTTGATGAAATGTATTGTAGGACTGCTTACCCCGGAAAGCGGAGAAATTCTGTATGACGGACGTAACCTGCTGGATATGGGGAAGCGGGAAAAGAAGGCGCTGAGACGGGAGATGGGGATGATATTTCAGAGCGCCGCCTTGTTTGACTCGCTTTCTGTGCTGGAGAATGTGATGTTTCCGCTGGATATGTTTTCCAATGACACTTACCGGGACAGGGTGAAGCGTGCGCAGTTTTGTCTGGACCGTGTGAATCTGATTGATGCCCAGTCAAAATATCCCGGTGAAATCAGCGGAGGCATGCAGAAGCGTGTGGCTATAGCGCGTGCCATTGCCCTGCAGCCGAAATACTTGTTTTGTGATGAGCCGAATTCCGGACTTGACCCTAAAACGTCGCTGGTGATTGATGATTTGATTCATGATATTACCAAAGAATATAATATGACGACAATCATTAATACGCACGATATGAACTCTGTGATGGGTATTGGTGAAAGCATATTGTACATATACCAGGGGCACAAGGAATGGGAAGGAACAAAAGACGAGGTATTCAATGCCACGAACGAGCGGTTGAACAACTTCATATTCGCATCCGACTTGCTGCAGAAGGTGAAGAAAGAGGAAAATAGCAAGGCTCGTAAAGTTTGATATTGATAAGACTCAGGTTGAGATAATAAGGAACGGCAGAAGGTGGATATGCTTTCTGCCGTTTTTATTTGGTTGGTTGACAAGGATTCAGAAGCCGTAAAGATTTTTTAGCTTGTCAGTTTGGTTATTGAAAGATTAAACATTATTTTTGCAACCTCTTTTGGTAAATACGAGAAATAATTAATAATTAAATAAATAAGTCGAAAATGAATATTTCATTGCAAAATGTAGACAACGTAAGCGCTGTGCTTACTGTTCAGATTGAAAAAGCTGATTATCAGGAAAAAGTTGAAAAAGCACTGAAAACTCTTCGTCAGAGAGTAAATATGCCTGGATTCCGTAAGGGAATGGTTCCTATGGGATTGATTAAAAAACAGTATGGAACTTCTGTATTGCTGGAAGAAGTTGACAAGCTGTTGCAGGAAAAAGTAGGTGAGTATATCCGTGAAAACAAAGTTAACATGCTGGGTACTCCTCTGCCGAAGGAAAATAACGCAAACTTTGAAACTGATGAGAATTTTGAATTCTCTTTCGATATCGCATTGGCTCCTGAGTTCAATGTAGAATTGTCTAATAATGATACTGTTGACTACTATGATATTAACGTAACAGATGAAATGGTAGATCAGCAGGTAAATATGTACAGACAGCGTACTGCTAAGTATGACAAGGTTGAAGACTATCAGGATAAGGATATGCTGAAAGGTTTGTTGGCTGAGCTGGATGAAAACGGCAATACAAAAGAAGGTGGTGTGCAGGTAGAAGGTGCAGTAATGATGCCTTCATACATGAAGAACGATGACCAGAAAGCAATCTTCAACGGTGCAAAGGTAAATACAGTATTGGTATTTAACCCGTCAGTTGCTTTCGATAACAATGAAGCTGAGTTGGCTTCTCTGTTGAAAGTGAAGAAAGAAGAAGTAGCTAATTACAAAGGTAACTTCAGCTTCCAGATTGAAGAAATCACTCGTATGATTCCGGGTGACTTAACTCAGGAACTGTTTGACCAGGTATTGGGTGAAGGAAAGGCTCACAGCGAAGAAGAATTCCGTGCTCAGATTAAGGAAACAATTGCAAAACAGTTTGAAGCTGACAGCGACTATAAGTTCTTGCTGGATGTACGTACTTACTTATCAGAAAAGGTTGGCAAACTGCAGTTTGCTGATGAACTGATGAAACGTATCATGTTGGAAAACAACAAGGAAAAAGGTGAAGAATTCGTTTCTGAAAACTACGAAAAGAGCTTGGAAGAACTGACTTGGCACCTGATCAAAGAAAAACTGGTAGCTGCTAACGATATTAAGGTAGAACAGGCTGACATCACTAACATGGCTAAGGAAGCTACTCGTGCACAGTTTGCTCAGTATGGTATGATTAACGTTCCTGATGAATTGTTGGAAAACTATTCAAAAGAAATGTTGAAGAAACGTGAAAGTGTAGAAGCTCTGGTAAACCGCGTTGTTGAATCTAAGTTGTCTGAAATCTTGAAAGGTCAGGTAACATTGAATCACAAAGCTGTTTCTGCAGAAGAATTCAACAAAATGTTTCAATAAGCAATTTGGCTCTCAAAATTGATTGCTAAAATATTCTAAAAAAGGAGGCTTTTAACTTGACTTCTTCTGTAAGATAGAAGTGTTTTGTACTTTTGTTTTTTCAGAAGAAAGGGGGTTAAAAGCCTCTTTTATATTGTAGAATTAATATAAGGATTATGATGGACGATTTTAGAAAATATGCTACCAAGCATCTCGGAATGAACAGTATGGTACTTGATGATGTCATCAAGTCGCAAGCAGGATACTTGAATCCGTATATTTTGGAAGAACGTCAATTGAATGTGACGCAGTTGGATGTCTTTTCTCGTTTGATGATGGATCGTATCATTTTCCTCGGAACCCAGATTGACGATTATACAGCCAATACTTTGCAGGCTCAGCTTTTGTATCTGGATTCAGTGGATTCTGGTAAGGATATTTCTATTTATATCAACTCCCCAGGCGGTTCAGTGTATGCAGGTTTAGGTATTTATGATACTATGCAGTTTATCAGTAGCGATGTGGCTACAATTTGTACAGGTATGGCAGCTTCTATGGCAGCCGTATTGTTGGTAGCTGGAAAAGAAGGAAAACGTTCAGCTCTGACCCATTCACGCGTGATGATTCATCAGCCGATGGGAGGAGCGCAAGGTCAGGCTTCGGATATTGAAATTACAGCTCGTGAAATTCAGAAACTGAAGAAAGAATTGTATACAATCATTGCCGATCACTCTCATACGGATTTTGATAAGGTTTGGGCAGATTCTGACCGTGATTATTGGATGACAGCATCCGAGGCTAAAGAGTATGGTATGATTGATGAAGTGCTATCTCGTAAACCTTCATTGTAACACTGTGATTTACTTAAAAACTAGATAGGCTTTGGAAGAAAAAAGGACTTCAAGAAACTCGAAAAGAAGATGTAGCTTTTGCGGTCGCACAGAAGACGAAGTGGGCTTCCTGATTACAGGAGTGAATGGATGTATCTGTGACAGTTGTGCAGAACAGGCACATGAAATCGTAAAAGAAGCGATGCATCATCAAGGGCAGGGACCTACAGACCTGAATTTGTCTGAGCTCCCTAAGCCGAAGGATATCAAAGAATTCCTGGACCAGTATGTGATTGGTCAGGATGATGCAAAACGCTATTTGGCTGTAGCGGTGTATAATCATTACAAACGTTTGCTTCAGCCTAAGGATAAGAATGATGTGGAGATTGAAAAGTCAAACATCATTATGGTGGGAAGCACCGGAACCGGAAAGACTTTGCTGGCTCGTACCATTGCTAAGTTGCTTCATGTACCTTTTACCATTGTAGATGCGACTGTACTGACCGAAGCAGGATATGTGGGAGAAGATATTGAAAGTATTCTGACCCGCTTGCTTCAGGTGGCTGACTATAACGTGGAGGAGGCGGAACGGGGTATCGTTTTTATTGACGAAATTGATAAAATTGCCCGGAAAGGAGATAACCCTTCCATTACGCGTGATGTAAGTGGAGAAGGTGTGCAGCAAGGCTTGTTGAAGCTGCTGGAAGGTTCTGTGGTGAATGTTCCTCCTCAGGGAGGACGTAAGCATCCGGACCAGAAGATGATTCCGGTCAATACTAAGAATATCCTGTTTATTTGCGGAGGAGCTTTTGACGGTATTGAACGAAAAATCGCTCAACGGCTGAATACCAATGTGGTGGGATATAGTGCGGCGAAGGAAGCGGTGAAAATAGACCGGGGAAATTTGATGCAGTACATTGCTCCTCAGGACTTGAAATCATTCGGATTGATACCGGAAATTATTGGTCGTTTGCCGGTACTTACCTACTTGAACCCATTGGACCGTACGGCATTGCGCAATATTCTTACAGAACCCAAAAATTCAATTATCAAGCAGTATGTAAAATTGTTTGAGATGGATGGGGTGAAACTGGAATTTGAATCGGAGGTGTTTGAATATATTGTCGACAAGGCGATAGAGTACAAATTAGGTGCTCGTGGTTTGCGTTCTATTGTGGAAACCATAATGAATGATGTCATGTTTGAAATTCCGTCACAACAGACCGAACGTTTTGTGGTGACGTTGGATTACGCCAAACAGCAAATGGGGAAGGCAAATGTTTCCCGTCTGCAAATGGCATAATGTAAAGGTTTTTTAGTGAGAAAATAAAAGCTTCCGATGAAATATTCCCTGAAATATTTGTGTAATATGAAAAGTTGTTTATAACTTTGTTACATGCGGAAACAAAATTTCTACAATCAATGAAAATCTAAATCCAAGAACAATGGCGGAAAATATCAATTTAGTAGCAGCTCTTAAAAAGTATTTTGGATTCGATACTTTTAAAGGAAACCAGGAGGCGATTATCCGAAACTTATTATCAGGAAAGGATACGTTTGTGTTAATGCCTACAGGAGGTGGAAAGTCATTATGCTATCAGCTTCCTTCTCTGTTGATGGATGGAACTGCTATTGTGATTTCACCGCTCATTGCCCTGATGAAGAATCAGGTGGATGCTATGCGTAATTTTAGTGAGGAAGATGGCATTGCTCATTTTATTAATTCCTCATTGACAAAATCGGCTACAGATCAGGTGAAAGCCGACATCATGGCCGGAAAGACAAAGTTACTTTATGTAGCTCCTGAATCTTTGACGAAAGAGGAGAATGTAGATTTTCTGAGACACGTGAAGATTTCATTTTATGCGGTGGATGAGGCACATTGTATTTCGGAATGGGGGCATGACTTCCGACCGGAGTATCGCCGGATTCGTCCGATAATCAATGAAATTGGGAAAGCTCCGGTAATTGCTTTGACGGCAACGGCTACTCCAAAGGTAAAGATGGACATCCAAAAGAATTTGGGAATGATGGATGCAACAGAATTCCGTTCGTCTTTTAATCGTCCGAATCTTTATTATGAAGTACGTGCCAAGACTGCTAATGTGGATAAGGATATTATCAAGTTCATCAAGCAGAACGAAGGCAAGTCAGGTATTATCTATTGCTTGAGCCGTAAGAAGGTGGAAGAGCTCACTGAAATATTGCTGGCAAATGGTATCAAGGCCCGCGCTTATCATGCAGGAATGGATTCTGCTACCCGTAATGGGAATCAGGATGCTTTCCTGAAGGAAGACATTGATGTGATTGTAGCTACGATTGCGTTTGGAATGGGTATTGATAAACCGGATGTACGCTTTGTGATTCATTATGATGTACCTAAGAGTTTGGAAGGGTATTATCAGGAAACCGGACGTGCAGGACGTGACGGTGGAGAAGGACAGTGCATTACATTCTATTCCAATAAGGACCTGCAGAAACTGGAGAAATTTATGCAGGGAAAGCCTATTTCAGAGCAAGAAATCGGACGTCAGCTATTGCAGGAAACAGCAGCTTACGCAGAATCTTCAGTGTGTAGAAGAAAAATTTTGTTGCATTATTTTGGAGAGGAATATACGGAAGATAATTGTGGTAATTGTGATAACTGTTTAAATCCAAAGAAACAAGTGGAGGCTCAGGATTCGTTGTGTGCAGTGATTGAAGCAATCATTGCCGTAAAAGAAAACTTTAAGCAAGATTATATTATCGATATATTGTTGGGTAAAGAAACATCTGAAGTGCTTGCGCATAAGCATGAAGACTTAGAGGTGTTTGGTTCAGGTATGGGAGAAGAAGAAAGATTGTGGAATGCAGTCATTCGTCAGGCTCTTATCGCTGGTTACCTGGCAAAGGATGTGGAAAACTATGGCTTATTAAAAGTTACGCCAGAAGGGCATAAGTTCTTGAAAAAACCGAAGTCGTTCAAGATCGTTGAGGATGCAGACTTTGAAGAAGAAGAGGTAGATGAAACTCCGATGAGAAGTGGGGCTTCGTGTGCAGTAGACCCCGTGCTGTATTCCATGTTGAAAGACTTGCGGAAGAAAATGGCAAAGAGACTGGATGTGCCACCTTATGTGATTTTCCAGGATCCTTCTCTTGAGGCAATGGCTACCATTTATCCGGTTACTTTGGAAGAATTGCAGAATATTCCGGGCGTAGGAGCTGGAAAGGCTAAACGCTATGGTCAGGAATTTTGCGAATTGATTAAGAAGCACTGCGAAGAAAATGAAATAGACCGTCCGGAAGATTTGAGAGTGCGCACTGTGGCTAACAAATCTAAGCTGAAGGTCTCTATTATTCAGAGTATCGATAGAAAGGTAGCTTTGGATGATATTGCAGTGGCAAAAGGTATTGAATTTGGTGAGTTGCTGGATGAAATCGAAGCCATTGTATATTCAGGAACCAAACTGAATATTGACTATTTCTTGGAAGAAATTATGGATGAAGACCACATGCAGGATATTTATGATTATTTCAAGGAATCAGTAACTGATAAGATTGATGATGCAATGGATGAACTGGGTGACGACTATACAGAAGATGAAATTCGTCTGGTACGTATCAAGTTCATTTCTGAAATGGCTAATTAATCATTTATTTAATGATATTGTGCAGCTGCTTGTGAGGGGTGTTCCTTGCAAGCAGCTGTTTTTATTTGATAGGTATGTGGTATGAAAAAGATGTTAACTGCTTTTTTACTTTTTGAGAAAATTCTGTATATTTGCACGCAATAAAATCTAAAGCATAAAGCCCTATGTCATTTATTGCAGATAAAGTTGTTATGGACGGATTAACTTACGATGATGTATTGTTGATTCCGGCCTATTCTGAGGTTTTACCTAAAACAGTCGAACTCTCGACTAAGTTTTCACGTAACATTGAGTTGAAAATTCCGTTTGTAACTGCAGCTATGGATACAGTTACCGAAGCACAGATGGCCATTGCCATTGCTCGTGAAGGAGGTATCGGAGTAATTCACAAGAACATGTCTATCGGGGAACAAGCTCGTCAGGTGGCAATTGTGAAGCGTGCGGAAAACGGAATGATTTATGATCCGGTGACCATTAAGAGAGGCTCTGTAGTGAAAGATGCACTCGATTTGATGGCTGAATACAAAATCGGAGGTATTCCTGTAGTAGATGATGAGAATTACTTGGTTGGTATTGTTACAAACCGTGACCTGCGCTTTGAAAAGGATATGAATAAGCGTATCGATGAGGTGATGACAAAGGAAAATATTGTGACAACAGAGCCGGGTACAGACATGGAGACTGCTTCCAAGATTCTGCAGGAAAACAAGATTGAAAAACTTCCGGTAGTAGACAAGGATGGAAAGCTGATTGGTCTGATTACTTATAAAGACATTACAAAAGCAAAAGATAAACCAATGGCTTGCAAAGATTCTAAAGGTCGTTTGCGTGTAGCTGCCGGTGTGGGAGTAACTGCTGATACATTCGACCGTATGGAAGCTTTGGTGAATGCTGGTGCAGATGCCATTGTAATTGATACAGCTCACGGACATTCTATGTACGTGATTGAAAAGCTGAAAGAAGCTAAGAAACGTTTCCCTGGAATTGATATTGTTGTAGGAAATGTAGCTACAGGTGAAGCAGCTAAGATGTTGGCTGAAGCTGGTGCAGATGCAGTAAAAGTAGGTATCGGCCCGGGTTCTATCTGTACAACTCGTGTGGTTGCCGGTGTAGGTGTTCCTCAGTTGACAGCCGTATATGATGTTGCAAAGGCTTTGGAAGGAACAGGTATTCCTTTGATTGCAGATGGTGGCTTGCGTTATTCAGGTGATGTGGTGAAAGCTTTGGCAGCCGGTGGTTACAGCGTAATGATTGGTTCGTTGGTTGCCGGTACTGAGGAATCTCCGGGCGATACCATCATCTTTAATGGTCGTAAGTTTAAGTCATATCGTGGAATGGGTTCATTGGAAGCTATGGAAAATGGTTCAAAAGACCGTTATTTCCAAAGTGGAACTACCGATGTGAAAAAGCTTGTTCCAGAAGGTATTGCTGCTCGTGTGCCTTATAAAGGTTCTTTGTATGAAGTAATTTATCAGCTGGTAGGTGGTTTGCGTGCCGGTATGGGTTATTGCGGAGCTCATAATATTGAAGAATTGCATAATGCGAAGTTTACTCGTATCACTAATGCCGGAGTTCTGGAAAGTCACCCGCACGATGTATCTATTACAAGTGAGGCACCTAACTATAGTCGTCCTCAGTAAGATAATCTTTGACTTATAATACGGATATAATCATTCTGACGTCAGGCAGACTTGCTTTCAGTAAGTCTGTTCTGGCGAACAGGATGATTTTTTGTTTAATGAAATGATGAATAGAATCTGTTATGTGTAGAATTGCGTGGTTATTCCTATGTTTGTTGATGGGGCTGAAATTCTCTGTTTCTTATGCAGAAGATCGCAGGGTACTTTTTCGGATTGATGGAGAGGAAACTTCGGTAGAGGAGTTTGAGCATTATTATACCCAGGTGTATGCAGTTAGTCGTGTATCTGTAGAACGGTTCTTGCCTCATTTCTTGTATTATAAGTTGAAGGTGGCAGATGCTAAAAGACAAAGCTGGGATACTATCACCGATTTCCGGTTGCAATGCAGTGCCTTGCAAAATGAAATTCTGAAATCGGAAGAGAGGGGAATGTCCCAAAAACAAGATACTCTTTTAAATTGGGTAAGATTTCGTCAGATTTCATTTCTTTTGCCCCAACATGCTTCTTCCGAACAGGAACGTGTAGCCAGACAGCGTATAGATTCTGTTTATACGGCTTTAAAAAATGGTATACCTTTTGAAAAACTGGCACAATCTTATGTGAAGGCTCCCTTGCCTTCTCCTTATTTGGATGGGGAGTGGATTCCGGAAAGATGTCTGATAAAAGAGTTTACCGGGCAATTGAACACATTGAAAAAAGGTAATTATTCTGCTCCATTTTTTTCTCCTTTAGGTATTCACATCGTGTATCTATTGGATCGCAGGCAAGGAGTATATCCATCAGAAACGACTGGAAATGCGGCCCTGCAAAAGGTTGCTGATTCAGGCTTTACCGAGCGGAAAGATAGTCTTTTGAACAAGACTCGAATGGAGTTGTGTCAAGTTTCCGATGGCTTATTGGCTGCGTATTGGGATAAGCGCCATGGAGGTACAAAATCAGGTAATATTTCTGATAAGGAATTGCAGAGCTATTTTGAAAGTCATAAAAACGATTACGCATGGGATTTGCCTCATTTTAAAGGAGGAGTGATTCATTGTTTGAATAAGAAAGTGGCTTCAAAGCTGAAAAAGAGGCTGAAGAAATGTCCCTTAAATAAATGGAATGAAGAAATTTCCGCTTTTTCTCAAGAGAATCCGGAATGGAAGGTCGTTGTAGAAACAGGCTTGTTTCAGATTGGTACAAATCCTTATGTAGATAAGCTGGCTTTTAAATGCGGACATTTCACTCCTCGTACGGATTTACCTTATGCTTTTGTATTGGGAAAGCGCCTGAAGAAAGGGCCGGAAGACTTTCAGGATGTGCGCAATGAAGTGCAGCGTGATTATCGTTTGTGGACGGAGAGAACACAAATGGAAGAGTTAAAGCGAGGCTTCAGGATTGAAATTAACCAAGACATTTTAAAAACCGTTAATTGTAGCGGAAAAAAGTAATTAATGCCGTATCTTCGTCCTTTGTAATGTAATGGACCAAAACAAATCAAATAGACAGAAAATGAATAAATTGATTATGACTGGTGTCTTGGCTGTTTTGCTTGCCTTGACAGGAACAGTACCCGCCGTGGCACAAGATAATGTGATTGATGAAGTGGTGTGGGTTGTCGGCGATGAAGCTATTCTGAAATCAGACGTAGAGAATGAGCGTTTGAATGCACAGTATGAAGGTCGCCGTTTTGATGGTGATCCCTATTGTGTGATACCTGAAGAATTGGCTGTGCAGAAACTTTTTCTTCACCAGGCTGAGATAGATAGTATTGAGGTGAGCGACCAGGAGGTTCTGCAGCAGGTAGAAACACGAATTTCATGGTTGACTGAACAGATTGGTTCAAAAGAAAAACTCGAAGAATATTACAATAAAACTTCTACCCAGATACGTGAAATGTTGCGTGAGAATATTCGTGACGGATTGACGGTACAGGAAATGCAGAAGAAGATTGTAGGAGACATCAAGCTGACTCCTGCGGAAGTGCGTAACTATTTCAGTAAGCTTCCTCAGGACAGTATTCCTTTTGTGCCTACTCAGGTAGAGGTGCAGATTATTACCAGAGAGCCTAAGATTAAGGAAGAAGAAATCGAACGTGTAAAGAAAGAATTGCGTGATTTTACTGACCGTATCAATAAGGGAGAAACTACTTTCTCTACGTTGGCGCGTATGTATTCTGAAGACCCGGGCTCTGCTCGTCGTGGAGGAGAATATGGCTTTACAGGTCGTGGAGAATTGACTCCGGAGTTTGCCAATGTGGTATTTAACCTGACTGACCCGAAGAAGATTTCAAAAGTGTTTGAAACAGAATATGGTTATCATATTGCTCAGCTGATTGAAAAGCGTGGTGACCGTGTAAGCTATCGCCATATTTTGATTAAGCCTCGTGTGGATGAGAAAGAAATTGAGGCAGAACTGAATAAACTGGATACACTGGCTAACGATATCCGAAAAGGAAAAGTAACTTTTGATGAAGCGGCTACATGGGTATCTCAGGATAAAGATACACGCAACAACCACGGTTTGCTGGCTAACCCGCAGACTTCTACCTCTCGTTTTGAAATGCAGCAGCTGGCTGGCCTGATTTCTCAGGAAGTTGCAAAGACCGTAGAGGGAATGCAGATTGGTGAAGTTTCCAAACCTTTTACAATGATTAATGCAAAAGGAAAAGAAGTGTGTGCTATCGTAAAATTGAAGAATCGTATTGACGGACATAAAGCTACAATCTCAGAAGACTATCAGCGTCTGAAAGACATTGTTACGGCCAACCGTAGTGAAGAAAAACTGCAGAAATGGATTGTAGAAAAGCAAAAAAATACTTACGTGCGTATCAACCCGTCTTGGCGTAAGTGTGATTTTAAATATCCGGGATGGATTAAATAGTGATGAGAAAGTCTGCAATTTTTTTGCTTTTTGTAGCATTTTGCCTGACCATTCTTGGCTTGTCGGCACAAGGGGGGATAGCTGTCCCTCCACAGACTGCGCGCCCGAAAACGGAGGCTGAGGGGAAACAAAAGCCAGAGGATTCCAAGCAGCGTCCGGTAGCTAAAAGTAAAGTCTATTTGTTACATTCTGATTTGTTGCGTAAGGATGCAACTCATCCGGACGCACAGATTGTAACCGGAAATGTGAGGTTTCGTCATGATAGTGTGTATATGTATTGCGACAGTGCATGTTACTACGATAAGGTTAGCAGCTTTGAGGCTTTTGGTAATGTGAAAATGGTGCAGGGAGATACGCTGTTTCTTTATGGCGACCGGTTGTACTATGATGGATTGACACAGATTGCAGAGATGCGCTGTAATGTCCGGATGGAGAACCGTACGACTACCTTGCTGACTGATAGCCTGAATTATGACCGGGTCTACAACTTGGGATATTTCTTTGATGGGGGAACCCTGATGGATGAGCAGAATGTGCTGACCTCCGAGTGGGGAGAATATAGTCCTCAGACCAAGCAATCCGTATTTAATTACAATGTGAAGCTGGTGAACCCCCAGTTTACACTGACGTCGGATACCTTACGTTACAACACGGCTTCGAAGGTAGCTGATATTGTCGGCCCTTCGGATATCTGGAGCGATGCCAACCACATTTATTCTGAAAAGGGAACTTACAATACCGTAACGGGTAAGGCCGATTTGTATGACCGTTCTGTGCTGACCAATCAGGGAAAACAGCTGACTGGTGATACGCTTTTCTACGACCGTAATACCGGCGTGGGAGAGGTTTTCAGTCGGATGGTGATGACGGATACAATCAACCGGAACATGCTTACCGGAGAATATGGCTATTATAACGAGCAGACAGACTATGCCTTTGCTACGGATAGTGCCGTAGCTATAGACTATTCTCAGGGCGACAGTTTGTTTCTTCATGCAGATACTCTGCTGATGGAAACTTTCCATCAGAATACCGATTCCATGTTCCGTGAAATGAGAGCTTTCCATAAAGTACGTTTTTATCGTACCGATGTGCAGGGTACGGCCGATTCGCTAGTTTTCTCTACAGTGGACAGTTGTCTTACGATGTATCGTGACCCGATTATCTGGAACAAGAACCAGCAGCTTTTAGGCGAAGTGATAAAGGTCTATATGAACGACAGCACAATTGACTGGTCGCACATCATAGGGCAGGCACTTTCGGTAGAACGTGTGGATTCAACGATTTATAACCAGGTGACGGGAAAAGAGATGAAGTCCTATTTCACGAATGGAGAAATGCGAAAGACGGAAGTGATAGGTTCCGTACGAGTTGTTTATTATCCGATGGACTCCGACAGTACGCTGATAGGAATGAATGTATCTGAAACCAGTAAACTGGAAATCTATCTGCAAGACCGTAAGATAGAACGCATGGTGATGAGCCCCAAGTCCAATGGTGTGTTGTATCCGATGTCGCAGATTCCTGCCGGAAAAGACCGTCTGGAGAATTTTGTGTGGTTTGATTACATTCGTCCGCTCAACAAAGCCGACATCTTTAATTGGAGGGAAAAACGAGTGGAAGACCAGCTGAAGAAAAATGTACGTGGTCCGGTCGTTTTGCCGAATGCCCGATTGTTTGAAAATAAGAAGGAGGAATAATATATGGGAATGTTTACAATGAGAAAGCCTCGCGGATTCCGTCATGAATACATTTATGTGGATGAACGCAAGGAAAAACTGCAGAAAATAGAAGAGACAGCCAAACGTGAACTGGGAATGCTTCCTCCTAAAGAGTTTAATCCGGAAGACATTCGTGGTAAGTTTGTAGAAGGTACTACCTATCTGAAGCGTCGCAAGGAAAGCGGACGTAAACCTCTGAGTTACGGAGCCATGTTTGTGGCTATTGTGGTATTGCTATATATTTTACATTATCTGATTACAGGAGAATTTACACTATGACATCGGGAGATGTAATCCGTTTGTTGCCGGATTCTGTAGCCAATCAGATTGCGGCAGGAGAAGTCATACAGCGTCCGGCTTCTGTGATAAAGGAGCTGGTGGAGAATGCTGTAGATGCCGGAGCAAAAAATATAGAAGTGCTGGTGACGGATGCCGGAAAAACATGTATACGTGTCATTGATGACGGACGAGGTATGTCGGAAACGGATGCCCGTATGGCTTTTGAACGTCATGCCACTTCCAAGATTCGGGAGGCGGCCGATTTGTTTGCCCTTCATACCATGGGCTTTCGTGGAGAGGCTTTGGCTTCCATCGCTGCCGTAGCACAGGTGGAACTGAAAACTTGTTCCAGTGACGACGGATTAGGTACTTTCATTCAGATTTCCGGTTCCCAGGTAGAAAAGCAGGAGGCAGTAGCCTGCCAGCGAGGCAGTGACTTCTCTGTGAAAAATCTGTTCTTCAATGTACCTGCCCGTCGGAAGTTCCTGAAATCCAATCAAACGGAATTAAGTAACATTGTAGCTGAATTCGAACGCATTGCGCTGGTCAATCCGGATATATCTTTTGTGCTGAGTCATAATGGCACCGAGATGCTGAATCTGCCGGCCATTCCTTTGCGGCAGCGTATTATGGGGGTATTTGGCAAGAAACTGAACCAGGAGCTGCTTTCATTGGACATTGATACCACCATGGTGAAAATACATGGATATATCGGTCGTCCTGAATCGGCCCGTAAGAAAGGGGCACGCCAGTTTTTCTTTGTGAATGGTCGTTATATGCGCCATCCTTATTTTCATAAAGCTGTATCCAGTGCGTACGACAACCTGATTCCGGTGGGTGAACAAGTCTCTTATTTCATTTATTTCGAAGTGGAACCTTCGGATATAGATGTCAATATACACCCTACCAAGACAGAAATCAAGTTTGAGAATGAACAAGCCGTGTGGCAGATTCTTTCGGCTGCAGTCAAAGAGACGTTAGGACGTTTCAACGCGGTACCTTCGATTGATTTTGATACAGAAGGTATGCCGGACATTCCTGCCTTTGAGAATTCTCCTTATACGGTGGCACCTCCTCAAACCAGTTTTGACCCTTCTTATAATCCGTTTAATACAGCGGCAGTGCCTCCTTCTGCTTACTCTTCTGCATCGGCAACCAATAAAGAAACGGAAAGAGAAAGCTTCGGACAGGATGTGCGAGAATGGAGTGCGCCTGCGGGTACCTCTGTACGCTCTTCCATGAATAAAGGTGGAATGCCGGATTTTGGCAGAAGCGGAAATTATACTCCTTCGTTTGGCAGTCACAAAAATCGGGTAGAATGGGAACCTTTGTTTGAAGGGCTGGAACGTACTTCATCGGATTCGGATATTCAACCGGAAGAAGAAGTACGACCGTTTTTCCCAGAATCAACAGAATGGGGACAGGCTTCTCAGGAAGATGCCGTTACTCCATCTTTCTCTAGTGAAGAAGGTGAAAAGCAGTCTCAGGAAAATTCCATGCACCATTATCAGTATAAAGGCAGCTATATCTTGACTTCTGTAAAGTCTGGGTTGATGATTATTAATCAGCAGCGTGCCCACATCCGTATTCTCTTCGACCGCTATATGGCGCAGATAGAAAATAGAAAGAATGCTTCCCAGCGAATGCTGTTTCCGGATATGGTACATTTCTCTCCTTCTGAGATACCTGTACTGGAGGAGTTTATGGACGATTTGAATGCCTTGGGATTTGATCTTAGTAGTCTGGGAGGGGGTACTTATTCTATTAACGGTATTCCAGCTGGAATTGAGGGATTGAATCCAGAGAAACTGGTTACAGATATGGTACAGACGGCGATTGAAAAAGGTTGTAAAGTGAAGGAAGAAGTACAAAGTATGCTTGCACTTTCATTGGCAAAAGCAGCAGCCATTGTACCGGGACAGGTACTGACCGATGAGGAAATGAATCGCCTGGTCGATGATTTGTTTGCCGTATCTACTCCGAACTATACGCCAGATGGAAAGACTGTACTGGCCGTATTGAAAGAAGATGATTTGGAGAAGATGTTTAAATGATAGAAATTCTACGAATAATACAACGTGTAATCCGGGTTCTCTAAAACGAGTAATCCGGATTTTTTATTAGGCTAACTCCATTTTTATTTAACTAACCATTCTTATTCTGTAAGAAAGAATAGTTGGTAAGCGTTTTTCGATATGTCCTCAAACGCTTTTGCGTTTAGACAAAAACGCCCTTGCGTTTAAGGTAAAACGTCCTTGCGTTTTACTTCAAATGCACTTGCGTTTTAGATCAAACGCACTTGCGTTTTTTTATAAGAGAAAAACTTTGTTTACTGAGGAATTTGGCTGTAAAAAAACTGCCCCATCCAGTAGAATGAGGCAGCTTGTATAAAGTCTTGTCAGATTTTTTCATTAATGAAGAATAACCCCTTCATCACTTGTCGGATTCTGAGTTAATGTGCTTCCGTTCGGGTAAGAGTTAATAGCTGTCTGTGGTATATAGTAAGTCACACGATAGTCAGTGGCCAGTACATCACTTGTAGGATGAGGTCCCGGATATTGTCTGGTCAGTGTGCCACCGTTACGGAATACATCGTAGCTGCGTTCTGCCTGATAAGCCAGTTCCAATTGACGTTCTTTGTCTACCAATTCAGCAGCGTTGGCTGAGAAAGTATTTGAGTCATAAGTCGCTTGTTCATTGATGGCACGCTTACGTATTTCATTGACATCAATTCTTGCATTTTCAAGCTGTCCTAGTTTTACGTAAGCTTCTGCACGGTTCAGGTACATTTCATCCAGACGCGAAATGATGGGTGAATGCAGTTGTGATTCCAGATTATCCTCGCGTGAACATTTAGTGATGTAGAACATCGGGTAACCATTGTTGAGAGCCATTTTATAATCAATTACACCTGTGTATGTAGCACCATTATAGTTGATGGTGTAATATTCTTCTTCAGGAGTGCGGCCTGAATAAAGGCTGATAGGATATCTGTCTTTGGGCTTATTGTTTTCGTCTACAGTCCAGCACTCTGTTCTTCCCTCATTTACAGGAAGCTGAACATAAGTATATCCTGTTCCTGCAGTATTGGGAGTAATGAAACGCAGAACTTCTGTGTATTTTCCGTTGTCATCTGTAATATATTGAGGTTCAATGAACTTAGCTCGAGCATCTACAATTCCTTCATCACCTTTTCTCCAGTCGTTACGTTTGGTCTCATCCAGCAGTTCGATGTACTTGGCACTGGCATACATTTCTCCCCATCCCATACCACCGATGTTGGAGTACATACCTCCGATGCCATAGTAGTAATCAAATCCGGGAAAGTCGGTGGCCAGACGTTTGATGACAAAGATTGCTTCCGGATAGTTTTCAGGAGCTGTTCTGGCCGATTTCATGTAATCCTCGCGTGATACCAAACGGAATTGAGGTGAGTTAATGATGAGGTCGGCATAATAGCGTGCAGAGTCGGCATATTCTGTATTGGGATTTTCATAAGTTCCACTCATGTACAGATATACTCGTGACAGCATGGCTTGAGCTGCTTCTTTTGACGCATAGTCCGCACTCTTGAATGAGGTTGTAATCAGACTTTCAGCTGTACGCAAGTCATTAATCGCTTGTTGATAAGTATCTTTTACCGTAGAACGGTCTGGCAGAGAAAGGTTTGAGATTTCCTCTTCGCTAGGAGTTCCATTTACGATAGGAACTCCAAGATTCTTATCAGGAGCCTGATAATAAGGGCGCCCGAAAGCACGGCACAGGTAGAAATACATCATACCACGTACATAGTAGCATTCTCCTAATTTGCTTTTAATTTCCGGATCATCTGTTTCTTTGGCCATGTTGATAATATTTGAGGCCTGTGCAATGGCTTTGTATCCATAGTCCCAGAAGTTCTGCAGACGGTAGTTATCTGGGGTGCGTGAGTAAGTGATGAATTCGTAGAAGGCATCAGTAGAGGCACCGCGAATCATCATGTTGTCACCAGCGTATTCGCCTAAACGGTGCATAGGGTCAGACCATGTTTTCAGCTGTGCATACATACCGTTCAGCATGTTGTCAAAAAGTACTTCCTGGTTGTCTGCTACTTGGTCGGTTGCCATGTAATTATTGGGGAATCGGTCTATGTCACAAGACGTAAATACTCCTCCTGTGATACTCAGGGATAAAAGTATAGTTGAAGTTATCTTTTTCATAAGTGTGTGCTAATTAGAAGGTTAAATTGATACCGAACATGAATTTACGTGTAGATGGATAAAGGTTTGCTCCTGCAGTACCGATTGACTTGTAGGTACCGGTAGTTTCATCGTAATATGCCGGGACTTCAGGGTCGATTCCTGAGAATCCTGTAAGTGTAAATACATTTTCAGCTGTGAAATAAATACGCATGTTCTGGATATAATATTTAGACAGGTTCAAGTTATAACCGATAGACAGAGAACGCAGTTTCAGGTAATCTCCATCTTCCAGATAACGGGTAGATGCCTTGTTTGAGTTGCTCTTGTTTCCGTAAGAGGCAGCAGGATGAGTGGCAATATCGCCTTCTTTTTCCCAGCGTGACCAACCGTCAATCAGCTTCATCTGGTTACGGTCTGTATAGGCACCATCTGAGTCGTATTCCTGGCGGGAATAGTTATAGATTTTACCTCCGAGTGAGAATCCGAATGAAGCGTTCAAGTCAATGTTCTTCCATGTCAGAGAGGTATTGAATCCACCAAACAGTTTTGGTGAAGTAGCTTCTGTCATTACTTGTTTAGCTTCAGAATAATTACTGGTTGTTTCTCCGCTACCATCGTTTTTATACCACAGAGGAGCACCGTTTTTCGGATCAACTCCTGCCCATTCGCGCAGATAGTAACGGTCGGTGCTATAACCTACTTTCAACACTTTTTCTGCTGCTCCGGCGATGCTTGTATCGTTACCACCACCACCGATAATCATCATGTTCGGGTCGTCACCATACAGCTTTTCAAGCTTGTTCTTGTTATAACCCATGTTCAGGTCAAGGCTCCATAACCAGTCTTTTGTACGGATAATGTCTCCACCAATGGTGATTTCAATACCAGAGTTGCGCATTTCTCCTACGTTCTGCCAACGACTGGTGATACCTGTCAATCCGGAAACCGGAACCTGATATAAGATGTTGGAAGTGTATTTATTGTAGTAGTCGAATACGAAACGCAGACGGTTGTTGAAGAAGTTAGCATCAATACCTACTCCAGCGGTATAAGTCTGTTCCCAAGTCAGGTCCTTGTTGCCAACCTGGCTGATAAGAATAGCAGGAATACCATTGTAGTTAGAAGAAACAGAGTACAAGCCGTATTGCGGATATTTAGAGTATGGAATATTACCTACTGAACCATAAGATGCACGTAACTTTAATACGTCTACCCAGTCGGCTTTGAACCACTTTTCGCGGTTGATGTTCCATCCTGCACTGATTGAGAAGAAGTTACCGTATTTCTTATCATCTCCAAAGTTTGAAGCCCCGTCTCGGCGAAGAGATACTTCTGCAAGATAACGGTTGTCGTAAGTATAGTTTGCCTTGGCAAAAACTGACTGTTTAGCCCATTCAGTAAGGTTTCCTCCAACTTCTTCAGGGGTAGCGGTTGCATCCAGTACCTCAAAGCCAGAAACGATACCAGTACCTTTGGCGTTGATTACTTTGGCAGATGTATCCATAAATTCATATGCCAGCAATGCCTGTACGGAGTGTTTTCCGAATATCTTGTTGAATGTCAGGTATTGGTTGGTATATCGTTGTATGTTGTTGGTCTGTTCTTCTTCTACACGTCCTTGTACTCCAGATGCACTTTCTGTACGTGGGTCTGTATAGGCTGATTGGAAATATCCTGTCCAGCGATAGTTATTGACAGATGTAAAGGTCAGCCAATCCGTAATTTTTATATCAAAGTCAAAGTTTCCGGAGAATTCATACGTTTTTCTTGTAGTATGATTTCCGTAAGAAAGGGAGTTCAGGTAATTTGAGTCTGAGCTATCTACCCATCCGCTGTAACGGTCGGGAACCAGGTTGCCATCCTCATCGTATGGACTATCCCAAGGGAACATTGTATATTTGGCTGTATAGTCATATTGAGAATCATCCGTGTTTTTCATTGAACCAGATATGTTCGGTTTGATAGTCAGCCAGGAGAACGGCTTGTAATTAGAGCGGTAACGGAAGCTGTAGCGGTCATATTTATAACCTTTTACGGTTCCTTCTTCACTATAATATCCCAATGAGAAATAAGAACTCATTTTCTCACTTCCTCCGGATAACGAAATATTATAGTCCTGAGTAAATCCTGCTTGTGAGGCCAGTTCTCCCCAGTCAAAATTAGCGTTTCTTAATTCAGGATTCCAGCGTGAGAATTTGATGCTTTCCTGATTAGGGAACGAAGCATAATAATCGTATAGTTCGGCTCCATTCATGACTTCCATCTTTCCATTTGTCATCGTGCTGACACCCATCTTGATGGAAGCATTGATTTTCATTTTCTCGCTTTTACCCATCTTGGTAGTTACAATGATAACACCATTGGCACCTTGTGAACCATAGATGGCAGTAGAGGCAGCATCTTTCAGGATAGTCATATTTTCAATATCCGATGGGTTTAATACACCAGGGTCTTCACCCACGATTACTCCATCTATTACCCACAGCGGAGAGGTACTTCCACTTAGAGTGGCACGTCCGCGGATTTGTACGGCTCCATTGGAACCCGGTTGTCCTGAACCTGGTGCTACATACACTCCGGATACTTTACCGTTTAACATATTCTCCACTGTTGGGGTAGTAACATCTTTCAGTCTGTTTTCCTTCAGTGTAGACATGGCACCGGTTAAACTCTCTTTTTTCTGTACACCATAACCTACTACAACTACTTCTTCCAAAGTTTCAGTATCTTCCTGTAACTTGATAGTTTGTTCACTGGCGGTAGCGGTTATTTCTACTGTTTTGTAGCCGATAAAAGAAATCTGGAGTACGGCACCAGCTGGGGCATTTAACTCATATTTTCCGTCAATGTCTGTAATGGTTCCGTTAGTAGTTCCCTTTACAAGTACATTTACTCCGATTACGGGGTCGCCTGTTTGGGCATCAATGACTTGTCCTTTTAGCTTCTGATCTTGTTGCTGAATGGCCAGATTTGTTCCGGCTGTAGAAGAAGCTGCAAGAGCTGGCAAAGAGGTGCAGAAAAAAGCACTCGCCAATACGATGCAACTACTTTTTGCAAAACATGTTTTTGAACTCATAGTGATTAGTGTTGATAATGGTTTTATATTATATTTTAGCTTTGCCGCAAATGTAATATTTTTTTATAAAACACAAATGTTTTGGAATAAATTTATTTTATTATTCGCTGTTTCTAAAAAAATAGTTGTTTAACTATTTTGACTAAAAATATTTTATCGTTTTAGTTTTCTTCCATCAAAAGAAACAGAAAAGGCCATCTCATTGTGAGACAGCCTTTTCTGTTCCTTTTGATAGGGGTATGTGAGGTTAAAATCCCAGTCCAGCTACATGATTAAGCAGTTCATACACTCCACTGCAGATACCCAATACAATGACTCCGATAAGGCAGATAAACAGACCTGTACGGGCCAGAGCCGGTGTGCGGAAGGTGGCTACCGGTGCATCGTTTGGAGTGATGTACATGGCTTTCACAATCAGCAGGTAATAGTAGAGTGAAATAATCGTATTTACCAATGCCAGGAACACTACCAGCCAGTGGCCGCTGTGGAAAGCAGAGGCAAAGACGAAGAATTTAGAGAAGAATCCGGCAAACGGAGGGATACCGGCCAGTGAGAACAGCGCCAGTGTCATGACGAAGCTCAGGCGTGGGTTGGTCTTGTATAATCCGTTGTAGGTACTTCTGTCCACCTTTCCTCCGGTGTGCTGCTCTATGGTGCTGATGACACCGAACACAGCCAGGTTGGCTACGATATAGACCACGATGTAGTACACCAGTGAAGCCATTCCCTGTTCATTTCCTCCCAATACAGCCAGCATGATATAACCGGCCTGTGAGATACTACTGTAAGCCATGAAGCGTTTCAAGTCTTCCTGAAGGATGGCAAAGATGTTGGCAATGGTGATGGTGACCACAATGACGATGCTCAGCAAGAGACTCCAGTCGGCTACCATCTGTCCGAATACTTTTATCAGGATGCTCATCAGAGCGAAAGCGGCTGCACCTTTGGAGATGACTGACAGGTAAGCCGATACATTGGTCGGAGCTCCCTGATAGGTATCGGGTGTCCACATGTGGAAAGGCACGAGACTCAGCTTGAAGCCCAGTCCGGCAAAGAAGAATACCATCGCCATTACCTGGAGCGGGGTTCCGGTCAGGGCTGTGGTGATGTCGGCAAAGTAGGTGGTACCGGTTGTACCGTATACCATGGAGATGCCATAAAGCATCAGGGCAGAAGAGAACATGGAGTTCAGGATGAACTTGGCTCCTGCTTCCGCGCTGTGATGGCGGTATTTGTCGAAAGCCACCAGACAGGCCATCGGGATGCTGGCCAGTTCCAGGCCTACGTAGAACAGAATGAAACTGCCTGCGCTGACCATGAAATACATACCCAGCAGCGTGCTGAGTGTCAGCATATAGAATTCTCCGGCTTTGTGACGGGTATCTTCGCGTGAGAGCCATTCACCCGACTGCAGGAATACGAGCAGCGTGCCGGCAGTCAGTATGGTTTTTACAACAGATGCCATCTGGCTGGCATGATACATTCCTCCAAAGGCTTCTCCGCTGGCGGGTACAATGTTTAAGACCAGTTGTACGACCATCAGTGTGCAGGCCAGCGTCTGAAGCGGCTTGTGATTAGGCGTTTTCAGTATCAAGTCTGCCAACAGCATGAAGAGGATAATGGCGACCAGGCTTATTTCAGCCTGCATGGTTAATAATTCGCTCATATAATTTCTTTTAGTTTATTCAGGTTATCGGATAAGTTGGCTGATAATAGGTTCTACGCTTCCGCTGATGACATTGCTGACCCAGTAAGGAGCGAGTCCCAGTCCGGCTACAGCTATAATCAGGCAGATTACGGCAAAACGTTCGTCCCAGGTAGCGTCGGTCAGTTTCAGGTGTTCCGGGTTCTGACAGGTGCCATACAGGATTTTTCCTACTACACGCAGGATGTACACAGCCGTGATGACAATACTCATCGTAGCGATGATGGTACAAGTGCGGTGGAACAGGTCCGGATTCTGGAATGAACCTACGAATACGGTCATTTCAGCCACGAAACCGCTCAGCCCAGGCAGACCTAAGTTGGCCAGACCGGCAATGACATAACCCACGGCCAGGAAAGGCATGATTTTCATCAGTCCGCCCAGACAGCGGATGTCACGGGTGTGTGTACGGCCGTAAATCATACCGATAAGGGCAAAGAACAAGGCGGTCATCAAGCCGTGGCTCAACATCTGCAGGATGGCACCGGTAGCACTCACGCGCGTCATCATCAGCAGAGCGAACAATACCAGTCCGCAGTGGCTTACAGAAGAGTAGGCGTTGATGTATTTCAAGTCGGTCTGTACCACGGCACTGAACGCTCCGTACACCACGGAAATGGTGGTCAGTACCAGGAAGAAATCGCCCCAGATAGCGGCACCGGTCGGCATCAGGTACATGGCGATGCGGAAACATCCGTAACCTCCTAATTTCATCAATACACCGGCGTGCAGCATACTTACGGCCGTGGGGGCAGAAGCATGACCGTCGGGGCTCCATGTGTGGAAGGGGAACAAGGCACCCAGCACACCGAATCCCAGGAAGACCATCGGGAAGAAGATACGTTGCATTTCGGTCGGTATCTTGTGCTGCACGATTTCCAGGATATTCATCGTCTCGGCTCCGGCTCCGTAGTAGATGCCCAGGATACCAATCAGCAGGAAGGCAGAACCACCCATCAGCATCAAGGTCAGCTTCATGGCAGCGTATTCCTTGCGGCCGCTTCCCCATACACCAATCAGCAGGAACATCGGAATCAAAGCCACTTCATAGAACATGAACATGGTGAACAGGTCGGTTGAGATGAAGAATCCGAATACTCCGGTGCTCAGCAGGGTGAACCACAGGAAATATTCTTTGGTGAGCGGTTTCAGCTTCCAGGAAGCGAATGTACCGGTAAATACGATGATGGCACTCAGCAGCAGCATCACTACGGAGATACCGTCTACTCCTACAGAGTAACAGATGTGAAGCGGGGCATACCATACGATGCTGTCTGTGAAAAGCATTTCAGCTGTAGCTCCCGCATGGCGCTGTCCGATGTAAGACACCGTGAGGTAAGCCGCAAGCGCCAGCAATAAAGTGGAACCGGCCACCATCACTCCTCTGACTTGATTGACGTTGCGGGCAATCCATAGTCCCAACAACATCAGCAGGGGTATCAATACGAAAAGACTTAATATATTCATAAGCGTATAAGTTCTTCTTTTTTAGTTCAACAGCAAGATAATTGTCAGGACAATGATTCCTGCCAGGAAATAATGCGTGTAGGTTTGTACCTTTCCACTTTGTATGGGCTGTACGGTCTCTCCGGCTGCGTTGGTACCCCAGGCCATGAAATTCATGAACTGGTCGATGACGTGGCGGTCAAACCATGCCAATGGAGTAGAGATGCAGCGGAAGATGATTTTCTTGGTCACGAACAACCAGATTTCGTCCATGTAGAAACGCTTGTAGGCCGCACGGTGCAGAGTGCTGAAGCGTGTGGCGAGCATGTCGGCTACAGGCTGCTGTTCGCGGGCGTACATCCAGGTAGCCAAGGCAATGGCGATGACGGCAATAGCGATACTCGTACCGGCTACTGTCCAGTCGAGGTGGATGTCGTAGGATTCACCGTTGGCTGAAACGAAATGTCCGAAAGGAATAAAACCGGCTACGATGGTGACCAGCGCCAGGAACATCAGCGGGAAAGTCATGGTCAGCGGACTTTCATGCGGCATGTGGTGTGCATGCAGTTCCTTGTTTTCCTTTCCCCAGAAGATGCAGTAGTACAAGCGGAACATATAGAAAGCGGTCATTCCGGCAATGATGGCCATAATCCATCCCATCACGGGGCTGTACTGGAAGCAGGCGGTCAGGATTTCATCTTTTGAGAAGAATCCGGAGAACGGAGGGATACCTGCGATGGCCAGACAGGCAATCAGGAAGGTGATGTGGGTAATCGGCATGTATTTGCGCAGACCGCCCATGGTTTCCATTTCGTTGCTGTGTACGGCGTGGATGATGCATCCGGCTCCCAAGAAGAGCAGGGCTTTGAACATGGCGTGTGTGAACAGGTGGAACATACCGGCCATGTAACCTAAACCGCCTTCGTGCGGGTTGGCAGCCGTGCATACACCCAGTGCCACCATCATGAAACCAATCTGTGAGATGGTAGAGAAGGCCAGCACACGTTTGATGTCACTCTGTGCACAAGCTACGCTTGCGGCATAGAATGCGGTGAAAGCACCTACCCAGGCTACCAAGTGGAGTGTGTGCGGCGCGAAGCCGATGAACAAGGGGAACATACGGGCTACCAGATACACTCCGGCTACTACCATGGTAGCGGCATGAATCAGGGCAGATACCGGTGTCGGACCTTCCATGGCATCCGGCAACCAGATGTGCAGCGGGAACATGGCACTCTTTCCGGCACCACCGATGAACATCAGTCCCAATGCCCAGGGCAGCACAATTCCGGCCTGCATCAGGCGTTCGGTTCCAGGGTTGAAGGTGAAAGTCTGCATGTAGTATCCGTAGATAAGGATACCAATCAGGAAGCCCAAGTCAGCAAAACGGGTGACGATAAAGGCCTTCTTGCTGGCAGCGATTGCTTCCGGTTTGGTGTAGTAGAAACCAATAAGCAGATAGGAAGACACACCTACCAGTTCCCAGAACACATACATCTGGAAAATGTTGGTAGCTACCACCAGGCCTAACATAGAGAAGGTAAACAGCGACAGAAAAGCGTAGTACCGCTGGAAGCCGACTTCACCTTTCATGTAGCCGAAAGAATAGATATGTACCATTAGTGACACTGTGGAAATAACCACCAGCATCATGACGGAAATCGGATCGAGCAAAATACCCATGTCGATGTGAAGGGAGGAAGTGAACGGCAGCCATTCAATGTTCCACGGAGTCAGCGTAGGGTAGAGGCCTTCGGCAGTACGTGGAGCAGAGAAATAATTGAATGCCGTCAGATAGCTCAGCACGGCTACCGCTCCTAACGATAGGGTACCGATTGTGCCTGCTACGCGATGAGGCATTTTCATGCCGGCCAATGCCAGAACCAGGAAGCTCAGCACCGGGAGGGCAAGTATCAGAATTGTATAATCCATAAGCAATTGAATAAAATGTGAGAAAGTTATCCTTTCAAGTCAGTAATATCATCGGTAAGCACCTGTTTCAGGTTGCGATACACATTAATAATGATGGCAATGGCTACAGCCGTTTCAGCTGCGGCAATGGCTATGCCGAACAGGCTGAAGAAATGGCCTTCCAGTTGTCCGGGGAAAAGATAACGGTTGAATACCGCGAAATTGATGTTGGTTGCATTAAGCATCAATTCTACCGAAATCAGCAAAGCCAGCAAGTTTTTGCGGGTAAAGAATCCGTAGATGCCGCAAAACAACATGACGGTACTGATGACGAGGTAGTGAACTACATGAATTTCTATTTCCATAATCTTACTGTGTTATTTTTGTTTACGTGCAATCAGTATCGCACCAATCATACAAGCTAAGAGCAATACACTGACTACCTCAAATGGTAATACAAACTGGTATTTCCCTGTACCAATCAAGGCATGTCCGATGTTTTCTACCGGAAGTTCTACTCCTTGCGGAATCAGGTTCAGGGCAAATCCGTTGGTCATGACTAAGAAAAGCACGAGGGCTGCGCCGATAACAATGGTTAGCAATACACTGATGAGCTTGGCGCGGTTTATCTTGTACTTCATATTCTTGTCCGACTGGGTCAGCAGGATGGAGAATACATACAGCACCACGATACCTCCGGCGTAAACCATCAGCTGTACAGCGCTCAGGAAGGTATAGCCCAGGATTCCGTAGATGGCTCCCGTACCTAAAAGAACGAACAGCAGATAAGTAGCGGCACGCAGGATTTTTCCTGTAGTGACAGCTAAAATGGAACAAGCAATGATACAGGCTCCTACGATATAAAATACGATTTCTTGAAGTGATATATTCATATCCGTTTCGTTTTATTTATTTCTTGTTCAGTGTCATGACGAGTTTTTCTTTCTGGAATACTGCATTCTCAAAGTCATTCGTAAACTGAATGGCATTGTGAGGGCAGGCATTGACGCACAGCATGCAGAACATGCAAGAGCCTAAGTTGTACTCGTATTTCACCAGGAATTTTTTCTTTTTACCGTCTTCCGTCTCACGCATTTCCGTGGTCAGCCGGATGGTGCCGTTCGGGCAGCTCATCTGACAAAGTCCGCAGGCAATGCAATGGTGATTTCCTTCTTCATCCACCGGCATCACCAACATGGCCCGGTGACGTTCCGGAATGTGAAGTGTAGTATGGCGGTTTTCAGGATACTGTTCGGTAATCTTCTTCTGGCAGAATACTTTCATGGAAGTGCGCATACCTACCAGCAGGCTTTTGACTCCACCGACATATCCTTTTAAATATTCTTTAAATCCATTCATAGTCAAAAATTTTTAATCAAAATGTCAGACCAAATACTTTGCATACGGTCATTAATAACAATACGACCAGTGAGAGCGGCATCAGGTATTTCCATTCCAGTGTCAGTACCTGGTCGATACGCAAACGGGGGAAGGTCCAGCGAATCCACATGAGCAGGAAGACGATGAAGAAGGTCTTTCCAATGAACCATACAAATCCGGGGATGTAGTCCATCACCATGTTAAGTCCGTCGAGTCCGGCAATGTGCAAGGGCATCCAGCCTCCCAAGAACAACGTGGTGGCGATACCGGCAGTAATGAACAGGTTCAAATATTCGGCCAGATAGAAGAATCCGAAATGCATACCCGAATATTCCGTGTGGTATCCGGCAGTCAACTCTTGTTCTGCTTCTGCCAAGTCGAACGGACCGCGGTTGGCTTCCGCGTTTCCGGCAATCAGGTAGATGATGAAAGCCATGATGGCAGGAATGTGTCCCTTGAAAATGTTCCATCCGTTAGCCTGACCTTCTACGATGGTCTGAATGTCCATGGCACCACTCATTACGACCATGGTCAGTACGCTGAGGCCGATAGAAAGCTCGTAGCTGATGATCATGGCTCCACTTCGTACGGCACCAATCAATGTATATTTACTGTTACTACTCCATCCGGCCAGCAAAATACCCAATACACCGATGGAAGAAGCTGCCAGCACAAAGAAGATACCGATGTTCATGTGAAGGATTTCTCCACCTTTATTCCATGGAAGACAAGAGAATGTCAGAATGGAAGCAAGAATTACCAGGAACGGAGCCAAAGCATAAAGAAAATGGTCGGAATGCTTCAGGCTGATGATTTCCTTGGTAAGGATTTTCAATACGTCGGCAGGTACTTGCAACAAACCTCCTTTTCCTCCTACACGGTTCGGGCCGATACGGCACTGGAAAGCCGCACAGACTTTACGTTCCATGTAGATAAGAATGATGGCCAGTACCGCGTACATGACGAGGATAAATACTCCCACAACGAGTCCTTCCAATGTCAGTGCCAGCCATTCAGGCATTACACTGCAAAGGAATGCATGAATCTGCATGAGCAGCGGGCTGAGATTATAATAATCTAAAAACATAATTCTTTTATTTTTTCAGTTTTCTGTAATGATTGTTCCTGAAGTTTGTGTGGAGATTAACGGTCAATGTCAGGGATGACAAAGTCGAGTGTACCTCCAATGGCAATTAAGTCGGCAATTTTAGCTCCACGGCAAACGGTATCCATGGCGTGAACCAACGGAAGTCCGGTGGAACGATAGTGCAGACGGTAAGGAACTTTATCACCATGGCTCTCCAATATCACATCAAACTCACCACGACTGGTTTCTACCGATGAAGTGAATACACCCTCCGGCAACTTGATGATGGGTTTGGTCTTGGCACGGAATTCTCCTTCCGGAATATTGTCAATCAGTTGCTCGATGATATGGCAAGACTCCATGATTTCGTCCATACGTACCATGTAACGGGCAAAGGAATCACCTTCCGTGTACACAATCTCCTTAAAGTCCACCTTGTCGTAGAGTGCGTACGGATGATGCTTACGCACGTCGTTGGCCCATCCGGAAGCACGTCCGGTACCTCCTGTACATCCCAGTGAGATGGCATCTTCCTTTGACAAAACTCCTACACCTTTCAGACGGGTATCGGCAATGACGTTTGAAGTAAAGATGTCATGATAGTCCTGAATTACACTGCGCAGGTGTTTGATAAAGTCTTTCACCTTCTGCTGGAAGGTAGGATGGATGTCAGCCTGTACACCTCCAATCATGTTGTAGTTCTGAATCAGACGGCCTCCGGTAGTTTCTTCAAAAATATCCAGAATCATCTCACGTTCACGGAAACCATAGAAGAAAGGAGTCAGTCCACCCATATCCATGACCAGACAGGAGTAGAACAGCAAGTGTGAGTCGATACGCTGCAACTCGTCCATGATGGTACGGATGTACTGGGCACGTTCCGGTACCTCTATTCCGGCAGCTTTTTCAATACACATACACAACGCATGGCGATTCTGGTGAGCACTCAGGTAGTCCAGACGGTCGGTCAAGGCTAATGTCTGCGGGTAGGTGAGACTTTCGTTCATTTTTTCGATGCCTCGGTGGATATATCCCAGTATCGGGTCAATCTTACGGATGTTTTCTCCTTCAAGAGAGGTACGCATACGCAATACACCGTGTGTAGAAGGGTGCTGCGGCCCGATATTTACTACAAAATCATCTTCTCCAAACACCACGTTCTTACGGCCCTCAAGTGTGCCGTCGGGGCGGAGAAAGTATTCATCTGTCATATCGGCATTTTCCTCGTTGTCCATCCGAAGTGGGTTGGAGTTCATGTCATAATCCTTTCGCATAGGATAGCCAATCCAGTCCTCACGCAAGAAGATACGGCGCATATCCGGATGATTCAGGAAGCAGATACCGAAGAAGTCGTACACTTCACGTTCTTTAATCAGAGCGGTTTTCCACAAGTCGCTTACTGTGGGGAGCAATGCCTTTTCACGGTCTGTTGTTACCGCTTTGAGTGTGATTCTTGCACCTGTGCGGGTAGATTCCAGTAAATAAAGCGCACCTAAGCCTTCTTCACCCCAGTCCATTCCTACGATGTCACGCAAGAAATCCATCGGGTTTTCTTTGTCATTCAGTAGTGTCTCAGCTATCTGATGTAACTTTTCTGCCGGAACTTTTACGACAGTCTCTCCTGTCTGGCTGATTTCGGCTTCAGGAATAATGCTTGTTATTTTTTCAATTTCCATTTGCATTTTTTCTTTTTACGTAGGGTTTATTCCTCTTTTTCTTTACGGTTTACTTCTCCTAAGAAGCGCTCCACTTTGATTTTACGTTGAAGCTGCATCATGCCATAGAAGAAAGCTTCCGGTCGGGGAGGACATCCCGGAATGTACACGTCTACCGGAATAATCTTGTCGATACCGTTTACTACGTGGTAAGATTTGATGAAAGGACCTCCGGAGATGGTACATCCACCTACTGCTACTACGTATTTAGGTTCGGCCATCTGGTCATACAGACGTTTTAATACCGGAGCCATTTTGTGTGTGATGGTTCCCAACACCATGATCATATCGGCCTGACGAGGAGAGTTTCGGGTTACCTCAAACCCGAAGCGGGCCATGTCATAACGGGCTGCGCCTAATGCCATAAATTCGATGGCACAACAGCTGGTTCCGAACGTCAGACTCCAGAGCGAATTGCTTCGTCCCCAGTTAATCAGTTCGTCCACTGTTCCCAGTACGATTCCGGCACCGTCCATGTTCAGACGACGTACCATGTCTTCCAGATAATCATTGTTCTTGAAGTCCTCATACTCCATAGAACGAATAGAGGTAGCTTTTTTTACTTCCATTCAAGAGCTCCTTTCCGCCAGGCGTATGCCAGGCCCAAAATTAAAACTACCAGGAAGAAACCTACACTGACCAGTGCATATACTCCTACCTGGCCGGCCACTACAGCCCAAGGAAAGAGAAATACCGTTTCAATGTCGAACATCAGGAACAAGATAGCAAACAGGTAGTAACCTGCCTTGAATTGCACCCATGATTGTCCACGCGTAGGAATACCACATTCGTACGGTTCTCCCTTCTGCGGATTGAATGACCGTGGAGCAAGTAATTTTGCGATGGTCATTGCTGCCACAACAAGGACGATAGCAGTCAGAATAACGACAATAATAAATGTAAAAAACATATATCTAAGAATTTTTGATGATACATATAGATGATAAACTACTTCCGTTACACTGCAAGCCTCTGTCTGCAATGTATCAGAACAATCTATTTTAAACTGTTCTTAGATAGTATTAAATAAGGATTTTTTTGAGGGTATATAGATAATAGAATTTATCTAATTGTGTATAAGGATGTGTGGAATATACAGAACAGACCAGCCCTAAATGTGTGGGTGGTCTGGAAATAAAGTCTTGTCCAAACGAGAATACCGGCAGGAAAAACTTACCGTCCAGGTTTTTCTGGGTTTGTATGAATAAAATTTTCTGCGGAATATCTGCTTGTATGTTGGCAATCAGAAAGTCAAGCGTTTTCGAAGGAATATTGTCCGGATGCTGGTAGATGGAATCAGCCGATTGGGTTTCCTCTGCTGTATTGTTCTCATTGAGCACGGTGGAATAAAGCGCAAAGAAGTTTGCTCCTATGAGTACACTCATAAGAGTAATTAGGGATATACAAGCAAAAATCTTCCACTTATTCATGCTAATACCTTCAAAAACGCTGCAAATGTAGCCATTTATTTTGATTCATGAATCTGTATTTTCATTAATTTTTCTTGTCAGGCAGTTTGCTCTGTTTTTAGAAAGGATAACCAATGGCAAAATGAATACCCATTCCGTCCTTGAATTTAGGTATATTATAGTATCCACTCTTTTCGGTATCGTATGGCACATGAAGGGCAAAACCGAAGTCCAGTCTCAGAATCAGGAAGGAAAGGTCATAACGAATTCCTACTCCAGTTCCCAATGCAATGCTGTCAAAGAAATGCCGGAGATTGAATTCTGCACCGGGGCGAGCTTCATCTTTGCGCATAAGCCATACATTTCCTGCATCTAAAAAAGCTGCTCCGTTTAAGTTTCCTCCCATAAAATTTGAAAAGATACGGAAACGGTATTCCAGGTTGGCTTCCAGTTTGATGTCTCCTGTTTCATCCACGTAGGAATAACCTGAATTATTAGCCGGGTGGAATCTTCCCGGACCGATGGAGCGTACGGTAAAGGCACGAATACTGTTGGCACCTCCCACATAGAACTGTTCGCTATAAGGTGCGATTGTCTTGTTGCCGTATGCCCATATCACTCCTCCCATCAGTCGGGTAGCTAACTGTTGCTTTTCACTGATGTGGTAGGTATATCTTACTTCTGAAGAATATTTCAGGAACTGCGCAAACGGATTTCCCAATAGTTCCTTCTCCTTTTTGCTGAATTTCTGTCCAAAAGCCGCATAAATGACGGATGTCACATTTCCGGCAGAGGTGAGTGAGTTTTCCCACCACACACGGTTCTTTTTCTTCCGGTAGCTGTTGTCGTAAGTAACCGTGTAGGTCAGTGACGGAATGAACTGGTCGTCCAAACTATGGAACAGCATCGGGTTGGCATTGGCAATGGAGTCAAAGCGTGCGGTACGGTGCTGCAAAGTGTTGAATGCCAGGTGAATTGGAGTTACGGTATGCTTAATACTGCGTTTCGGTTGAAAACTATAGGATACAGTACCTCCAAATGACAACATCTTGAAGTAGCGGGCACGATTCACCTGTTCTGCGTAAATCTTAAAGTTGGTTTCAGACGGGAAACGGAAGGGGTCTACCCGATTTCTAATCCATGGTAAAACCAGTCGTGGAAAATTCAGAGAGAGGGCAGCTCCCAGCTCGTAAGAATTCATCACAGAACTTTCCCCGTCTACAGTAGAACTGGTCTGCCATTCGTATGAACCTTTCAACTCTAAGTTCAAGGAAGCACCCATTCTTTTGAAATTCTTCTTTGAAAGATTGAATTTGGCTCCCGGCCCTGTTTGCTTGGTACTCTTGGTGGTGACATTAAGTTCCAGTTCGCTGTCATAAGGCAGGTCGAACATGGCATTGACCGTAATGTCCAGGGTATCTCTTCCCGGACGAGGAGTGTAATTGAAATCATTGTATTTGAACACGCCTAATCTGGACAATGCCTGCTGGGTATAGTTCTGGCGTTGCTGAGAATACATTTCTCCGCTTTTATAAAGAAAACGTCGGCGGAGTACCCCATATCGTATGCCCGGCTTTTTTCCTGCATAATTAATGGTGAAGTTATGAAAATTCAATGAATCATTGGGTTGTTCTCCATTATGTCCTACTAGATTGATGCTTGTCTTTCCAATATAGTAAGTACGCAATCCCTCTTCCGGAATATTATGTTTCTGTACAACTCTTAAGTTGACATAACCGGGACGAATCAATGTGTCGGCCATGAACGTAATAAAATCTGGGCGATAGAAATAATATCCGTTGTTACGGAATAGTTCTACCAGGCGATTCCTTTCTTCGTCCAATTTATTGACAGTGAACGCATCTTCTTTTATTAACAGGCGTTTACTATATGTAGCATGAATCAGACTGTCTTCCTTGGGTGAAAATCCTACATAGGTAACGGAGTCTAATTTGTAACGTTGTCCGGTGTATATGGTATAATTTAATTTGGCTTTCTTCGGGTTCTTGGCTGTATCTACTTGCACTGTCACGTTGCCTTGGAAAAAGCCATTTTCACGTAAAACGTTACTTGCTACCTTTGTACGGGTATCAGGGTTAACGGTAGATACATAAATCGGGTCGGCAGCCAGTTTCTTGAAAATCCATTTACCAATACCTTTTTCGTATCGTTCAAACCGGTTATACACCCATAGTCCTAATGGGAAAGGGATACGGAGGTTGGGGCTGCCGAAAAATGAATTGTTCGGTGCCACGTTCAATGCGCCTTGTACTTCTTCCAAAGTAGCTTCTCCATTATCGGCTTCATTGTATCCCACAATTTTAGGAGTCGGTGTACCGATATAGAGCAACTCGTCTTCCGGAAGATGCTTGGTTGTGGAACATCCGGTTATGATAAATAACAGAAGTCCTGTCAGTAACAGTTTATTTATTCTTCTCTTCCTCATTTTCATCTTCTTCTTTTTTTTCGACTTCAGGCTGTGGTTTTTTCTTCTTTCTGAAAATAAACAGTTCGCCCACTTTACTAACTTTCTTGCGCAGTACAATACCGGCTCCGGTTTCTATTACTTCTCCATCGAGCACACTTTCGTAGTTCTTATCATGGAAAAGCTTGACGTAGCGAGTACCACTGTTGTCCAGACGATATTCTAATGAGATATTATCAATGAATGACTCGTCCTGCTGCACATTATTGCCGGTGGATACTTTTCCACCAATTACCACTCGGATACGGTTGTTCCAGAATCTCTTGGCAAACTGGAAGTTATAATCCGTAGATGTCTGTCCGGTTTCTTCTCCATTATTGGTTTCTATACCGAAATTCACATCAATGGTCTTGAGGGCACTTCCAGCCACTTTGGAAATCTGGTCTTGCAAGAAAGAGTTCATGACACTGCTTCCACCACCTCCCAGTGTACTACCTTCCGTCAGGTACATACCTGTTACCAGCATGGTTACAGCCACCTTGTTCTTTTCTTCAGCCGACATGGAAGCCAATTCATTTTGCATGGTACCGTCATCCGGAGCATCAATGATAAAGGTAAATCCTAAATTCTCCAGTGTATTGGTGATGTTGACACCTACATCGAAGTTGACCATGCGCGATGCCTGCCCTTCTTGTGCTACTGAAGAACGTATTCTTTCCGTCGCTTTTATACTCATGAGAGGGTTCATCGCATTTCCATTCCACTGTATGTAACTTCCGCTTTGAATATGGAAGGTCTTTAACTGGATAATTGGGAGCTGGTATTTCATTTCACCGCTTAGAAGAGAATACCTTCCGTTCAGAATGATGTTTCCTTCCGGAGTATATTGGAAAGACAAGTCGCCACCTCCTTCAAAGTACATGTAGTTGCTTCCTTTTTCATCCATATTGACACGGCACTGTACCCCTTCGTCTATGTGTAAGGTCATCAGCATGTCGATACCTCCTAGTGAGAGGGCTGGAAGAACCCTTCTTTGTGCAGAAGTCGTATCGCTGAAGTTGGTGAAGGTTACTGTTTCTTCCAGACGGTCTTCTACGGTCAGCGGAGAATCCTGTAGGATATAGGTAAAGTTACTGTTACCCAAAATATTCATGTTACCGCGTATATTCATGTTATCGGGTGTACCTTTAAGAGTAGAGTGGAAATCCACGTACAACTTCCCATATACGAGCGACTGTTTGGTCTGCTTGGCATTCAGCAATTCAAAATTGTTGGCATCCATCTTCAGGTTCATTTTCATCTGACTGAAATCTGCCATGTCCACATCCCCGTCAATGGTGAACGGAGTTTTCCCTTTGGTGAAGATCTTGAAACGGTTGAATGTAAGCTTGCTGTCCTTGATTTCCACCGGTTTGTTATCAAATCGGAGGTTCAGAGATGCTTGCGGTACGTATACATTTACGCTATCCAGGTTAATTTTTCCGTTCATGAGCGGTTGGGAAGCATTGCCGGACATTTGCATGGTACCGTCAATATCTCCACTCAGCATAGCCATCTTACCCGGAATAAAAGAGTTTGCTATTTCCAGCGGGAAGTGATGCAATGCCATACGTGCATCTATCCGATCCTCTTTTTGTTCTTTCTCTTCAGCCGGGAAGTATGAGCCTTCTATACTGATTACTTCCTTGTCATTCTGCATGATGAGGCCGTTGATATGCTGTTCACCGGTTTGTTTGGGAAGGTAGACCGCACTCAAAGCCCAGTCGCCCAAAGCTATCCCGTTATATCTGAGCTGGTTGATGTTGTTCTCAAGAGAAATCTGATCCATGCCGTCTTCTGTCTGCACATAATGTGCTTCAGAGTTAATCACGCCCTCGATGTCTGGCATATACGGAATCACTCGTTTGAACTCTCCAATGTTAATCTGAGTCAGGGATAGAGTCAAATCTTGCTGTGCCGTAGAATCTGGAGTAGAATAGAAACTCAGTCCGGTACGCAATTCATCGTAAATGGACAAATTGGCCATGATTCGTCCGTCATCTCTCAGATAGATATAATTATCCGGATTAACCGTAAACTTACGGTACACTAAGATAGGGTCAAATGGGGTGATGTGGAGACTGATTCCGCCTTTTTGCAGGCCAGCCACCATACCTATATTTACTCCACATTCTTTTTTACCGTTCAGATATTCAATAGTAGCATTAGCTTTGTCAGCTCCTATATCTCCATTCAGTGTAATATCGAAAGCTTCTTGGAACGGTTTGTCATTGGCTATGACTCCACTGTTAAACAAAATCTTATCAGGCTGTTGGGTGGCATTGAAATAGATGGTGTCAAGCGCTAGACTATCTGTCTTTAATCCATAAAGATTCATCGACGCATTCAATCCTTCTGCAGGGGAGGTGCGTATATTCACATTCATGCGGTTAAAGTTTATCTTTTTGATGGCCAGTGTATTGGAAATGGGGTTGTCCTTTCCTGCAAAGATTCTGAACTGGGTTTCTGGCCACAGCTCACGAAGGGCAACCTGATCAATTGATTTCTGCTTCCATTGTGCGCTCAGTGCATTCGTCAGTTTGGTTATCTGATTACCTAACTCATCAATACCTCCTCGGCTTCTGAATAGAAACGTCAGGTCACCCGCATTTGCGTAGCTCCTGATAGAATCGCGTGCAGTGCTGAAGCCGAAATGTATATCTTTCGTCTTAAATGTCTTTTTTTCAGTGATTAAATTTATGTCTTTTACAGATAAACGGATACCGTGACTTTTTTTCATGTCCGTTCTCATGTGAATGTCGATATTTTCGGTAGTCCTTAACGGAGAACTGAGCAATCCCATTCCGTATAAATCAAGATTCTTCACTTGAACCAACATATCCGCAGCAATTGCAGAAGGGTGTAGGGATGCATCTAACTGCGATGAGATATTCATCAGGTTGTCATTCACATCCAAGTTGAGGTTCGCTTTTGATTCTTTCAGGGCTGCATTAAGCTGTACGCCAGAGAAGACACGGGTTCCCCATTGAAGGTGGTTGAGTGCGGCATTGGCTGTTAATGTAGTTCGTTTGGAAAAAATATCTGTTCCTGCTCCTTCAAGTTGCATACCAGCAGAGAGATAAAACAACGAATCAGCTGGCAGGAAATCATGCAGGTTTAGCTCACTGATTTGCATATCTGCCTTATAAGCTTCTTTAAGGAGGTTGTATTCCGCATTTAGCTGTACTTTTCCTTCATTCTGGCTTAAGGTAGTTTCGGTAAACAAATCGTTACCTTTCATACCGGCCTTTCCATGAATATTCATTCCTGACGGAATAACTACTCCGTCGGTCAGGCTACTCAGAAAATCCATTTTATAGAAATCCGAGTTCAGGTTGATCACTCCCTCTCTGGAAAGACTGTCGAGCACATTTTTTACCGTTCCGTCCATTTCCATACGGAAACAATCGGGAATTTTAACCTGGCAAGTAGTCAGTTTCAGGTCACTCAGACTTCCATCTACCCCGATACGAACTTGTAATGGAGCTGCAGGGAAGAATTGAATAAATTCTTGTGGCATGTCTGGAATCAGTTTGAACAAATCAGCTTTACCGATTTCAGCCATGAACTGACCGTTCAATACGCCGTCCTGATTCTGTTCGGTGACCGACCAGTCTATCGTAGCCTTGAGAGCCAGAAAAGAATTTGCAGTTTTGATTTGTAAAGAAGGTACACGTATGGCTTTCTCATCTGCCTGTAATTGCCCCTCAGTCGATTTGATTTCCAGTCCCGAACGCTCTTTCAGCTCGAACTGATGCAGTAATGCCCGGATGTTATTCCCCTGATAATATAAAGAATCCATCTGTAAATTGATGTCGGTCACTGCAATATGTGACGGATCCAATCCCTTCTCTATAGGAGGTGTATTCCCTGAGTTATAGTATAATCCACTCTGTAAAAGCTTAAATTCTTTAGCGGAATAAGCCGCTTTATGCAAGTCAACCAGTCCGTCTCTTAAAGAAGCATTCCCGACTTTAAGCCCTAAGTTCATGGAGTCAAGTGGCATATCCATCTGAAAGTCCACATTTGCCAAATCAATCTTTTCTAATTTAAACTTCCAGAATGTAGGTGCACTTTGGGTGGTATCTTGTGCGGTTGTATCTGCCAGGCATAGTTTCAGATTGGCATCTTTTAGTGTGAGCTCGTTGAGCACAGCTGTTTCCGGCGTCAAGGCTACTCCATGCGATTTCAAGAAAAGTTCTCCCAGGTTTCCCTGCAAGGACATTCCTTCAATCAGGTCGACCGTATTGACTGAAGCGTTTTTCAGTTCCACTCCATCAATCTCTATCTGCTTCTTTACCAGAGGGAGTAATTGAATTTTTACGGTTAGTTTTTCCACATTCAGGAGCGTATCCTGAGGGTTGGTAACCGTGGTTTCATGGACTACTAAATTTAGCGGAAAAGAAAGCGAAATTCGTTGTATATGAATGTTCATCCCCGTAGCTTGCGAAGCGTATGATGTCGCCTTATCCACAATAAAATTCTGGATAGCAGGTATATAGATTAATATACACAAGACTATAAAAAGGATAAATGGACTTGCTAATACAATTCCTCCCCATTTTATATATTTTTTCATATACAGTTTAATCATTAGTTATGCGAATATATAAAAAAGAACCCAAAAGTGATACATTTTGTTTATGACAATGAGTTGAAATCACATTATTTGTTTACCTTTGCGTAGTTACTAATTTTAATACAATTCTATGAAACCAACTTTATTTGTACTGGCTGCCGGTATGGGGAGTCGTTACGGTGGCTTAAAACAGCTTGATGGACTGGGTCCTAACGGTGAAACAATCATGGATTATTCAATTTTTGATGCTATCCGTGGTGGTTTCGGGAAATTGGTTTTCGTAATCCGTCGTGATTTTGAAAAAGATTTCCGTGAAAAGATTGTAAGCAAATATGAAAATCATATTCCTGTAGAAGTTGTGTTCCAGGATTTGAACGACCTGCCTGCTGGCTTTACTTGTCCGGAAGGCCGTGTTAAACCTTGGGGAACAAACCATGCAGTGTTGATGGGTAAGAATGTAATTAAAGAACCATTTGCCGTAATCAATGCTGACGACTTCTATGGACGTGACAGTTTTGCCGTATTGGGTAAATACTTGTCAGAATTGCCGGAAGGTGCAAAGAACGACTACAGCATGGTAGGTTTTCGTGTAGGAAACACTTTGTCAGAAAGTGGAACGGTAGCTCGTGGTGTATGTGCAACTGATGAAAATGCTCATCTGACAACAGTCGTTGAACGTACTGAAATTATGCGTGTAGACGGTGTAGTTTCTTATAAGGATGAAAATGGCGAATGGGTTGGTATTGAAGATAATACTCCTGTTTCAATGAATATGTGGGGATTCACTCCTGATTATTTCCAATATTCAGAAGAATATTTCGCTGAATTCCTGAAAGAAAATATCAGCAACTTGAAATGTGAATATTTCATTCCGTTGATGGTGAACAAGCTGATTAATGAAGGAACTGCTACTGTAAAAGTACTGGATACTACTTCTAAGTGGTTTGGTGTGACATACGCTGCTGACCGTCAGAGTGTAGTTGACAAGATTCAGGCTTTGGTAGATGCTGGTGAATATCCTGCTAAATTGTTCTGATTAGAAACAGATTATAATACTTAGTATAATGAAGACCGGGATTACAGAAATGTGATTCCGGTTTTTTGCGTGTTATATGATGCATTAGAATTGTGAGTAAGTTATGGTATGGTTATGAATAAAAGTTTGTCGACGGGAAAATAAAAAACTACCCAAGAATGTGCAGAATACGCAAACTTGGGTAGTTCTATTTCTTCTTAAAAAGATGGAAGGGAAGGTTTATTTACCGCCGTTTATCCATGTCTTTTCAGAGTAGATATAATATCCATCTCCATAAACACTGCTGATATTAGGATTACTTAATACGCTACTATTTCCGTATGGTAAACGTTCTGGGAATCGGTTGACTCCTCCTTGAGTGTTATACGGATTTGTCAAGACAATATAATTTTCACCCATTGCTTTTACACGGCGTAAATCATTATAAGTTTCCACTTGCTCATCTACGCTTTGAGCGATATATTTCTGTTCGAATACCTTTTGAAGTGTTGGTGTTCCTAATGAGCTGGCGTAAGCGCTGGCATCTGTATCATCATCAAACCAACCCATAATTTCACTTACAGAAGCTGCAACAGCCTTTTGGAATTCGGTAGTGGCGTCTTCATTAAGACGTAATTTAACTTCTGAAAGAATAAAATATAATTCAGAAACGCTGAACATGTGAATAGGCTGTGAGCCTAAGTCGTACCATGCGGGATAGGCAAGACTTCCATCGGCAACCTGCGCGATTTCTTCATCTCCAGGTTGATATGACCCTCCTTCTGACTTATCTGTTTTATAAATGTAATAAGGTAAACGAGGATCATCTGTTCCCATCAGATTTGTTACAGTCTTGGAAGAAGCTGTATATTCTCTACTCCATATATATGCACTCCAAGGATTGTCACAAGTAACTCCATTGAATTCTTTAATCAAAAAACCTTTAAAGTTCAATTCTACTGCTTTTTCTGCGGCTTTCTTCACTTCTGTCAATAATGCTGTTTTATCTTCTGTAACAGCTAATTGATGCAATAAATAGCGAGCTTTCAAAGCGTAAGCTGTAGCCATCCACTGTTCATTATCATTTCCAAAAGCAATATCCTGATTTCCGGCAGACTCTAAATCTTTACCTTTTTCAAGATTCTTTATAGCATCTTCAAGGGTATTTAATATACCTGTATAAACATCTTTCTGTGCATCCAGTTTGGGTTGAAGGTTTTCTTGGCCCTGTAATGCTTCGCTATATGGAATATCTCCATGCATATCTGTCAATATTCCAAAATTCAAAGCTTCCAAAGTTTGTGCCATACCCAATAAGTCATATTTTTCGGCGTTACCTTGGGTTCCCGTCGTGATTTTTTCAATCATTTGGCGGATGTTCATAAGATTTCCATAGGTTGCATTCCATACGTTATTGAAAGTCGTAGATGCTGCCCATTCCGCAGAGTTACGTAACTCTGCTCTCATTAACTGGTTATTTCCAACTCCAATTTCTTGTTCGGTAAGAGAGGAAAGATAAAAAGCATAGTCTCCTGATACTGTACTGAAACCTGTAGCCATAATTGCATCTGTCAGCTGAAGTGCGGCTGATACATTTTCAGGAGAAGGATGTTGGTTATCCTTATTGATGTCATCCATTATATCCTCGGTACAAGATGTGAGTCCGAGAAATGCAATAGATAAAACGGATAATATATATTTCTTCATATTTGAATCGTATTTATTTTAGAATTTAATAGTAAGTCCACCACCAAAGCTTGAAGTATTAGGAACAGAGAAGCGTTCAAAATATCCACTCATGTTATTGTTACCCTGTGATGATTCCGGGTCAAAATTCGGCAGATTAGCCCAGATTAAGATATTACGAGCAAATCCATATACAGAAATGTCGAAAATTCCCATCTTTGGTAATTGGTATGTCAGTGTTACATCGCGCAATTTTACGAAGCTAGTATCATAAATACCAGATTCAGAAATGTTGTAATATTCCTGATAATAAGCTTGCTTGCTAACTTCAACCGTGTTCTTTTCTCCTGTAGCTTCATCAATACCTTCTGCTACCATTGTTCCTTCATGGTATGGAAGAGATTCTTTTGTTGCACCGAAATAGTTTAATGTCATGTTTGTACCATGATACATTTTTCCACCTTGCTGCCAGCTCCATGTAGTAGCTAAAGAAAGACGTTTGTAGCGTCCACCAAAAGTGATACCAGTTGTGAAATCCGGTGAACAGTTACCTAAGTTCTGGCTATCTCCTGTTGCTTGTGGTAAGCCATTAAGCAATAACATGTTTCCTTCGCTATCACGCTTGAATGCAGCACCATAGATATTAGGATAAGTACATCCAGCCTGTGCTCTAACCTGCGGCTCAACAAATCCACCCAACATAATAGATTCTACACCCGGTGCAAGTTCAATAACCTTGTTGAGGATTCTGGTAAAGTTGATACCCAAATTCAAATCATAATCTTTACTTTGCAGAATAGCTGCATTGATAGAGAATTCATGTGCATGGGTACGCATCTTTCCGGCATTTGTCATCATATATTGATAACCTATAGCACCATCTGTCGGTACAGAGAATATCTGATCTTTAACATTCTGTAAACTATAGGTATATTCCATTTTAATTCTGCTGTTGAATAAATGCAAATCAATACCGGCTTCATAGTTTACTGTATTTTGCGGCTTAAGATTCTCATCATATACTACATAATATGGTACGTATGATGAAACACCACTTGGAAGCGGATAAGATACCGGAGTGTAGGCCAAGAAACCTCCTCCGTAAGAAGGTGTATAGTAGAAGTTGTTGTAATAAGTACCAGCTTGACCTACCTGTGCAAATGAGCCTCTTAATTTACCATAGTTGATTACACTGTTGCCTTCCAAGAATGGTAATTTAGTGAATTCCCATCCCAAAGAAACTGAAGGATAGAAGAAACTACGGCTTCCTCTAGGCATGGTAGATACGTAGTCATTACGTCCTGTAACAGTTAAATACAACTGGTCTTTCCAGGATGCAGACACACTTCCAAAGAAACCTACAGTACGTTCTCTTCTTGTATATTCATTAGCACTGGCCAGGTTAGTCGCATTTCCAATGGTCGGGAATCCCGGGAAATTAAAATTGCTTGCATAATAGTCCCAAGTACGAATGTTTTCGTCATTAAATTCATTACCTAAGATGATGTTCAATCCCCATTCGTCTTCATTACCAAATCGACCGTCGAAATTAATGGTAAACAAGTTGTTGAAAACATTGTGTTGTGAACCATAATTTTCAATTTCGCCACCGAGTAGGGCACTTGTTGTACCCATTTCTTTTACATCGGCATAATTAGAAGTCCAAATATCCAAACCTGCTTGTTCACGGAACTTCAAAGTAAATCCATCTCCCCAATTTAATTTTGGCTGATATTCAAGATATGCATTGCCAAAAACACGGTTTGTGTGCTGCAAGTATTCATTATGATCAGCCCACCAATATGGGTTCACAAATGAAGTAGAACGGAAAAGTACTTGGTTCGTGATATCTCCAGGTGCGTGTGTCGGGATTCCTTTCAGATCATATTCAGCAGGAGCAGAATATACGACGTTCATTATACCATCATTAGCACCAGGAGCAGATGTAATTTTGGTTGATGAATAGTTTGCAGAAAAACCAGTATTCCATTCTTCATTGATTTTCCAGTCAACCAAACCTCTGGCTCCCCAACGATTCATACCTGTAGATGGGATGATACCATTTTGATAAGAGTTGTTTAATCCAAATGAATAGTTTACCCCGTTGAGACTTTGTGATATATTTACATTTGTGTTTTCTGTAAATCCAGTACCTAAGAAATCACCTACGTTGTCATAAATTTGCGGAGTTGTCCAACCATCAAGACCAGCTTTTGCACGTTGAGTGTTATAATATTGACCTTCATGTTTACCAAATTCTGCAGTATATTGGTTGTCTGTATTTCCACCATAAACAGGATCATTTGCCAAATCTGTGATTTTAGGTCCCCATGTGCTGGAAGATGAAGGATTGTATGCGCTGATTTTATCGCCTTGTGCATATACTGTTTGACGTTCAAATTTTCTAGAAACACGCTGAGCACTCATGTTAGTAGAAATAGTAACACTTGGCTTATTCAAGTTGTTTTTAGAACCGCGTTTTGTTGTAATTACAATGACACCATTAGATGCTCGAATACCATACAATGCAGAAGCAGCCTGTCCTTTGAGTACGTTAATGGTCTCAATATCTTCAGGGTTAATATCAATACTACGGTCTGCATAGTTTGCTCCTGTTACAGAACTACCGGTATCAAAGTCTGCTGATGTATTGATAGGCATACCATCAATTACATACAAAGGTTGGTTGTTTCCATCAAATGAACGGGCTCCACGAATGATGATTTGAGAAGAGGCACCCGGAGCACCAGACGATTGGCGTACTTCAACACCTGTCAGTTTACCTTGTATTGCATTAGCCAGTGATGTTGTACCACTTTTATTAAGTTGGTCAGATTTTAAATCTTGTGCAGCATATCCTAACGCCTTACGATCGCGTTTAATACCCATTGCTGTCACAACAACTTCATCAAGCTGCTCAGCATCAGATTTTAATACTACATTTACAATTGGTTTAACTTTCACTTCCTGCGACTGCATTCCGATGAAAGAAATGACCAAAGTTCCGGCGGAACTATATTAGCTTTAATTCGTTGATTATCAAATGGTAAATTTATTTCCAATTTATTAATGAGCCATTTTAAATCAGTTATAACTGCAAAATTTATATAGTTTTTCTACCTTATTATTACTAATAGGATTAGAAAATGTATTTATATAGATGATGTAATGCATAATATTATATTATGTTTCTCGTGCGAGAAACATACGTTTTACGATGCGGAGCCGTATGTTTCTCATGCGGAAAACGTACGGCTCTGCACCGTAAAATATAAACTATAACAGAGCGTCTTCTTAAATTAATAATTACATTCTTAGATTAATGATTAGAACTTACATTTTTTCAAGTCTTTTACAATCGTTCCTGAAAAAATATCGCTATATCTCTGAGTAGTTTTTACACTTTGATGCCCCAATAGCTTTTGGACTGTAGTTATTTGAGCCCCGTTGTAAATTAAAAGAGTAGCATTAGTATGCCGGGCTGTATGAAATGAAAAGTGTTTTTCTATCTTGGCTAACACACCGATTTTTTTTAAATCTTTATTTACGGAAGAATTCGATTTTATATGAAAAAAATCACTTAAATTCTGATGATATTCTTGCAATAATCGGAGGGCTTTCCCCTGAAAGAGAAGATATAATGCTATGCTGACTTTTGTATCTGTCTTGACAGTTTTAAATATAAGCCATTTCTCTCCTTTTATCGTAACAATATTACTTTCATTAAGAAGTACAAAGTCTGAATATCGAATCCCCGTATAACAACAAAATAAAAATGCTTTCAAGCTATGCATTAATGATTTTGGACACGATGAAAGCTCTAGCTTTTCTAGCTTCCTTATTTCTTCAGGTAGTAAAAAACTATGTTTACTTTGAGTTGTTTTTATTTGGTATTTTCTAAACGGATATTCATCAGGCTGAATATATCCTCTTTTGATAGCTTCATTAACAAAGGTTCTTAATTGTCTCATGTGTTTGGCGATTGTGTTTGTTTCATACATTCTTTGCCTCATGAAATCTTCAAAATCAAGAAGAAATGTATAGGTTATATCTTCAAATTCAATAGAGGGACGAAAGTGATTGAGTAAATCCAAAGTCGTTAAAAGATTCTTTTTGGTAGTATCTTTACGCAATGAGTGTTCTACCCAATTTCTACCAAAGAGTAGAAATGTCATTTTCTCTGTATCATTTTGATGGTTGAAAGTTTTAAAAGCGGACAAGTTGATATAGACACCGCGTTTCCATGATTTCAATTCTTCCCATTGCAATTGTAAAATAAATTCTTCTAACATTCGGTTTAATTCTTCAGAATGCGGATGTTGGATAATTCTACTATGATGGTTATCCCATTGCTTTGGATTGACATATATTCCTGTCGAAATGTAAACCTTTTTACGATTTCTGTAAGCTTCCACTTGAATAAGAGCCTTACCTGATTTGTTTAACTTCTTTTTACGATTGTAGACCAATCTGAAATAAATCTTGTTCATACTATGTTGTTTTTAAGAAAATATGCAGATAATATGCAATAAGAAGAAGTTTATTACTTATATAACGTCTATTTTAGCTAAATTAAAACTAACAAGTATCTAGCAAAAAGGATTCATTATTTTGATTCGATGATAAATCCCAGATACAAGAAATGCATATCATTTACTTTATAAAAACATACTTTTGCATGAAAGTGGCAGGTATAAGTGTTAAAAAGCAAGCTTTTGGGGGAATTTTATTGAAAATGGTATAAATATTTAAAAAGATATTACTACTTTTGCGTCCTGTTAGAGTGAATGAATTTTTATTAATGTAAAGTTAAACTTTAAGAGAGATTTTTATGAAAAGAAAATTGATGCTGTTAATGACCTGCCTGATGATAGGTATTGGTCTGGTAAACGCTCAAATCTCAAAGGTAACAGGTAATGTTACTTCTGAAGAGGATGGTTTACCTGTAGTGGGCGCATCAGTATTGGTAAAAGGTACTACAGTAGGTACTGTTACCGACATTGATGGTAATTTTACGTTGACTAATGTGCCAAGTTCCGCCGGAACTTTGGTCATTTCTTTCATCGGAATGCAGTCGCAGGAAGTGAAAGTTAAGCCAATTGTAAAAGTATTATTAAAATCTGACGCAGAACAACTTGATGAAGTTATGGTTGTTGCGTATGGCACTGCTAAAAAATCTTCATTTACAGGAGCGGCATCTTCTGTTGATGGAGCAAAAGCTTTAAAAGATATTCCTGTCACCTCTTTTGAGCAAGCTCTTGCTGGTACAACTCCTGGATTAACAATAAACAGTAACAGTGGACAACCGGGCGCGGCATTAGAAATTCGCGTAAGAGGTACAGGCTCAATGAATGCAACCAATGAGCCATTATATGTAATAGATGGTGTTCCCGTTGTATCAGGAGATGTTGCTATATCAGCTGTAACAGACGATAGTAAATCATTTAATATTATGTCATCTATTAATCCCAGTGATATTGAGAATATTACCGTATTAAAGGATGCGGCTGCAGCTTCTTTGTATGGTTCTAGAGCAGCCAATGGTGTAATTTTGATTACTACAAAGAAAGGAAAAGCCGGCAAAACACGTATCAATTTTAAAGCCAATTGGGGATTCTCTGATTGGGCTATGAAAAATCGTGAAAATGTAAATGGAACTCAACGTAGAGAACTGACATACGAAGGAGCCTATAATGAAGCTATTCTTTATGGTATTCCTGATGCAGACGGAAATTACACTCCTGCAACAGAAGAACAAGCAAAAGCGTATGCTCAAGCAGCAGCAGACACCTATGCGCCTGACTATAATGAAGACTGGGAGTCTGCTTTATTCCGTAAACACGGCTCTTCACAAAACTACGAATTTTCTGCACAAGGTGGTGATGATCGAAACTCCTTCTTCGCTTCTTTAGCATACAAAAAAGACCAAGGTAAAGCTAACAACTCTAAAATGGATGGATTTATTGGACGTATCAATGCAACTCACCGTTCGGCAGATAATAAATGGCAAATGGGAGCAAATATTTCATTGTCAAAACAAAAATCCTCTGTTGTTAGTGAAGGAACAGCTTTTGCCAATCCTTTTTTCTTGCTTAACTATGTGATTACCCCTAACATACGAATCTACGATGACGAAGGGAACTATGATATGTCAAATCCTATTATTCAGGCTTATTTCCCTAAATCTCATCCTATAGAAGATTTACAGAAAGACAAGAATGAGTCAAATGTTTTCAGAAGTTCGAATAATTTATGGGCCTCCTATGAGATTATTGATGGGTTAACGCTAAAAGAAAATGTCAGCTATGATTATATAGCTAATAAATCATTAACCTACTGGCCTATGGATTCAAACAATGGTAGCGATTTAGGAGGTCTTGGATCTAACTATATTTTGAATCAAAACAACATCTATTCTTCTACCACATTAAATTATGTGAAGAGCTTTAATCAAAAACATAATTTGGATGTACTTGTAGGATGGGATGTAGATGACCGCAGAATAGAGTATGTAATGGCATCACAAAATGGATATCCGCACAATAAATTGCCAGAATCTATTAATGCTGCTACTCCAATGGAAGGTATGGCGTATTACGAACAAGACCATTTGTTGTCACTTTTGTCACGTGTAAATTATGATTTTGACAATAAATATTATGTATCAGCCAATTTCCGTCGAGATGGAAGCTCACGTTTAGGTGCAAATAATCGATGGGCAAACTTCTGGTCTGTTTCTGCTGCTTGGAGAATGACACAAGAAGAATTTATGCATAATCTGACATGGTTAAATGATTTAAAGATAAGAGCATCTTATGGTATCAATGGTACTTTGCCTAGTTCATACTACAGCCATCTAAGCTTGTATGGATATGGTTACAATTACCAGGATAAACCAGGCTCTGCTCCAAATTCTGTTCCAAATCCAGACTTGTCATGGGAAAAAAACAAGAATCTCAATATCGGATTTGATGCTCGTTTTTTTGACCGTTTAAACATTACATTTGATTACTATACACGTCGTACAAGTGATTTATTGCAAGATGTTCCCACATCAATGGCTGTAGGTTTTCAAACTATGCTAAAAAATGTTGGTGAAATGAAAAATCAGGGTGTAGAAGTAGACATCAATGTGGACGTGTTCAAACACTCACAAGTAAGATGGAATACAGGTCTAGCATTGTCACACAATAGCAATAAAGTAACCAAGCTTTATGGAGGAAAAGATATCATTGATGGTACTAGTATTATTCGTGAAGGAGAATCATACTATTCATGGTGGAGCCGTGAATGGGCTGGTGTAGACCCACAAACTGGTGAAGAGCAATGGGTATTAAATACAGTAAATGAAGATGGCAGTATAAACAGAGAATTAACTAAAGATCCTACAAAAGCTCAACGTGTAATTATCGGCAAACCAGACCCAAAACTAACTGGTGGATGGAGAAACTCTGTTTCATGGAAAGGATTAGAATTGAGTATGCTTTTCAATTTCTCTTTAGGTGGAAAAGTATTCGACACTTGGAGAACAAGTCTTACAGATACAGATGGATATCAGGTATGGTATAATATGTCAACCGAACAGTTAGACAGATGGCAAAAACCTGGTGACGTTACAGATGTTCCTCGCCGAATCAATAATTACAAATGGGGAAATTATGGGAGCTCACGTTTTATGAAAGATTTGAACTATTTACGTTTGAAATCATTAAGTCTTTCTTACTCACTTCCACAAAAATGGGTTAACAAAGCACAGTTAAACAATGTTCGTGTATTTGTCTCAGGAACGAATCTACTCACTTGGACTTCATATAAATATGCAGATCCTGAAATGCCAGTAAATGGAATTCCAACACTTGGACTTCCTAACTTAAAGACTGTTACATTTGGTGTTGAATTAGGAATTTAATAAAAAGAAGAAACAATGAAAACAACTATACATACAATATTTGTGACCTTGCTGACTGGAGTTACGTTGTTATCTTCGTGTGATGATTATCTGACAACATTGCCTAGCAATTCGTTAGTTAGTGAAGGAGCAATCACCACGGAAGAAGATACGAGAACAGCAGTGAACGGACTTTATCAAGGGCTTATTTCTGTCGATGGTTCATACTATTACGGTACAGATTTCATTACTCGTCCAGAAGTGGGCGGTGAAGATATACAAACTAGAATGGTTGGAGACCGTACAGAAAACTTTTATCGTTTTACCGATAGGCAAAATAATGCTAGAGAATCACTTTGGTCTGTACCTTATGTAGTCATAAATCGTGCTAATGTCCTCTTAGATGCTATTGAATCTGGTTCTATACCAATGACAGATGTAACTAAGAATTCAAAGGGGGAAGCTTTAGCAATCAGAGCATTAGCTCATTTCAACCTTCTAATTACTTATGGTACACCGTATCAAAAAGATAATGGAGCATCTTTAGGAGTTCCTGTGATAACAACCGTACTTGATGCTGCAAGTTTACCTGAGCGTCTTACTGTAGCACAAGGCTATGAAGCAGTTTTAACTGATTTAGCAGATGCTTTAGATTTTATAAGTGAAGATAAAACATACGGTCACATAAACCGCTGGGGGGTAAAGGCCTTAATAGCTCGTGTCAATTTATATAAAGGTAATTATGAGGAAGCCTATAAATACGCAAAAGATGTCATTGATAATGGAGGATATAATCTAGTCCCTAACGCTGAATATATCAACATGTGGGGAAAACGTGAAAATAGTGAATCTATTTTTGATTTAGATTTATCTTCTACTATGTATGGCGGAAGTAGAGAGCTTATTGGATCTCTTGTTGCACCAAGTTCATACGGAACAATGATTGCAACAACTGATTTCCTGAATTTACTAAACGAAGATCCGGATGATGTACGATTGGGATTATTGATAAAAGATAAAGATGGACAGAAGCGTGTTGTAAACAAGTATCCAGGACTTGACGGAAATATTTTTGTGAATAATGTTAGAGTAATCCGATTGTCTGATATTTATCTAATTGGAGCAGAAGCTGCATTAAGAAAAGGCACTCCTGATCAAAATTCTGCTGATGAATACTTATATCAAATAAGACATCGTGCTAATCCAAACAACACAAAAATCACAGCAACTCTTGATTTAGTTAAGAAAGAACGTAGAAAAGAACTTGTGATGGAAGGTCATAGACTATATGACATTTTACGTGTAGGAGATACTGTTGAGAGAAAAGGAGGTACTCATTTCTTGAATGGAGAAGATTTAATAACCGTTAATTGGAATGATTATAGAACTATTATGCCTATCCCTCAGGCGGAAATTGATGCTAATCCTCAGATTAAACAGAATCCCTCATATTAATAGATTGAGAAGTTTTTCTTGAATTTATAATATATAGAAGCAAAAAGCATTGTCTTCTTATTTATAAATTCCGAGAATTATTATAGGAAACTTACCCAAGTTGCGTAGCGTATTCTTGGGTAAGTTTTTTTCTTAGTACGCTCTCTATTTTATTATAAGACATTTTCTTTAAACTACTTAATATATAAGCAGGTGGCTCAATATATATTGTTGTAAAATCTATGAAGAAATTTCATACTCTTAAAACAATATAAGGCAGGAAAACATATTTTATTGACAAATGAAAACGCGTTTACTGAATAAATGTATGGAATTTTATTTGTCTTGTATGACTCAATAAATTCGTTTTGAGCTAATATATTCATCTAATTATATAAAAATGACTTATTCAGAGTATAATCTTGGTAGAAAATCCGTATAGAATATCAGTTTACAAGCCATCTTGATTTACAAATCTTATTTAATTGAATAATTTCTATTTATTTATAGATCAATAATTTATAATACTTTATAGTTCCGCCGGAACTTTGGTCATTTCTTTCATCGGAATGCAGTCGCAGGAAGTGAAGATTAAGCCTATCGTAAAAGTGGTGTTGAAGTCTGATGCTGAGGTACTTGATGAAGTTGTGGTAACTGCGTATGGTACTTCTACCAAAGGGTCATTTACAGGTTCTGCAGCAGTGATGAAAGCTGATAAGATTGAGAAACGTCAGGTGTCAAACGTATCAAATGCATTGGCTGGAGCTGTAGCAGGTGTGCAGATTTTGAGTAATAACGGTCAGCCGGGTGAAGATGCAAAAGTGCGTATCCGTGGTGTCGGATCAATCAATGCCGGAACAGATCCGTTGTATGTAGTTGATGGTGTGCCTTATGATGGAGATTTGTCATCTATCAACTCTGCAGATATTGAATCGATGACAGTGTTGAAAGATGCGGCTTCTACAGCGTTGTATGGTGCGCGTGGTGCAAACGGTATCATCATGATTACTACTAAAAAAGGTACTTCTGGTAAGGCACGTGTAAACTTCGATGCAAAATGGGGTGCCAACTCTCGTGGAGTAAAGAACTACGATGTGCTGACAAGTTCAAAGAATTATCTGGAAAAAGCTTACGAAGCTATCTATAATGGTTATGTACAGACCAATGGCATGACTCCGCAGGCTGCCAATGTAGCTGCAAACAATACTTTGCTTTCTGCTGGAAATGGTGGTGTAGGTTATCAGATTTATACAGTACCTGAAGGTCAGTTGCTGATTGGTAGCAACGGTTTGCTGAACCCGAATGCTACATTGGGCTATACAGATGAATATGGATATTATTATACTCCGGATAACTGGGCTGATGAAACATTTAGAACATCTCTTCGTCAGGAATATAACTTGAATGTGTCTGGCGGTAACGATAAGTCTACTTTCTACATGGCTTTCGGCTATTTGGATGATCAGGGTGTAATTGAAGGTTCTGGTTTGACTCGTTTCAGCGGTCGTTTGAAGGGTGACTACAAGGTAACAGACTGGTTGAAAGTGGGTGCCAACATGAACTATGTAAACTCAAAGAGTAACTATCCGGGCGATCAGGATAATGCATCATCTTCCGGTAATGCTTTCTATATTGCCAATAACATTGCTCCGGTTTATCCGATGTATGTACGTGGAGCTGACAAACAGATTATGACACTGAACGGTCGTAAGGTGTATGATTACGGTGATGGTGTAAGCAGTCCTTCATCACGTGCATTTATGTCTATTGCCAACCCGGCAGGTGACCTTATTTATAATAAGACTGAATTTTTGGCTGACGTGCTGAATGCAAACTGGTTTGCTGAATTGACTCCGATTAAAGGTCTTACCATCAGCGCACGCTTTGGTATGAATATCGACAATACACGTTACAATGATTTGGGTAACGCATATATGGGTCAGAGTGCTTCTTATGGAGGTAATGCTTATCAGGCTGCAATGCGTACTTTCGGTTTTGACCAGCAGTATGTAGCTAACTATCAGTTTGCAGTGAAAGATGTACATCATTTTGATATTACTGCCGGTTATGATGGTTATTCATACCAATATACAGAATTGACAGGTTCTGGTCAGAATCTGTATGACCCTGAAAGCTTCTATATTAGCAATACAATTGATAAGAAGACTGCCAGCGGTATGAAATTGACTTATGCTACTGAAGGTTTCTTTGGTCGTGTCAACTACTCTTATGACGATAAATACTTTGGTAACGTTTCTTACCGTCGTGATGCTTCTTCTCGTTTTGCTCCTGAAAATCGTTGGGGTGACTTCTGGGCTGCAAGTGTGGCTTGGATGATTACACGTGAAGATTTCATGAAGGATATCACTTGGATTAACATGTTGAAACTGAAGGCTTCTTTCGGTCAGCAGGGTAACGATGATATCTTGTTCCCAGGTGGATATACTGTAGGAGTGATGGAGACAGCTAAAAACTATTATCCATGGATGGACCAGTATAACATGACTGGTGCAGACGGTGTGTTCTCTGACGGTACGATGATTGCAAAGGGTAATCGCGATTTGACTTGGGAAACTTCAACTTCTTATAACGTAGGTATTGATTTTGCCTTGTTCAATAACCGTTTGAACGGATCGGCTGAATACTTCGGTCGTAAGTCAAGTGATATGCTTTACAACAAACCGGTTGCCGGAAGTGTGGGTTATACTTCTATTCCGATGAACGTAGGTTCTATGACCAACTCTGGTTTTGAATTGGATTTGACTTATTTGATTTTCAACCAGAAGAACTTTACTTGGGATGTGAATTTGAATGCCACTTTCATCAAAAATAAAATCAACAAGTTGCATCCGGACTTGGATGGTCAGTTGATTGATGGAAACTACATTTACGAAGAAGGTGAATCAATGTACCGTATGTATTTGGTAGATTATGCTGGCGTAGATCCAGAAACAGGTTTGGCTCAGTATTGGGCAAAAGATGACAAGGGTGAGTTGTATAAAACAGACAATTATGCATTAGCTCAGACTACAAACAAGGTGGCCACAGACAACTTGATGCCGAAGGTATACGGTGGTTTGGGAACTTCTGTACAGCTTTACGGTTTTGATGCTTCTATTCAGTTGTCTTATCAGTTGGGTGGTCAGATTTATGACTCAGGTTATCGTTTCATGATGGCTGGAAAAGGTGACGGACAGAACTGGCACAAGGATATTTACAATGCATGGACTCCGGAAAATAAATATACGGATGTACCTCGTCTGAATGCACAGGATAAGTATACAAACTCTACTTCAACTCGCTGGCTTGCAAGTTCTAACTATCTGAGTGTAAATAATATCACTATTGGTTATACACTTCCGTCTAACTTGGTTCGCAAGATGATGCTGGAAAAACTGCGTGTATATTTCACTGCCGATAATGTAGGATTGCTTTCTGCACGTAAGGGTCTTGACCCACGTCAGAGCTATACAAGTGCTACTACATCACTTTATACTGCCATCCGTACAATTTCTGGAGGTATCAGCCTTACATTTTAATTAAAATATAAATAAGAAACAGATATGAAAACAAAATATATTTTTGCTTCATTGCTTGTATCTTCACTGGCTGTGACTGGTTGCCAGGATATGGATACATTGCCCGATGGAGGAATCGTGACAGACTCTCAGAAGGAGACCGTTTCTACACTGAATCCTGAACGTGGAGTGGCAAAGGTAAATGCGATTTTCTCTACTTTCAACCAGGCTTTCCCTAACTCAAGTGCATTGGGAGCTGAACGTCATAATGATATTGGTTATCCTACTGTCATGTTGTGTCTGGACTCTAATACAGAAGACGTAATAAGTGATAACAACGGTTATAACTGGACTGGATATGACTTGACATTTGAAGACCGTGAAAATACTTCCTTGGAAGGACAGATGGTATGGAATGACTTGTATTCTATCGTTTTTGCTGCCAACAATGTAGTAGGAAGCATTGATGAAAAAACAGAAGACGCCAATGAACAATTCTATCTGGGACAAGGACTGGCTGCACGCGCATTCTCTTATTGGGTAATGGCACAACTGTATCAGTTTAACTATAAAGGTAATGAGGACAAACCTTGTGTACCGCTGATTACAGAAAAGAATTCGGCAGATGCTTCTGTGAATGGTTGTAAACGTTCGTCTGTAAAAGACGTGTATACACAGATTGAATCAGACTTGAACAATGCTATTGATTTGCTGACTAATGCAGAAAAAGGAAAGGTAAAACGTGCTGACAAGCGTTATATCAGTCTGTCAGTAGCATACGGACTTCGTGCACGTATGTATCTGTCAATGCATGAATACGCTAAAGCAGCTGATGATGCGGCAAATGCTATCAAGGCGGCAACAAGTGAAGGTATTGCTATCGCTTCTCGTACTGCGGTAGGTAAACCGACATTTTGGAGTGTAGATGAGGTGAACTGGATGTGGGGTATCATTGTCAGCGAAACAGATGACGTGGTAGATACAGGTATCTGTAACTGGCCTTCTCACATGGGATCACTGAGCTATGGATATGCAAACTATTCAGGTGGTCGTCAGATTAGTTTGAAATTATATAAGGAGATTGATGATGCTGACATCCGTAAACAATGGTGGTTGGATGCCGCTGCAGAATCTGATGGTTTCTTAAGTGACGAACAAGCTGCTTTTGTGGCAAAACAGGGTTACAAGCCTTATACTCAGGTAAAATTCGGTCCCTATAATGATGTGGTAGGTACTACTATCAATGCCAATGATATTGTATTGATGCGTATTGAAGAAATGTATCTGATTGCTGCAGAAGCATACGCTGAAGCTGGAAATCGGGCTGAAGGTGAAAAATATTTCAAGGAATTGCTTAACAACCGTTTGTCAAGCGGATCACAAGCTTATTTAACTGACTATGCTTCTAATCCTCAGGAAGCTGTTTATTTCCAGCGTCGTATTGAACTTTGGGGTGAAGGAGTAATTTGGTTCGATGTAATGCGTCTTAACAAGGGAGTAGACCGTCGTGGAGCTGGTTTCCCGAATGCAGAATGTGTATTTAATATTGCAAAAACAGACGATATCTTGTTGTGGCGTATACCGGAAGCTGAACTTCAGGCTAATAAGGCATTAACTGCAGAAGATAGTCCGGCATGGACTTTACCGAAACCAGTTGCAGATGAATAATAAGTTAGATTAAAGTTAAAAACTAAGAGTATTATGAAATTAAATAAATTCTTTTTCGGATTATTGATGACTCCGGCCGTAATGATGGTAGGATGCAGCGATTATGAAGATACGGAAGTGGCAAGCCCGGAAGCAGATGCGGATGCAATTGGTGCTTATTTTGAAAGCAGTGCAGTTTCTGAACAGTTGTCACCGGGGCAAACATCTTTTAAGATTGTGTTGAATAGAGCTTCTTTTTCTGAAGCTGTAAATGTACCGGTTAAGGCAACAGATCCAGATAACTTTTTCTCTTTGTCAGATAATCAGTTTGTGTTTGATGCTGAGAAACAGGTTAGTAGTCCGATAACTGTTACTTTCAATCAAAGCGTAGTAGAGCTTCAGAAGACATATTCTTTGAAGTTGCAGGTTGCAGACGGAGTGAAAGATCATTTGTATGGTGCAGGTTATACAGATGCAACCTATTCTATGGTGATTGATTATGCCTGGAAGAGTGACTCATTGGCATCTACAATGGTGAAGGATGAATATGCTGGTACATTTGATAAAGAAGGAGCTTTAGCTGCAGTAGAAATTGCAAAAGATTTTGAGGTAGACGAAGAAAAACCATCACCTGATTATACTAAGAATTCTTTGGTGCGTATCTCTAGTTTCTTTGCTACTATTGGTAAGTCGAAGGCAGCTGGAGAAGACCACATTCAGTTTGTGGTAGATAAGGATCATAAAAATCCTCAATTCTTAACAACTGATTACCTGGCTAATAATGAAATTTCTCTGAAAGTCAATACAACAAAATTGGCTACAGGAATGACTCAGAAATTTGCTGAAGAGAAGGAGTATCCTATCTGTATGGACTTGGTAGGTATTAACGTGGAAGCAGCAACTGCTGAGGCTAAAACGGACAACGTGACTTATCAGGTAACATATGAACTTTATGCATTTGATGAGAAAGCTGATAAAAAATATCTGCTTTCAACAGAAGATGATACTGTACCAGTAGAAGGTAATACTCAATATAAAGCTAAATTTGAAGTGAAATTCGTAAAAGCTTCTGCTGAATAATCGTTATTATAGCTGAAATAATAAAAGAGGTATGTCCTGTGTGGATGTACCTCTTTTTTCGTCTTATTCACTTAAAAACTGGTCTTTTTGTTAGAATGAACTTCTTAATAATACAAAATAATTGCAATTTTATTCTATTTGTATTCACTTTTTATGCGGTTGAAGAAGTGAAAGCAAGTTCTTAAAAACCATCTGTTTATCTATTTTGATATCGTTTTACTCCTTATAAATAAATTTTAGTGTAAAATTGCCCGCTGTTTTATAATTTCTCTTTATTTTCTTACATTCGCGCCCCGTTTGTGATAAATGTATTAGACTAACTTAACTAAATTAAAAGAGAGATTTTATGAAACAAAGAATGACGTTGTTCATGGCCATTCTTCTGATAGGGATTGGTCTGTCAAACGCCCAAGTTTCTCAAGTGACCGGTAATGTGATGTCGGAAGAAGACGGATTGCCGGTAGTGGGCGCATCGGTGTTGGTAAAAGGTACTACTGTAGGGACAGTGACCGACATTGATGGAAACTTTACAATTTCTGGTGTGCCGGCTTCGGCAAAAACTTTAGTGGTTTCTTTTATCGGTTTGCAGAGCCAGGAAGTGGCTGTAAAACCGGTGGTGAATGTAGTGTTGAAATCGGATGCACAGGCTTTGGAAGAAGTGGTGGTTGTGGCGTATGGTACGCAGAGCGCACGTACGGTGACAGCTTCAGTAGCTTCAATCCGCAACGATGTGTTAAAGGACGTGCCTAATACAAGCTTGGACCAGATGATGCAGGGACGTGCCTCTGGTTTGAATGTAACGACTCCTTCAGGAGGAGTAGGTCAGGCTCCTGTGGTACATATTCGTGGTGTAAACTCGATTACTTCGGGTACTTCTCCTTTGTACGTAGTGGATGGAATGCCGATTCAGTCGGGTGATTTGGGCGGAGGATTGGGTAATGCCAATGCGTTGGCTGACATTAATCCGGCTGATATTCTTTCTATTGACGTGTTGAAGGATGCGGCGGCAGCAGCTTTGTATGGTTCACGTGCGGCAAACGGGGTCGTGCTGATTACTACCAAGCAGGGAAGCAGCGGAAAAGCAAAAGTAACGTATGATGCTTCTGTCGGTTTCTCCAACCGGACGAAGTTCATTGATATGATGAATGCACAGGAGTATGTAGACTTCAAGAATATGGCGGTTCGTAATGCATACGGAACAGATGTAGCAGCTGAACTGGCTGCTATGGATAAGACATTCATCGCTAATCCTGCTTATGGTGATAAGGCATTTAACTTGATGCCGGGAGTAGACTCTAACTGGGCAGATGCTATTTTTCAGAATGGGTTTACACAAGACCAGACTGTAGCCGTAAGTGGTGGAACGGAAAAAGTGAAATATTATATGTCGGCTAATTACAATACGCAGAAAGGTATTGTAGTGGGCGATAACTATAAACGTCTGGGCGGTAAGGCTAACATTGTGGCTAACGTAACAGACTGGCTGAAGATTGGTATGAACTCGAGCGTGAACGTAAGTTCTACATCGCAGGTGGATGCGGCACGTAACGGTTCAAACTTTGCAGTAGGTGGTTTCCCGCGTATGGCGCTGGCTAACTCTCCGAATATACCTATCTATGATGAAAATGGCAAAGGTTATTATGAACATTCGTTAGGTGTGTTGGGTTATGGACCTAATGCGGTAATGAATACATTTTCGAATCCGGTGGCATTGGTGGAATTGGGTAATAAGACCAACGTGGATGTAAACCGTATTTTGAGCAGTTTCTTTGCAGAAGTTACTCCTGTGAAAGGTCTTACATTGAAAACCCAGTATAATATTGACGATGCACGTATCGAAAACTCTCGTTTCTGGTCACCTAATCATGGAGATGGAGTAAATAAAGGCGGGTATGCGTTCAATGCGGCAGTGCATAGCAGTATCTGGACCTGGACGAATACGGCAACGTATGATTTTACGGCTAATCGTCATCATTTCAATTTCCTGGTGGGTATGGAAGCTACTGAAAGCAGCTACAATGAATGGGATGCTTCTCGTACAGAATTGCAGGATGATAAGTTTACGAACTTCCAGGGAACTTTTGCCAATGCCACAGCTTCGGGTAGTATTTCCAAGAGCTCTATGGTTTCGTATTTTGGACGTATCAACTATGACTTTGCATCGAAATACATGTTCTCTATCAATTTCCGTCGTGATGGCCTTTCTGCATTGAGCAAGGATAATCGCTGGGGTAACTTTGGAGGTGTTTCAGCGGCATGGCGTGTGTCGGAAGAAGCTTTCTTTGAACCGCTCAAGCATGTGATTGAAGACTTTAAGATCAAGGGTAGCTATGGTGTGGTAGGTAATACGAATATCGATGACTATGCCTCACGTTCGTATTATTCTCCTTACTATTACGGTTCTCAGGGAAGTTATCGTTTAAGTAAGATTGCCGACCCGAATTTGAAATGGGAATCTTCAGAAAAGTATGACGTAGGTTTCAGTGCACGTGTACTTGATCGTATCGATATTGATTTTGATTATTTCTATACGAAATCTTCAGACTTGATTCTGGATGTGCCACAGGCTCCTTCGAAAGGTCTTCCAGGAAATATCCTGACAACCAATGCTGGAAAGATGACAAACTCAGGTATTGAGTTGACGATTTCTGCGGATATTTTACGTGACGGTGCATTCAAATGGAATACAAGTTTTAATATTACGACTACTCGTAATAAGGTTGTATCTCTGGCTAATGGTTTGGATAATATTATCAAAGGTGATGCCACTGGATTGGAAATTACAAATATCACAGTACCTGGCAAGTCTATCGGTCAGTTGTATCTGACACCGACAGGTGGTGTAGATCCGGAAACCGGGTTCCGTGTGTTCTATGGAGAGAATGGAGAACGTGTGCTGTATAATCATGCCTCGAAAGCAAAATGGATGCTTGAAGATGGTACGCCTTATGAGGGCAGCTTGAAACCGGTGATTTGCGGAAATACACTGCCGACATGGTATGGTGGATGGAGTAATAACTTCTCTTACAAGAATTTTGACTTGTCTTTGTTCTTCCAGTTCTCAGGTGGAAACTATATTTATAATGGTACGAAGGCGACGGTAAGTGACATGCGTTACTGGAATAACTCGAAGGAGGTACTTCAGAATTACTGGACTCCGGAAAGAAAGAATGCCATTTTCCCGAAACCAGTGTATGGCGATAACTATTCTAATGGTTCGGCCATGCCTATCAGCGAGTGGGTGGAAAAAGGTGACTATTTGCGTTTGAAGAATATCTCATTGGGTTATACCTTCAATACGAAGAATTGGGCGAGTGCCATCGGTATCAGCAAGTTGCGCGTATATGCACAGGTGCAGAACTTGTTCGTAATTACGGGCTATTCGGGTATGGATCCGGAGGTGATGTCGAATACGACCAATGCTACTCTGGCTCCGGGTACGGATAAAAATACTTTGCCACAGGCACGTACATACACATTTGGTGTAAACTTGGCGTTTTAATTGTTGAATTTTTAAAAGCAGATTCGAATGAAAAAATATATTGTATATGCTATATTGATGGCTGGAACCACGTTGAGTAGTTGCAGTAGCAGTTTCTTGGATCAGGAACCACCTTTGTACATTGAGCCGGGAGATATTTATAATGATGCAAATCGTTTGGAAGCAGCTGTATTAGGCTTGTATGGTTCGATAAAAAATGATGCGTCGGATTCCTTCATGGGAGGAAAAACCTATCTGGTGTTTGATAACCGTGGAGAAGATATTGTAAATTCTGACCCGAACTTGATTACTTTGGCCAATACTTATAAGTTTAATGTGGGCAAAACAGATGCAGAAAATACGGTGACCTGGAGCATGGCATACGCTGCCATTAACCGTGTCAATATTTTCTTGGATGAGTTGGAAGGTGCTAAAGCTACTGCTGGAGAAAAGTATGAGCAGTATAAAGCGGAGGCAAAGTTTGTGCGTGCATTTGCTTATTACTATTTGAATAATCTGTATGCTACGCCCTACGTAATTAATCCGGATGCGAAATCTGTGCCTTTACGTTTGACTCCGGAAAAGAACGGTGAACACAATGCGTTGAAACGTGCTACAGTGAAGGAGGTTTACGAACAGATTCTTTCGGATTTGGAAAATATCAGTGCGTTGCCGGTAAAAGCAAAAGCAGATGAACCGACTGTAACTCGTGCTACACAGGCGGCTGCCAATATGTTGAAGATGCGCGCGTATATGTCCATGAATAACTGGACAGAGGCGGTAAAAGCAGGTAAGCTGGTGACAGGCTACGAACTGACTCCGAAGTTTGGAGATATGTTCAAGGCTCCTTATTATACGGATGAAACCATATTCTCTTTGCCAATGAAGGAAACAAACCGCCCGAATACCCAGCAAGGATTGGCAGAATATTATTACGCTAAGAATACGATTTTGTGGGTAGACGTGGAGAACGGTATCATGGGCAAGCCGAATTACAATTCAGCTGATGATGCCCGTGTGCAGATGAAGAACGAAAAAAATCAGTTGCTGAAGTTTACGGATGCTGCACAGAAACTGGATTGGGCACCGATTTTCCGTTATGCGGAAACGTTGTTGAACTTGGCTGAGTGTTATGTAAATCTGGGTGGAACTGAAAATGAGAAACTTGCCAGAGAATGTCTGAAACAGGTGAGATTCCGTTCATTACCGGAGACAAGCAATCAGTTGGATATTGATCATTTGTCTGGTGAAGATTTGAAGATGGCGGTTTATAACGAACGTCGTCTGGAGTTTATCGGTGAGGCGATGCGAGGCATTGATGTGTTGCGTCGCGGAGCTAACTTTGAACGGAAAACACAGATTACTCCGCAAAGTAGCGGATATGTTTGGCCGATTCCACAAAGCGAAGAATTGATGAATCCGGATTTGAATAAATAAGGAAGAAGTAAAAAGAGCGTATCTGTAATGAGATGCGCTTTTTTTATTTATATTTGCGCTCTATAGAATTTAGATTTATACTGAATGAAAGAATTTGTAATATCAGAAGCACAGACAGAAAAAGCTGTGCTGGTAGGTTTGATAACTCAGACTCAGAATGAACGTAAGACCAATGAATATTTGGATGAGCTGGCTTTCCTCGCTGAGACGGCTGGGGCAGAGGTAGTAAAACGTTTTACACAGAAACTGGATACGCCGAACTCGGTGACTTACGTGGGTAAAGGTAAGTTGCAGGAGGTGAAAGAATACCTGGAGTTGCAGAACGAGAGTGAAGAGACGGAAATCGGGATGGTGATTTTCGATGATGAACTTTCGGCCAAGCAAATCCGTAACATTGAGAATGAACTGAAAGTGAAGATTCTGGACCGTACTTCACTGATTCTTGATATTTTTGCGATGCGTGCACAGACAGCCAATGCCAAGACGCAGGTGGAACTGGCGCAGTATAAGTATATGCTTCCGCGTTTGCAGCGTTTATGGACGCACTTGGAACGTCAGGGTGGTGGTTCCGGTGCCGGAGGTGGTAAAGGCTCTGTAGGTTTGCGTGGTCCGGGTGAAACTCAGTTGGAAATGGACCGTCGTATCATCTTGAATCGTATGGCTCTGCTGAAACAGCGTCTGGCAGAAATTGATACGCAGAAGTCTACTCAGCGCAAGAACCGTGGACGCATGATTCGTGTGGCATTGGTGGGATATACCAACGTGGGTAAATCGACGTTGATGAACCTGCTGGCCAAGAGTGAGGTCTTTGCGGAAAACAAATTGTTTGCTACGCTCGATACCACCGTGCGTAAAGTCATTATCGAAAACTTGCCTTTCTTGCTTTCGGATACGGTAGGATTTATCCGGAAATTGCCGACTGACTTGGTCGATTCGTTTAAATCTACGCTGGATGAGGTACGTGAAGCGGATTTGCTGGTACACGTGGTAGATATTTCACATCCGGATTTTGAGGAACAGATTCAGGTGGTAGAGAAAACAATTGCCGATTTGGGTGCAGGTGGAAAGCCGAGTATGATTGTATTTAATAAGGTAGATGCCTATACGTATGTAGAAAAGGCCGAGGATGACCTTACTCCGAAGACGAAAGAAAATATCACGCTGGAGGAACTGATGCATACCTGGATGGCGAAACTAAATGATAATTGTATCTTTATTTCCGCACGTGAGAAGACCAACATTGATCAGTTCCGTGATTTATTATATAAAAAGGTAAAGGAACTGCATGTGCAGAAGTATCCTTACAATGATTTTCTATATCAGACATACGACGAAGAATAACTACAAGAAAATATGACACAACACTATCGTTTACTGACAAAAGAAGAAATCGCACGACTGGAGGCGCAGCACTGTATAGCTTCCGATTGGAGTGGTGTAGAAGTGGCCGATGATTTTCATACGGATTATATTCATCACACCCGTTTTTCGGGAAAAGTGCGACTGGGCGTTTTTGAAAAAGAGTTTACTTTGGCTGGTGGAATGGCCAAACATTCTGGTGTATATTATGCAACCTTGCACAATGTAACGGTGGGTGACAACTGCTACATTGAGAATGTAAAGAATTACATTGCCAACTATGAAATAGGGCATGATACCTTTATCGAGAATGTAGATATCATCCTGGTGGATTGCCATAGCCGTTTTGGGAATGGAGTAGAAGTCTCAGTTTTGAATGAGACTGGCGGACGTGAGGTGATTATTCATGACCGTCTTTCTGCTCATCAGGCTTATATCATGGCTCTTTATCGTCATCGCCCGGTACTGATTGAGAAAATGCGGAAGATTATTGAGTCTTATGCAGAGTCACATGCGTCAGATACGGGTACTATCGGGAGTCATGTAATGATAGTGAATGCCGGTTACATCAAGAATGTACGGATTGGAGATTATTGTCAGATTGAGGGTGCCGGCCGTTTGAAGAATGGAAGCATCAATAGTAATGAGCATGCACCGGTGCATATCGGTTACGGAGTGATTTGTGATGATTTTATCATCTCAAGTGGCTCACACGTAGAAGATGGCACGATGCTTACACGTTGTTTCGTGGGGCAGGCTTGTCATTTGGGACATACCTATTCGGCTTCTGATTCATTGTTCTTCAGTAATTGTCAGGAGGAAAATGGAGAGGCTTGTGCCATTTTTGCCGGACCTTTTACCGTAACGCACCATAAGTCTACATTGCTTATTGCCGGCATGTTCTCGTTCATGAATGCAGGTTCAGGCTCTAACCAGAGTAACCACATGTATAAGTTAGGGCCGATTCATCAGGGGGCATTGGAACGAGGTGCTAAGACCACTTCTGATTCTTATATCCTGTGGCCCGCCCGTATTGGTGCCTTCTCACTGGTGATGGGACGTCATGTCACTCATCCGGATACTTCGAATCTGCCTTTTTCTTATTTGATAGAGGAAAAGAATACAACTTATCTGGTGCCGGGTGTCAATTTGCGGAGTGTAGGTACAATTCGTGATGCGCAGAAGTGGCCTAAACGTGACCAGCGGAAAGACCCGAACCGTTTGGACCAGATTAATTATAACTTGTTGAGTCCGTACACTATTCAGAAGATGATGACTGGCCGACAGATTTTGAAGGAACTGGCTCGTGTGTCGGGGGAAACTTCCGAGATTTACTCTTATCAAAGTGCGAAAATCAAAAATTCGGCACTGAATAAGGGAATCAAGTTTTATGAGACTGCTATCCATAAATTTCTGGGAAACTCTGTCATCAAGCGTCTGGAAGCCATTCATTTTGCTTCAGATGAAGAAATTCGTGCTCGTCTGCTTCCGGATACGCCGATTGGAACAGGAGAATGGGTGGATATTTCCGGACTGATTGCCCCGAAGAGTGAGATAGAACGCCTGATGGAGGATATTGAGTGCGACCGTTTGAACAGTGTGGATGAGATACACGACCGTTTTGCAGAGATGCACGCCAATTATTATACGTATGAATGGACGTGGGCGTATGAAAAAATGCTTGAATTCTATGGCTTGCAGGCTGATATGATTACAGCGGCAGACATCGCAGCTATCGTACGCCAGTGGCAGGAAGCTGTAGTGGGACTGGATAAAATGGTGTACGAAGATGCCAAGAAGGAATTTTCGTTGACTTCCATGACCGGATTCGGGGCAGATGGAAGCAGTGAGGAAAAGATGCGTGACTTTGAAGAAGTGCGTGGTGTGTTCGAAAGCAATCCGTTTGTGACAGCGGTACTGGAACATATAAAGGTAAAAACGGAGCTTGGAAACGAACTGATAGAACGTGTAAAGAATTTATTGTAAAATGGGAGGTACTGCGTATGGAAAGAATATGCAGATATATATGTTTGCTTTGCGTTTGCTTCATGGCTTTGCAGATGCAGGCCAATAGAAGAAAGGTGATGGAATCTCCGGGTTTCGTCTTGTCGAATACGGCGGAGATAGAATTCAAACGGATTATCCAAACCAGTGAACAGACTCAGGTCGATGCAGTGATGTATGGTAAGCCGGGAACTCCGGTTGTCATTTCCTCGAAAGCGGCATTGAAATGGGCCGATGGAGGAATGGCACAGCTTCGTGAGGCGGAACGTATTTCCATTGATGGAGTGACTGAGCCGGAAGTAATCGACGAGAATGGGACTTTGGAAGTAACTCTTTCTTTTTCGCCGGTTCCTTCGGATGTGCATGAAGTAGATTTTATCGAGCCGGAGATGGGATGGAACATCTTTGGCATCCAGTTGAGTAGGGAAGAACCTTATGTGTATGTGCCTAATTACCTTACTACAGATAAGCCGGAACGGAGCAATGAAATTCCAGAGCCGGGATTGGCAGTAGGAAAGGCTGTAGTAAACGGTTATATTTTAGGATATGATCCTAGAATGTCATTGTTCACGGAATTGGAATATGAAGACGGTCTTTTCCCTAAGGAGTGGAAGCAAAGCATTAAAGTCCGTCAGGATGGCTCGTTTCATCTGGAAGCAGAGTTGTTGCAACCAACTTTGACGGCATTGCGGTTGAACGAAGCGGTTTTGAAACTGTTTCTTGTGCCCGACGAAGAGGTGACGGTGTATATCAATCTTCCTCGCCTGAGCATGTCTGCTTCCCGTTTGCTGGGTAAACGTTACGAGAAAAAACAGAAGGCCTGGTTTGACGGAGCAGCTGAGACTATTAACCGGGAGCTGGCCAGTTCCCCTTCTTCTGCTGCACTGAATGCCTATCGTGCTGTAGAAAAAGGTTTGATGGAGAGTCCGGAGGTCGCTTCCAGGTTACAATCTGACTATGAGCAGGTGATGCCCATCTGTACCCGGATTACTGCTTCCTCTTCTTTGTCTTCTGATGACCGGAAAGTGCTGAAAACGGTGAATTTTCCGGAAATTCGTATGTATGTGGAAGCTGTGGCAGAAGCACTTCAGCAGAATGCCGAACGGATGGAGTCGGTGAAAGAAGCGGTGATTGCTTCGCTGGATGCGCAGGTAGAAGGAGCGGATATTCTTCCTAAGATTATTGCTCCTCATAAAGGGCGTGCCATCTTGATAGACTTCTGGGCTACGTGGTGCGGTCCTTGTAAAAAAAGTATGCAGTCTATGGTACCGTTGAAGAAAAATCTGTCATCAAAAGACATCGTATATATTTATCTGACGGGACCTTCTTCCCCCGAAAATATCTGGAAATCAAATCTGTCCAAGATGACGGGAGTACACTATCGGCTTACTGACTCACAATGGAAGTACTTGTGCACCTCTTATGGAGTAACTGGAATTCCGGCTTATCTGATTATCAGTCATGACGGAAAATTGCAGGGACGTTATGTGGGATTCCCCGGGGTAGATGTACTGCAAAAGGACCTGATTCGTGCAATAGAAGAGTAAGAAGAATTACAGATAACTTTTTGTAGGAATTAAGGAAAAATTTCAATAATACTTTGTAACTTTGTGTCCACTAATAACTCACAATTAATTTAATGTATTATGGCAACACCCGAATTCAAGTATCAGCCAATGTTTGAACATGGCAAGGATACAACTGAATACTATTTGCTTACAAAAGACTATGTGTCTGTAAGCGAGTTTGAAGGAAAACCCATCCTGAAAATCGAAAAAGAAGGTTTGACTGCGATGGCCAATGCGGCTTTCCGCGATGTTTCTTTCATGTTGCGCCGCTCTCACAACGAACAGGTGGCAAAGATTCTGACTGACCCGGAGGCAAGCGACAACGACAAGTATGTAGCTTTGACTTTCCTGCGTAATGCAGAAGTAGCTGCCAAAGGCGTACTTCCTTTCTGTCAGGATACCGGTACAGCAATTATCCACGGTGAAAAAGGACAGCAGGTTTGGACTGGCTACTGTGATGAAGAAGCGCTTTCTCTGGGTGTGTACAAGACTTATACAGAAGAAAATCTTCGTTACTCTCAGAACGCTCCGCTTACTATGTACGAAGAAGTGAATACTCGCTGCAACTTGCCGGCTCAGATTGACATCGAAGCTACTCAGGGTATGGAGTATGAATTCCTTTGCGTAACAAAGGGTGGTGGTTCTGCTAACAAGACTTACTTGTATCAGGAAACAAAAGCCATCTTGAATCCGGCTACACTGGTTCCGTTCCTGGTTGAAAAGATGAAGACTTTGGGAACTGCAGCTTGTCCTCCTTATCATATTGCATTTGTAATTGGTGGTACATCAGCTGAAAAGAACCTGTTGACTGTGAAATTGGCTTCTACTCGTTTCTACGATAACCTGCCGACTACTGGTAATGAATACGGACGCGCATTCCGCGATGTAGAACTGGAGAAACAGGTATTGGAAGAAGCACACCGCATCGGTCTGGGTGCTCAGTTCGGTGGTAAATATTATGCACACGACGTACGTATCATCCGTTTGCCGCGTCACGGTGCTTCTTGTCCGGTAGGTTTGGGCGTATCTTGCTCTGCTGACCGTAACATCCGTTGTAAAATCAATAAAGACGGTATCTGGATTGAAAAACTGGATTCAAATCCGGGCGAACTGATTCCGGAAGAATTGCGTCAGGCTGGTGAAGGCAATGCAGTGAAGATTGACTTGAACCGTCCGATGCCGGAAATCCTGGCTGAACTGGATAAATATCCGGTAGCTACTCGTCTGTCTTTGAACGGTACTATCATCGTAGGTCGTGACATCGCACATGCCAAACTGAAAGAACGTCTGGATCGTGGTGAAGACCTGCCTCAGTATATCAAGGATCATCCTATTTATTATGCTGGTCCGGCTAAGACTCCGCAGGGTATGGCTTGTGGTTCTATGGGCCCGACTACTGCTGGTCGTATGGACCCGTACGTAGACTTGTTCCAGAGTCACGGTGGTTCTATGATTATGTTGGCTAAAGGTAACCGTAGCCAGGCTGTAACAGATGCCTGCAAGAAACACGGTGGTTTCTATTTGGGCTCTATCGGTGGTCCGGCTGCCATCTTGGCTCAGAACAATATCAAGAGCATTGAATGTGTAGAATATCCGGAACTGGGTATGGAAGCTATCTGGAAGATTGAAGTAGAAGACTTCCCGGCATTCATCTTGGTAGACAACAAGGGTAATGATTTCTTCAAACAAATCAAACCTCGTTGCACTGGCAACTGTAAGTAATTGACACCTCTGATATGCTTCTTTCTGTAAAATGGGAGAGGCATAAGACCATACAAAGGATTTGCAAACCGTAGCCTGTCGATGGCCGGATTTGCAAATCCTTTTTCTTTCACTCTGCGCTGGCAGGTTTGTTTCACTATAGTGGATTAACAATGAATATTCTACGTTTTTGTAAAAATTGGACGTTGCCCATAGCCATGGCAATGGGAGTCATTCTGTACTTTGTGTATGTCAATATCCCTTTTCTTGCACCTACCAAGCCCTTTGTGGCTCATGCCATCGATATTGTACAGCCGGTATTGATTTTCCTGATGCTTTTTCTTACATTCTGTAAAATCAATGTGCACGATTTGAAGTTGTGTGCCTGGCATTGGCGTTTGCTGCTGATTCAGGGAGCAAGTTTCTTGCTTTTGGGATTGCTCCTGGTGATTTTCCCGGATTTCTCGGATCGTATATTGGTGGAAGGAGCTATGATTTGCCTGATTTGTCCTACGGCTACAGCGGCTGCGGTGGTTACACGTAAGTTAGGAGGAGATGCAGCCCATCTGACCACCTATACCATTTTAGTCAATTTGCTGGCGGCTATTTTGGTGCCGCTGGTACTTCCATTAGTTCACCCGCATCCGGAACTGAATTTTGGCAGTTCGTTTGCGCTGATTTTGGGAAAGGTGTTCCCTTTATTGCTTTGTCCGTTCCTGGCAGCCATTTTACTGCGGGCTTTACTTCCGAAAGTACATGCCAAGTTAGGACAGTATCATGAACTTTCTTTTTATCTGTGGGCTGTGGCGTTGACATTGGCTATTGGAGTAACGGTGAAGAGTATCGTACACAGTGATGTGTCTTTCTGGTACCAGGCCGGATTGGGAGGCGTTTCCTTGGTTTGCTGTGCCCTGCAGTTCTATTTCGGGAAAAAGATAGGACGTCGTTACGATGATTCCATCAGCTCCGGACAGGCCTTGGGGCAGAAAAATACGGTATTTGCCATCTGGATGGGCTATACTTTCTTCACTCCTGTGACGGCCGTTGCGGCAGGATTCTACAGTGTGTGGCATAATGTAGTCAATTCCTACCAGTTGTATTTGCAGCGTAAATCGGAGGGAGAGTCCGACGCTTTGAAAAATTAACAGCTTGTCTGTCATTGCTGTGCTCGGAAAGTTGTAACTTTGCCGTCACTTTGTAATGTAGAAGAATAAATTCGCATGATTTCAATAGAAGGACTGAAAGTGGAGTTTGGAACTACTCCGCTGTTTGAAGATGTATCGTTTGTTATCAACAAAAAAGACCGTATTGCACTGGTAGGAAAGAACGGTGCCGGAAAATCGACTATGCTGAAAATCCTGGCCGGATTACAGCAGCCTACAGAGGGAGTGGTAGCCGTACAAAGAGGCATTACCATTGGTTATTTGCCGCAGGTCATGATACTGAGCGATACACGTACGGTAATGGCTGAGGCCGAGATGGCCTTTGAGCATATTTTTGAGATGCAGGAAAAACTGGAGAAAATGAACCAGGAACTGGCCGACCGTACGGATTATGATTCTGAAAGCTATCATGAGCTGATAGAGCGGTTTACCCATGAGAACGAACGTTTCCTGATGATGGGAGGAACCAATTACCGTGCAGAGATAGAACGTACGCTTACGGGATTGGGATTCAACCGTACAGACTTTGACCGTCCTACTTCTGAATTCAGCGGGGGATGGCGTATGCGTATTGAGTTAGCGAAACTGCTGTTGCGTCGTCCTGATGTGCTGTTGCTCGACGAGCCGACCAACCACCTGGACATTGAGAGTATCCAGTGGCTGGAGAATTTCCTGAAGATGAGTTCCGGCGCGGTAGTACTGGTAAGTCACGACCGGGCATTCATTAACAACGTGACCAACCGTACCATTGAAATTTCCTGCGGACGGATATACGATTACAAGGTAGCTTACGATGAGTTTGTCGTGCTGCGTAAGGAACGCCGCGAACAGCAGTTGCGTGCTTACGAGAATCAGCAGAAAGAAATAAAAGACACGGAAGATTTTATCGAACGTTTCCGTTATAAGGCTACGAAGGCAGTACAGGTGCAGAGCCGCATCAAGCAGCTGGAGAAAATCGTACCTATTGAAATTGACGAAGAAGATACTTCTACACTTCGTCTGAAGTTCCCTCCTTCCATGCGCTCCGGTAACTATCCGGTGATTTGTGAGAATGTGAAAAAGGCGTATGGCGACCACGTGGTTTTTCACGATGTGAACCTGACCATCCATCGGGGTGAAAAGGTGGCCTTTGTGGGTAAGAACGGTGAAGGTAAGTCTACACTGGTGAAGTGTATCATGGACGAGATTCCCTATGAAGGAAAACTGACCATCGGACACAATGTACAGATTGGCTATTTTGCACAGAATCAGGCACAGCTGCTCGATGAAAACGTGACTGTCTTTGATACTATCGACCGTGTGGCAAAAGGAGACATCCGTCTGAAGATTAGAGACATCTTAGGTGCCTTCATGTTTGGAGGAGAGGCTTCCGAAAAGAAAGTAAAGGTGCTTTCAGGAGGTGAACGCAGTCGTCTGGCTATGATTAAGTTGCTGCTGGAGCCGGTGAACTTCCTGATTCTGGACGAGCCGACCAACCACCTCGATATGCGTTCGAAGGATGTGCTGAAGGAAGCCGTGAAAGAGTTCGACGGTACGGTCATCGTGGTATCTCACGACCGTGAGTTCCTTGACGGACTGGTGACCAAGGTGTACGAATTTGGTGGCGGACTGGTGAAGGAACATATCGGCGGAATCTACGATTTCCTGCAAAAGAAGAAAATGGAGAATCTGAATGAACTTCAGTTGTCTCAATCTCCGCAGACCGCTTCGCCCAAGAAAGAAGAGCCTGCAGAGAGTGAAAGCAAACTTTCGTATGAAGCGCAGAAGGAGCTGAACAAGAAAATCCGCAAGCTGGAGAAGCAGGTGGCCGACTGCGAGGCAAAGATTGAGAAACTGGAAGAGCAGGTGGCACAACTAGAGGAACAGATGGCTACTCCTGAAGGTGCTTCCGATATGAAGCTGTACGAGCAGCACCAGCAGCTGAAAAAACAGATTGCGGAGGCAGAAGAGGAATGGACACTGCTGCTGTCGGAACTGGAAGAAATGAAATAAATAAGAGAGACTTGATTAAAATAACGCATTTATGAACAAGAAGAATTATGTAGCCGTAGCTACGTTGGCATTTGCTATGCTGACAAGCTGCGCTGGACAGAAGGAAGCGAAAAGCACTTCTGGCATTGATTTGGCAAACATGGATACTACCGTGTCTGCCGGTACGGACTTTTTCCGTTACGCATGTGGAGGATGGAACGATGCACATCCGCTGACTGCCGAATATTCTCGTTACGGCACGTTTGATGAACTGTTTGAAAACAGCCAGAAGCAGTTGCGTGAACTGATTGAAGGACTGGCTGCGCAGAAAAATAATCAGGCTGGTTCTGCCGCACAGAAAATCGGTGACTTGTATAACATGGCTATGGACAGCGTAACCTTGAACAAGCAGGGTGCAGAACCGGTGAAGGCTATGCTCGACAAGATTGCCGGCATGAAAGACAAGAGTGAAATCGTGCCGATGATGACTGAAATGGCTCATATCGGTATCGGTACCTATTTCCACAGCTATGTATATGCTGACCCTAAGAACAGCTCACTCAACATCTTCCAGATGGGACAGGGTGGTATCAACTTGGGTGAAAAGGAATATTATCTGGATACCGACAGCATCACTCAGAATATTCGTGAACAGTATAAACTTTACATCGGCAAGTTGTTCCAGCTGGCTGGCTTCTCTGAAGCAGATGCACAGCAGAAAGTGGCTGATGTGATGGAACTCGAAACTGCCATTGCTAAAGTTTCACGCAGTGCAACAGAACTTCGTGACCCGGAAGCTAACTACCACAAAATGTCTTTCGATGAACTGAAGAAGACCATTGCCGGAATTGACTGGGATGCCTATATGAAAGGTTTGGGTATTCAGGCTCCGGCAGAACTGAACGTAGAACAGGTAGAGCCGATTCAGGAAGTAGCTCGCCTGATGAATACACTTCCGTTGTCTAAACATGTATCTTATCTGGAATACAACCTGCTGGATGCAGCAGCTTCTTGTCTGAGCGATGACTTTGTAGCTGCCCGTTTCGATTTCTATGGCAAGGTCTTGTCAGGACGCCAGGTAAATCAGCCGCGCTGGAAACGTGCTGTAAACTCAGTGAACGGTATGCTGGGTGAGCTGGTAGGCGAGATGTATGTGGAAAAATACTTCCCTGCTGCTGCCAAAGAACGTATGGTGAAGTTGGTGAAGAATCTGCAGACTGCCCTGGGTGAACGTATTGATGCACAGGAATGGATGAGCGACAGCACCAAGATTAGAGCACACGAAAAGTTGGCTACCTTCCATGTAAAAGTAGGTTATCCTGACAAGTGGAAAGACTATTCTAAACTGGAAATCAAGAACGATTCTTACTGGGCTAACGTATGCCGTGCTTCAGAATGGGGATTCAATGATATGTACAGCCGCATTGGTAAGCCGGTTGACAAAGATGAATGGCTGATGACTCCGCAGACTGTCAATGCCTACTATAATCCGTCAACTAACGAAATCTGTTTCCCTGCTGCTATTCTTCAGCCGCCGTTCTTCAACATGGAAGCTGACGATGCTGCCAACTATGGTGCCATCGGTGTAGTAATCGGTCACGAAATGACGCATGGATTCGACGACCAGGGCCGTCAGTTCGACAAAGACGGAAACCTGACCGACTGGTGGGCTCCGGGTGATGCTGACCGTTTCAAGGAACGTGCACAGGTGATGGTGGATTTCTTCAACAAGATTGAAGTATTGCCGGGCCTGCAGGCTAACGGTGAACTGACACTGGGTGAGAACCTGGCCGATCACGGAGGTTTGAACGTAGCTTATCTGGCTTTCCAGAATGCAACTAAGGATGCTCCGCTTGGCGTAGTCGACGGTTTCACTCCGGAACAGCGTTTCTTCCTGGCTTATGCTACTTTGTGGGCTGGTAATATCCGCGACGAACAGATTCGTGTGTACACTAAGTCAGATCCTCACTCATTGGGTAAATGGCGTGTAAACGGAGCGTTGCCTCACATTCAGGCTTGGTACGATGCCTTCCACATCACACCGTCTGATCCGCTGTATGTAGCTCCTGAAAACCGTGTGAACGTGTGGTAAACTACAGACGGTAATTCACAATCTCTATAAATGGGGGTATATGAACTGTTGCAAGGTTCATATACCCCTTTTTTTGTTTTTAAGATGGAGACTCCACGGGGTAGGTGGACTATTCTTCTTTTTCTCCTGAAATATTCTTTCAAATATGCTTGTCTATTCTCTGTTTCACACTGCGGGATTTGTATCCCACACTGTGAAATATATATCCCACACTGTGGTTTTTGTATTTCACAGTGTGAAACAGAGAATTTGTCCTGGAGTTTGGAAGAATAGATAAGGCAAATTTGTGGTTTGCGAGGGAGGAATTCACGGTTTCCGGTGATGTATACCTTAGATGAAAAACTTTTCTTTGTAAAAGAAAATATTCAAAAATAAGAATTATGAAAAACAAGTTAAGTTTTTTATTGTCAGTCGTTTGTCTGTGGGGAGTAATCTTGGTTTCAGGATGTAGTGAAAAGGATGAGACTCCCACAAATCTGACTTTGAAAGAAGGTATACAAACTACTCAGGTGGTTTATGCCGATGAGGTAACGAATCAGGGTGGAATCAGTTTTACAGCTTTGTCCGACTGGACAGCCACAGTAACAGAAGTTGCGACAGAAGCTGCAACCAAGGCTGCTTCGGGAAAAGTGGAATGGCTGGAATTGAGTGCCTATAGCGGAGGTCCTGGTGAATATACCTTAACCTTGACATTGATAGAGAACCTGACCGGAAAGGACCGGAAGGCTACCATCGAAATTCGTTGTGGTAACGATGTGATAACCATTACCGTAGAGCAGAAAGCTACTACAGAAGCAGGGGAAACTCCTGCCCCGAAAGAAAAGCGTCTGGTTCGTTATGAGATTACAAATTCAAGCAGTTTGTATCCGGACAGCTATACTAAGTCTATTGGGGAACTCACTTATAATGAGAACGGAAAGCTGGCAGCCTTGAAAACCATTAGTTACCAAGGCGATATGCAGGGATATTTCACAGAGAGAATCTATCAGTTCACCTATCAGGAAAACCAGATGTGGATTGACTTGAAAACACTTTCCGGATATGAATCGGATGAATCGTATGTGGTTACATTGAACTCAGAGGGTTATGTATCACAGTTGTATAAGAAAAAGGAATCTTCTTCTGAGCAGCATACATTGTGGATGTTTATTTATTCCGACGGTTATCTTCAGCAGATACAAGAAGATTATGACTATTATCCAGGTGACCATGAAGATGGGGATGAGGAAGATGGAAATGTGGCAATCGATCCGGGAGTATCTTCTGGCAGGATGGGACGTGCTTCGGATAGGTCTATTCTGCAATTGAACTGGCAGAATGGCAACCTGATGTCGACGGAGGGAGAATTTTCGGATGAAAGCTATATGAGTTATGCATATACTGAATATCCGAATGTAACGCCTTACTTTGATTTTAATGTAGTGGTTCGTCCGTTGTTCGGTAGTCATACTTATGAATATGATGACATGGTGTCCATGCTTTATATGTTGCGTATGATGGGTAAAGGTAGTAAGAATCTGGTAACGAAAGATGTTGTGGATTGGGGATATCGTATGCCGGAACCGGGAGAACCGGAAGTGATACATGAAGATACATGGGCTCCTTTTGCATATAGCTTTACGGAAGATAATTATCTGGATGTAATTACTGGCAAGTGTACTTTGTATTCATACCAGGAGGATGAACATGGAAATCATGTTTCAGAGTCTACATCTTATTACAATGATGAATACCGCTTTGTGTATGAATAAGTAGGGATATTCAGTAAATGTCCCTAAAAAATAAGATGGCATATAAAGTCGATAGAGTATAATCACTTTATATGCCATTATTATTGCTCTTTTTCTGTGTTTTTTCACATAATCCTATCTGTTGGACATGACGTTTCGGAAGAAGTCTGATGACCTCTTCTGCTCCTGTCTGTAAATTCATGTCATGCCGCTTTAGCTGTTCTGCTCGTGACCTTGTCTATCATCAGTACGGCATTTGCCGTATGTATTCCGAAGAAAATCCACAGGATTTCCGTCTTCCTGTTCCGTGCCTTTACTCTGGAGAGCGAGTAATGCTGCTTTTGAGTGCCGAAGCTTCCTTCAAGCCGGGTGGCCCTTTCTTTGGAGAGTTCACTTCTGAGCACCTTCCTCAAGGGCTCATCCTTTGTCTCCCTTCCCTTGCGTACGAAGGAAGTGGATATCCCATATTTCGTGCAGAACTTTCTGTTGGCATTATTGGCATATATGGAATCGGCAGCCACGCATCTTACCCTCACATTCATGAGCTTCTGCTGCATGCGGATGCAGTCCTTCAGGCGTATACCTTCGTTAAAAGCCTTGAACGAGAGGTGTTCGATGAACGATATACCGTCTATCTGTATGTTGTTAACCTTTGCACCGAATTCAACGGATTTTGTTTCCTTTCCTCTTACTATTGGACGTACATAATGACGGTCAATGCTGACGATACGGTCACTAATTTTCTTCCCTTCAAACATTTCCTTTTCCTGTACAAGAATCTTTCTGATGATGGAAAGCCGCTTTCGGTAATCCTGTGTATAGCGGAGTGAAGTACCGTACCGGCAGTGAATCCCGTCTCTTTGACTGATTAGTTTTTCAAGAAGCCTGATCATACGACGCTTGAGCATCCGTGTTCTTGAAGCCTTCCTTTTTCTTTTCTTGCAATAGGAAAGATAGGATTCCGCCACATCCTTGTATTTGTTACGCGGACGCCTTATGCCAAGTTCCCCGCAATGCTTGCAGATATGCCTGTAGAGCCTTCGAGACTTTCCCAGAGAAGTTTCATATCCGTGGGGAAACGCATGTGGCTTTCATAGCACGTGGCATCGGTCATGCACACGTGAAGGTTCTCAAGATAAGGTTTCCAGTGTGAGGACAGTACTTCCTGGAGGGAATCAATGTCAAGACGGGATGCCATCTCATTACGGATAGCACTGATTATCTTGTAGTTGGTTATGGGGAAGGACGGGTCTATCATGATTCCGCAGAACATCTGATAGTGTATGTTGCCATTCAGATGCTCCACCAGTTGTCTGTCGGAGAATCCGGTGTAGGCTTTCAGGACCATAAGAGCAATCTTTGCCGAAGGACAGAAAATATTCCTGCGTCCAAGACGCTGTTCACACAGGCCTATGGCTTTTGCCATACGTTCAAACGGAAACACCGAGTGAAGCCTGCCAAGTTCACTCTCATTAAAACTCTTGCGATATTTTTCCTGAACATCAAATTCTGTAAAGCCCAAAGTAGGGTGAATTTCTGAAATATTTTGTATCTTAGCCATATCTTTGTTGGAATATTTCCCCCGTTTTGACTGCCAAACCTTATTTTCGGGGGAATACCTAAAGATACAAAAAAGCCAACTAATTCGCAATACTTTGTGTATGAATTAGTTGGCTAATTTTATACTATTTACTGAATGTCCCTATTTATACCCAATAAATAGGAGTATGAAATCGGTTATTTATGGGAATATATTTTTTAATATTATCGTGTATTTTTGTTAAAAATAAGTTTTGAAGACAGAATAATAGGAAATTAAGGCTATGAAGAACTGCTAAGTCCTTGTATTCGTCAAGGAATGTTACTCATAATGCGAATGGGGTCGGGGACTTATGCAAGCGTGACTTTTGAAGAATGTAACGGGGAATAAAAAGACTTCATTTTGTCATCGCGCTGAAGAATCCGTATTGCAATATCGGGGAAGTTGCAATGCGGATTCTTTTTTCTGTATAGTGACGTCCGTTATGCCGGAAACCAGAAATGTATTACCGTTCCTTGTCCTTCTTTCGAGGTGATGTCGCAACCGCCTTGCAGCTTATCACAACGTTCTTTGACGCTTCTTAGTCCCAGTCCTGCTTGAAGGAAATCATTGGAAAGCTTATCGGCGGAGAAACCTTTCCCGTCGTCTTCAACGATAAGATTAACCTGCCCGTCCTCATAGCTGGCAGTGATGTAAGCCTGTTGGGCATTGGCGTGTTTCAGCATGTTGGATATGATTTCCTGAAGAATGCGGTACACTTCCTGAGTTTGGTCGGCCGGAAAGTCTATCTGCTGAATGCTTTCTTCTATGTAGCACTGGATATGAGGTGTTTTCAGCGATTTCAGCTTATCCGTGTAAAGTTTGAGTACCTGGTACAGGCTAAAGTTGCTGAGGGCAGGAGTTGCCAGCTGATGCGAAAGGTTGCGCAGATTTTCCCTGATTTGTTTGAGTTGAGTCGTTATAGCCGGGTTGTCCGACTGCTTCATCTCCATTTCTACGGATAACAAATCATTGCATACTCCGTCGTGCAGTTCCTTGGAAATACGATTGTGGCTGTCTTCCAGTCCACAGATGTATCGTTCGGTCATTTTCTTGTGCATGTCGGTAAGCAAGAGTTGTCTTTGCATCTCCTTCTCCTTGATTTCTTTTTCCAGTTTCAGTTGCTTCAGGTGGAATGCAATCTTTCGTTTATGCATGCTTATGACCAGAATAATGAGTAGCAGCAGGGCCAAGATAAGTATGCCCCCGATGGTGTAAGTGCGTATCAGGTAAGCAGCTTTTTCCTCGGCACGTTTTCCGTTGAGTCCGGCAATCTGCAAGTCTTTTTCCTTCAGGTCCAGTTCAGCCTCAAATCCGGACAGACGGTTCTGATAGTATTGGTCGTTTAGTTTCTCATTGGCCTGATATGCCTCCAGCATGAGCTGATAAGCTAATTGTCCGTTGTTTCTCCTGCCTTCTATTTCGGCCAGTGTAAGCAGGATTTTGGGTAACAGGCCGGAAGGATTCTTTCGGGCAAAGTCGGCTGCTTTCATAACGTAGTTACGTGCCTGAAGCAAGGAGTCCGTATCATGGAATAACATGTACCCATATAAGTACTCTAAATTCGCAATATTTGCCTTATTGTGTGTCGTACTTTTATAACTCATGGCTTTCTGGTAGTATTGCAACGCCTGCCGGGGCTTTCCTGCATCCCTCGATACTCTGGCATATTGCGTGTAGGCCAATAGCTTGAGGCCGTCGGGCATTTCCGGACGAAGTTTCTGGATGGCCAGTTTTAGCGTATCCATTGCCTGGACAGGCTGTTGGTTGTTAGCTAACAAAATGGCATGGTTGCATAGTCTGTTTACTTCCCCGATGCGATAGTCGATGGTAAGTGTGTCGGTTTGTGGATAAGTAAACATTTTACGAGAAATCTGTATGGCTTCATTGTTCTTGCCCGTTTCATTGTACAGAATGGAAATGTTGGATACGATGATGGCTGCCAGGTTGTAATTCTGCAAGTCTTCAGTAATGGCGAGCGCCTTCTGATAAAGTGAGATGGCATTGTCGAGCATGAACAATCTGCGGTGTATGACTCCTGAAAGATTGTAGGCCTCTGCCAAGTTCACAGAATCTTTTACCTGTTCCAGTTGATTAATTGCTTCTTCTGCTGTTTCTCTTGCAGCCGGCAACTGGTTGTTCTGCCATTGTCCGTAGGCAATTTCATACGTAGCAATTGCCGCAATTTCCTGGAGCTGGTGTGCTATGGTATTTTCTGGAAATTTTTCCAGTGGCATTGCGTTTTCCCGGATTTGGGTCAGTAAGGTATTTGCCCTCTCACTGTCTCCCTTCTGGTTGAGAAATCGGGCATAGTCTAGGGTAATATTCAGCGCATAGAGCTTATCCTGCTTGTAATGGTCTTCGTGAATAATAAGATTGTACACTGAATCCATCTGTGCATACTCACCGTTATTGCCGAATGAATGCAGCAAATCAGCCAGTTTGTTACTTTTCTCATTGGCATTCAGGAACGCACTCAGACTGAGAAATAGGAAAAAAAGAATCTTTTTCATTCTGTAATCCAACCTTTTAAAAAAGCAATTCGCATAAGATGTGATACGTTGGTAGCCCCACTTTTCAGCAAGATGTTCTTTCTCATCGTATCAATAGTATTTTTGCTGAGATTAAGTTTGTGGGCAATCTCATCGGAAGTAAGGCCACATGACAGCATCTGAATGATTTCGTTTTCACGCGGGCTTGGTGTATAAGTAATGGACTTTTCCGTAGAATGGTCACCCATGATAGACAGTACGACGTTCAGCGCAGTAGGTGAATAATATTTATTTCCCTCGTGCAAGATGTTGTGTATGGCCTTTTCTATTTCTTCTATTTTGTCATTTTTGGTCACGATACCTGCCACTTCCGCTTTGATTAGCAGTTTGATAATCCAGAACTCTGTATGCATGGTATAGATGAGTTGAGGAATATTCACACCTTTCTTTTGCAGGTAGGTTATGACATCCAGGGCTGTTTTATCCTGAATCTCATAATCTATAATTAGCAGGTCGGGAGTATGATCGTTCAGGTAATTATATAATTCAGAGTCATGATGTCCGGCAGTTATTTGGTATTGCTGGTTATTTGCCAGCAATTGTGCAATCCCTTCGGTAATGATGGGATGATCGTCTAAAATATATATACTTTTCATGGGAATGTACGTGTGTTGTGTTTTTGCTTTTTACAAAGATGGTCATTTTTCTTTCGTTATGCAAATAGAAGGAAATTTTTGTCTTTATGTCAGGCAAAAAAACTATTTCAATTACAATTCAGTAAAACTTAGAGATGTAAATGGAAAGGTGTAAAGGTGATTATTATGTTTCCCTTGTGCGAAACCTACGTTTCTCAAGGCTGAGCTGTACGTTTCCCGTATGGGAAACGTATGGTTCTGCTTCGGGAAACGTAGAATGTGGTAGTCGGTTTGTGAGTTTATGTAGGTGGATTTTGTTGTTTTTGTGTGGGGATGTGAGTGGGGGAAAACTGAAAAATATAAAAACAAAAAAGCATCGACAATCATCAGATTATCAATGCTTTTTACCAGTCGGGGTGACTGGATTCGAACCAGCGACCACGCGCCCTCCAGGGGTTTATTTTATGATATATGTATTTTGTATTTGTTTGATTTTCAGCATGGTTTTTATTGATAATCAACTATTTAATTTCTATAAATTTTCTTCTGTTTTGATGGTTTTTGCTCAAAATGTTGTAGATTTGTTGTAGGAAAATAAATATAACACCTATATCTATGGCAACATATAAGTTTATTCTGTTTGCGGGTAATGAACGTAAAGATGGCAGTTTTCCGGTTTCTATTAGAATTACTAAAGAAAGAAAAAGTAAGTTAATACGAACTGGATTGGTTTCAACAAAAGAGCAGTGGAATGAATCTGATGGTCGATTTGTTTCTGATAAGAAAATTGTACCTAAATTTAAAATATGGAATGCAAGATTATCTGAAATAGAAACCCAGATTAATGAAATATTTCGCAACTTTGAAATAGAAAGGGTTGATTGGACTTTAAATCAGTTTGAAGAAGCATTTTTGAATAAGGCCTCAAAAGGTAAAGTAAAGGATTATTTCAATAAGACAATAACTACGTTAAAGGATACTGGTCATGTAGGAAATTCAGTTTGTTATAGTCGTACTTTACATATGCTTGAATTGTTTGATAGTAAGTTTGATAAGAAAGTGTTTTCTGAAATAGACATTAAATATGTAAAGGCTTTCGATGTGTTTCTTCAGAAACGAGAGTGTAAAGGAAATACCCGGAAATATTATTTCAAAGCTCTGCGTGCAATTTTAAATAAGGCTATACAAGATCAGGAGGCTTCTGAAGTCACCTATCCTTTTGGAAAAGGAGGTTTTAATATCTCTGCCTTGGAAGAAGAAACAGCAAAGCGCTATTTGCCACATGAAGATATGGATAAACTGAAACATACTGCTGTTAAAAGTCATGCTCAAGAGCTTGCAAGACGTTTGTTCCTATTTTCTTATTATTGTTATGGAATATCGTTTATTGACGCTGCACTGTTGACTAAAAACAATATAATCCGTTATAATGGTGGAAGCTATATTGTTTATAAACGAAATAAGACAAAAGAAGCAAAGAAAGTAAAACCTATTCAGATTAAGATAACTTCTGAAATTCAGGAATTGATGGACTGGTTTGCTTCTAATACAATTTTGGTAGAAGATTATTTATTACCAATCGTTTCTATTCCAGGATATAAAGGAGAACAATTATATAATCATATTCGTAGCCGTTTTGGACGTAATAACAAGAATTTGGCTAATTTAGCGCAGACTTTAGGGATTACGGACATGAAGCTGACCAGTTATGTGAGCCGTCATACAATGGCTATGACTTTACAGGACAATCAAGTACCACGTGAAGTTATCTCACAGATATTGGGTCATAGTGATTTGTCAACGACCAATACTTATTTGGATAGCTTTGCCAGTAGCGTAATAGACGAAGCGGTAAAAGTATTATAAAGGAAACGGTATGTTATCAACAAATAAAATAAAAGACTTGCTTTTGCATGGCGAGAATAGACAAGTAGAATTTAAGAAATGCACGGATAAGGTTTCGGCTTCCGTGTATGAAACGGTATGTTCTTTTCTGAATGCAGAGGGAGGATATATCTTTTTAGGAGTGGATGATGATGGGGCTATATTAGGAATTAACCCTAAATGCGTAACAGATATGACCAAAAGTATTATCAATACACTGAATAATCCTGAACTGTTTCTTCCTCCAATGCCAATCACGCCGGAGCAGACAGAGATTGACGGTAAGATTATCCTGTATCTGAGTGTGCCGGAGAGTGAACAGGTACATAGATATAAGAACCGTTTTTATGACCGTTGGGGTGATGCAGACAATGATGTGTCAAAGCATACTTATCTGGTTAAGAACATGTTCATGCGAAAAGAAAAGGAGTCTTCCGAGAATGAAGTATTTCCCGATGTAACATTGGCAGATATGGATGAAGAATCGTTCAAGATTATGCGTAGCCACATTTCTATTCATAACTCCAATCATCCGTGGTTGAGCATGACAAATGAAGAATTCCTGAAAAGCCTGTTCTGGGGTAAGCAACGGGGAACAAATAGGGAAGGATATAAGTTGGCTGCCATTCTTTTATTTGGCAAGGAACAGACTATTCTGAACTGTTGTCCGTGGCATCGTACGGATGCCATTTATCGTAGCGTGTCTTACGAGCGTTTCTTGCATCCGCTTCCGACTGACCCTGATATTCGTTACAATGACCGGGATATGATATGCGTAAATTTGATTCAGTCATATATCCGTTTGTTGAATTTCGTGCAACGCAACATGCCTGATAAGTTTCGTTTGGCGGATAATGGAATAGACCGTTTGGACTTACGGGTAATGATATTCAGAGAAATAATCTCGAATACACTTCTGCATCGTGAGTATATCAGTTCATATAGCAATAAGTTCCTCATATTCCGTGACCGGGTTATAACGGAGAATTGGACGAAACCTTTCCAAACAGGGGATATAGATATAAATGACTGGCGTACCCGTACAAAGAATCCGCTAATAACAAAGGTATTCCGTGAAATGAAATGGGCTGAGGAGCTTGGATCTGGACAGAAAAATATTCGGAAATATGCTCCGTTATACTTTGAAAACTCTGAGATAGAGATTCGTAGTGGAGAGGAGTTTGTCTTTTCTATTACCTATCGTGATCCTAAAGAGTTTGAGTTTGCAAAAAATATTCAGACAGGTCAGGACCAAGTTGGGACTAAGTTGGGACCAAGTTGGGACCAAGTTGGGACTAAGTTGGCACTAAGTCAAGGAGAAATACGAACAATTCTTGAAACTTGTATATCGGAAAAATCTCTAATGGAAGTTATTACTATACTACATTTTAGTAATCGGACTAAATTTAGAAACAAATATATAAAACCTTTGATTTCAGAAGGATTGTTGGCAATGACCGTTCCGAATAAGCCTAACAGTCGTTTGCAGAAGTATTATACCACAGAAAAAGGAAAATCTCTATTACTATGCCAAGACAGAAGCAATTAACATTTCATATTCAAGATTTGAGGTGTGCAGGTCACATCGTTGAAGAATTATCCAAACTACCACAGTTGGATAATTTTGACATGAGTTCTATTGAACTGACCATCAAAGAAAACAAACCTGCACCCAAAATCATCAGAAAAGATATAGATATGCTGATAGACCGTTTACAGCGTGGTTTCTCTGCCAACAAACATACTGTTATGCAGTTGAACGGATATTACCTGATTACAAATGTTCATTTAGCCAAATGGATGAGGACAACTCAAGCATCGGTCAATAAATGGATAAAGGACGGATTAATAAAACCCAGTAAGAACTCTTTCACTAATCTTAAATTTTTCGATATAGACGAGGTCGTAGACCAGCTTCGCAAACAAAAACAATAAAATCGCATTTTCTTCTATCATCTATACCAACTGTGTCACTAAGTGCCACTTCAAAGCCATTTAGTGCCAAACCTTGAAATATTACCGGGTAAATGTCATCATATGGCATCAAATGTCCGCAGTTGGCATAGTTAATATAGATATTTGCCTGTTTTATAAGCTCTTATTTTTATATTTCCTTTGCCGTATCAACGTTGAGATAGCTGTGACGACAGCTTATTGTTTAACCCCTAAAATGTTTGATTATGGCAAATATTATTGTCGCAACAGAGGAACAAATTCAAGAAGCTGTATTCAATGCGGTTTCAAAATTCTTTTCAGGAAATCAACAGGTAGCACCCAGTTCTGATTTACCTGATACATTGAGTATGCCCAATGCTTTGAAAGTGTTGGAAGATAACGGTTTTCCTACTTCAAAGGCAAAGTTGTATAAAATGACTTCGCAGGAACAGATTCCCTTTATGAAGTATGGGAATAAACTTGTCTTTTCCCGTAAGGCTCTTATTGAATGGGCGCACAAGCAATTAATTTCAAACCGTAGCGAAGATTGTAATTCCGCAATCAACATTCAGAAATGTTTCAAACGTAAACGCTAAAATATATGAGTACGAAAGAAACATTAAAGAATGAAAATCCGTTTGTCCGAGTAGGCACAGCACTTTACAAGATAGTTAGCCAGCCCCGACTGAACGGAGGACACGTCAAGAAACGCATTGTCTGGAACAACGAGACGCTCCGCCAAGATTACGGCAAGGACTATCTGGCTGGTGTTCCCAAGTATGACGGTTTCTGCACAGTTCCCGACCATGTGAACTACTGTCAGGTAATAGACAACTTCCTGAACCTGTACGAGCCGATAGGACATGAGCCAAAAGAAGGAGATTTCTCCCACATTCAAGCTTTGGTACGCCACATCTTCGGTGAACAGTACGAGTTGGGTATGGATTACCTACAACTCCTTTATTTGCAGCCTGTGCAGAAACTTCCTATTCTATTGTTGGTATCGGAAGAGTGCAACACCGGAAAAAGTACGTTCCTGAATTTTCTGAAAGCCGTGTTCCGCAATAATGTGACCTTTAATACTAACGAGGATTTCCGCAGCCAATTCAATGCAGACTGGGCAGGAAAGCTCGTTATCGTGGTGGACGAGGTATTGCTGAACCGCAGGGAGGATTCTGAGCGTTTGAAGAATCTAAGTACCACACTTTCCTACAAAGTGGAAGCCAAAGGCAAAGACCGTGACGAGATTGCTTTCTTCGCCAAGTTCGTGCTTTGTTCCAATAACGAAAGCCTGCCCGTCATCATTGACCCGGGCGAGACACGTTACTGGGTACGGAAAATTCATCGCCTTGAAAGTGACGATACAAACTTTCTGCAAAAGCTGACAGCGGAAATACCGGCTTTCCTTTATTTTCTCCAGCACCGAAAACTGACTACCCGGCAGGAAAGCCGTATGTGGTTTTCCCCGAAGCTGACGGAAACTCCAGCTTTGCTAAGGATTATCCGATGTAATCGTGGCAAGTACGAAGTAGAGGCGATGGAGCTAATAAGGGAGATAATGGACAATGTAGGGATTGACAGTCTTTCCTTCTGCTTGAACGACCTGCTTAACCTGCTGAATCTTTCGGGTATTAAAATCGAAAAGCACCACCTGCGCAGAATCGTTACGGAAAGCTGGAAACTGACACCTGCCCCCAATGGACTGACCTATACAACTTACCAGTTCGACTATAATAGGGATTGCAGGTTTGCACCTATCAGGAGGGTTGGACGCTTTTACACCATCAGCAGGTCATTGCTGGACGAACTCTGATTATTTTGTTGAATTGTTGAAATAAGCAAGTAATTTATTGATACTTAGTTTAAAATTTTCTCAACAAACACTCAACACTCAAAATGTGCTGTTGAAAAGAAAAATAATAGTTTCTTTTTTCGCAGGCATTTGTTGAGCCGTTGTTGAGTGGATACCGCTTTGTCTTTCAACTTGATACAAGATATTCTCAACAATTCAACGCTTTTTACTCACAATCAAATCCGTATAGAAAATGACTATCGAAGAAGCAAAAAACATAAGGCTGGTAGACTATCTACAGAGCTTGGGTTATACCCCTGTCAGGCAACAGGGAGCAAACCTTTGGTATAAATCACCGTTTCGGGAGGAAACCAAAGCGTCTTTCAAGGTGAATACTGAAATCAATAAATGGTATGACTTCGGGTTGGGACAGGGTGGCAATATTATCGCACTGGTTTCGGAACTTTACAGTTCCGTCCACGTGCCGTATCTACTGCAACGGATTGCGGAGCAGACACCGCACATTAGACCCGTGTCCTTTTCTTTTCGGAAGCAGTCCTCCACAGAGCCAAATTTTCAGCGTATGGAAGTAAGGAAACTTGATTTTCCCGTCCTGCTTTCTTATCTGCAAGGCAGGGGAATAAACTTGGAACTGGCGAAAAGAGAATGTAATGAGGTACACTTCGAGAACAACGGCAAGCGTTATTTTGCCATCGGTTTTCGGAACATGGCTGGCGGTTACGAGATACGCAACCGATACTTCAAGGGCTGCATCGCGCCGAAAGACATCACCCATATCCGGCATGAAGGCAGAAGGAATGACACCTGTTTCGTGTTCGAGGGATTTATAGACTATCTCTCATTTCTGACCATACGGGCGGAGAAGTGTTCCAAGATGCCGTGTCTGGACTGGCAGAACTATATCATATTGAACTCGGTTTCCAATCTCCACAAGGCGATTGACGGATTGGCGGTCTATGAGCGCATCCATTGTTTTTTCGACAATGACCGTGCCGGAACGGAAGCTTTCCAAAGACTTGCAAATGAGTATTCCTACCGTGTCCGTGACGCATCGCACACTTACAAGGACTGTAAGGACTTGAACGAGTATCTCGTCCGGCAACGCTCTGTGCAGGAGCAGAAAACCGAACAGATTGTACCACCCAAAAGGTCGAAAGGGCGGAGCCTGTAACATCAATCATGTATCATCGCTGTACTGGCGGAAGCCGTATTGTCTGAAGGAGCAAGGTTATGGAAATGTATACATTTCCGACCTTGCTTGCCGGAAGGCAAAGACAGTCCGCTCCCGTTGGTCGCAGTCCAAAACGAATTTCAGAATGGAAAAAGATAAGCAACAATCACGGCAGACCAGGCGCAACAAGGTGCGTGTGGTCAGCGCAAGATTTACAGATATTGAGTACCAAGCGGTAGAGAAACGCAGGAAAGATGCAGGTGTTTCACTCAGTAGGTTCGTTCACTCCGTATTGCTTACGGGTAAAGTAGTACAGCGCATCAGCAAGGCGGATGCGGACGTGTTGCGGAAACTTGCCGGAGAAGCCAACAACATCAACCAGCTTGCCCATAAAGCCAATGCCGGAGGATTCGCAGGAGTAGCAGCCGAACTGATGATGTTGAAGAAAAAGATAGTCCAAATCATAAAACAGTTGTCCGATGATTGGAAAAATAAGTAAGGGAGCAGGATTCAGAGGCTGTGTCAATTATGTATTGGGCAAGCCCGATGCAAAACTGCTGGCGGCAGAAGGAGTGCTGACAGACAGCATTCAGACAATAACGGATTGTTTTCAATCCCAAAGAATGATGAAACCACATATCCGCCAACCTGTGGGACATATATCACTCAGCTATGCACCCGAAGACGCTTCAAGAATGACAGATGAAATACTGGTAAGTCTGGCAAAGGAGTATATGCAGAAAATGGGAATCAAAGAGACCCAATATATCATTGCCCGGCATAAAGACCAAAAGCATCCACATGTTCACATTGTTTTCAATCGTGTAGATAACAATAGACGCACCATCAGTGACAAGAACGACTGTTATCGGAATGTCAAGGTCTGCAAGGAGTTGAAGGAAAAGTATGGGCTTTATTTTGGTAAAGGTAAAGACAGAGTACGGACTCACCGCTTGAAAGGAAACGATAAGACGAAATATGAGATTTATCATGCTGTTAAGTACTCGTTAAGTAAGTCCAATAATTGGAAGCTGTTCATATCGGAATTATCCAGACAGGGAATAAAAACGGAGTTTAAGTATAGAGGCAAGAGTAATGTTATTCAAGGTTTATCTCTTACCAAAGATGGCATTACGTTCAAGGCTTCGGGCATTGACAGGAATTTCAGCTATTCAAAACTGGATAAACAGTTGGGAGAAAACAATAACCAATACCAACAGGGTATTGGAATGACAACCAACAATGGGCAACCTGTAATACAACATGAGAATACTTATACCTCAAGCAGCAATATAGCTGAAAGCCTTGTCGGAGCATTGGGTGGATTATTCACCCCTACTTTTAACAATGCTGATGAAAATGCGGAAGCTGCCTTTCAACGGAAGTTGAAAAAAAAGAAAAAGAAAAGAATAAATTGGTAAAACCCCTAAAATAGATACAAAAATGAAAGAAATGGAAAACAACAATTTTATCCACACGCTGGATGCAGTATATAACCTCTGTTCCGAAATCAAAGAATTGGTAAATGTAGAAACGGAGAAACAAGAAGATGAGGGTAGTGAAGGAATTATCTTGCTTTCAGACAACCTACAACGGCTTCAATCGGAAATAACGGAAATGAAAACCGAACTATCTTATGACAAAGAAAGACGGGAAAGACTTCGTACCGCTATAAATTTGCGGTTAAAAGAACTCAGGTATATTCAGTTCTGAGTACAACCAACGGAAAAATATTTGCCGAGCAAGAACGAATCAGCAATGAATTGCAACGTTTGCAAAATTTGAAAGTTCAGAACAATCATACGCATATCATTGATTTCAAAACCTCCCGCCTGTTTCTGTGGCAAGCGAGTATGATTGGAATGATTATGCTTCTTTTGGTAAGTAATGCTTATCAGTTTAAAAGAAATATGGTTTTGTCAGATAACGACCTAAAGTATCGTTTTATTCGAATGCATGGCAGAGCGAATGGAGCAGATTTAGATACTTTGGAAGTCATATTTACGCACAATAAGGATAAAAAACTTATTGGTAACATTCGCAACGTGGTAGAAGATTTTGAATACCGTACAAGGGTAAGGGCTGAAAAACTTGAACGAGCAAGATTATTGCAACAGGAAGCAGAAGCCCTGAGATAATATGTAATAGTTATTGCCCCCAACAATTCGTTTGAGTTGTTGGGGGAATCGTCTCTCAATCCCACCATCCTAACAGATGATATTCTAAAAACCTAAAGAACAAACAATATGCTTTGCAAAAGCGAACTTCATATTCACTATCAATTTCATACATACCCTGCGATTTATGATATACACAGAAGCGATGTTTGTTTTTCATATTCACATAAGGGATTGGAGCATCAGAATTTTCGTCCATGATAATATCCAAAAGCCTTGTAGCAATCCGCATTCGACTGATATCTTGCTCCGCACGAGCTAAATGTCCAAAGTTCTCCCAATAGAAAATCATCCACTCCAATTTGAATTTCAACAGATTCAAGAAATAATGATAATCGTAGTCTGGATTCTCATTCATAAACATTGCCCAAATCTGTAAACGGTCTTGTCTTATGCCTTTTTGATATGCTTTCCATTCTTTTTCGGGGAGTCCCTTGTGAAGTATGAAATGGAATCGCTTTGACCAAGTTTCATCATCATCCATTGGGTTCACTTCCTTCTGATATAACGGATTTCCCCTCATGGATTCTTCCATATTCTGCACTTCTTTCTTTTTGATTTGTGCCCAATCTTGAAAATAGGATTGAGCATCAGTATATTTCTTTTTCATTTATATGTAAGATTACTGTTTATTTGTATAATGAACTCATTTTATTCACCGCCTGAACTATCTCTTCCCGAAAGAATAAAGGAACAAGTACTTCCACATCCGCCCCTCTTGAGAGTAATTCCTGCCGGAAGTCTAAGGTCGGTTTCATACGGTACTCAAAGATGGAATAATCTTCTGTTGTCTCAATTTCGCATTGGGAATGGTGCAAAGGCAAAGCACGGATATATTGTACATGCATTCCATAGACTTTAATCCGAATGGTTTCCAATTTCTTGTTTTCAATCATAATACCGAAATAGTCTGCAAAGTAGGCTTCTGGATCAAAATCTTTTGGATAAATAAACTTCGTGTCTAAGGTGGTCAGTTGTTGTATTCTATCCAAAGAAAAGGTGCGGATATTATTCCGCTCTTTGCAGAAACCGATGACATACCATCTCTGCTTAAACACTTTGATGCAATAAGGTTGTAACGTATAGGTACTTGGTTCTTCGTACCAATAACTTTGATAATATAGCTCCAATTCTAATCCGTCACGCATGGCTTCAATGACAGGCGTGAGGTATTTTCTGCCGGACGGAATTTCTTCAAATAGGATTCTCCGTTTCAAATGATGGCTTTCGTTTATCAGATTATTGACTGCAAACGTATTGAGCAACCAATTACGGATACCTCCTTTTTGCATATCATCTGCATTTTCGATATAGTAGTAATAGCCACCTTTCCGGTTACAATTGATATTTATATCAAAGACTTGTTCGATGGCAATGCGCCAGTTATGAAAGGTTCTTAATGGAATATCTTCCCCTTCACTCAATCGTGAACGAAGCCAACGCTCGTTGATTTCCTCAAACGTGATTTTTCCGGCTCTGTAGATAGTGTCTACTAACCAAATGTATTTGTCAAATAAATCTTTTGTCATATCATTCCTTTTACAAAATCAGCTATTTGAACATTTTTTTAAGATGTTCTTGAATCATTTCTTCTGTTTCTCCGTAATAAGTGATTTCCCAAAGCAATCCGGCTGTCAGTTCTTGTAAAGTGATTGTTACATCTTCGTCAATATGAATATCCATACCTAAAAGAGCAGACCAAGGAGAGTAGCTTGCCACTGGGTAATAATCGCTATCTTCATCTTTTGGGTCATAAACAGAGCAATTCATATCAATCATCGGTGAGCATCCTTCCCATCTTGACACCAAATAAATGGCATATTGGGATTCAGAAACATCATGCATCTGGAGTTTTTGATATACGCTACGGTAAGCCTCCCAATTAGCATGTTGCACTTGTTTAGGTTGGTTCTGCTGATATAAGGCTTTAAATTCAGGTAAGATGTCATCAAAACTGAACTGATTAAGTAAAGATTTGAATGTCTGTTGTTCCATAATGCAAAGTTTTAACTTGATAATGCAAATATCGCATAAAGTTATGCCATGTTAAAGCATACGCTAAAAAGATTTTATTATTCTGAGAAAAAAGTATTCCTGTGTTTCCATTTGGCATAAGGCGAACTTATTTTTGCCACATCATTAAACAAATAAAACGATTATGGATTTATATGCAGAAGATTTGGCGGATTACATCTATCAAGAAAATAATGTGGACAAGAAACGTGCTTTGCTGTTGGAAGTGGAAGCGGAAATCAAAAAGCTCATGGGCGAACAGGAAAAGGGGAGCCTTGATTTGAGGCATATCGGTGCAGTACAGATAGAAAAGATAGAAGATTTAGTAAGTACACGGAGCCTGATTCTCAACCGGATGTTCCAAGCCACTTCGCAGGAAATCAAACGCTTTGAAGCGGTTAATGAATTGCTGAATAGTTTGACCAAGAAGATGTACCACCGTATGGCAAACCTCTATCGTACATTGATTGATAGCTCAAAAGATGAATCTTTTGATGACGATTATGTCATTCGTGGTACACTAAGGTATATGTTCTGTGGGCTGGAGTCTATATTGGAATTGCCGGAAGACAGCTATTATGGTTCCGATTTCGAGTATATGATGGAGCTGATTTGCTGCTGTTTGCTTGAAGAGTGTAATGGGGGACTTTCTGAAATCGAAGAATGTTCCTGCAACTATTCACCCCAAAGCACTTCAGATATGACGGATGAACAGTTGCATTGTGTGGATGTATGGGATGATGGTGTAACATGGGCAGAAGGGCATTTACGCCGTCCGGAATTGGAGCATGTTGTCGTGTGTCATGCCGTACATGACATTTGCACACACAAACCTTACTCCATTCCGGACTTATTGCGGTTAAATGACTTTTGGGTGGAAGCCCATCTGGTATGTCAGCATATTATAGACCAAAACGGGAAACGTTATAACCCGAATTGACTATCTGTTCTACAAAGTATCTGAAAGGTGGAGACATTGCCAAACTTTGTACTCCACTTTTCCTCGCATTGTCCTCCTTTAGAATGTACATGGCCGAAAAGATGATGCTTTGGCTGGCGTTTTAAGACGGTTTGTTCCAATATCTCGCTACCCGTACCTTCATCCAATATGCCTTTCGGGGGAATGTGGGTAATCAAAAAATCCGTTTTATAGGGCAGATCACATTCCCCTCCTAACCACTGCATTTGCTGAATCATCCTGCTGGAAATAGCGTAGAAAGTGATGCCATCATATTCTATACCGCAATCTTCAAGTAATGTTATATTTGCAGGAATTAACTGCCGGGCTTCTTCCGGACAAAGGTCGAAAATGATTTCATGGTTGCCAGGCACAAATAAGCGAAGCTGTGCCGGACAGGAAGAAAACCAGTCAAAGAAATCACTCAACCCGTTTTCTTAAAAGTCCGATACAACATCCCCGGCACAAATTAGAATATCTGTGTTTTCGGGGATGCTTAAATCTCGGTGCATACCGTGCGTGTCCGAAAATGCAAACAAATGTTTTCCTTTATAGTCCAGTCTCATTCGTATTTCTCCTGTCTTTGGCGATGTCGCTCCCAATAATCACGCTCCCATTGAATAATTTCTTCCGTTTCTTTCCAGTGCGAACAAGTCATCTCAATGAAACAGGGACAAAACACATCTGCCCAAGTCACTTGTGGGAACATCATCCATCCTTCCTTTTCTCTTATCTCCACAGGCATATCAAGCGTTTCACTCCAAGGCATAAGATTCATAACAACATCTTCAAGATCTTGGTGGACGTACTTTTTTTCACGGGAGCTATAAAGCCAGTAATAGGTATAACCGCCTTCGCAAACAATACGGTCAATGCCTGTGTAGTGGAAATCTTCTCGTGAACTCATATCATCGAATGCGGATTTATACTTTCTCCATGAATGTTCTTTCCATATTGGATAGCCACCTTCTTTTATCTTTGCTTTCATGTCACTCCAATTCAAGCAACGCATATAATAAGAGAGTGGCAAGAATACGGGATCAAACGAGGCTTCCGCAATGAGTTCGCATTTTTGTCCTTTGTTCCGTTTCAGCAAATAGTCAAGAAAGTCCAGTTGGTCAAAGTTTATGATATTCTTCATGCAAACCTTGGTCAATGCTGAGTATTGTGGATTCCAATCTACGTGATAAAGCTCCGGGTTGTCAGAACAGTCAAGTTGGGTAAGGCGATTATTTCTCCGGATATTCAATATCTTCAACTTGTTGCCGCGGCAAACCAGGCGTCCCAGTCTTGGATTTTTGGAAACATTCAAACGTTTCAATCCTTGATTGACACAATACAAGTCGATAAGTATCGGACATTGCGTTACATCCAGCGCTTTCAGTATATATGTCTCACAGGTATAATGAAAGGACGTGATGGTATGTGTCTCATTGCTTCTTAGGCTGATGTTCCATTTCCCTAGCTTGGCATACGTGTGTTCTGCTTGGATTTCTTCTCCTTTCTCATTATTTATCGCTTCCACTTGTCCGTCACCCCAATCTATCGTAAATTGGCAATCGCCATAACTGGTGAACGAGAATCCGCAAACGGATTTCTGCCCTTTGGCAGCAACCGTCATTCTTATCTCATCCTTTTGCTCGAACAATATCTTTTTCAAGCGACGGAATGAACAGCGAGCAGACAGAATTTCGTTTTTCTCTTCCTCTGAATCATGCTCATAAATCTCTCTATCAACAATTTTGTGATAACATTCAAACGCTTTACGCAAATCCTTCTTCGTGCCAAGGCCCTGCTCATACATTCGCCCTATGTTATAATTGTCATTTGCCTGCTTATAATAATAAAATGCTTTTTCCATATCGGGTGTGGTGCCTTCGCCTCGTTCATACATTCCACCCAGTTTGTACACATATTCTCCTGCCAAATAGCATTCCAAGGCTTTTTTGTATTCCTTACGTTCATAATAGACATCTCCAGCCCAACAAGCAGACGAGCCTCCTATTTTCATCCCGATACCCCTCAACATATCCAACGCTTCTTGGTTGCCATTCTTAGCCAAATCAGACAGTAAACGAAGTGCATTCCTCGCGGAATACTCGTTTTTCTTTTCACATTCTGCCTCGTGATCTAACAACAACCAGAACCAATCGGTATGCAACAATTCATGCTCGTCTATCTGTATGTCATAATATGGCTTCCTTTGTGGGCTTCGGTATTTGCTTTCCCAAATGCGGAACAAATGGTCAGCAGCATGACAACAACCCTTCTTTACCCTTGCTTGAAGTATGTCCACAACTTTATCTTTCACCTTTTGGGGTACATGAGGCGAATGGAGTAGATTTTCTATAACACAAACATCAAAAAAAGAATCATCTCCGCCGCTTTCTAATGCTTCTATATATAAAGACAATGCATAATTGAAGTCACATTTTAGGGTAAAGAACGATGACTGCTTGATTACGTGTTTGACGGACGAACGGCTAACTATCGGAGTATACCATTCGGCAAGTTCTACTATCGCCTTAGCATGTTTTTGCTCGACAGCTTTTTCGTACCAATCAATCATTTTGCTGAAATCAGAGAAATCAGCTTTACATAATTCTGGTTTCCTTGACAAGTCTGACCAAAATATTGCTTTCTCAAAGTTGGAGTAATTTCTGACTACTGCTTCCGCTTCATGTACCATTTTATGGTAAAGCAGTTCTCCCATCTCGTATTGTGCATCAGCATTGCCTCGGCGGGCAATAGGTTCCAACAGTTGGGTAGCTTCATCATATCGTTTGCCCCGCTCCAACTCATCCAGTTGCTTTCGCAAACGTTTGCTCACCACTTTGCTTTTCTTTTCCATATTCTTTCGGTTTTAGATTACACATAGGAAAAACAAAACCTCATCTTTCCGTCTGTTTCAATGCAAAGATGAGGTCAAGTTATGCCAAAGTGGTTCACAGGTTATTCTTTCTCCAATAGTTGGTCGATATTTTCTTTGATATCCTTAAGAATGGCATCGTAAAGTTTCCAATGAAATGTATTAGCTTCTTTGGGTGCATATCTAGGATGATAAGTTTTATATGCGAATTTTACACCCTCAATAGGAAGTTTGATGACATCCTCGCCCGTAGGCAAATTGGGTAACGGATTTGGCTTCCCATTTAACTTAAAGTTCTCCAATATGTAATTATAGTATTTGTTGTTTTCCATTCCCGGTCCAATAAAGAATATCAATATATCCGGTTTAAGAATTTCAACTTCATCTGGAATCACGTGGAAAAAGTTCTTCTCTATTCCGTGCGCTTCTACACTTACAGCACCACCACCTTTTGCAGTACGGGCAGAAAGCTTGGAGATTTCATTCCAAATCATAGAGACACGTTTGCCGGGATATGCACTGAGTAAATTATCTTTGATTTCTGCCATCATACCGTTGATTCCTCTTTTGAAGAATTGGCTCCCACCACGAAAATATCCTCCGTTCCCTTCTATTGCCACATAATTGTCATCAAGGAAGTCTTCATAGGTAGCCATTAAATCACCCACATCTAAATGTTCTTCAGCATTGTCTCGTTCCCAACCATTTGGCTCTTTACCAAAGAACATGATTTTTATGTCGGCTTTGGTGTACCATTCTTCATGTTCAGAGGTCCCTTTTTGAGCATACCATTTATCATAACCTATTAGTGCTTGTTCTTTTTCTCTTTCTTCTTTCTTTTGTCCCGAGCGCAACAGAGAAATTAAGAACGGACATTGCAGTTTGTCTCGCAATCCATTGGCTTCCAATTGTTCCATTAAGCCGTTCCACTTACTTTCGTAAAGTTCGGTCAATTGTTCTGATAATGTTTCCATACACGTATATTTTTAAAGTGGATGAATTCTAAAACAAATATAACGAATTCTCTCAAGAAAACTTTCATTTTCAATGGGAAATGCTATATCTTTTGCTGCAAAGTTCTGTCAAGGATATGCAACATCAAAGCATAAGATGAGAAAAAATTGAAGTAATGCTTTACATTGGCATCACTTCTATTCATCTTTGCGGAAAAAAGGATGAGAATATGGGAAATAGATTTTCGATAGAAGAACTGACATGCCTGCATTTGTTGCGGTGTCACTATGCTGATATATGCAGTAAAGAGGAACGAGAATTGCGAGAAACAATCGCCCTTCATCCGGCAACCTTCGTAAAAGCAAAGATGATTTGTGAGAAAGAAAAAGAAGCGGACATTTGCATTATCCCTTATTATGCAGACGATTATCCAGTTTCATTTGCTCAAATTGGCGTAGAAGCACCTGCGTTAATTCATCTATTGGGAAATAAGGAGTTACTTTATAACGAAAATTCCATTGCCATTATTGGCTCACGAAACGCTGATGATGTCGGATGTGATATAGCCTATCAGCTGGCAAAAAGCTATGCATTGAAAGGAAATGTCATAGTGAGCGGATTGGCATTGGGATGTGACAGTTCCGCTCATCAAGGATGCATAGATGCCAATGGAAAAACTATTGCAGTGGTTGCATCCGGCTTAAATATCGTCCATCCCAAGGCAAATGAATCCTTGCAGAAAGAAATCATAAACAAAGGCGGTTTAATCATCTCTGAACAGCCCTTTGGCGTGAAAGCCAATCCTGTACGGCTATATGCCCGCAACCGACTGCAAGCAGCTTTGGTACAAAAAGTCATTGTAGTTCAATGTGCTGTGAAAAGCGGTACGATGAATACGGTTTACTTCGCACACAAGTACGGATGCAAGATTTATGCCGTAGCATACGGTCAATACGATAAGCATAATGCTGGAAATGAGTACATTCTCAACAAAGGAATCGGATTTCCCATCAAATTGTAGAACTTATGCACCAATATGGCATATTACAGGATTTATTTTGCAATCAGAATCTTTAAAACAGAATAGTCATGACGGTGAAAGAGTTAATCATGGAAGTGGAATTTGATGACTTGCTTCCTTATTTGAAAGAAATAATAGTCGGGCATTTTGACAACATCTATGCCTTCCGGGAAGCATATGATATTCTTCGTGGTATGGAGCCTAATCCTAAGTTTGCTGAGAAAGTTTGCATAGAGCAAAAAGAGGATTTGATAAACATACAGTCTTTAGACGCAGATTTTTGGGAGAATGAATTGGCTAAAGAACTTGTTTTACCCAAGAATGCAACTCTAAACAAAGAGGAAATTGCTGCACATTGTATATACGACATCACCTTTTATGGTTTTTCTCCGGTGGAAAGAATTGAGAATTTTTGGAAAAGTCATGCTCCCATGCAAAGCAAAATGGAGCGAAGGAAGGCTATCATACAAGAACTTACTGTACCCGGAAGTAGCTTTATGTATAAGGATTTAGCTTATCTGATAGAGGTAGAATACGGCACACGATATGATTATCACTCCATTACTAACGGGCAAGGGAACCGATTAGGATATATTACTAATTCCATGACTAAATACCAGCAACTTGACCTAAGGCGATACAATAATGCAGTAGTTTGCATTCGTGTTTCTGCTCAATATCCGTTAATCAACGAAGAACTGGAAGAGTTTAAGCGTAATGTCCGCTCATGGCTGAATTATGAAGACATTCAATTTGGCATTATAACAGAAGATAGTGATTGTAAAGAAGCAACGGTTACTTTATTATTAAACAAACAAGCATAAATAAAGCATAGCAAAGGGAAGACTTGCAGTTCATTCGAGTAAACAGATGAAAATAAGAACAAGCCAAAACAAATTATTTTCTTCTCTATTTTATGTTTGATAGCATTTAGGGTCAACGTAATAATCTGAGGGGTAAATCCGATAAATTTATATCTTTG
>NZ_QSQT01000070.1 GCF_003437535.1 Phocaeicola plebeius
GAAGTGATTTAAACTTTTCTTTTCCTTGCACATTTTCTCAATAGCATAACGGAAAAAGCGATGTAGTTCCATGATTCCCAGTTTCTGAGCGTTGTATCAAATCGATTCAAAATAGTTCTGAAACTGTCCATCCACGCGTTTGTCCGTTCTATGGAGTATCGTTCCCTATACAACAATTCATCAAGGACTATACTGTCATTTGTCGTTCCATTTCTTTTGTTGATACAGATGTTTGACACAATTCCATAACTTTTGAGCACGGAGCGGAGGGCTGCACAATCAAATCCGGCATCCGCATTCAGGAAAAGCCCGTCCGTTCTGATGTTGGCTTTTGCCATGTCTTCCATCATGTTCTGCATTACAGCAACAATATTGTGCGTGTCATGATGTTCCCCGCTTTTCGGAACGGACATGGCGAGAGGAAGCCCTTTCCTGTCTGTAAGATAAAGGGCATTGGTCGTCTTGCGTTTTTTCCTTCCCTGATAGCCGACTTCTTCCCCGCCGCGTATAGCCGGAGTGTGGCTTCCGTCAAGATCCACACTTGACATGTCAAGTTCCGAACGGTGCTTGTCCAAAAGTTGCAGCCAAAGCGACTTCCATTCACCTTTCTTGCTCCACTTATTGTAATGGTGAAATACAGCACCGTATTTCAGGACCTTGCCGCTGAACAGTTCTTTCACGGGAAGATATTCCCATTGGCATCCGGTCTTTAACTTATAGAGAATGGCATTGATGACTTCAATCAGACTACTTTTTGATTGAAAACCGCGTTTTGCCACAGAAAGATGAGGAAGTATTTCGTTTTTTATCGTATCTTTGTCCAATACAGCGTACATAGGTTGTTTATTATGAATGAGTTTGGTCACCCATAAT
>NZ_QSQT01000071.1 GCF_003437535.1 Phocaeicola plebeius
ATTAATAATAAAGATAATTAAAGTATGGATGATATTACAAAAAAAACGATTGAAAAACTTGTCCTAAACTTTATTTCAGAAATGAATGAATGGGAGAAGTATTGTAACGAGTTAGACCAAAATACTCAGTTGGCATGGGACGAAGCAGATCGTATGATGGAACAAAGGGTAGCTTCTATAATAAACAAATACTGCACAGATAAGGAACGCAAAATGAGTCGTCCAAATGCTATCTCATGGGGAGTTGAAGGAAGTTATGTCTATGATCCGAATAAGGAAAAAATAATAGATATGCAAGAAAGCAGGAAAAATAGATTTTTTGTGACAACACGAACTGACAACAAATACCTACAGTATATTGTCGTCAAAAAAAATAATAAGTATTTGATAGATAGTAAAAAAAGAAGATTCTTAAACGAAGATAAATGGTACGTGGATTATTTATAAGTCTAACAACCAACTTTAATGTTTACTTTAATAAACTCTATTATTAACGAGGTCGAGATAACAGCTTAACGCTGTTGCTCACCAAACCATTA
>NZ_QSQT01000008.1 GCF_003437535.1 Phocaeicola plebeius
ACTTTGTCAGGAATTAATCTTCAAACTGACAACTATTTTCAGTACACTTCACAATTTTTTACACCTCTTGAAAAACGCCTTTGCGTTCGGATTCAAACGCAAGTGCGTTTTACTTAAAACACAAGTACGTTTTGAATCAAACACAAGTACGTTTTGAATCAAACGCAAGTACGTTTTAGTTGAAACGCAAGGGCGTTTTCGGAGGCTTCCGGAGAGGGGTGAGGGAAGAAATCTTGACGGGTTGTCGGGGTTGGCAGGCATTTTTATAAAGTATATATACGCGGGGTGTGGAACAAGTCTTAAGAGTTATTCCACACCTGTATATAGAAAGTTTGAAAAACCGGTGCCAACCCCGACAACCCGTCAAGCGGCGGCCCGGAAGTGTCACGGTTTCGGAACCCGTTCCTGTGGGGGAGGATACAGCCATGTAGATTTGCGTTTTTCTGTCTGGCATCATTTCTATGGTGTCATTTCTTGTGTTTCCCGATGTGATTCATGAGAATTTTTGTAAATTTGCAATAAAACTATGTCTATGAAATATGATGTGAAGGAAAAATTGGAATGGACGGTTATTTTTCTATTTGAGTTTGGACATAAATATGGGCTGACGATGAAACAGGCCTTTAATTATTTGAGTAGATTTTAAGGTATTGATTTTATTGATAGGCATTATGATTATGTGCATACGCAGTCGTTTACATCGATGGTGGATGATATTGCGGAATATTGCCGTCGACAAGGAGGAGAGTTGGTATGAAATTATATCATGGTATGAATAAGGAGTTTGATAGAATTGATTTGTTGAAATCGAAACCCAATAAAGATTTTGGACGGGGTTTTTATCTTTCAGCTGATTATTATCAAGCGCTTAATATGGCAAATGTAAAGGTTGAGCAATTAGGCTGTGGCTCACCTGTGGTATTAACTTATGAAGTTGAGGAGGTTTGGGAAGGATTGAATGTGCTTAGGTTTGAAGAATATTCAGAAGAATGGGCGAAGTTTATTCTTCTGAATAGAAATAACCCTACAAGTCATCCTGTGCATGGATATGATATTGTGATAGGCCCAATAGCGGATGACCGTGTGGGGGTTCAGCTATGGCGGTATGAAAATCATTCTATTGATTTGCCGACTTTGGTCAGGAATTTGAAATATATGAAAGGTATTACTATACAATACTTTTTTGGTACGGAGCGTGCGATAAGATTATTACAGAGGGTATGAATGAGAAAACAGAAATGATGGCAGACATGATAAAGAAACTTGCGTGTCTTCTGATAGAACAAAATGATAAACTGACATTGGAACAGGCTCTTGCAACTGTTTTTAATTCTGAAATTTATGGCAAGGTAATGAATGAGCGGACTTCTTTTTATACTCAAAGTCCGAGGTATGTTTTTTCTTTTTTGGATGAGGAATTAAAAAAGGGGAAACTTGGCTAGTAAAACACATAAAGCTACATGGAAGATTTTTTATCGACGGCGGTCAATGTAACTGCCAACCGAGGCAATAGTTTGATTAACAGAAAGATGATTCTTCGCATCTTGGGTATCCTGCTCTTTATGGAGGCAATGATGTTTCTGGCATGTGCAGGTGTTTCCTTGTGCTATGGGGAGGAAGACTATATTTATTTTATTTACACGACATTGATTAATATGGCCGTGGGAAGCGGACTGATTCTGTTGGGAAGAGGAGCTGAAAACCGGGTGACACGACGCGACGGGTATTGCATCGTGGCGTTCACGTGGCTGCTTTTCACAGGTTTCGGTATGCTGCCTTTTTATATAAGCGGGAGTATTCCGTCAGTGACCGACGCGTTTTTTGAAACCATGTCGGGTTTTACCACTACGGGAGCCACCATTCTGGATGATATTGAAGCACTTTCGCACGGCATGCTGTTCTGGCGAAGCTTCTCGCAGTGGATTGGAGGATTGGGAATCGTGTTCTTTACGATTGCCGTACTGCCTATCTTCGGAGTGGGCAATCAGGTGCTTTTCTCGGCAGAGGCTACGGGGGTGACGCATGACAAGATTCATCCGAAAATCAGCGTCATGGCACAATGTCTGTGGACGGTATATCTCGTGCTGACTGTGGCAGAAATTGTACTGCTGCTGATTGGTGGCATGGATTTGTTTGATGCCGCATGTCATGCTTTTTCTACGACGGCTACCGGAGGGTATTCTACCAAGCAGGCCAGTGTGGCTTACTGGAATTCTCCTTTTATAGAATATGTGATTGCCATCTTTATGATTCTGTCGGGTATCAACTTCTCGCTGTATTTCATGTGCATGAAGGGGCGTTGCGGACAGTTGTTTAAGGATGGAGAGCTCCGGCTGTATCTCATTTCCATCGGGGCGGTGACACTGATAATTACCGGGGCCTTGTACTGGTATAATAATTATGGACTGGAGGAGGCTTTCCGGAAATCGCTTTTTCAGGTGGCGTCCATTCATACGTCGTGTGGCTTTGCTACAGACGATTATAATATGTGGCCTCCTTTCACGTGGCTGCTGCTTATTTATACGATGGTGGCAGGAGGCTGTGCCGGTTCTACGGCAGGTGGTGTCAAGAATGTGCGTCTGCTGCTTTTGTTGCGTAACGTGAAAAATGAGTTCCACCGGCTGATGCATCCCAGAGCGGTATTGCCGGTAAAGATGAACCGGATGGCGGTGTCACAGCGTACGCTTGCCACGGTGATGACGTTTGTGTTCTTTTATTTTGTCTGTATCTTTTTATGCTGGCTGGCGCTGATGTGCATGGGCATCGGACTGGAAGAATCTTTCGGACTATCTGTATCAAGTATCGGTAACGTGGGTCCGGGACTGGGTGTCTTCGGACCAGCATTTTCATGGAGTGCGCTTCCTGACCTGGCGAAGTGGCTGTTGTCGTTTATGATGCTGATAGGGCGTCTGGAACTCTTCGGTGTACTACTGCTGCTGACTCCGAGTTTTTGGGATAGACGATGAGAAAGAGATAGATTATGATAACATGTATATGTCTCTAAAAAAGTTTTCTATATCTTTTATAGAGAAGGTGTTTTTGTCTAATTCTGTTTTTCTAAGCATTAGGTATGCGCTATTGCGTTCGTCGGTGTGGTGTTCAAATGTTTTTGTACCAAAATAGGTATTGACAATTGTTCGATAGAAACGGAAACGCTTGGTGCATGCTTTGTCTTCTCCCATATTATTTGCTCCAATAAATGCAAAAGAAGAATGTACGTCAGTTTCATAATAATGTTTCATGATGTATATACAACTTAACACTATTCTTCTGGGCTCAAAGTCATTGGTTTGAAAGCTATATTTTTCTTGTAAATGTGCTTGCGACTTCAGGTAGAATTTTATTCCATAAATATGTTTTTCGTATGCTTCTACGTCTACAAGGTAGGTTTTTCCGCTTTTCATAGATTTGAATCTCCATAAATCTATGTGTCGCATTCCTTTACAAGTTGGCGCTTTCCGCATAATAAATACGGAACCATAATAAGGAGGTAGGATTTTCATTAGGGAACGAGGTAAGAATAGACCTGTATTCTGTATTTGGCGTGTTCTTTTTTAGTAACCTTTTTAAAGTTTACCTTTACAGAATCAGGCTTTGTAATTTGTTTCTTTGCTTTTGTATCTGTAGACTTTCCCATATTATTTATCTTTTTTTGCAAAGATAACGTTATTGCATATTCAATGCAAGGATAAAACATTTTTTATAATACAGAAAAAAGGACCACTACCCACAGGTAATGATCCTTTTCTTTATTAACTCAGCCTGTTAGTCAATAAACCGGCGGGTGAGCTGCTCAAATTCATCGATGCGGCGGTCGCGCAGGAAGGGCCACCAGCGGCGGACATTTTCACTGCGGTTCATGTCGATTTCTACCACCATGTTTTCTTCTTTCAGGTTGCTGGCCTGGGCGATGATTTCGCCTTGCGGACCGGCTACGAAGCTGTTGCCCCAGAACTGGATGCCGTTGGTCTGGCCGGAAGGGTCGGGTTCAAGACCTACACGGTTTACGGCGATAACGGGCAGGCCGTTGGCTACGGCGTGACCGCGCTGTACGGTTACCCATGCCCCTAGCTGGCGCATTTTTTCTTCCTGAGTGTCGGTGCTTTCCCAGCCGATGGCGGTGGGGTAAATCAACAGTTCAGCACCTTTCAGGGCCATGATGCGGGCTCCTTCCGGATACCACTGGTCCCAGCAAACCTGCACGCCGAGCTTACCGATGGAGGTCTGAATGGGTTCGAATCCTAAGTCGCCGGGAGTGAAATAGAACTTCTCGTAGTAAGCAGGGTCATCTGGAATGTGCATCTTACGGTACTTTCCGGCGATGCTTCCGTCAGTGTCGAATACCACGGCAGTGTTGTGATACAGCCCGGCGGCACGGCGTTCGAACAGCGAAGTGACCAGCACGATGTGGTAGGCGGCGGCTATCTCACTGTAGAAGCCGGTAGAAGGACCGGGAATGGGCTCAGCCAGGTCGAACAGATTGGTATCCTCTGTCTGGCAGAAATAAGGGGTGTTATGGAGTTCCTGAAGAACTACTAACTGCGCACCGGCCTGTGCCACGGAGGCGATGTTGCGGTGCAGCTTTTCAAGATTCAGTTTGAGGTCGTTCGTACAAGCCTGTTGTACGATGCCGACACGGATAGTTCGTTTCATTGTGCTATTTGGTTTTTTACAGATTCAGGATATTGCATGGTGACGCAGTGGAGAGAACCATGCTGCTTGATAAGCGCACGGCAATCTATGCCTACGATTTCACGTCCGGGGAAGACCTCAGCCAGTACCTGTGCGGCACGGGCATCGTTTTCCGGTTGGGCGTAGGTAGGATAGAGCACAGCCTCATTCATAATCAGGAAGTTGGCGTAGGTGGCCGGAAGGCGTTCGCCGTCTTCGTCATAGATGGCTTCGGGCATGGGCAGCGGAAGCAGGCGGTAGGGGTCGCCATCGAGGGTACGGAAGGTCTTGAGCTGGTCTTCCATGGAGCGGAGGGCACCGTAGTGCTCGTCATCCTTGTCCACGCACTGCACGTAGGTAATGGTGTGGTCGGGACAGAGACGGGCCAGGGTGTCTACGTGGCTATCTGTGTCGTCACCGGCCAGGTAGCCGTAGTCCAGCCAGAGCACCTGACGCAGGTTGAAGCGTTCCATCAGGTAGGCTTCGATGTCTTTGCGCGAGAGGGTGTCATTGCGATTAGGAGCCAATAGGCAGGGGGAGGTGGTGAGTAAAGTACCTTCTCCGTCGCTTTCAATGGAACCTCCTTCGAGCACGAAGTTGCGGCAGTTGATGTAGTCGCCGTTGAGTGCGCCGGTCTTGAACAGATGACTGTTGATGAGGTTGTCCTTATGGGCGGCAAACTTCATGCCCCAGCCGTTGAAGCAGAAGTCGAGCAACTGCGGGTCGGAGTGTTTTTCCAGCAGGGTGATGAAAGCATGGTCGCGGGCCCAGGTGTCGTTTGTAGGACATTTCACAAAAGTAATCTGGTCACGATAGGGGAAGTCGGCCAAGGCTGCCGGAAATTCGGGAGCCACGAGCAACAGGGGCTGGCGGCTGGCTATTTCGGTAGCAAGGCGGACAAAGCAGGTTTCTACTTCATCGAGCATATAGGCCCAGTCGGTATCGGCATGAGGCCAGGTAAGCTGTATGTAGCTTTGTTTGTACCATTCGGCGGGCAGATAATAGGTCTTTTCCATATTCTTGTATAATTATTTTTCGTTTGATTCTCTTTTTTCTCTTGCGGCAGGAAGGGCTTCCTGCGGAAGGTATTTCTGGTCTTCTTTTTCTTTCTGCTGGCTGCTGCGGTTTTTCCGGCGGCGGAGGAACCAGTCGACGAGTTCTTTCCAGTTCATGAAGTCTTTCTTGTACATGATACCAATGCCCTGAGTGGTAAGGGTGGACTTCGTGAAGTAGCGGTCGTTGGTCTGGTTGTATCCGCGCAGACGGAATTCTCCGTTCTTGGTGAGCAGCCAGATGGCTTCAAAGTCGCCCACAAAGTTCGTATTACGCATGGTATTTTCACGGTAACCGAAGTTCCCGTTGATTATCAGTCGGTTGTTCAGCAAGCGTCCGGACAGGATGGCTTCGGCTTCTACGTCACTCCAGCCTTTTTCTCCGGTGGTGAGGTTCGTACCTACGTTCCAGTTCTGGTTGTCGATGACTTGCGAAAGCATGTTGTTCAACTGGCCCGATAGGGTGCTGAAGGCCAATGAACTGGTGGCATCGGTCTGCCCGGTGTTGTTGGCATAGTCATAGGTATAGAACTTGCCGACTCCCAGCAGATAGATAATCTGCGTGTTCATCTGTTCTTCAGTGCTGGTGAGGCTGCGTACCAGTTCGCGGTCTTCCTCGCTCACGGTGGGCAGTTCAAGGCCGAATGTCAGGCTGGGAGACGTGAGGTTACCGCTCAGGTTCAACAGACAGTTCACCCGCACGTTTCCACGTGAAGAAGAAGCGTCGGCTATCAGGTCGTTCAGTGAAGCGGAGTTCACCGTATAGACGGCCTGCACGTTCAGGTTGGCGGCTTTGGGGTCCCCGTTGAAGGATACCACACCTCCGGGCTGCAGGGTGAAGTCTTTTCGGATGACGTTCTGCATACTCATCTTGTAGATTCCTTCAGTAATGTTGTAGTTACCGAACATCTGGAAGTTGCCCTGATTAAAGAAGTTGATGCGCAGGTTGCCGGTTCCGTAGGCAGAAATATAGTCTCCGGCCGAGGGGTCCATGATAATTTTCATGTTGGCGCGTTCGGCAGGTTCTATCTGCAGATTGATGTGGATGGCGGTAGGTGTATCATCGTCATCCTGCTTGTCGGGCTGGTTGAGCGGGTGGTACACTTCGGCTTTGACGGCAGCTTGTTTGCGGCGTGGAGTACGGTCTACGAAGGTGATGAAGCCGGAGTTGGTAGCCTCGGCTGCTGTTCCTAATACGTAGACAAACTCGGTCTGATTGTCGGCGCGAACTTCTCCGTCAACGTTCAGCTGTCCGTCGCCTCCCCGGAGAAATACGTTTCCGGTGGCATAGATATGACCGTAGAAGGGGAATTCCGGAGTTTCCTTTTCAGAGTGGAATACCAGCATGCGGCCGGTATTGAAGCGGAACTGGTAGCTCAGGTTCTTTAATTTGGTATGCCGTAGCTCTCCGTTGGCCAGTCCGGTATGCCCTTCAGTGTCCTGCAAGCGCACGTTCTGGAAACGGAACAAGCCGGAAGCGATGTGTACGGAATCGGCCGAAGCCAGGAAAGTAGCATTCAGAATGTTGACCTTCATCTGCATCTGTGCCTTGACTTTCCCTTCCAAATCAAGCTGGGAGAAGGGGCCGAACAGACGCACGTCGCCATGTACGCTTCCGTTGACATTGCTGAATATATTTTCTACAAAGGGTTGCAGGAAGGAGAGAGGGGTACCTCCGGCCTGGATATGGAGGTCGAGTCCCTTCATCTTGGGCGATACATAGCCGATGACCCGTGTGGTGCAGGCACTGTCGCGGCGGATGTCAGCATTGAGGCGAACGCCTCCCAACTCTTTGTCCCATGAGCCGAGGATGTCGGCGCGTCCTAGCAGGGCATGATTGAGGGAGAAATCTTTCACATCGAGACGGGCTTCCATCACCGGGTCCTCAAGCACGTGGCGCAGGTGGACTTTTCCGCTGATGCCTCCGTCGAAGCGTACGGCATGAAACTGAATCATGTCCATGATGTAGAGCAGGTTGATGTTCTTCAAGTCTACCAGACAGGAGTCAGCTTCTGTTTTTCCCAGTCGTCCGTTGATTTTCAAGTGCTGGTCGCGGTGCTCAAACAGGAAGTCGTGTATTTCGACGCTGTCTTTTGCAATGTCTACAGTAGCCGGATGGATGTTCCAGGTGGTGTCATTCAGAATGACCTGGCTGGGCTGGATGTCCACACGGGTGTGGAGTACCCTTTTCAGACTGTCCTGACGGAAAGAAGCGATGGCGTCAATCTTTCCGCTATAGGTGAGCTGTGTGTTGTTGCCCCAGTAAATGGTACTGTGCAGCTTGTCGTCTTTGGCCCTCGTGATGAGGGAGAAATTGAACATGGCTCCTTTTTTCATTAAGGTGCCGGCACGTAACTGGCACTGCAGTTCGTCGGAACGGCTTTCACACAACAGGGTGCCCGATTCGTAGTATTTCCCTTTATACGTGAATTGAGGAATCGAACCGTTGATGCGCATCTGTGAGAGGCTGTCGTTAAGTTGTCCTGAGAACGTGGCCGGCATCTGCAACTCGAACGGACTGTTCAAAACCTTTGAAAGAAATTCACTGTTTTCCATGCGAAACTGGAACCGGAACTGGTTGTTCAGCTCTGCGGGTTTCTTTCTTCCTTTTTTCGGCTTCTCCTCAGGGAACAGGGATGGAAGATGCTTCCGGATCACTTTCTCCATGCTCTTCAGCAGGGTGTGGTAGGCATATTGTCCTTGTATGGTTCCGGTCAGGAACGGGGAGTCAATGCGTATTTCCTTCTGCTTGGCCTCTGAGGCAAGCTGTGTCGCATCAATCTGCAGGCGGGGAAGGAAGTAGTTTCCTTCTTCGTCGGGCGTGCGAACTGAAAGACTGTCGAGGCTGATTTTTCCCTGGACATCGTCGATGGAATGTCCTGAAAAGTCTGCCGTCAGGTTCAATGATACGTCGGTATCTTCGTATTTTTTCGTCAACTGAAGTTTATGGGGACGAAAATCACGTACTTTTACCCGCAGGTTGAAGTCGGGTACGGCCTGTTGGGTCACGAAATTCCCGTCTACGCTGATTTTACCATTTTCATCGTCGAGTGACAGATGGCCGTTGAAACCGCCCGGCTTGAAATTTCCGTTCAGTGCGATGTGCTGGTATTGGTAGTCATTGTACTCTAAAGAAGAGATTTCTCCTTTGATATGCGATTCTGGCTGATGGTTTCGGTATTGCAGCCCGTTCAGTTCCAGGTCAAAAGAGGTTTTACCCAGTTCTTTTTTCGCCAGCAGTTTGCCAAGCTCAAAATTATGGGTGGAAACTTTTCCGGAATAACTTTTTTGCTGGGTCAGGGTGTCGGTGTGCATGGTCAGATTGGCATTAATCTGTCCCGGTTGGCTTTGCAGGGTACCGTGTGCAGTGATACGGGAAGGGTATCCCGATACATCACCCTGAAATTTAAGAAAGCCCAGACGCTGCAGGATGTCGGGTACAGGTGCAGCGGTACCTTTCAAATTATGTATGAGCCAGGAAATGGCGGTTTCGTCGGCATCAGCCTGTGTGATTTGACCAAAAAAATAAGGCGGTTGTGAAGGATTACTGTGGTCGAGCATTCCTTCTGCATGTATTTCCAGTGCTTTGTGCGGGCTGGAGAGATAGAAATTGGTACATCGAGCCTGTTTTCCTCTTCCATGAAAGGCCAGGTCGATATGCACGGAGTCCTGAAAATGCTGGAGTGCAGGGACAAAGCAGGCGATGTCGGCCGGAGTGACCGAGGCATTCAGGCGACCCATGTAGGTGGTTTGCGTATCTGAAATAAAGTCGGGTGCGGTAAGTTCTCCTGCTACAGTAAATGTGTCGATGTTTACTGTCGTGGCCGGAAGGCTCAGGTTCAGGTCATGCAAATGGATACCTTTGGGGGTAGCTGTGGCCTTCAGCGCAAATTTCTTCAGTTGAAATCCGCTTTGCTCATTGAAACTCATACGGCGGATTTGTGCGTTGAGCGAATCGGTCTGCAAGGCCTTCAAGGAGATGGTTGCCGAAAGTTCGCTGATGCCGATGTGATGAGGATTGAACCGGCGGGGTGTATTGGATTCCGACAGCACATCGTAGTGGATTTGTCCGCGACGGATAAGTACGGAATTGATACGCAGGTCGATGGATTTTTCGTTCTTTGTCGTATCTTTTGAAGCAAAAGTGTCAATCAGGAACTGGCAATTCAGGGGAGCCTTGGGGTGGGCACGGTTCAGGCGGGCATCCAGTCCGAATAGCTGTACACTGCTGATACGGATTTTTCCACGGAAGAGAGAGGGAATGTCAATCTTGACGGAAAAGCGCGAAATGCCGAGCATGTCTTTCTTCTGCCGGTCTTTTATCTGCACGTTCTGGATGACGACGCGGTTCAGAAGCCCTAAGTCTACATTGCCAATGCTGACTTCGGCCTGGGTGAGACGGGTAAGTTCACGGGCAGCATACGTACTGATGCGGTGTTGGACAGCCGGAAGGTTCAGCAGAGCAATCAGACCGAAATAGAATACCAGTGTCGAAATGACCGTGATACGTATGGCTTGTTTTATGCGCGTGGCTTTACTCATTCTTTATTTATGCAAATTATAGACAAATGTACAAATAACCCTCGAAGAAAAGGGTCTTTGAGGGTGTTATTAGTAGTTTTTAAGTTTTGGGTGATGCCCTTTTACGGTTGGTATAAATGAATTGGAAATCTATTTTTATTCATTTCCGTAGCATAAAATGTAAATATATATGGATTTTGTATGGAAAATTGGAAAAATATTCGGAAATTTGCAGCCGTTATTAATTTAGTAATGAAATTAGACTTAAACGGATAAAAATGACGCAAAAAATGAAGATTCCTTCTCCGCTGGTGTCTTTGCTGCCTGTAGCGGTATTGGTGGTATTACTTTTCTTTACGATTCGTCTGTTGGGGGCTGACGCGCTGGGCGGAGGTAGCCAGATTTGTTTGTTGCTGACTACGGCTTTGTGTGCGGCTTTGGGTATGAGCCGGTATGGGGTGAGCTGGAAGGATATTGAACATGCCATTATCAACAACATTGCGGGGGTGAGTTCGGCTTTGATTATCCTGTTGATTATCGGAGCACTTTCGGCAGCCTGGATGTTAGGGGGAGTGGTACCTACGCTGATTTACTATGGGGTACAGATTATTCATCCGAAATTTTTCCTCGTGTCGTGCTGTGTGATTTGTGCAGTGGTATCGGTCATGACAGGCAGTTCGTGGACCACCATTGCGACCATCGGTATTGCCTTGATGGGTATCGGCAAGGCACAGGGTTTTGAAGAAGGCTGGATTGCCGGAGCGATTATCTCGGGTGCATATTTCGGCGACAAGGTTTCTCCGCTTTCGGATACGACCATCCTGGCTTCCTCAGTGACAGATACGCCGCTGTTTACGCATATCCGTTACATGATGTACACCACGGTGCCTTCGGTGGTCATTTCACTGGTTATTTTTACAATAGCCGGATTTTCGCATGAGGCATCAGACAGTTCGCAGATTGCCGTGTTTACTACCGGACTGGCAGAACGTTTTCATATTACTTTCTGGGTGTTGCTGGTGCCGGTGGTGACAGGAATATTAATTGCCCGTAAGGTGTCTTCTATTATTACCTTATTCATATCCACTGCTTTGGCTGTGGTGTGCATGCTGGTTTTCCAGACAGATGTACTCCGTGAAGTGGCCGGTGACGGAGTGAGCGGAGGGGAAGCTTTATATAAAGGAGTTTTGTTAGCTTTATCAGGAAGTACGTCGTTGCAGGCTTCTACTCCTGCATTGACCGAACTGATTGCCACCCGTGGAATGGGAGGTATGATGGATACGGTATGGCTGATTCTCTGTGCCATGTGTCTGGGTGGAGCCATGACGGCCTGTGGCATGTTGGGGAGCATTACGCGTATGTTCGTACGCTTTACGCATAAGCTGGCAAGTACGGTAGCAGCAACTGTAGCTTCCGGTTTGTTCCTGAATCTGGCTACTGCCGACCAGTATATTTCGATTATTCTGACCGGAAACATGTTCAAGGATATTTATAAGAAGAACGGATACGAATCGCGCCTGTTAAGCCGAACAACGGAAGATGCCGTCACGGTGACCAGTCCGCTGATTCCCTGGAACACATGCGGAATGACGCAGGCCACGATACTGAATGTGCCTACACTGGTGTATTTACCGTATAGTTTCTTTAACTTGCTGAGTCCGTTGATGAGTATCTTCGTGGCGTGCATCGGCTTTAAGATTGTACGCTCGGTAAAAAAGGATTAAGAAACAATTTTCATTAAAACCATAATAGAATGAACCAGAAACACGTAACATTGGCTGCTTGTCTGTTGGCTTTCGGACTGACGGTACAGGCTCAGGATGGAGGCATCTCTCCGGATATGTTGAAAAAAATTCAGAGTAGTTATCAGAATACGGCTGCCGACAAGGCATTGCGGAATGCCATGGGAGGTACCAGCATCAAGGAACTGGCATTGAACCAGGAAAACCAGAAGGCGTTGAATACAGATTTTTCCATTAAGGTAGAATCAAAAGGTATCACCGACCAGCAGTCGTCTGGCCGTTGCTGGCTGTTTACGGGGCTGAATGTGATGCGTGCCAAGGCCATTGCACGCTATGACTTGCCGGGACTGGAGTTCTCGCAGGTATATTCTTTCTTCTGGGACCAGCTGGAAAAATCCAATCTGTTCTTGCAGGGAGTTATTGAAACGGCTGGCAAACCGATGAACGACCAGACTGTGGAATGGCTGTTCAAGCATCCGCTGAGCGACGGAGGTACATTTACGGGAGTAGCTGACATCGTGTCGAAATACGGTCTCGTGCCTAAAGAGGCTATGCCGGAAACATACAGCAGTGAACACACCTCGTACATGTCTTCTTTGATTGGCTTGAAGCTGAAGGAATTCGGACTGGAACTGAGAGAAATGGCTGCTAAAGGAGAGAAGGCTGCAACGATTGAAAGCCGTAAGGAAGAGATGCTGAGCACGGTGTATCGTATGCTGGTGCTGACTTTAGGAGTGCCACCGACTGAGTTCGACTATGTACGTAAGGACAGCAAAGGGAATGTGGTGGCTACAGAGCATCACACACCGATGTCGTTCCTGGAAAAATACGGTGATACGAACCTGCTGACTAACTATGTGATGGTGATGAACGATCCTTCACGTGAATATTACAAGTGTTACGAAATAGCATACGACCGTCACCGTTACGATGGAAAGAACTGGACGTATGTGAATCTGCCGGTAGAGGAAATCAAGGAAATGGCCATTGCGTCATTGAAGGACAGTACACGGATGTATTTCTCAAGCGACGTGACACAGCTGGACAGCAAGCGTGGGCTGCTGGATGTAAACAATTATGATTTCGGTTCGTTGATGGGTACGACTTTCGGAATGGATAAGAAAGAACGTATCCAGACGTTTGCCAGCATGTCGGCACATGCCATGACACTGATGGCAGTAGACCTGGACGCGAACGGAAAACCGAAGAAATGGATGGTGGAAAACAGTTGGGGAGCTGCATCGGGCTATCAGGGGCACCTGATTATGACGGATGAATGGTTCAATGAGTATATGTTCCGTCTGGTGCTGGAAACGAAATATGTACCGAAGAAGGTGCTGGACATCTTCAAGCAGAAGCCGATACAGCTTCCGGCATGGGATCCGATGTTTGCGGAAGAAAAATGATGACCGGGCAGAAATAACATGGCTCAGGGCTTGCTTTATCGGTAGAAATATCTTTTCTTTGTGAAAAGAAGGAACTGATTATACGGGGCGTGGAGGTTTGGGTATCTTCACGCCCTTTTGACCTTAAATAAGTATGCTATGGATAAAATGCAGCCAATATCTCAGGCTTTGTACAGCTTGTTGTTCTTAGGGTGTATGGGAGCCGGATTCCCGCTTTATGTACAAGGACAGAATGTAGACGAATTGCCTCCCGATTCAATTTATAACATCGGGTATGCCCGTGGTAGTCTGAAGAATATTTCTGGTTCGGTGGAACAGATTACGGAAAAGCAGATGAACCGTGAGTTGATAACCAATCCGCTGGAAGCCATTCAGGGACGTGTGCCGGGACTTACCATCTTGAAGAGTAACAATGGAATGGCGGCGCTGGAGTCGGTCCGCCTGCGTGGTACGACTTCGCTGACCAGTGGAAATGACCCGCTGATTATCGTGGACGGGGTATTGGGTGATTTGACGATGCTGACCTCGGTATATCCCACCGATATAGAGTCTTTTACGATTTTGAAGGATGCGTCGGAAACGGCGCAGTATGGTTCACGTGGAGCGTCGGGAGTCATTAATATTGTCACCAAGAAAGGCCGGGCAGGGAAGACACGCGTGAACTACAACGGTAGTTTTGGTGTGTCGCATGCTTATCGCCGGTTGGATATGCTTTCGGGAGCAGAGTATCGCAAGCTGGCGGCTGAACGAGGATGGAGTATCCTGGATAAGGGATATGACACGGATTTCCAGAAAGCCATTGAACAGACGGGTTTGCAGCAGAATCATAACATTGCGTTTTATGGGGGTGGTGAGGCTTCCAATTACAGGGTGTCGTTAGGCTTTCAGAACCGTGAGGGAGTGATTCAGAATGAGGGCATGAAACTGTTTACGGCCAATATGAATATGTCGCAGAAGATGCTTGACGGACTGATTGACTGTGAATTGGGGTTATTTGGTTCGATGAAGCGAGACCGTACGCTGTTTGATTTGCAGAAGACTTTTTATTCGGCAGCGGCTTTTAATCCTACTTTTCCTGATTTCCCGGATCCGGAAACCGGGAGCTGGGACCAGATTACGACGGCCAGTCAGATTACAAATCCATTGGCCTGGATGGATGTAGACAACCGCGAGGAGACTTCTTATTTCAGTTCGCACGCCCGCCTGACTTTTAATTTGCTGAAGGATTTGAAGATGGTGCTTTTTGGTTCTTATACCTATAGCACAACAGAAAATGCCCAGTTCCTGCCAACAACGGTATGGGCCAACGGACAGGCTTACCGGGGAAACCGGAAGTCGGAAGCCTTATTAGGAAACCTGATGCTGACGTATCAGAAGCAATTGGGGGCTCACTTTCTGGATGTGCTGGCTTTAGGGGAGGTGGAAAAGAATCGTTTTCACGGCTTTTACACGACCACGACTAATTTTTCTTCCAATGAGTTGGGGTATCACAGCTTGCAGGGCGGGGCATTGCGTCCTTGGGAAGGTACTGGTTCCTATTATGAAGAGCCGCATCTGGTGTCGTTCCTGGGACGTGTGAATTATACGTACGACGACCGTTACGTGCTGACGGTGAACTTGCGTACGGATGCATCTTCCAAATTTGGACGGAATCATAAATGGGGCGTATTCCCTTCTGTTTCTGCTGCGTGGAATATAACCCGTGAGAAGTTTATGAGACGTTTTCACCTGATTGATAACCTGAAGCTGCGATTGGGATACGGATTGGCAGGAAATCAGGGAGGGATTGATTCGTATACCACTATGGCACTGGTGCGTCCTAACGGGGTAACTCCCGTGGGAAATTCGCCTTTGGTGACGTATGAGAGCCTGAAAAACGTCAATCCGGATTTGAAATGGGAAGTCAAGTCGACTTTCAATGCGGGGGTGGACATGGGATTTTACGGGAACCGCTTGTTGCTGTCGGTGAACTATTATCTCTCCAAAACAAGGGATATGCTGTATATGTATGATGTCAGTGTACCTCCGTTTGCTTATAACAAACTTTTGGCTAATCTGGGATCCATGCGGAATAGTGGAACGGAACTCTCCATCGGTATCACACCCTTGCGAACCAAGGACATGGAGCTGAATATCAACGCAAACGTAACTTTCCAGCGGAACAAATTGCTGTCGCTGAGCGGTATGTATGAAGGAGAATATATCAGTGCGGCGCAATATACGGCTTTGGCCGGACTGAATGGTGCGGGACTGCACGGCGGATACAATAATATCGTGTATCAGATTGTAGGACAGCCGTTGGGCGTTTTCTATCTGCCGCATTGTGAAGGACTGGTTTCGGACGGGAACGGAGGATATACCTATAAGATTGCTGACTTGAATGGAGGAGGCGTGAACTTGGAGGAAGGAGAAGACCGTTATGTAGCCGGACAGGCTACTCCCAAGACCTTGTTAGGTTCCAACATCAGCTTCCGTTACAAGCGTTTTGATGTGTCGTTGCAGATAAACGGAGCATTCGGGCATAAAATTTATAATGGCACGGCACTGAGTTACATGAACATGAACAGCTTGCCGGATTACAATGTGTTGGCTGAGGCTCCGGCACGGAATATACATGACCTGACGGCAACGGATTACTGGTTGGAAAGTGGCAATTATGTGAACTTTGATTACCTGACTGTGGGCTGGAACGTGCCTATCAAAAAACAGCGTTTCTTGCATGGGGCACGCCTGGCACTGACCATTAATAACCTGGGCACAATCTCCGGTTACTCAGGGCTGACTCCGCTGATTAATTCTACCTTGGTGGACAATACTTTCGGGGTGGACGACAAACGTACTTATCCTCTTTCAAGAACTTATATGATTAGTTTAGGGCTTAACTTTTAATCTGCTTATTATGAAAATAATATACTCAATACTATTTGCGTCGTTTTCTCTGCTGTCATGGACTTCTTGCAGCAGTTATCTGGAAGAAAATCCGAAGGACCGTCTGGATGAAGAAACGGCTTATTCTACCTTGTCGGACGTGCAGAAAAATGGGGTGCTTTCGTTGTATAATTACGTGGGTGGATATGTCGACAGTCAGGGCCTTCAGGGGACAGGCCGAGGTATCTATGATTTGAATACGTTTACTACTGATGAGGCTATCATGCCCACACGTGGAGGAGACTGGTATGACGGTGGATTCTGGCAGGGATTGTACTTGCATCGCTGGGGAGTGAACAATGAGGCGATTTATGCCACCTGGGAATACCTGTATCGTACGGTGATTTTGTGTAATGGATCTTTGGAGAGAATACAGGATTTTGCTGAAAAACATCCCAAGGAAAATGTAGCAGATTGTGTGGCTGAAGTACGGGCATTGAGAGCCATGTTTTATTATTATATTATGGACCTTTTCGGGAGCGTTCCGCTGATTGAAAAGAGCAATCCGGAAGTTGAAGATATTGTTCAAGAAAAGCGTTATAAAGTATTTAATTTCATTGTGAAAGAACTTGCGGAATCTTCTCCTTCTTTGAGCAAAGAGCGGAGCAATCAGCCGGGAGTGTATTACGGGCGAATGACACAGCCAGTGGTGTGGTTTTTGCTCGCTAAGTTAGCCTTGAATGCGGAAGTTTATACCGATGATGACTGGACAGACGGAAGTAGGCCGGACGGAAAAGCCATCTTTTTCGAAGTGGAGGGACAGCGTCTGAATGCCTGGCAAACGGTGAACTATTATTGTGAGAAGATTACAGCAGCAGGATATACCCTGGAAAAGGATTATACAGCCAACTTTGCCGTGTTCAATGAGTCCTCGGAGGAAAATATTTTTGTCATTCCCATGAGCAAGACTTTATACACCAACCAGTTTATCTATTTGTTCCGTTCGCGGCATTACAACCATGCCAAGGCGTATGGGTTGAGTGGAGAAAATGGCTCGTCGGCTACGAAAGAGGTGCTTGAGACCTTCGGCTATGATACGCCGCAGGTGGATGCCCGTTTTGATTACTGCTATTTTGCCGGGCCGGTAAAGGATTTGGAGGGAAATCAGATTCTGCTGGATGACGGGGTTACTCCATTGGTGTATGAGCCTTGGAACGTGGCACTGGATGTGTCGGGAAAGCCGTACGAGAAAACAGCCGGAGCCCGAATGAAAAAATACGAAGTCGATAAGACGGGGCTTAAGGACGGAAAACTGCTGGACAATGACATCGTGTTGTTCCGCTACGCTGACGTGCTGCTCATGCAAAGTGAGGCCAAGGTGCGGAATGGGGAAGATGGCGATGCCGAGCTGAATTTAGTGAGAAGTCGGGTAGGTATGGCTCCGAGAACTGCTACATTGAAAAATTTGCTGGATGAGCGAATGATGGAGCTGGCCTGGGAGGGCTGGAGACGGCAGGATATGATTCGTTTCGGCGTTTTTACCCGTTCGTACAGCTGTCGTCCGCAGCTTCCGGGAGAGGAAAACGGCTATACTACTGTCTTCCCGATTCCGGAAAAAGTGATTGACATGAACCCTCAGCTGCACCAGCACAAGGGATATTAAGTGTATTTTTGCTCTCTCTATATGGCAGAATAGCCATTTTGTCATAGTGATTTACTATTTGCCTTTCGATATAAAGAAATATTTCTCTAATTCGATGGGCAAATATTCTTTTTTCACCTCTTTTTTATTTAATTTTGCACGCAAAATACAAAACCATTTTTTATAACCTAACATGGCAAATTTAATTAAGTTGCGTAAAGGCTTGGACATAAACCTGAAAGGTAAGGCGGCTGCGGAAGTGGTGGCTGTGAAAGAGCCGGGATTCTATACTCTGTGTCCCGATGATTTTACAGGCGTGACTCCGAAAGTGGTCGTGAAGGAACAGGAATATGTGATGGCCGGAGGACCCTTGTTTGTAGACAAGAATCATCCAGAAGTGAAATTTGTTTCGCCGGTAAGCGGCGTAGTGACAAGCGTGGAACGTGGGGCAAGACGCAAGGTGATGAGCATCACCGTGCAGGCTGCTACGGAACAGGACTTTGAAGAATTCGGCAAGAAGAGCGTGGCTGCGCTTGACGGGGCTGCTGTAAAGGAAATGCTGCTGAATGCCGGTTTGTTCGCGTTTATCCGTCAGCGTCCGTATGACGTAGTAGCTGATCCGACTGTGGCACCTCGTGCTATCTTCGTTTCTGCATTCGACACAAACCCGCTGGCTCCAGAATTCGAACTGGCGCTTTCAGGCGAAGAAGCAAACTTCCAGACTGGATTGGATGCATTGGCTAAGATGGCCAAGACATACCTGAGTATCAGTGTAAATCAGAAATCACCGGCTTTGACGCAGGCGAAGAACGTGGAAGTAACTGTATTTGACGGACCGCATCCTGCAGGTAACGTTGGTGTACAGATTAACCACATCGCTCCTGTAAACAAGGGTGAAACAGTATGGACTATCGATCCGCAGGCTGTTATCTTCATCGGCCGTCTGTTCAATACGGGTCATGTAGACTTTACCCGCACGGTAGCAGTGACTGGTTCGGAAGTGCTCAAGCCTGCCTACGTGAAACTGAAAGTAGGTGCACTGCTGACAGGTGTGTTTGAAAACAACGTGACAAAAGACAAGGCTTTGCGTTACATCAGCGGTAACGTGCTCACTGGTAAGCAGATTTCTGCGAACGGTTATCTGGGAGCTTTTCACAGCCAGGTGACTGTGATTCCGGAAGGAAATGACGTGCACGAAATGCTGGGTTGGATTATGCCGCGTTTCAATGACTTCAGTACCAGCCGTTCTTATTTCAGCTGGATGATGTGTAAAAAGAAAGAGTATGTGTTGGATGCCCGTGTGAAGGGTGGGGAACGCCACATGATCATGTCAAATGAATACGACCATGTACTTCCGATGGACATTCTGCCGGAATACCTGATTAAAGCCATCATTGCAGGAGATATTGACCGGATGGAGGCATTGGGTATTTATGAGGTAGCTCCGGAAGACTTTGCCTTGTGTGAATTTGTCTGCTCTTCAAAGATGGAACTGCAGCGTATTGTTCGCGACGGACTCGACATGCTCCGCCGTGAAATGTGTTAATGCTAACTAAAACGATTATTAATAAATGAACGCGTTAAGAAATTATCTCGATAAGATAAAGCCTAACTTTGAAGAGGGAGGCAAATTTCATGCTTTTCGTTCTGTGTTCGACGGGTTTGAAACATTCCTGTTTGTTCCGAACACTACTTCGAAGACAGGTACGCACATCCACGATGCGATAGACAGCAAACGTATCATGTCGTTCGTGGTGATTGCGCTGATACCGGCCTTGTTGTTCGGTATGTATAATGTAGGTTACCAGCATTTCCATGCTACCAATGTAGAAGGAAGCTTCTGGGAAATGTTCGGCTATGGTTTCCTGGCTGTACTGCCGAAAATCATTGTATCCTACGTGGTAGGTCTGGGTATCGAATTTGTGGTAGCCCAGTGGAAGAAGGAAGAAATTCAGGAAGGTTTCCTGGTTTCCGGTATGTTGATTCCGATGATTGTGCCGGTTGAGTGTCCGTTGTGGATGCTGGCCGTGGCTACTGCTTTCTCTGTGGTGTTTGCAAAGGAAGTGTTCGGTGGTACAGGTATGAATATCTTTAACCCTGCATTGATTACTCGTGCATTCTTGTTCTTTGCTTATCCGACCAAAATGTCTGGTGATACTGTATGGGTATCCAGCGACAGCATCTTTGGCTTGGGAAGCAATGTAGACGGTCTGACTGCTGCTACAGCACTTGGACAGGCTTCTACTGCAACTGATGCGATGGCATATCCTGCTTTCTCTTGGGATATGGTAACTGGTCTGATTCCGGGTTCTATCGGTGAAACCAGCGTAATCGCTATTGCTATCGGTGCGGTTATCCTGTTGTGGTCAGGTGTGGCAAGCTGGAAGACAATGTTGTCAGTATTTGTAGGTGGTGCGGTAATGGGATGGATTTTCAATACCATCGGTCCGGACACTGCAATGGCTAAGATGCCTTGGTATGAACACTTGTGCTTGGGTGGTTTCTGCTTCGGTGCTGTGTTTATGGCTACAGACCCTGTAACTTCTTCACGTACTGAAAACGGTAAGTTTGTATATGGCTTCCTGATTGGTGCCATGGCAATTATTATCCGTGTATTGAATCCGGGTTATCCTGAAGGTATGATGTTGGCTATCCTGCTGATGAACATCTTCGCTCCGCTGATTGACTACGTAGTAGTTCAGAATAACATTTCTCGCCGTGCAAAACGTGCTATGTCTAACAAATAAAAACCGAAAATACAATGAATACTAATAGTAACTCTTATACTATCATTTATGCTTCGGTAATGGTTGTTATCGTAGCATTCTTGCTGGCTTTCGTGAACTCTTCTTTGCGCGACTTGCAGGGAAAGAACGTAGAGCTGGATACAAAGAAGCAGATTCTTTCTTCACTGGGCATCAAAGGTGTGCAGGATGCAGAAGCTGAATTTGCTAAAGTGGTGAAATCGGATATGGTGGTAGCTGAAGACGGTACACTGACTCCGTATGAAGGCGCTTTCGTGACTTCTTACGAAAAAGATTTCAAGGAAAACGGTCGTGCTCACATCTTCGTATGTGAAATCGAAGGACAGACTAAATATGTAATTCCGGTATACGGTGCCGGTCTTTGGGGTGCTATCTGGGGATATGTTGCCTTGAACGAAGACAAGAATACAGTATACGGAACTTACTTCTCTCATGCGTCTGAAACTCCGGGTCTGGGAGCAGAAATTGCAGGAGATCATTTCCAGAGTGAATTTAAGGACAAGCATGTAATGGACGGTGAAGCCGTTGCACTGGGAGTTGTAAAGAACGGAAAAGTTGAAAATCCGGAATTCCAGGTAGACGGTATCTCTGGTGGTACAATCACTTCAGTTGGTGTAGATGCCATGTTGAAAGGATGTATGACACATTACGCTAAATTTTTAACATCTAAAGAATAAGGAGGAGAACGAAAATGGGAAGTTTATTTTCAGCTAAAAACAGAGAAGTATTTTCTACTCCTATAGGCATGAACAACCCGGTAACCGTACAGGTGTTGGGTATCTGTTCTGCACTGGCTGTAACCTCCAAACTGGAGCCGGCCATCGTGATGGGTCTTTCTGTAACCATTATTACTGCTTTTTCTAACGTAGTGATTTCTTTGTTGCGTAAGACAGTGCCTAACCGTATTCGTATCATCGTACAGCTGGTAGTTGTAGCTGCTTTGGTAACTATCGTAAGTGAGTTGCTGAAAGCTTTTGCCTACGACGTGAGCGTACAGTTGTCTGTATACGTAGGTTTGATCATTACCAACTGTATCCTGATGGGACGTCTGGAAGCATTTGCTATGTCAAACGGTCCGTGGGAATCATGCCTTGATGGTATTGGTAACGGTCTGGGTTATGCCAAGATTCTGGTAATCGTTGCATTCTTCCGTGAATTGCTGGGTTCAGGAACACTGTTGGGCTTCAACATCCTGAACTATGAGGCTGTAAAGAATGCCGGTTATGTAAACAACGGTTTGATGTTGATGCCGCCGATGGCTTTGATCATCGTAGCTTGCCTGATCTGGTATCAGCGTGCAAAACACAAAGAGTTGCAAGAAAAAGAATAATTATTAACCAACAACGGAAATTAAAAATCCAGAATTATGGAACATTTTTTTAGTTTATTGGTCCGCTCAATCTTTGTGGACAATATGATATTTGCGTTCTTCCTGGGTATGTGTTCATACCTGGCGGTATCGAAGAACGTGAAGACTGCCCTCGGTCTGGGTATCGCCGTAACTTTCGTGCTGGTGGTTACCTTGCCGGTGAACTACCTTCTGCAGACGAAGGTACTGGCTGCCGACGGCATTCTGGGAATTGACTTGAGCTTCCTTAGCTTCATTCTTTTCATTGCCGTAATTGCGGCTATCGTTCAGCTGGTAGAAATGATTGTAGAACGCTTCAGTCCTTCACTGTATGCGTCACTGGGTATCTTCCTGCCGTTGATTGCTGTAAACTGTGCCATCATGGGTGCTTCTCTGTTCATGCAGCAGCGTATCACTCTGAGCCCGTCTGATGCTAAATACATCGGCGATATCTGGGATTCTATCTCTTACGCACTGGGTTCAGGTATCGGCTGGTTGCTGGCTATCGTAGGTCTGGCTGCTATCCGTGAAAAAATGGCTTACTCTGACGTACCTGCTCCGCTGAAAGGCTTGGGCATCACATTCATCACTGTAGGTCTGATGGCAATGGCATTTATGTGTTTCTCTGGTTTGAACATCTAATAGGAAAGGAATAAGACAATGGATATGAATTTTATTTTAGCAAGCATTGGAGTATTCCTCGTGACTATTCTGGTGCTGGTAGTCATCCTGCTGGTTGCAAAGAATTTCCTCGTTGCTTCCGGTAATGTGAAACTGACTATCAACGGCGATAAGGATATGGAAGTAGAGTCTGGCTCTACATTGCTGAACACATTGGCCGTAAACGGAGTGTTCTTGCCTTCAGCTTGTGGTGGTAAGGGGTCTTGCGGACAGTGTAAATGTCAGGTAGTAGAAGGTGGAGGCGAAATCCTGCCTTCTGAGGTGAGCCACTTCAGCCGTAAACAGCAGAAAGACCACTGGCGTCTGGGCTGTCAGGTGAAAGTGAAGGGAGATATGGCTATCAAGGTTCCTGAATCTGTAATGGGTGTAAAGGAATACGAATGTACAGTTATCTCCAACAAGAACGTGGCTACCTTTATCAAAGAGTTCAAAGTGCAGTTGCCTAAGGGTGCGCACATGGACTTTATCCCGGGTTCATACGCACAGATTAAGATTCCTAAATTCGAAATGGATTACAACAAGGATATCGACAAAGATCTTATCGGTGCTGAATACTTGCCTGCATGGGAAAAATTCGGTTTGTTCGGTCTGAAATGTAAGAACGAAGAAGAAACTATCCGTGCTTACTCTATGGCTAACTACCCTGCAGAAGGTGACGTGTTCATGTTGACAGTTCGTATCGCAACTCCTCCGTTCAAGCCAGACCGCAGCGGATTCATGGATGTAAATCCGGGTATCGCTTCTTCTTATATCTTTACCCTGAAACCGGGTGACAAGGTATTGATGAGTGGTCCTTACGGAGACTTCCATCCGATTTTCGATTCTAAGAAGGAAATGATCTGGGTAGGTGGTGGTGCCGGTATGGCTCCGCTTCGTGCACAGATTATGCACATGACTCGTACATTGCATACTACTGACCGTGAATTGCATTACTTCTATGGTGCGCGTGCGTTGAACGAAGTGTTCTATCTGGACGACTTCTTGAAACTGGAAAAAGACTTCCCGAACTTCCACTTCCATCTGGCTCTGGACCGTCCGGACCCTGCAGCCGATGCAGCTGGCGTGAAGTATACAGCAGGATTCGTTCATCAGGTAATGTTGAACACTTACTTGAAAGACCACGAAGCTCCGGAAGACATCGAATACTACATGTGTGGTCCTGGTCCGATGTCGAAGGCAGTTGTCGCTATGCTGGATAGCCTCGGCGTAGAAGAATCTTCTATCATGTATGATAACTTCGGTGGATAATCCGCAGAATTTATGACATAATGAAGCAAAAGGCTTTCAGGAAATATCCTGAAAGCCTTTTTTATGCGGATACGGTTCAAAGGGTAATCAATAGAAAGTGAAATGAAGCTTTATATTACAAAAATGTGAATAAATTGTTCATTTTGCTATACCTTTCTTGATATACGTCAATAAATGATAGGGGTAGAGCAACTTTCTTTGTAGTTTATTTTTATGTTGTCCAACATATCCTTATCTTTGTAGCGGTAAAAGGAAAAAAGCTCGAGCTAAGCTAGATTTTGAATTATTTAGGTAACAAAGTTTTTAGGTAAAAGATTTTAAAGGTATGAAAAGATTAGGATTAACATTAGCAGCCGCATTGGTATTTTCAGTTTCTATGTTTGCAGAAGGTGTACAGGATAACAATGCACAGAAATGGAATGGTTCAATCAACAAGTCAAAGCTGACTAAATATTTGAATCTTTCATCTAACCAGCATGAAAAAGTTGCTGACATCTGCGACTACTTTGAACAGGAAATGACTCGTGCAAACGCATCAAAGACAGATAACAAAGAAAAAGTTCGTAAAGCTGTTTACGGTAACTTGAAATTGATGAAGCAGACGCTGGACGACAAGCAGTATTCTAACTATGTTCGTCTGATGGCCATGACACTGCGCAACAAAGGCATCGACTTGAACGAAGCAAAATAAAGAGAGATTAATACATAGGAAGGGCCCCGGAGATTTGCATAAGGTTTTCCGGGGCTCTTTTTATACAGAAATTTATTCTTCGTGATAGTCGTTCAAGCGATTGTTCCATAGATATTTACGCGTTTCGCTGACAACCACTCCCGACAGCAGAACCAATGAGATGAGATTAGGAATAGCCATGAGGGCATTTACCACGTCAGCAAAGTTCCACACAAGAGTGAGGTTGATGACGGAACCCACGTAAATCATCAGAATCCACATCAGACGATAGGCAAACATGATTTTCTTTCCACCCAGGTATTCTACAGCTTTCTGTGAGTAATAGGTCCATCCTAAAATGGTGCTGAAGGCAAAAGTGACGATACCAAACGAAAGGATGGGAGTACCGATGTAGGGGATTTTGGCAAAAGCCATCTTGGTGAGTGCCGCGTCGCTGGTATAATCAATGTCCGGATAGGCCAGGATACTGCTTACCAGTACAAGTCCTGTCAGTGCACATATCACGACCGTATCCCAGAAAGTCCCGGTAGAGGAGACCAGTGCCTGACGTACGGGGTTGCGTGTCTGTGCTGCGGCGGCTACAATCGGTGCGGAACCCAGTCCTGATTCGTTGGAGAATAGTCCGCGGGCAATACCGTATCGGGCAGCCATCATGACCGTGGTTCCTACGAATCCGCTGCCGGCCGCCCGTGCTGAAAAGGCAGACTCAAAAATCAGCCGGAAAGATTCTCCTAAATAGGCATGGTTAACAATCAGAATATAAATACATCCTCCTACATAGAGTAAGGCCATAATGGGTACGAGGCCCATACAGACTCTGGCGATGCTCTTTACTCCGCCGATGACTACCAAAGCCGTGAGAATACTCATCAGAATGCCTGTCAGGTGAGGAGATACTCCGTACGATTCATTCAGCAGCAGGGAAATAGAGTTGGCCTGTACCGTGTTGCCGATACCGAAAGCAGCCAGTGCGGTAAAGATACAGAACAGAACTCCGAGCCATTTCAATCCTAAGCCGCGTTCCAGTGCATACATCGGTCCGCCAATCATCTCGCCCGACGAATTCTTTATGCGGTATTTTACGGCCAGAAGCCCTTCAGCGTATTTGGTCGACATGCCCAGTACACCTGTCAGCCAGCACCAGAATACGGCACCCGGTCCGCCTAATGCGACGGCGGTCGCTACTCCAATGATGTTTCCGGTCCCGATGGTAGCTGCCAGTGAAGTGGCCAGTGCTCCGAACTGGCTGACATCGCCTCCTGCATCTTTATCCTTGCTTACAGAGAGTCGTAAGGCCTTGAGGATATGTAACTGCGGAAAACGCAACCGGATGGTGAGATAAAGATGGGTGCCCAGGAGCATGATAATCATGGACCATCCCCACATAAACGAACTGATTTCTTGCACAATTTTTGTAAGCTGTTCCATTTTCTGTTTGTTTTGATTTTGTCGCAAAAGTATAAATAATAAATCAAAAAGGATATATTATTTTGGAAAATGATGTCATAATATAATTTTTACATTAAATTATCTCTCATTTTGAAATCGTTTTTATGCATGGGATTTCAGTTGGTTTACTATGCGTATTTCCTTTCCTACAAAACTCTGCGGATTTTCCTTGCGGCATTATCGGGTTTTATGTACTTTCGAATGAATAATTTACATAAAGAAGATATGAATTTCAAGAAAATAGTAGCCGTAGACGAGACGTTGCTGAATGAAGCGGCGCTCAAACAATTGAAAACAATAGGGGAAGAAGTGGTTGTATATCATGATTTTCCTACTGAAGAAGAGGAAGTAATCCGCCGTATTGGCAATGCCGATTGCCTGCTGGTATCTTTCCGTACGCCTATCCGTCGGTCTGTGCTGGATGCTTGTCCGAATATCCGTTATATAGGCATGTGCTGTACGCTCTATAACCCGGAAAGTTCGAATGTTGATGTGATAGAGGCCCGCAAAAGGGGAATTATGGTGTTAGGAGTGAAAGATTATGGTGATGAAGGTGTGGTGGAATATGTGGTCAGTGAACTGGTGCGTCTGCTCCATGGTTTTGGTAATGTACGCTGGCTGGAAGAAAGTACGGAACTGACAGGACGTAAGGTGGGAATCATTGGTCTGGGAAAGACCGGAGGAATGATTGCTGAAGCCATGCGGTTTTTCGGTGCCGAGGTGCTGTACTACAGCCGTACCCGTAAAGCGGAAGCCGAAGCAAAAGGCATTGCCTATCGCCCGTTGGCCGATTTGCTGAAGGAAGCGGAAATCGTATGCACCTGCCTGCCACGCAATAATTACTTGCTGGGTGATCCGGAATTTGCCTTGATGGGAGACCGTAAGATACTGGTAAATACGTCTGTAGGACCTACTTTTGAGATAGATGCCCTGAAGAAATGGCTGGGAACATGCAAGCACAGCTATTACTTGTGTGATGCGACCGGCATGGGCGTGGCTCGTGATGCTCTGAAGGATATTCCGAATGTGCTGTACACGCCTTATATATCCGGAAAATCCGTTCAAAGCGTAGAGCGTTTGTCGCAGAAAGCCCTGGCCAATATCAGGACTTTTCTTTCAGAAGTTCCTCAAGTTTAAGCAACTCGTCGCGGTATTGTGCTGCTTCGATAAAGTCCAGTTTCTTGGCTGCTTCCTGCATCAGCTTGCGGGTCTGTTCGATGCTCTTCTGCAACTGGCCCTTTGTCATATACTGTACCACAGGGTCGGCGGCTGCATGAAGCTGGGCTTCAGTTTCGGTATAAGCCCGTGGTTCTTTGGGTTTGCTGCTGTTTTCCTGAGACGACTGTTTTTCGATGTCGAGCAGGGCATTGGCGCGTGAACGGGTAATTTGTTTCGGCGTGATGCCGTGTGCTTCGTTGTAAGCCAACTGCTTTTCCCGTCGGCGGTTGGTCTCATCGATGGTCTGTCGCATGCTGTCCGTAATACGGTCGGCATACATGATGACCTTTCCGTTCACGTTGCGGGCAGCACGTCCGGCCGTCTGGGTGAGCGAGCGGTGCGAACGCAGGAAACCTTCCTTGTCGGCATCCAGGATAGCTACGAGCGACACCTCCGGCAAGTCGAGTCCCTCACGCAGCAGGTTGACACCCACCAGCACATCGTAGATACCTTCCCGCAGTTCGTCCATGATTTTGATACGCTCCAGTGTTTCCACGTCGCTGTGGATATAAGCGCAGCGGATACCGTTGTTGAGCAGGTATTCCGTCAGTTCTTCTGCCATGCGCTTGGTCAGGGTAGTGACAAGCACACGCTCCTCCCTTTCGATGCGCTGCTGAATCTCTTCCATCAGGTCGTCTATCTGGTTCAGGCTGGGACGTACGTCAATCACCGGGTCCAACAGTCCCGTAGGACGAATCACCTGTTCCACTACGATACCTTCACTCTGTTGCAGTTCGTATTCTGCCGGAGTGGCACTCACGTAAATCACCTGCTTGGCCATCTGCTGGAACTCTTCGAATGTAAGCGGACGGTTGTCCATGGCGGCCGGCAGACGGAATCCGTATTCCACCAGATTTGTCTTGCGGGCACGGTCACCGCCGTACATGGCCCTGATTTGCGGTACGCTGACGTGACTTTCATCGATGACAATCAGAAAATCTTCAGGGAAGAAATCAAGCAGACAGTAGGGACGGGTGCCCGGTTCGCGTCCGTCGAAGTAACGTGAATAGTTTTCAATCCCCGAACAATGTCCCAGCTCGCGCAGCATTTCCATGTCGTAGGTCACACGCTCGTACAGACGTTTGGCTTCGTAAGGTTTACCGATTTCTTCAAAATAAGCCACCTGCTTGGTCAGATCGTCTTCAATCTGATGAATGGCGCGGAGCGTACTTTCCTTGGTTGTCATGAACAGGTTGGCCGGATAAATCTTATATTCTTCGAACGTACCGATACGGTGTCCTGAAACCGGGTCTATCTCTTCAATACCGTCAATCTCATCGTCCCAGAACATTACCCGCAGCACACTGTCGGTATAAGCCAGGAAGATGTCCACCGTATCACCTTTTACACGGAAGTTGCCTCGGTTCAGCTCGATGTCATTCCGAACGTACAGACTGTCCACCAGCCGGCGGAGGAATACGTTGCGGTCCAGCAGCTTTCCTTTTTTGATTTCAATCACGTTGTTGTAGAAATCTGCCGGGTTTCCCATACCGTAGATACACGATACGGACGATACCACGATGACATCCTTCCGGCCGGAAAGGAGGGAAGAAGTTGCAGCCAGACGAAGCTTGTCGATTTCTTCGTTGATGGCCAGGTCTTTTTCAATATAAGTATCGGTCGACGGAATGTATGCTTCCGGCTGATAATAGTCGTAGTAAGACACATAATACTCCACCGCATTGTGAGGGAAGAAATTTTTGAACTCCCCGTAAAGCTGGGCGGCCAGTGTCTTGTTGTGACTCAGAATCAGTGTCGGCTTGTTGATGTTCTTGATGACATTGGCAATGGTAAAAGTCTTTCCAGAGCCGGTTACTCCCAGCAGCGTCTGTGCAGGCACATGCTGCCGGATACCTTCAGTCAGTTGGGCGATGGCCTCCGGCTGGTCGCCGGTAGGCTGATAGTCGGATATCAGTTCAAAATCCATTGCATCTGAATATTGGTGAATGAAAACGGTTGTAAAATTACATATATATTTTATACCATACTTTGCAATCCTGAAAAATTACATTAAAAAATGGCCTGGAGTTGCATTATTCGCTGGAAAAGAGTAATTTTGCGCAACTATATCAATTATATATGAAAAAATATATCGCAATGGTCCTCCTTTCTGCTGGAGTTTTATCTTCATGCGGAGAGTACAATAAAGTGCTGAAAAGCACTGACTATGAATACAAATACGAAGCGGCGAAAAGCTATTTTGCCAAGGGACAGAATTCACGTGCGGCAACCATTCTGGAAGAATTGATTCCTATTCTGAAGGGTACGGCCAACGGGGAAGAGTCTTTGTATATGCTGGCAATGACTTATTACAACCAGGGTGATTTTGTGACTGCTTCACATTATTTTAATACGTATTATACGACTTATCCGCGCGGTACTTATACGGAACTGGCGCGTTTTCATAGCGGAAAGGCTTTGTTCCTTGATACTCCGGAACCACGTCTGGACCAGAGCAGCACGTACAAGGCTATTCAGGAACTGCAGATGTTTTTGGAGTATTTTCCCGCAAGTCAGCGAAAGGATATTGCCCAGAACATGATTTTTGAGTTGCAGGACAAGTTGGTGGAGAAGGAATACCTTTCTTCCAAACTCTATTACGACTTGGGCTCTTATTCAGGAAATTCGGTGTATAGCAGCACGGGTAACAATTATCTGGCAGCCATTGTCACAGCACAGAATGTGTTGAAAGAATATCCTTACACCAAATTGCGTGAGGAACTTTCTATTCTGATTCTCCGTGCCAAGTATCACATGGCAAAGGAGAGTGTGCTGGAAAAGAGAGAAGACCGTATGCGCGAAACCGTGGATGAATATTATGCTTTCAAGAATGAGTTCCCGGAAAGCAAATACATGAAAGAAGTGGAAGACATCTTCAAAGAAGTCAGCAAGTACATTTCTACAGATGAAGAATAATATAAACGTTTATAATTATAAATTAAGTTATGGATTACAAAAAAACAAACGCTCCTACAAATACGGTTACACGTAATTTGATGGAACTCTGTGAGGACACAGGCAATATTTATGAAACAGTATCTATCATCGGCAAGCGTGCCAACCAGATTGCTGCCGAAATGAAGAATGACCTTTCCAAGAAACTGCAGGAGTTTGCTTCTTATAACGATAACCTTGAAGAGGTGTTTGAAAACAGAGAACAGATTGAAATCTCTCGTTATTATGAAAAACTCCCGAAACCGACGTTGATTGCGACTCAGGAGTACATAGAAGGAAAGGTTTATTACAGAAACCCGGCAAAGGAAAAGGAAAAATTGCAGTAATCCTCCTATAGGTAAAGATTTTAGTGAATGCGCATGCGCATTTGGGCTTGTCATTCTGAGTGTAGACGGCAAGAACCGTCGCCCTCAGAATGACATTTGTTTTGGAAACCTTAATACGATTGATTATGATACAGAGAATACAGACCGTTTATTTGCTCGTAGTAGCTATCTTGATGGTAGTAATGATGTCTGTTCCCGTGGGCAGCTTCTATACCGATAAAAATATTTGTGAGATGACAAACCTTTCATACCTGCTTCCGGACGGAGCGGTGAACTATACGCCGTGGGCTTTGTTTGCGATACTGGTAGTAGTGGCTGTGATGGCTTTGGTGACTATTTTCCTTTACCGGAAACGTATGTTGCAGATTCGTCTGACCATCTTCAATACGATTGTGCTGGTTGGTTACTATTTGGTACTGGCTTATTTTGTCGTAAATCCGGACAAGGCATTCGATGACTACAGTTTCATGCCTTCATGGACAGTTTGTCTTCCATTGGTAAGCATTATCCTGAACTGGCTGGCTATCCGTGCTATCGGCAAGGATGAGATGCTGGTAAAGGCGTACGAAAGATTGCGCTGATTCGCAGTTTGTAATAAGAAAGCCATCGGGGCGTTTCTTTACTTTAGAGGAAACGCCCCGATGGCTTTTATTCTTTTCTTCTGTTATTCCAGGATATACATTTCAGAAGGAGTGGTTCGCTTCAGTGGAGTTACTTCCACGTCTTTTCCTACGATGATGTTTTCCTGCCGGAATGCCAGTTCCACTGTCTTGAAAGCCAGCTCCGGATGGTTGTTGTCCTTGCTCAGGTGGCAGAGCCATAAATGTTTCAAACGCTGGGGAAAATGATGACTCAGGTAGTCGGCCATTTCGTGGTTGCTCATGTGTCCGTTCGGGCCGGCAATGCGCTCCTTCAGATGCTGTGGGTAAGGTCCCATCTGGAGCATGCTGTCGTCGTAGTTGGCTTCCAGTATCAGGTAATCAGCCTGCTGTATGAAGCGTGAGGCAGTCGGGGTGATATGTCCGATGTCGGTCAGGAAAGAGAATGTCTTATCGCCTGCCGTGATGCAGTAACCCACGTTGTCGGTTCCGTCGTGAGGCACTTCGAAGCAGGTGATGGTGAAATCTCCTACGCTGAATGTTTCTTCTTTCCGGATAAAGCGGGTACGTTCGGGACTTAATCGTTCGGTCATGCAGTAGCTGTGCTTCATGCCTTCGTGTATTTCCGGAGTGGTATATACCGGAATCCCGTGCTTCTCTCCCAAATGCCCTACTGCCTTGATGTGGTCGGCGTGGTCATGAGTAACCAGTACAGCCTGTATCCCTTCAAGGTTTAGCATACGTTCCTTAAATACCTTCTTGATGGTGCGGATACCGATACCGGCATCAACCAATATGGCGGTGTTGTCAGTAGCCAGGTAGTAACAGTTTCCGCTGCTGCCGCTGGCCAGACTCATAAATTTTACTGTCATTGTCTCTCTTTTTTGCTAAAGGAACGCAAAGATAGTGAAAGGTGAGAGGAGAGACAAACGAAAAACAAAGTTTTTCAGGTTTGGCTATCCCGAACCGCTTCCTGTCTTATGAAAAGATAGTGAAAGGTGAGAGGAAAGGCAAACGAAAAAAGATATAAATAAAACAAGGCCATTCCGAAAAGGAACAGCCTTGCAAACGAGTTGTATCTGTTTTTAGATATACCGTAATTTCTTAGAACTGGAAAAAATTCTTGGCGTTGTTGTAGCAGATGTCTTCCACCATCTGTTGTACGCGCGGCATTTCGCATTCAGGAATTTCACCGTTTTCTACATCTCTTCCCAGCAGGTTACAGAGTGTACGGCGGAAGTATTCATGACGCGGGTAAGAAAGGAAGGAACGTGAGTCGGTAAGCATACCTACGAAGCGGCTCAGCAATCCCAGCAGGGAAAGTGCGTTCATCTGTTTTTCCATACCGTCTTTCTGATCGAGGAACCACCAGCCTGAACCGAACTGGATTTTTCCCGGGATAGAACCATCCTGGAAGTTGCCCAACATGGTAGCGATTACTTCGTTGGCGCAAGGATTCAGGTTGTAGAGAATGGTCTTAGTAAGCTTTCCTTCTGAGTTCAGGCGATCCAGGTATTTTGCCATAGATTTGGCTGTGGTAAATTCACCGATAGAGTCGAAACCAGTGTCAGGTCCTAACAGCTTGAACATCTTGGTATTGTTGTTGCGGATAGCACCGTAGTGGAACTGCTGTGTCCAGCCAGTTTCCCAGTCCATTTCGCCGAATACCACCAGCATGGCCGACTTGAACTTCAGAATTTCTTCGTGTGTCAGTTCCGTACCACCGTATACCTTGTTGAAGATGGCGCGGATTTCCGCATCCGTATAATCTTCTGCATAGAACTCTTCAATACCGTGGTCGGACAACTTACAGCCTTGTTCGGCAAAGAAAGCGTGACGTTTGCGCAGCGCTTCAATCATGTCGTCAAAGTTAGAGATGCTGACACCGCTTACTTCTGCCAGTTTTTCTACGTAGGCACGGAATTCAGCCGGCACTTCTACTGCCATTGCCTTATCCGGACGCCAGGTAGGCAGCATCTTGATTTCAAATCCGCTTTCACGGGTAGCGATGTGATATTCCAGTGAATCTACCGGGTCGTCCGTTGTGCAGACTGTTTCTACATGATAGCGACGCATCAGGTTGCGAGCTGAATATTCCGGAGTAGCCAGTTTGGCATTACATTCGTCAAAAATTTCGCGGGCGGTAGACGGATTCAGAATCTTGTCGATGCCGAAAGCAGTCTTCAGTTCCAGGTGTGTCCAGTGATACAGCGGGTTGCGGAATGTATAAGGAACAGTTTCAGCCCATTTTTCGAACTTTTCCCAGTCGGTAGTGTCTGTTCCGGTGCAGTAACGTTCTGCCACTCCGTTGCTTCGCATGGCACGCCATTTATAGTGGTCACCTCCCAGCCAGATTTCAGTAATGGATTTGAACTGGTAATCGTCGGCTACCATTTTTGGAATCAGGTGGCAGTGATAGTCAATAATCGGCATTTTAGCCGCATGATTGTGATATAACTCCTGTGCGGTTTCAGTTTGCAGCAGGAAGTTTTCGTCCATAAATTTCTTCATGATAAATTGTATTTTTAAGTTTCGTAGTTGTTTTCAAATAATATAGTATTGAATAGATAACTTACAATTTATTTATGTTGGGCAACATAAAATATCGAATACCTATCCGTTATCGAACACGAAAGTAGAAATTTTATTTGTAATAACAAAATATTTATTACCTTTGCAACACTCATTTATGAAAATTAAATCCATAGATGGATAGACAAGTATGTGAAAAACAACGGGTTACATTCAACTCTTCTAATTTTTGAAGGGTAAAATGCAACCAAAAGGCCGAAAGGACAACAATTTTGTTATTAAAGATATAATATGAAAGCATTAAACAAAGAGACCGCAAAGAAAACGGTCCGTCCGGAAAGAATTATTCAGTTTGGCGAAGGTAATTTCCTTCGTGCGTTTGTTGACTGGATTATCTACAACATGAACGAAAAGGCTGATTTCAACAGCAGTGTAGTGGTGGTTCAGCCCATCGAAAAAGGAATGATTGACATGCTGAACGCGCAGGATTGTCTTTATCATGTCAATTTGCAGGGCTTGGACAAAGGGGAAACGGTGAACAGCCTGACCATGATTGACGTAATCAGCCGTGCACTGAATCCTTACAGTCAGTTTGAAGAGTTCATGAAGCTGGCCGAACAGCCGGAAATGCGTTTCGTAATCTCCAATACAACCGAAGCAGGTATTGCGTTCGACCCTTCCTGCAAACTGGAAAATGCACCGGCTTCTTCTTATCCGGGCAAGCTGACACAACTTTTGTATCATCGCTATAAAACCTTCCAGGGAGATATGTCAAAGGGATTGATTATCTTCCCCTGTGAACTGATTTTCCTGAACGGACACAAGTTGAAAGAAACCATCTATCAGTATATTGAGCTTTGGAACTTGGGAGATGACTTCAAGCAATGGTTTGAAAAGGCTTGTGGTGTGTATGCTACATTGGTTGACCGTATCGTACCGGGATTCCCGCGCAAGGATATTGCGGCTATCAAAGAAAAACTGCAATACGATGACAACATGGTGGTGCAGGCCGAAATTTTCCATCTGTGGGTAATTGAAGCACCTCAGGAAGTAGCTGCCGAATTCCCGGCCGACAAAGCCGGACTGAATGTGCTCTTTGTGCCGTCGGAAGCACCGTACCACGAACGGAAAGTGACTTTGCTGAACGGACCACACACCGTGCTTTCTCCGGTAGCTTACTTGTCGGGTATCAATATCGTGCGTGATGCCTGCCAGCATCCGGTAGTAGGCAAGTTTATCCATAAAGTAATGTTCGAGGAACTGATGGAAACCCTGAACCTGCCGAAAGCAGAATTGGAAAAATTTGCACATGACGTGCTGGAACGCTTCAACAATCCGTTTGTAGACCATCAGGTGACTTCTATCATGCTGAATTCCTTCCCAAAATACCAGACACGCGATTTGCCGGGTTTGAAGACTTACTTGGAACGCAAGGGCAAGTTGCCTGAAGGGCTGGTATTGGGACTGGCCGCCATCATTACCTACTACAAAGGTGGTGTACGTGCCGATGGCGCAGAAATCGTGCCCAATGACGCACAGGAAATCATGGACCTGCTGAAACAGTTGTGGGCCACGGGTGATACAGCCAAGGTAACCGAAGGCGTGCTGGGTGCCACCTTTATCTGGGGCGAAGACCTGAACCTGATTCCGGGACTGGCAGAAGCCGTGAAGAAGAACCTGGACAGCATTCAGGAAAAAGGTATGCTGGAAACCGTGAAAGCCATTCTGTAACGATTAATTGTTAGAATTCCATATCATTATGCGGGAGGAGAAGCCTGTTTGGGGACTTTTCCTCCCGTTTTGTATGTATAAACTTGCATTTTTAATTCTTTTTGTTTATCTTGCCTTTCAAAGCAGGAGGCAGGTATGGAAATCACCGCACAAGTACTAAAGGAACTGGAACTGTTTAATCGTGGACGTACGAGCGACAAGGGTGTCTATCTTATCAGCATGGCCACAGAATATCGTCCGTATTATGCCTTGTGGCGTGAGTTTCCTTCTCCTCATTCTTATCTGTTTGTCCGTACGTTAGGAGTGACGCTGGATGCGGCTTCGGCCCGTGCTTTTTCCATGCTGCAGAACTGCAATGTGCGGTTGGAGACCGCTGACAATGCACAGTTTGAGTCCTATTACGGGGCACTGGACGATTTGATGCCCTTCGGAAAATACAAGGGAAAGCATCTGGCTGAAATCTATTACGTGGATCCTTCTTACATGCTCTGGCTGGCTAATAAGTTTGAACCTACCAACCCTCGGTACGAACGGGTGGTGGAGCTGGCCAAGCGCTTTGCCGTGGTGCATTTTGAACTGACCGTGCGCAAGCCGCGCATTGCTTCGGTAAGCCATTTTGTAGGAACGGTGGGAGAGACGTTGAAGGACTTGCAGGTCACGGTGCTGAACGTGCGGCTTCAGGTAGATACGTACAAACCCGATTTCTTTGTCGACCAGAATGTACTGGCGGCCGACCGCGACGGTAATCGCTTTACCTTTCTGGTCAAGGCCCGCGCCCGTAGTCTGACACCGAACGCCTTGAGTTGCCGCAGCCGTCAGATACAGCCGCAGGAGTTCCTGCATCTGCTTTCGGCCAAAGTCATGTCACAATATGAGTCGCATGGAGTGCGCTATACCCGTCTGGGTTACGTGAAACTGGCGTGACGAAAGGCCAGACGCACATATTCTTTCTGCCAGTCCTCCGGTTTGAGTACCTGCTGGTCGTAGGAAAGCAAGTCAATGTCAAGCGGGATGCGTCCTTCCTTCTTGCTGTCCGGAGTCCGTCCGTTTGTCTGCTCAATTTGCTTCAGGATGCTTCGCACCTCCGTCATGGGCAGTGAGGTGCGGAAACGTGCGGCACGGTTCAGAAACGGTTGCGGATTCTCCATTTTCTCCGGCACGGTTTCTACGATTCCTCCCCATTCAATATCCGGGAAGAGACGTTGCAAGGCGTCTTCCGCATTCTTCAGGTGCAGAAGGGCATCCAGGTTGGAGCCCATGCAGAGCAGGCAGGTATGCGAGGTCGCTGTATCACACATGGGCAGAATGGTTTTTACGGAATACGAAATACAATCCTACCACGATGAAAGGAATGCTCAGAATCTGTCCCATGTCTATCGGGAGCGCATTCTCAAAGTCCACCTGTCTTTCTTTCAGGAACTCCACGAAGAAGCGGAAGGTGAAAATCAGGGTGATGCACAAACCGAAATAGAAGCCTTTCCGTACGTTTTCTTTCTTCTTCCGGAAGATGACCACCATTATCAGGAAGAACAGGAAGTAGGCCAGTGCTTCGTAGAGCTGCGCCGGATGACGGGGCTGCATATCCACCCGTTCGAAGATAAACGCCCAAGGCACGTCCGACGGCATGCCGATGATTTCCGAGTTCATCAAGTTGGCCAGTCGGATAAATCCGGCAGCCACGGGAGCAGCCACTCCCATCATATCCAGAATATCGAGAAAATGAATCTTCGTTTTCCTGCAGAAAAGCACTAGTGCCAGAATCAGTCCCAGCGTACCTCCGTGGCTGGCCAGTCCGGCATATCCGGTAAACACCCATCCACCCTGTGGCAGGAAATGTACCGGCAATATGATTTCCAGCGGATGACTCAGGAAATACTGCGGGTCATAGAACAGACAGTGCCCCAAGCGTGCCCCGGCAAAGATACCGATAAAACTATAGGTAAACAGCGTCTGGAAAGTATCCAGCGGAAGTCCCTTTTGCTTGTACAAATAGTAGACTACCTGACTGCCGGTCAGAATGGCAATCATCCACAGCACGCTGTACCATCGGAGGGTAAAACCGCCGAGATGAAACAATGCCGGGTCCGGATTCCAGTGTATGTAAAGAAATTCCATCATCTTTCCTTCGTTTTAAGTCTGCGGCAAAGGTAGTGAAAGGTGAGAGGAGAGCCAAGCGAAAAACGCAGTTTTTCAGGTGTAAGTATATCTGTGCCAAAACACCTTTATGTTTAAAACAAAACGCAAATGCGTTTTACTTCAAACGCAAAGGCGTTTTTTATGTCCGTTTTTTTACTGGTACAAGAAGCGCTTGATGCTCTTCTTGGCTGTCTTTTCAAATTCTTCCGGATAAAGCTTCACCTGCGTAATCTGCGAGTAAGCCGGAAGTACCTTGTTCAGTTCGATGCGGTTCAACTCCAACGCTTCCTCCAGCTGTTTCTTGTTCATTCCTTGCGAGAAGGCGTCTTCATTGTCCGGATAAACCAGCGCTACCAGCTTGTTCTCTTTGAGAATCACCAGCGACTCGTTCACGTAAGGCATGTTGTTCAGGCGAGCTTCAATTTCTTCCGGATAGATGTTCTGTCCGGAAGCAGTAAGCAGCATGTTCTTGCAACGGCCCTTGATGAAGATGTTTCCATTCGCATCCTTGATGGCCATGTCGCCAGTATGCAGCCAGCCGTCCTTGTCGATAGTCTGTGCGGTAGCACTTTCGTTCTTGTAGTATCCTAACATGACGTTCATACCCCGGCACACCAGTTCACCCGGAATCCGTTCAGGGTCTTCCGAAATTACCTTAGTTTCCATGTTGGCCACGGTCTTTCCGCACGAAGTGTACAGAATCTCATCCCAGCGGCTGTGGCAGATAAGCGGCGCACATTCAGTCATACCGTATGCGATGGTGTAGGGGAAGTTGATTTTACGCAGAAAGGCTTCCACTTCGGGGTTGAACGGTGCCCCTCCGATTACGATTTCGATAAAGTTTCCACCGAACACTTCCATGGCCTGCTGACGAATCTGTTCCTTGATTTTATCGCTGATGATAGGTAAGTTCAGCAACAGCTTTCCGAGCTTGTTGTCCACTTTCGGGAGAATGTTCTTCTTGAAAATCTTTTCCACAATCAGCGGAACGCAGGCAATGACGCGCGGACGGATTACAGCAAACGATTCTGCAATGATTTTCGGGCTCGGCATACGGGTGAGGAACCACAGATGCGCTCCCTTGGTGATACCGTAAAGGAAGTCGAACACCAGTCCGAAGATATGTCCCAGCGGAAGCATGGACACGATGCTGTCGCCCGCTTTCAGTCCCACTTTCTGGTCAATGTGTACGATGTTTGAAATGATGCTACGGTAGGGCAGCATCACTCCTTTAGAGTAGCCGGTAGTACCCGAGGTGTAGTTGATGACAGCTAATTCTTCCGGCTCTTCCCGGCGGTAGGATACCTGTTCTGCACGGAAGCGGCAGGGATATTTCTTCCCGAATTCCTCGTTCAGGTGCTCGCGTGCATAGGTGAGCTTCTCCGAGCGTGATACTACCAGGTCAAAATTCTTCAGTTCGATGATTCCTTCCAGGTTGGGCATGGCCGCTTCGTTGTATTCTTCCCACACCTGGTCGCCTACGAAGAGCATGCGTGCCTCCGAGTGGTTGACAATGTGGTGTACGTTGTCGGCCTTGAATTCGTGAAGGATGGGCACAGCTACTGCCCCGTAAGTGACGATGCCAAGGAAGGTGGCCGTCCAGTTGGCACTGTTGCGCCCGCACAGCGCGATTTTATCTCCCTTCCGGATTCCTGCATGTTCGAACAGGATATGCATTTTCTCTATCTTTCTGGCCACGTCCTTATATTGCAGCGTAGCTCCTTTGTAGTCTGTCAGTGCATCACGGTCCCAGTTGGCGCGGATGCTTTCTTCAACAAGTTGTATAAAACTGTCTTGTATTTCCATTTTCAAATTGCACAATGTTTGACACAATGTGTGCAAAAGTAATAAAAGTTAATAGAATTATCTCTATGAAAGTCCTTTTTTTGCTGGAATCTGATGTTTGTGCTATTTTTTCTTCCTTATTTGTTATTCCTTGAAAAAAGAGATTGGTTACCCGATCAGTGCATAGATGGCTGCTGCCAATGCCGCACTTACCGGGATGGTAAGCACCCAGGCTGTCATCAGGCTTCGGGTAACTCCCCAGCGCACTGCGGACAGGCGACGGGTGGCGCCCACTCCGATGATGGCTCCTGATATGGTGTGGGTGGTGCTGACCGGAATTTTCAGATATTCCGTAAAATAAAGCGTAAATGCACCGGCTGTTTCGGCTATGACACCTTCCAGCGGAGTAACTCTGGTAATCCGGTTTCCCATGGTGCGGACTATTTTCCATCCTCCCGACATGGTTCCCAGTGAGATTGCGGTAAAGCAGGAAAAAGCGACCCAGTCGGGTAAATCGCCTACGTTGTTTACCCCCATGCCAATGCCTTGCGAATGGGCTGCTATCAGGGCAGCTGCAATGATACCCATTACCTTTTGCGAGTCGTTAAGTCCATGTCCGATGCTGAACAGGGCGGACGAGAGCAACTGTAGTCTTTTAAACCATTTCTCTGCGGTGTGAGGATGGGCCTTACGGCACAGATTCAGCACTATCAGAGTGAAGAGGAAGGCTACAAGCATACCTATGACTGGAGCCAGAAAAATGAAAAGCACGATTTTCAGGATAACCGAACTTTGAATGGCACCAAATCCATAAGCAGCAATGGCGGCTCCCGCAAACCCGCCGATAAGTGTATGGGATGAAGAAGAAGGAATTCCTCTCCACCAGGTCCACAGGTTCCAGATGATGGCTGCAATCACTCCAGACAAGATGACTGGCAAAGTAATGTATTGCTCATAGACTGTTTTTGACATAGTGTTGGCAATGCCGAAATCACCGATAAGGTATTTAGCGATGAAAAACGCCAGAAAATTGAAAAAGGCAGCCCAGATTACAGCCTGAAGCGGAGTCAGCACCTTGGTAGAAACAATGGTAGCTATTGCGTTGGCTGCATCATGAAAACCGTTGATATAGTCAAAAATCAGGGCCAGTACAATGATGGTGATGAGTAATTCCATGTGCAATTCTTTTTTCAGGCATATTTTACGATAATGTTTCTCAGGAGCTTTCCTACATGGTCGGCGGCATCTGTCGTCTTTTCCAGTTCCTGCATGATTTCTTTTGTCTTGATCAGTTCAATGCAGTCGGTTTCTTCATTAAACAGTTGCATGATGAAAAGGTCATAGGCTTCATCCGCATGGTTTTCTATCTCATGGAGCTTCTGACAGTAATCTTTCAGTCTGGACGGATTTTTGCTGAAGGTTTCCAGCTCATCCATGGCCTTGCAGATGATGGAGGCTCCTTGTTGTATGAGGACAGCCAGCTCTTTTCCGCTGTCTGAAATGGCGTGCGGCTTGTAGATGGCAATCCGCTTCGAGGCACTGTGAATGCGGTCGGTCACGTCATCAATGGAAAAGGCCAGGTCATGTATGTCTTCCCGGTCAAAGGGGGTGATAAAGGTCTGGCCTAGCTCCATGAAAATCTGCTGGGTTATCTGGTCGCCTTTTCTTTCAGCTTCCTTCACTTTGTGATAATACTCCTGCCATGTCTCTGGTGTGTCATGGTTCATGCTGTCAATCAGAAGTTCAGAAGCATTGAGTACGGTTTGTGACAATTGGTTTAATAAAGGAAAGAATTTGCTTTCTTTGGGTACAAATCGGTTTAACAGGGAATTTTTCATACTGTTGTTCGTTTATTTTTTATTCGTATATATTCAATGAGGGCAGGGCAGAGTGAAACCAGTACGATGCCCATCAAAAGTATTTTGAGGTTTTGCTGCACAAAAGGGATGTTTCCAAAGAAATAGCCTGTCATGCAAAAAAGTAAGACCCAGACAGCTGCCCCGACAAGGTTGTAAATCATAAACAAGTAATAATTCATGTGTCCCATTCCGGCGACAAACGGTGCAAAAGTGCGGACAATGGGGACAAAACGGGCAATGATTATGGTTTTTCCGCCATATTTCTGGAAGAAATGATGGGTTTTCTCCAAATGACTTTGCTTGAAGATCTTTGAGTCTGGTTTGGAGAACAGTTTTTTCCCGAAATAATGTCCAATCAGGTAGTTGCAGGAATCACCAAGCACGGCTGCGATGAAAATAACCATCATCAGCAGGCTTATTTCCAGTGGCATCCCCGGAAGGGATGCCACTGCACCGGAGACAAACAGAAGGGAGTCTCCGGGTAAAAATGGCAGGACTACAAGTCCGGTTTCACAAAATATGATTACAAACAATATGGCATACGTCCATCCGTGATACTCTTGTACGAGTGAAATCAGATGCTGGTCTATATGCAAAAAAGTATCAATGATGAAATCCATGAGAAGTGTGTAGAGAATTGATGAATGCAGCCGCTTTTTCTCCTTTCAGACAGCACAATTCTGTGACAGGTTCATACAAGAAAGATGTGTAGGTGAGCAGTTGAAATGCAGCGTATCGGTTATCTTTCGAATGGATTACCTGCAGATATAGCTGTGCCCCTTCTGCCGGAAAAACCGGAAGGCTGCAATAATCTGCCAGATATTTGTTCAAATGGGGGAACTGATCCTTTGTGAAAGTCAGGCTTTTCTTGCATATCCTGCTGCCTGTTTCTGCATAAGCCTGGTAGCGAGCTCGAAAAACCAGAAGATAGACTGCGATGCAGACCATCAGACTTCCGGCTACCATTCTTAAAATGTCAATATTGGACTGCGAGTTGATTTCCGGCAGGAAAAGCAGAATGAGACCGGCCGCCAGTAAACAGGCTGAAAGACTTATGGTAAGGAAACTTGTGTGTTTCCGGATATCCTGAGTGGGATATGACTGAGACAAATTAAACGTTTTCATAAAGTTTGTTTCTGAGGTTAAGAAGAAAAATCAGTTGCCTTGTAATCCTTGCAGTGCCTGTTTGGCAGTCTCATTTTCAGGATCTAACGTGAGAATCTTGTTCCAGTACACTTTGGACTGTTCGTAATCCTTTTGTAGGAAGTGATAGTAACCCAGGTAGCTTTCACATTCAATTATGAGCGCTTTAGAAGCGTCTGCTTTCTTTTCCAGCAGGTTCAAGGCCGCTTCATAATAAGGTTTGGCCAGTCCTTCCGTACTTTCAGGGTCGGCCATGGCATTGGTTCGTGCCCTCCAGAAATATCCTAGATAATTGTCTGGTACCCGCTGGGCTACTTCTGCGAATATTTCGTCTGCTTTTTTCAGGTAAGGTTCTTTCTCCGGTTCGCTGACTGTGCTGCTTCCGGCTGCCATGTAATACAATCTTCCCAATAAGAACGTATCGCTTATTTCTGCCTTCTCTTTCAGGCCGTCCAGATAAAGCTGGTACAAGCGGATGGCCTCGGGGTAGTTCTGCAGTTTCTCATGAGCGGCAGACACTTCCTTGGCTATTTCCGGGTGTGTGTTTCCGGTATCTGCCTTGAGGGCTTTTTCAAACCATTGCAAGGCCTCTTCGTTTCTCTGGTCTGCCAGTGACAGACGGCCTCTGTATAAAAAGTCCAGATACACATAGTTGCTCTCTTCCGGGCGGTTGAAAAAAGCATCTGCAGCTTCCAGCCCTTCTTTATAAGCCTCCATTTCATACAAGTCGTACATGCGCAGACGTTTCAGGAGATGGTTGTCTTTGTCCGCATCCAGTCCTTTTTCTACGGCATTCAGTGATTGCGCATAGTCTTTATTTAGATATAGCAGCATGGCATAGTGTTCGTAATCTTGAGTGTCAGGAGTACCTTGTTGCATAAATTCATCGTAGGCAGACTTGGCTTTTCCGTAATTCCCCGATTGATAGTACGCATTGCCAAGTTCCCGGTTCACTTCCGGCAGTTCCGGATGACTTGCTTTCAGCTTTGTGAGCATATCGATAGAGAGTTGGGGACTTACGCCGATATAGGCGTGTGCATATTTGTAATATGCATCGTAGCAATTGGCATCGAACAGGATGGCCTGCTCATAATATCCGCATGCCATGCCGACGTTCTTCTGTGTCAGAGCAATGTCACCGGCCAGCACATATACCGGTGCCGATTTGGAGTCTATTTTCATGGCACGGTCTGCATAAACTTGTGCTTCATCCGGACACTTATGGTTCAGATAGGCATTACCGATAGCGACCAGCAAAGGGACGTTTTTCTTGTTTTTACCTTTCAGCAGTTCATTGAATTCCTTGGCTGCTGTTTCCGGTGTGTCATTAATGCTGGCAGCTATCTGTGTGATTTGTCGGGTGACTTCATCCGAGAGATTTTTTTGGGCATAACTGTATGAAGCGGAATATATTATTCCACTGCATACAAGACATAAAATTTTATTGTTCATCATGAGTTTCTCATTAAAGTTAGAAATCATCTTTTACATTTACGATTCGGACCGGTTGTGTGGCGGGTACCAGTCCGGACTTAAGGATAATCCGTTGTCCGCGTTCTCTTGTCAGGAAAGTCATCAGTCCGGTAGGAAGTGCTCCCTTTGGGTCATTGATAAGGATATACACTTCATGGGTCAGCGGATATTTTTTAAGAGCCAGATACGCCTGATACGGCCTGTAACTGTTTTCAGGAGTGGCTTTCCGGTTTCCGGATACTGACATGACCCTGACTCTCTGGTTGAAAGACAGTCGTGTGGTATCCGTCTTGTTGCCTATCCAGTTGGCTCCGATCACTCCAAGGGCATCGGGAGTGGTTGCCACATAGTCAATGACCTCTTCGTTGCTTTTCAGGGCTTTTAAAGAGGGAGATAGTGGTTTCCCCTGACAGATAGAGTCGATGACATAATGTACGGTTCCTGAATTGGGATTGTCGAATACGACTTGTATGCAACCTAGTTTTGAGTCTGGATTTAATCCTTTCCATTCCGTGGTTTCGCCGGTTGCAATACGCCGGAACTCTTCTACTGTAATCAGGGAGTCCGGATTGCTGTGATGTGTAATCAGTGCCACTCCGCTAAGAGCCATCAGAATGGACTCTGGAAAGAATTTACGTGTATGAAAAGAAATCAATTCTTCTTCTGTCAGCCGCCGGTTGGTGACTGCCAGACGTACACTGTCTTTCAACAGCAAGTTAACTGCTTCTACCTCACTACAGTAAATAGGAGTAATTAAAGCCTCCGGAGTCAGAGCATGATATACTTGAAGTTCTTCTTCCATGATGGGCTTGAACGATTCATCTACGGCAATCCGGATTTCTCCCGAATACAAGGTTTCCTCTTTGCCTCCCTTTCCGGAAGAAGTGCAGGCAGAGAACGTGCACATACACCACAGATATAGAATTAATTTACTTTTCATACACTTTGACACAATTACTGTAACTTAAAAACGATGGGACATGTATAGTAAACAGGTACGTTACGTCCGTTCTGTTTCCCTGGAATCCATTGTGGCAGGGATTTTACTACACGTACGGCCTCTTTATCACAATAGGGATCCAATGAACGGAGCACTTTGATATCTTCCACGTATCCTTTTGCATTGACGACAAAACGTAGGATAACTTTTCCTTGTATGCCGTTTTCTTGTGCTATGATAGGATATTTCAGATTCTTGGCGATGTATTTAAGAAGCTCGGCGGGACCTCCCGGGAACTGCGGCATCTGTTCTACCATGTCATAGGGCTCTTCTTTTTGGACCTCCGGTGTCTGGGTAATGACTTCCTGCAGGTCGGCAATATCTTTTCCGTTCAGTTCATCGTTTCCTTTCACATCGGCAATGGATATCTGTACCTTAGTTTGCGTCAGTTCGTCCTGACTCTTTAGCTCATCGTCTTCATTCACTTCTTCATCTTTTCTGATGACTGGTGCCGTGAACTTAATGGTACTTTTAAGAGCCGGAGGAGGAGGGGCGATAGGTTCTACCTTTTTCATCGTTTCTTCTTTTATTTCCGGCTCTTCCAGTGTGGAAAGCCGTGTCACTTCTACCATTTCTTCTTTTTGAGCCGGCATAGCCATTCTGATAAGACGCGGTAAGGTAAATCCGACCAAAGCCACAACAGTGACGATAATCAAGGCTGCAGCCTGTCGTTTCCCCAAATCCCGGCGCATTTTATAAGCACCGTAACTTTTATTCCGATCTTTGAAGATGAGTTCACACCATTCCAAAGAAGTTAAATCAACTTTTGACATTTTTCTTTCTCTTTATAAAGTTATACATTGTTGCCTGCCGCATTTTGACTTAACTCGCCTTGAGAAAGATAGTTGTCTATCAGGAATTGGTCACCGTCTGTAATATCCACGATTACATATTTCCCTATGCTGCAGATTTGCATTTCGTCTAATGCGTCTATCAGATTTTTATAGGTAGATTTGTCCGTAGCTTTGATTATGACGGTAGGAGTGTCTTTTCCTGATTTTACACTGGCTATTTCCTGCCTGCATTCCTCTTCGGTAATTTCAAGTCTTGCCTTTTTTTCCTTCAGTTCACGAACTTTCTTGACTGCTTCATAGTTTTTGCTGAGCAACAGTTTGCGTAATCCGCTGGCATCATAGGTTGTTTCTTTTAGTGATGCATAGTTCTTGTAATCCGGTTCACCTTCATAATAATAGAGTTTTCCTTCCTCGGCCAGCAACAAAGTCAGTGCTTGAGAAGCCTTGACTTTATTCTGCTGTTCTTCGGTGATGTTTTTATCATTGGAAGGCATGCTGATTTCCATTGTTTGCGGTTTGCTCAGTGAAGTACACAGCATGAAGAAAGTTATCAGTAGCATATTCATGTCGACCATCGGGGTGAAATCCACCCGGATATTCATCTTTTTCTGCTTGCTACCTTTTTTCTCTTTATTATTGTTTTCTTGAATTTCAGCCATACTTTTTGTTTTTATTCTTCAGGACTTGATTTCAGAGAGGTAATCAGGTTGTACCTGTTCTCTTTAAGGTCTTGAAGGGAATTCATCACTTTTTTAATGACCGCGTATGGTGTTTGCTGGTCGGCTTTGATAGCAATGCGCAAGTCATGATTGATAGCACGTGCATTGCGTACCCAGGCCTTAAACTGATTGTCAATACTGTCACAAGGAATTCCTTGATCCTTTAAGATGCGGTCTTGCTGTTCCGTGCTAAGGGCAAGGAACGATTTCATATTTTTCATCGGCACTCCAAAAGTCGGGAATAAGGAAAATTTCTTGATTTCCTGTGGGGTAAATGTCAAGCCGTACTCTTTTCCCATAGCTTCTAGCGTAGCTGCCATGTCATTCTGCTTATCAAGACTCATAAAGATTCTGCCCCCGGGATCTACCAGAATGGACATGATGTTCGTTTCGGGTATCTTTATCTCGGAAATTGATGCAGGAGTGACAACCTGTACAGGCTCTTTTTTCACGAAACTGGCTGTCAGCATGAAAAAAGTAAGCAGCAGCACCGTGACATCGCTCATGGCTGTCATGTCGATGAACATATTTTTCTTTTTTATTTTAGCTCTACTCATAGTGAAATCTTTTTAATGGAACTTCTGTTTCTGTCTGCGTGAGGAAATCCTCAGCGGGACAGAAATTAATGAGTGGCTGCAAAAGTCTGTACAATGGAAAAACCAACTTCGTCAAGACTGTATGTCAGTTTGTCTATCTTGTTCGTATAATAGTTATAAGAAATAACTGCCAACGCACCGGTCAAGATACCAAATGCGGTGTTGATCAAAGCTTCGGAAATACCAGTGGACAAAGCTACGGAGTCAGTACCCCCTCCGGCAGAAAGTGCGGCAAATGAACGGATCATACCGATTACGGTTCCAAGCAATCCCATTAAAGTTCCTAAAGTGGTGATTGTGGCGATAATGGGTAGGTTCTGTTGCATCATAGGAAGTTCGAGTGCTGTGGCTTCCTCCAGTTCCTTTTGTATAGCAAGAGTTTTCTGGTCTTTGCTCAATTCGTTGTTCTGCTCCATCTCACGGTATTTGCGGAGAGTGGAACTTACGACATTGGCCACTGAACCACGCTGTTTGTCACATAGTTCTTGTGCTTTTTCCAAATTTCCTTTATTTAAGGCTTCTTTAAGCTGTTCTACAAATTTGGAGAGCTTGCTTCTGCCGAAAGATGCACGAAGGGTAAAAAAACGTTCTACACTGAGAGCCAGTACCGTAAGTAAGAGTGTCTGAATGACGGGTACAATGATTCCTCCTTTGTAGATGGTACCTAACATATTGCCTGGAAGCGGATGATTGTTTGGGTCATTGTTCATGAAGTTTGCCGGATTTCCAAAAACAAAATGATAGATACCTATAGCCACGAGAAAACATACGATGATAACTAAACCTGCGTCTTCTATTCCTTTAAATGATTTTTTTGAACTATTTGTTTTCATGATTTATGCGTTTTATAGATTTTTTTAAAAATGAGACATAAGATATTTCGCTTATTTCAAAAAAAATGAGACAAGCAAAGCTATACTGCCCCGGCACAACCGTATCGGAGCAGTGAAAAACAACTAATCTATAAAACGGCTAAATGATGATTTTTCTCATAGCAAATACATAGTATCTGCATGAAGGAATCACACAATGAATATTGGTCGAAGGGTAAAGGCACTCCTTATCCTTCAACAAGCCTACTTCACGTAGGGAATGATAAAAAAGTAGTAAGCGTAAGAAGAAGTTTATATTTTGTTCGTCATTGCGTACTACACGCTTATCCGTCAACAACCTGTTGAAGGAATTGTCGCGATTTAGTGTACTGAACAAATTATGTGCCTTGTCAAGGGTGGCATGGATAAAATTGAGCGTTTCTTTTGTCTCTCTCTGACAAGATACCGTAGATAAATTGGGAAAATCATTTGACACCTGATTGCATGACACAGCTTCTGTCACCTCTATTTTCATAAAGATGACCGTAAGCAGCAGCATTATTTTAAGCATGGTCAGTTTCATGTGTTCTGTTTTTCCCTTTTAGGCTTGGCAAAGATAGATAATATTCTTAAATATTCGGAGAAGATGGGTGAAATATTTTTTGCTTCTTCCTAATTATGGGGCTGATAACCTCATTTTTTGCTGAAATGTTCATTGAAATGGGATGTTTGTCAGCTGAAAAATATATACCTTTGTCAAAAAAATAAAAGAAGAAGAGAATGAATTTTCAGAAACTGACTCCCATTGTGAACAAACCCAATGCGTGGGCCCTGAGTCCGCTGGTGGTATTTTTATGCCTGTATCTGGTGGCTTCCCTGCTCATCAATGATTTTTATAAAATTCCGATTACCGTAGCTTTCATGGTGTCTTCCATTTATGCCGTAGCTACGACGAAAGGACTGAGCTTAAACGACCGCTTGTTGCAATACTCCGCAGGAGCGGCCAACAAGAACATCATGCTGATGATATGGATTTTCATCTTGGCGGGGGCCTTTGCACAGTCGGCTCAGGCCATGGGGGCTATCGATGCGACGGTAAACCTGACCTTGCGGCTGCTTCCGGGCAATCTGCTGCTGGCGGGAATCTTTTTGGCATCGTGCTTCATTTCTCTTTCCATCGGTACGTCGGTCGGTACCATTGTCGCACTGGTTCCTGTAGCTGCCGGTATCGCGGCCAAGACGGATGTCAGCGTGGTTTTCATGACGGCGGTAGTAGTGGGTGGTGCCTTTTTCGGCGACAACCTGTCCTTCATTTCCGATACGACCATCGCGGCTACCCGTACGCAAGGGTGCGTGATGCGCGACAAGTTCCGGGTGAATTCATTGATTGCCCTTCCGGCTGCCTTGCTGGTATTTGTGTATTATGTTATATATGGAAGCCATATTGAGGTGGTGCAGGATATTCCCCATGTAGAATGGATGAAAGTCATACCTTATATAATTGTGCTTGGAACGGCAGTGGCTGGTGTCAACGTATTGCTGGTACTGTTGCTGGGTCTGGTTTCTACGGGTATTGTGGGCATGGCATACGGTACATTCGATGTGTTCGGATGGTTTGGGGCTTTGGGTAAAGGGATGACGGGCATGGGAGAACTGATCATCGTAACCCTGATGGCAGGAGGTATGCTGGAACTGATACGTTTTAACGGAGGTGTGGATTATGTGCTGCACCGTCTGACTCAGCATGTAAGAGGAAAACGAGGAGCCGAACTAAGTATCGCCGCACTGGTGAGCCTGGCCAATATCTGTACGGCCAATAATACGATTGCCATTATCACTGTGGGCCCATTGGCAAATGACATTGCCGAACAGTTCCGGGTAGACAAACGGAAGAGTGCCAGTATTCTCGATACCTTTTCGTGTGTGATTCAGGGTATTATCCCTTATGGTGCGCAACTCTTGATTGCGGCCGAGCTTTCGGGTTTATCTCCTATCCACATCATAGGATACCTTTATTATCCCATGGCACTGGGAGTGGCGGCTGTGCTGAGCATTCTGTTGCGTTATCCTCGCCGGTATTCCTGATCAGGTTGTTTTCATCGTATTGTATAATTTTGTAATCGGATTAAAATAAGAAGATATATGCTGATTTATAATACTACTTTTCATGTAGAGATGGGTGATGCCCGTAATTTTGTGATATGGTTGAATGAATTCTACATTCCGGAAGTGGAAAAATCGGGTGAACTGAAAAATCCCCGTATCCTGCGTATCTTGAGCCATAAGGAGCAGGACAGTGAATGCTTTTCACTCCAGTGGGAAGTGGAAGACAGCGCGACGTTGCATCGCTGGCATGTAAAGCAGGAGGCTGCCTTGAATACGGAGATGATGAAAGTGTTCAAGGATAAGGTCATCGGTTTCCCCACATTAATGGAGGTAATAAGGTGATACAGCCGGTTAAGGAAAAAATCATTCTCGGTATCGACCCGGGTACGAACATCATGGGATACGGGATACTGAAGGTGACGGGTGTCAAACCGGAAGTGATGACACTCGGCGTCATCGACCTGCGTAAATGCGGCGACTCGTATCTGAAGCTGAAACACATTTATGAGCGCGTGCAGGGTATCATTTCTTCGTACCTTCCTGATGAACTGGCTATTGAAGCTCCGTTTTTTGGAAAGAACGTACAGTCCATGCTGAAGTTAGGACGTGCGCAGGGGGTGGCTATTGTAGCAGCATTGACACGTGACATCCCCGTGACAGAATATGCCCCGTTGAAAATCAAGATGGCCATTACCGGCAACGGGCAGGCCAGCAAGGAGCAGGTGGCCGATATGTTGAAGCGTATGCTGCACATACCCGACTCGGAAATGGGCCCCTTTATGGATGCGACGGATGCCTTGGGAGCAGCTTATTGCCATTATTTGCAGATGGGACGTCCGGAAATGCCGAAAGCTTATTCCAGCTGGAAGGACTTTATCGCCAAGAATCCGGGACGCATAAAGAAATAGGAGATTAGAACCATGAATTTAAAACAGCTTGTAGTGATGTCGGCCGTGGCTGTGGCTACCGGATGTACTTCTTCACAGCAGCATACCAGTACGCCGTTTGATGAATATCCGGTGTACGAGGGGGAATGGGTGGAAATGGCTTATACGCCTGCTTCAACCCGCTTCTCGCTTTGGGCTCCTTCGGCTCAGGAAGTGCGGGTGCTGCTGTACGAAAAAGGGCAGGGAGGTTCTGCCTATCGTATGGTGAAGATGGAACCGGCATCTGACGGTATGTGGCAGGCTCGCGTGGACGAAGACCTGAAAGGAAAGTTCTATACGTTCAATGTCAAGATAGACGATGTATGGCAGGGAGATACGCCCGGACTCATGGCCAAGGCTGTGGGAGTGAACGGCGACCGGGCAGCCGTCATCGACTGGAAAGAGACGAATCCGGAGGGGTGGAACGAAGACAAGCGTCCGCCGCTGAAACGCTTCTCCGACATGGTGATTTATGAGCTGCACCATCGCGATTTCTCTATCGATACCATCTCCGGCATCCGGAACAGAGGAAAGTTCCTGGCTTTGACGGAGGAAGGAACGCATACGTATCTGGGCGAGAAAACGGGCATTGACCATTTGAAGGAATTGGGCGTGACACACGTACAGCTGTTGCCTTCGTTCGACTTTTCTTCGGTGGACGAAACCAGGCTTGATAAACCGCAGTACAACTGGGGATATGACCCGAAGAACTACAACGTGCCGGAAGGCTCGTATGCCACCGACCCTTATCGACCGGAAGTGCGTATCCGCGAGTTCAAGCAGATGGTCATGGCACTTCATCGGGCAGGTATCCGGGTGGTGATGGACGTGGTGTATAATCACACGGCTATCACGAAAGGAGGCAATTTTGAACGGACCGTACCGGGTTATTTCTATCGCACGGACGAGGAAGGGAAATGGGCTAACGCATCGGGTTGTGGCAATGAAACGGCCAGCGAACGACCGATGATGCGGCGTTTCATGATAGAGTCAGTCTGCTATTGGGCCAGAGAATATCACATAGACGGGTTCCGTTTTGACCTGATGGGGATTCATGACATCGAAACCATGAATGCCATCCGTAAGACACTCGACAAGATTGACCCTACAATATGCATGTATGGAGAAGGCTGGGCAGCCGGAAAACCACAACTGCCGGATAGTCTGCTGGCCATGAAGAAGCATGCAGCCCAGTTACCACACATCGGCATGTTCTGCGATGAAATGCGCGACAGCCTGCGTGGTCCGTGGGGAAACGATGCCAAGGGAGCTTTTGTCATCGGACGCATGGGATACGCCGCCGGTGTGAAGTTCGGACTGGCGGGAGGAATCGCACATCCGCAACTGGTCAGCGACAAGGAATCCACCGTTCCGGCTTTCTGGGCTGCGCAACCCGAACAGATGATCAGTTATGTGAGCTGTCACGATGACCTTTGTCTGGCCGACCGTCTGAAAGCGACATTGCCGGGACTTTCTGCATTAGAGATGAACGCCTTGGCCAAACTGGCTGCTACGGCAGTATTCACTTCGCAGGGCATTCCGTTCTGGTATGCAGGTGACGAGATTCTGCGCGACAAGCAGGGAGTGGCCAATTCATACAAGAGTCCGGATGCAATCAATGCCATCAACTGGGGGCGGAAGACTTCGCAGCGTGATTTCTTTGATTATGTGAGGGGCCTGATTGCCATGCGAAAGGCGCATCCTTCTTTCCGTATGGGCGATGCGGACTTGATTGCCAAACACCTGGAGTTTTTGCCGGTACCGGCAAGCAACGTGGTGGCTTTCCGTATCAAGGGAAGTCCGGCGGGTGATTCATGGCTGAATACGATTGTGGTGCTCAATGCCCGTACGGAACCCGTGCAGATTGACGTACCTGAGGGACGTTACTGGATAGCCTGTCGTGACGGACGCATAGACAATGTGCTGGGACTGGGTACGCTGACCGGCAACAAACTGGTGGTAGTGCCTCGTACGGCCATGATTGTGCATCAATAAACCAAGAGAACAACTACTTAAAGGAACAAAATAAAAACAGAGAAAGACAATGCAGCATGTAATTACAATTGAGAACGGAGTGACTCGTCATCCGTTGTACCGGATGAAAGAGCCTGTGAACTTGCAGATTGCGGCAGGAGAACATGTGGCCATCGTGGGACCGAACGGTGGCGGAAAAAGTCTGCTGGTAGACACTATTACCGGACGCTATCCGTTGCTGATGAATGAAGTGAAATACGACTTCTCGCCTTCGGAATCGAAGATGGCTTGTGACAACATCAAATACATCACCTTCCGTGACTCGTACGGGGATGCCGACGGGAACTATTATTACCAGCAGCGCTGGAATTCGCAGGACCTGGACGATACGCCTATCGTAGCCGATTTGCTTCCTCCCTGCAAGGACGAACAACTGCGGAAAGCGCTGTACGATTTGTTTGGTATTGAGGAAATGCTAAGCAAACATATAATTCTGCTGTCGAGCGGGGAGCTCCGCAAGTTTCAGCTGACCAAGACCTTGTTGAGTGGTCCGAGAGTACTGATTATGGACAATCCTTTCATCGGACTGGATGCGCGGACTCGGGGACTGCTGCACACATTGCTGGGAAAACTGACTGAAATGACCAACCTGCAGATAATTTTGGTCTTGTCGAAGACAGACGATATCCCGACATTTATAACACATGTGATACCGGTGGAAGACCGTCATTGCGGGCCGAAAATCACTTTGCAGGAATATCTGGCACACCGTGAACCAGACCCTGCTCATGTGTTGTCTGACGAGAAACGGCAGCGGATACTGGACTTGCCGTATGCCGATAACCTGTTCCATACGGAGCATATCGTAGACTTGAACAAAGTAAGTATCCGTTACGGAGAACGGGTGATTCTGAAAGAATTCGACTGGACGGTGAAATGTGGCGAAAAGTGGGCGCTCAGTGGCGAAAACGGAGCTGGGAAGTCTACCTTGCTGAGCCTGATCTGCGCCGACAATCCGCAAAGCTATGCCTGCGATATTTCTTTGTTTGGTCGTAAACGGGGAAGTGGCGAGAGTATCTGGGAAATCAAGAAGCACATCGGTTATGTGAGTCCCGAAATGCACCGCGCTTATCTGAAGAACTTGCCGGCCATTGACATTGTAGCCAGCGGATTACATGATTCTATCGGCCTGTACCGCAAGACACAGGAGAAAGATGTGGATACGTGCGTGTGGTGGATGGATATTTTCGGCATTGCCGACTTGAAAGACCGTAGTTTCCTGCAACTCTCCAGCGGGGAACAGCGTATGGTGCTGCTGGCCCGTGCGTTTGTCAAAGACCCGGAACTACTGATTCTGGACGAGCCGTTGCACGGACTGGATATGCGTAACCGCCGGCTGGTGAAGGATGTCATCGAGGCATTCTGTGCGCGGAAGGATAAAACCCTGATTATGGTAACCCACTATCAGGAGGAACTGCCCGCTACCATTACGAATTCTTTGTTTTTGAAACGTAATAAATAAAGAAGCTGATTCTGGTGGACACAGATTCTTTTCTGCGAGAAAGCACATCTGTGTTTTATTTCGGGTAGAAACCATGTTCAAGCGTTTCTCCGGGAATATGAAAAATGAAATCAGATACAGAAACCCATATAAAAATGGCAAATGAAGATGATTTTACGCTGTCATCTTCATTTGCCATTTTATTTTAAAGGATATTTATTGAACTTGAAAAAAGTCTGTAGGTAAGAGCTTACGGTCTTAGTATGCAAAAGAGTTACCAGCTCTGTTTGTCCTGCATCTGGCGAAGTGCTGTCCGGTAGTCTTCTACCAGCTCTTTCATCACCTCATCCACCGTCTGTAACTTGCGAAGCTGGGATGCGGCTTGTCCTATTTCCAGTTCTCCTTCGTAGAGGTCGCCTTCGAAGATTCCCTTTTTGGCCCGGCCTTTTCCCAACAAAGCCTTCAGTTCGTCTGCTGAGGCTCCTTTTTGTTCCGCTTCCTCTATCTGCTTGTAGAAATCGTTCTTCACCAGACGGGTAGGGGAAAGCTGCTTGAGTGTCAGAAGGGTATCTCCTTCATTCAATCGCAGGCAACGGTCCTTGAAATTGAAATGCGCTGAACTTTCTTCTGTCAAGGCAAATCGGGTACCCATCTGTACCCCTTCTGCGCCTAACGCTTCGGCGGCTAAGATGCCTTCGCCCGATACAATTCCTCCTGCGGCAATAAGAGGTACACTGCACACCTTTTTGACGGCCGGAATCAGACAGAAAGTCGTAGTTTCCTCTCGTCCGTTGTGTCCGCCTGCTTCAAAGCCCTCTGCCACAATGGCATCTACTCCAGCTTCTTCACATTTCATGGCAAAACGGCTGGAAGATACCACGTGAGCCACCTTGATGCCCGCCTGCTGGAGCTTGGAAGTCCATGTCTTGGGATTTCCCGCAGATGTAAACACGATTTTTACGCCTTCTTCCTGAATGATTTCCATGAGGGTTTCAATCTCCGGATACATCAGCGGCACATTGACTCCGAAAGGTTGGTCGGTAGCCGCCTTACACTTACGGATGTGTTCACGCAGGGTTCCCGGGTGCATGGAACCAGCCCCCAACAACCCCAATCCACCTGCGTTGCTCACGGCTGAGGCCAGTCTCCATCCGCTACACCATACCATTCCACCTTGAATGATGGGGTAGCGGATGCCGAAAAGGTGACAGACTCTGTTCTGCATATCAGTCAGTTATTTTTTATATTTCTCAATCAGGTTCTTGGCTACGGTATCACCCAGTTCTACTGCTTTTTCCAGGTTGGCCATACCTTCCTTCTTCTTTCCCTGCTGTATCTGGCAGTAACCCAGCATACGATAGGCAGCTGCGTTCTTCGCGTCCAGTTCAATGGCTTTATTCAAGGCTTTCATGGCATCATCCGGCTGGTTTACCCGCAAATGTACGCTTCCTTTTTCTACCCAGTATTCCACGTTCTTCGGTTCCATTTCAATGGCCTTGTTGATGTCATTGATGGCCTGCTGGTACATACGGCATTGCATTTCAGCCTGCTCACGGATAAAATAGAAATCAGACGATACCTGGCCCATCATGGCGTCGTGGAACAGATTGTAGTCTACCACTGCTTCGCGGAACTGCTTGTCTTCCGCTTTCATGCGGGCACGTTCGTACAGATAAGGAGCTGCTTCTTTTCCGTAGGGGGGATTGTATTTCGCTACGGCACTGTCCATCAGGGCAATGGCTTCCTTCTTTGAAGCACCTTCAATCAGCTCTTTGGTCTTGGCTGCGGCATAGAAAGAAGCGGCAGAGGCTAACGGTGAACGGTTTACCTCTTCGTAGCTGGCAAATGCTTCCGGATATTTCTGCATGGCAAAATAAATGTCTCCCTGCAGCTGATAGTACAGTCCCTGCTTGTCGTTCTCCAAAGCCGTATTGATTTCTTTCAGTGCCCGCTCCATGGTCCAGTCGCCATACGGTTTGGCTCCCTGCAAGCTCAGTACATAGTTATACAACAGTTTGGAGAGGCTGTAGTACGCGTCTCCCTTGTTTTCGTTCACTTCCACCATGGTTTGCAGGTCTTTTTCTGCCAGTGCATAGTGTGCATCGTCACCGTATCCCATGTAACAAAGAGCACGGCGGGAATAACCTTCACTGTTTTTCGGATACTGCTGGATAAACTCATTCAGCAGGTTCAGGTATTCTTCTGTAGGCAGGTTGGAAGAAGACATGTACAGGTACACCAGTGCCTGAGACTCGTCTTCCGGCAATCCTTTCTTGATACCGATGGTATTCAGTGTAAAATCGTTGGCAGAAAGAGCGGTGATAGACAGGCTCTTAGCATAGCCTATTCCGATGGCATAGCTTGATGTGCTTTCCTTGTCACTGTTCTTCTGTACCAGTGCCACAACTTCTCCTTCCGCATTCATTACCGGACAGCTTACGGTCTTTTCTCCCGTTTTCATGTCCAGGGTATAATAGAAAGAGTTGTTGCTGATGGTATCGATTTTTGAAATGGTGCCGTGTGTGCCCGAAGCCGCTTTCTGTGTAGAGTAGGGAAGTACGTACACCGTTTCGCTTACTGCTCCCGGACGGGATGCCGGCTGCAAGGCTACGGTCTTCTTATCGGCTGCAGTCTTGAACTTCACTACGTCGTACATATCGTTGGCTCCCAGAATGTATTCCACCGGAAGTTCCTTTCCATCGGCAGTTACGACTACGGCACGTTCGGCCCCTTTAAACAGCGTATAATCGGATACGGCCGTACCGTTTTCATCAATGTAGAATCCGTTTCCGGTATTGAGAATCTGATTCTCCTTATTGTACGTGATGACAGAGAACACAGCTTTTCTGGCTTTGTTGGCCCATTTGGGAAGTTCCTGAGCCATACCGATCTGAAAAGCCATCCCACAGCATGTCAGCACGAGGGTAATTTTTCCTATTTTCATGGTAGTATGTATGTTTTATTGTTTTATTCTTCTCCGAATCCTCTTTGTTTCACGGCTTCATAAATGAGGATACCTGCTGCCACGGACACGTTCAGTGACTCGATGTTGCCGAACAACGGAATCTTGATCCATTCATCGCAAAGTGCCAGGTGGTCGTAGGGCACACCGGTATCTTCCGCACCCATGATGATACATGTCGGGCCCTGATAATCGGCCTTGGTGTAGTCGTAGTCACCTTTTTCTGTCGCTGCTACAATCTTGAATCCGCTGTCCTTTAAGAACTTGATGGTATTCGTCAGGTTGTTTTCGCGGCACACCGGGATGGTATGCAAGGCTCCGGCAGAAGTCTTGATGGCATCCGCATTGACACTGACACTGTTTTTTGACGGAATGATGATGGCATCCACACCGGCACATTCACACGTACGGGCAATGGCTCCGAAGTTGCGCACATCGGTCAGGCCGTCCAGCAAGATGAGCAGCGGGTTCTTTCCCTGCTCAAACAAGAAAGGCACGATGTCTTCCGTACGCTGGTAAGTGATGGGCGAGATAAATGCCACCACTCCCTGATGGTTCTTCTTGGTGATGCGGTTGATGCGTTCCACCGGTACACGCTGCACGGGGATGAACGTATCTTTCAACACGGCGAAAAGCTCCTTCGACAAGTCGCTCTGGATGTCTTTCTTGATTAATACTTTGTCAATTTCTTTTCCGGCCTGGATAGCCTCGATAACGGCGCGTACGCCGAAAATCATTTCGTTCTTTTCTATCATGGTCTTGTTTGTTTCTTGTTATTGTTTAAAGCCTAACAGGGCACGGGCGTTCTGCACGGCAGCCTCTGTCAGGGTGGCACCGCTGAGCATGTGGGCAATCTCCTGCACCCGCTCTTCATCCGTCAGGCGGCGGATATGACTGTTGGTCCCGGTGTCGGTATCTTCCTTGTACACCTTGTAGTGCGCAATTCCGCGTGCGGCAATCTGGGGCAGGTGGGTGATGCTGATAACCTGGCGGTTCTGGCGTCCCATGTCCTGCATGATCAGTGCCATTTTCTCTGCGATGGAGCCTGACACACCGGTATCAATTTCATCGAAGATGATGGTCGGCAGTCTGACGGCTCCGGCAATCATGGCCTTGAGTGAAAGCATGACGCGGGCGATTTCACCTCCCGAAGCGATGGAAGCCACATTCTGCAACGTTCCGTTCTTGTTGGCCGAGAACAGGAACGTCACGCTGTCCATTCCCTTGCTGTCGGGTTCCTTTCTGGGAGTCAGTTCCACGGCAAAACGCACGTTAGGCATACCCAGTGGGATGAGCAGGGACTCCATCTGCGATTCAATGTGCCGTGCCGACTGTGTACGAAGCGCGGTCAGTTTTTCGGCCTGACGTAGCACCTCGGCATACAATTTCTTCTTTTCTCCCTCCAGCTCTGCAATCCGGTCGTCGAAAGAAGTGATGGCATTCAACTGGCTTCGATAGTTTTCCGTCAGTTCAATCAGTTCTTCTACCGACTGCACGCGGTGTTTCTGCTGCAAGGAATAAATCAGGTTCAACCGTTCGTTGACAAAATCCAGACGTGCCGGATTGAATTCCACTTCTTCCTCCGCATTGCCGATTTCGCGGGAAATATCTTTCAGTTCAATGTAGCAGCTGTTCAGCCGTTCCATCCATTCCTTAGCCGGCGCATATACCTGTGTCAGGCTCTGAAGCGTTTGCATGCACTCCTTGGTCAGTGAAACCGTACCGCCTTCCTCGCCGTTAATCAGCTGGCTGGCTTTATAGAGTCCGGCCTTGATGTCTTCGGCATGGCTCAGGGTTTCCGCTTCCTGCTCCAGTTCCGTCTGCTCTCCGTCTTTCAGTCCGGCTTCTTCCAACTGTTCCAGCTGAAAGCGGATATAATCTTCATCCTGACGGCTCTTTTCGGCCTGTGCAATGAAGTCATCCAGTTCCTTTGCCACCTTCTTATAGGAAAGGTATACCGACTGATAAGCCGACAATGCCTGCTCGTCTTGTGCCAGGATGTCCAGAATGTTCAACTGGAAACCTTCCTTGTTCAGCAGCAGGTTCTGGTGCTGGCTGTGCACGTCAATCAGTTTCTCGCCCAGCATTTTCATCTGTGCCAGCGAAGCCGGCGTATCGTTGATGAAAGCACGGCTCTTCCCGTTGGCCGACACTTCACGGCGAAGGATACATTCGTCCGGTTCGAATTCGATGTCATTCTCCTGAAAGAACGGTTCCATGCCGTAGTTGGCAATCCGGAAAGTCGCCTCCACGATACACTTGGAAGCCCCCTTCTTGATGGATTTCACGTCGGCACGCTGTCCTAATAAGAGTCCGATGGCCCCTAAGATAATGGACTTTCCGGCACCGGTCTCACCGGTAATCACCGAAAAGCCGGACGTAAAGTCAATGTCCAGCTTATCAATCAGGGCATAGTTCTGTATAAAGATAGACTGTAGCATAACGGTTTAGGAATGAAACAGACTGGAAAGTTTATCCACAATGTCTTCGGCCACTTCCTGCTTGCGCTTTAACGGGTAGGAAACAGCCTCAGTACGGTCTATAATCGTGATCTTGTTGGTGTCGCAACGGAAACCGGCTCCTTTGTCATTCAGCGAGTTCAGCACGATGAAGTCAAAGTTCTTGCGTGCCAGCTTATCCTGGGCGTGGCTTACCTCATCGCAAGTCTCCAATGCGAATCCCACTAACAACTGGTCCGGACGTTTTTCCTTTCCTAAGGAAGCGGCAATGTCGCAAGTCGGTTTCAACCGCAGCACTAGGTCGTCCTTTTCCCGTTTGATTTTCTGGTCGGCCACCTGCTCCGGTGTGAAGTCCGCTACGGCCGCACACAAGATTCCTGCGTCTGCATCCTTGAAGGCATCGGCAGCTGCGCGGTGCATTTCGGCCGCACTCTCCACGTCTATGCGCTGAATGTTCGGATGAACCGTCTGCAGGGTAACCGGACCGCTCACCAATACCACTTCCGCTCCGCGTGAAGCACACGCTTCGGCCAGGGCATAACCCATCTTTCCGGAAGAGTAATTGCCGATAAAGCGCACTGGGTCAATTTTCTCATAAGTAGGACCTGCGGTAATGACGATTTTCCGTCCGGCCAAGTCCTGCTGACGGGCAAAGAACGATTCCAGCACTTCGATGATTTTCTCAGGCTCTTCCATGCGTCCTTTTCCTACCAGATGGCTGGCCAGCTCGCCTGAAGCAGGTTCGATAATATGATTGCCATAGCTGCGCAGAATGTCGAGGTTATGCTGGGTAGAAGGATGGGCAAACATATCCAGGTCCATGGCCGGAGCCACAAACACCGGAGCCTTCATCGACAGGTAAGTCGTCACCAGCATGTTGTCGGCTACTCCGTGTGCCATCTTTCCGATGGTAGCAGCCGTAGCCGGGGCAATGACCATGGCGTCAGCCCATAATCCCAAGTCCACGTGGCTGTGCCATGTGCCGTCACGCTGTGAGAAGAACTCGCTGATGACAGGCTTGCTGGTCAGCGCCGACAGCGTGATGGGAGTGATGAACTCCTTTCCTGCCGGCGTGATGACAATCTGCACCTCTGCGCCTTTCTTAATCAGTCCGCGTGTCAGCACGGCCGCCTTGTAGGCCGCAATGCTACCCGTGATACCCAGTACAATTTTTTTGCCTTGTAGTGTATTCATGCTACTTTCCGTTTACTTGACCAGCCCCGTTTCGCGCAGGCGGATTTTTGTCAATACATTCTTCGTGTTCAGCGTGAAGTCTCCGTTCATAATCCAGCCATAGTAGCCCAGATCTTTCTTGAGCACTTCCGACACCGGAATACCTTTGTATTTTCCGAAGTTGAACACTTCCACGCCGTTGTCGTCATACACGATTCTTCCGGCAAAGTCCACGTTCTTGCTGTAGCTGGAATATTCCGACAGGTAGTTGATGTCGTTCTGGAGCACATCAGGATAATGGTCGAGCTGTGCCTTCAGCACCTCGTAGGTAGCCCGTGTATCGGCTTCTGCCGTGTGCGCGTCTTCCAGGTTCTTTCCGCAGTAGAACTTGTAGGCAGCCGAAAGCGTGCGCTGTTCCAGCTTGTGGTAAATCACCTGCACGTCGACAAACTTCCGCTTGGTCAGGTCGATGTCGATACCAGCACGGAGAAATTCCTCTACCAGTACCGGCACGTCAAAACGGTTGGAGTTAAAACCGGCAATGTCGGCCCCTTCAATGTCGCGGGCAATGTCCTTTGCCACTTCCTTGAAAGTAGGGCAGTCGGCCACATCCTCGTCGTGAATGCCATGAATGGCAGTCGATGCCTCCGGAATGTGCATTTCCGGGTTGATGCGCAAGGTCTTGGCCTCTTCGTTACCGTTAGGATAAACCTTCAAGTAGCAGATTTCTACAATACGGTCTGTATTAATGTTGGTGCCCGTGGTCTCCAGGTCGAAGAACACGAGCGGATTTTTCAAGTTCAGTTTCATGAGTCTGTGTGTAACAAAAAATGATTAGTCGTTCAGCATCATCGGCATCAGCAGCATCAGCAGGTCTTCGTCTTCCTCCTGTTCTTCAGGCACGATGACACCAGCGCGTGACGGGTCGGCCAGTTCGATGATGATGTTCTGTGCAGAAATGTTGTTTAGGATGTCAATCAGGAATGACGACTTGAAACCGATGCTCATCGGGTTGCCGCCATACTGGCAAGCGATGGTTTCTTCGGCCGAAGTAGAGAAGTCGATGTCCTGTGCAGAAATCTTCATCTGGTTTTCCGACAAGCTCAGTTTGATCAGACTGCTTGACTGTGAAGAGAACACAGACACACGGCGCAGGGCACTGATGAAGAGCGCACGGTCAATGATGGCACGGTGCGGGTTGTTCTGCGGAATGACAGAGTTATAGTTCGGATAACGTCCTTCAATCAGACGGCAGATCATCTGATAGTTTTCGAGGGTGAACATGGCATTGCGGTCGTCAAAACCAATTTGTACGTCGCCCTGTTCTTTCGGCAGCAGGTTCTTCAGCAGGTTGGCCGGCTTCTTCGGAAGGATGAAGGCAGCTTTCTCTGCTCCCCGTGCGGCATAAGTCTTGCAACGTACCAGCTTATGCCCGTCAGAAGCAACCAGTGTAATGTCTTCTGTGCTGATGTCGAAATAAATACCGTTCATCACCGGACGAAGTTCGTCGTCGGCTGTCGCAAAAATGCTGCGGTTCACGCCGTTCATCAAGATTTCTGCTCCCATGGTCACCTGTACGGCATTGCTTCCCAACGCCTGTGCCTGCGGGTATTCGTCGGCATTCTGTCCCATCAGACTGTATTTTCCATTCAGGTATTCCACGGTGATTTCCATGTTGCTGGGTTCGATGTGGAAACTCAGCGGCTGCTCAGGAATCTCTTTCAATGCTTCCAGCAATGTCTTGGAAGAAACGGCAAAACGGCCGTCGCTGTCCGATTCGTTCACTTCGATGGAAGTAGACAGCGTAGTGTCATTGTCCGAAGCAGTCATAAAGAGTGTACCGTCTCTCAGTTCGAAGAGGAAACAGTCCAGAATAGGTAATGAATTTCTTGAGTTGATTACTCGGCTGATAGCCTGCAAATGACTGAATAAAGCAGTACTTGAAACGATAAACTTCATAGCTGTTTTTATATTTGTTTTTGTTCTGTTTTTATTATTAAATGCATCTACGGATGCTCTAAACCAATTGCCAAAGTTACGAAAAGATTGCATACGCCCCACAAAAAAAGGTCTTAAAAATTAGTTTTCTTCTATGGAAAGTCGTAATTTCGTCACCGAATTTAAAAATACTATTTATGGAATTAGCAGGAAGAGTGATTGCGGTTCTGGAACCGAAAGGCGGTACATCGCGGAACGGCAACGAATGGAAGGTACAAGAATATGTCATCGAAACACACGACCAGTATCCGCGTCGCATGTGCTTTGATGTCTTTGGTGACGACAAAATCAAACAGTTTAATATTCAGGTGGGCGAGGAATTGAACGTATCGTTCGACATTGATGCCCGCGAATGGCAAGGACGCTGGTTCAACAGTATCCGTGCATGGAAGGTGGAACGTGTGGGAGCCACTCCTCAGATGCCTCCGGTAGAAGCTCCATTCCCTCCGGTAAATGCAGCTCCGGCCGACTTCTCCATGACAGACGAGAAAGACGACCTGCCGTTCTAAATGAATACGGAAATTTGAAAGCCTCCTTTGCTTCTGAAAAGATGAAGTGAAGGAGGTTTTTTATTGTCCGTTTTCGGCCGTGTGCTTGACGGGTTGTCGGGGTTGGCAGGCATTTTTATAAACTATATATACGCGGGGGGTGGGACAACTCTTAAGAGTTATTCCACACCTGTATATAGGAAGTTTGAAAAACCGGTGCCAACCCGTCAACCCGTCAAGCTTTCCGCTGTTGGTTTATGCTCATTTGGCAGTTTAATGTTTGTAAATCAGGTAAGTATGGTTTTTCTTCCATTCTTCCTTATTATTGCTTGAAGTCTTTGCTTTAAGGCTTTTCCACACGCTTCTGCTTACTGATTTTACATCTTTTTGCACTTGCGTATCTTTGTGAAAAAAACGCACTTGTGTTTTAGTTTAAACGCACTTACGTTTTGACTCAAATGCACTTGTGTTTTAGTTTAAACGCACTTGCGTTTTGATTCAAACGCACTTGTGTTTTGGGTTGAATGCACTTGCGTTTTTTAAAGAGTTGAGAGTGCTTTTATTTTCTGCAATTGGGGAGGTTTGCAGGGGAATATGTCTGTGTCTTTTTTTAACTTTGTAAAAACCATTGAAAGTTATGAAAACAAAATTGTTGATTGCCCTGTTCGGCCTGCTTTTGTGTTTGGGCGGAAGCTCTTGTGTGGTGCATCGTCATGCACCTAAGCCACCACATAAGAAGGAGATTCCTCCTGGCCATGCGAAAAAAATACGTGGTAAAAAATCTGCAAAGTTTGATGCTCCCGGACATCGTAAGCATCTTCCCCCTCAATTTTAAGGTCATCATATTTCAAATCCTATGGAGAATGAGAAATGTAGATTGTTTTTTCTCCTTCTTAATCAGATGTTTCCGCTATCTTGTCATAGGAAGCCGCTATGAAAAACTATGTTCTTTAGTTATATTAACTATAAAAATTAGTTTGTCAACTAAAAATTTTAGTTCTTTGCAGTAACCAATTGAAACGGATATGAAAACACTTACTGCCAAAGAAGAAGAAATCATGGGATTTTTCTGGGAGAAAGGTCCGATGTTCGTCAAACAGCTGGTGGAACTTTACGAAGAGCCCCGGCCGCACTTCAATACCCTGTCGACCATTGTAAGGGGACTGGAAGAAAAGGGGTACCTGTCGCATACCGCGTTCGGTAATACCTACCAGTATCATGCTATAGTGTCGGAAGAGGAATTCCGGCGGAAAACTCTGCGTGGGGTCATCTCCAAATATTTCAACAACTCTTTTTTAGGTGCTGTTTCCTCGCTGGTGAAAGAGGAAGACATTTCAGTGGAAGAACTCAAAGAACTCATCCGTCAGGTGGAAGAGGGGCAGAACGAGAAACCACAATAAAACACGTCTGCCTATGGGAACCTTTTTAGTCTATATACTCAAGTCGGCTGTCTGCCTGGCGATGTTCTATCTGTTCTATCGCCTGCTGCTCAGCAAAGAAACTTTCCACCGTTTTAACCGGATGGCTTTGCTGGGAGTGATGCTGCTCTCGTGTCTGCTGCCTTTGGTAAAGGTGACGGTGGAACAGGCTTCGCCGGTAAATGCACAAGTGATGTCGATGGAAGACTTGCTGCTGATGTACCAATGGAATAGCGAAGCGGTGGTGGAAGAGGGAAGTCGTCCGTTCCACTGGCAGGAAGGGCTGGTGTTAGTCTATTTTGTGGGGTTGTTTTTTGTCATCGTCCGTCACCTCTGGTCGCTGGGACGCATGCTTTATCTCATTCGTCACAGCCGGTGTGAAAGGTTGGACAATGGTATCCGCTTGGTAGTCCACCGTCGCAAACTGGCTCCTTTCAGCTGGATGCGCTACATCGTGATTTCGGAAACGGACCTGAAGGAAAGCGGACATCACATTCTGGTGCACGAAATGGCTCACATCCATCACCGTCACTCATGGGATTTGTTGCTGACCGAAGCCTGTGCCTGGCTGCAATGGTTCAATCCGGCCATCTGGCTGCTCAAACAGGAGTTGCAGAACATTCATGAATACGAAGCCGACGAAGAAGTGCTCCGTCAGGGAATCAACGCGAAAGAATATCAAATGCTATTAATAAAAAAAGCCGTTGGCGCAAGGCTCTACTCTATTGCCAACAGCTTTAATCACAGTTCACTTAAAAAACGTATCACTATGATGATTCGAAAAAAATCCAATCCGTGGGCACGTGCCAAGTACCTTTATGTACTTCCGTTAGCAGCCGTTACCGTAGCTGCTTTTGCCCGTCCTGAAATCTCCAAACCTCTCGATGAGATTTCAAGTGTCAAAGTTAATGATTTATCGGCAGTTCTGGAAACGTATGCCGATAAAAATGTGTCGAACCCTGCCGAAAAGACCAAACTGAAGATGAAGGTGGTGGATGAGGAGGGAAAACCCATTATCGCGGCAACTGTACTTGTGGCGAATACGACCAACGGTACCCTTACCGACGAAAACGGTAATTTCACGCTGGAAGTCGGCAGCGACCAAAGCATCCAGGTGGCCTACATCGGTATGAGTACGGTTACCATGTCGGTCAAAGACTGTCTGAAGAAAGCCGACCAGACAATTGTCTTGACTGAAAGCGACACAAAGAAATATGTGAAGGTGGTAGCATCTGCTCCGCAAACTGTGGTGTCGGACGACCAGACGTTTAGCGTAGTGGAGCAGATGCCCGAATATCCGGGCGGTATGCGTGCTGGTCTGGAATTTATGGCACGCAATCTCAGGTATCCTACAAAGGCACGGGAAGCCGGTAAGCAGGGGCGTGTCATCGTGCAGTTTGTGGTAAGGAAAGACGGTTCACTGAGCGATTTCAAGGTGCTCTGTCCGGTCGACCCGTGGTTGGATGCAGAAGCTATCCGCGTAATCAGCACCATGCCGAAATGGAAGCCGGGTATGCAGGACGGAAAGCCGGTCAGCGTGAAATTTACTCTCCCGGTGACTTTCATGCTGGAGGGAACCAACAACAAGCCGAAGTCAGGCGACAATGATGTCGTAGTAGTGGGGTATGGAGTCCAGAAAAGCGAGGAATCAGTAGATGTGCCTACTATTAAACTCCATAATCCTATGGATGAATTGTCCATTACAGGAGATTTCAAAATAGATTCAGTGGGTAGTTCCAAAGCCTCCGGAGTGTCTCCGCTTGTCATTATGGACGGGCTGGAAGTGTCTGACGATGTGATAAAGAAGCTCAATCCGAACAAGATACAATCCGTCAGTGTGCTGAAGAATGAAGCCGCTACCGCAAAATATGGTAAGAAAGGAAAATTTGGCGTAATTCTTATTACTACCAAGAGGGAGTAAGACTATAGAGCAAAAATGGCAATAAAAGTATAAGTTTAAAGATTAATTTTTTCAAGAGCTGTAACTTGTATGGGCGAAGGCGAATAGTCGGCATGTTATAGTAAAAAACATGATATGGGCCTATTGGTGGAATTTATAACGTATATTTAATTCTGCCAATAGGTCTCTTATTTTGTAATGCTGTCTGTTCTATGCTTTTGTTCAACCTAACATGATATTTTTGTCAGATATTGATTGTTTCAGACAGATTTAATTGAACTTTAGTGTTTACAATAACTTATTTAAATTGCCAGCTGTTTGTTTGCATATCTTGATGAATTTTACGAATATTGCATATAATTTGTATATACGATATTGTTTGTTAAAGTTTGAATAGCTTTAATCTACTGAATATCAATATTTGTGGACTTTTTTGCATATAGATATTTTACAATTTTAATTCTGCTGGCATGATTCTATATTTAGGCTCGAATTAAAAAACAACTTAATCTGGTACAAACATAGGTATGGAAAACGAAAAAGAAATATTGCTCAGATTGTCAGAAGGTGATGAAAAGGCTTTCAGGCATATCTTCCGTACATATTATTCAAAAGTCAAATCCTTTTCATATGGTTTTTTAAAAGACAGAGACGAGGCAGAAGAACTTACTCAAATGATTTTCATAAAACTGTGGGAAAAGAAAGAAGCTTTTGCTTCTGTCAATAATTTTGATTCTTATATGTTTACCTTATCAAAATATACTATATTCAATTATATAGAAGCTCGTCATATTATTCCTGTAGAGATAGATGATGTGCCAGATGTTAGTGATACAACCACTCCTTATGATGAAATAGTGGCGAATGATTTAAAACTGCTTGTAGACTTGACAGTAAGTGAAATGCCTCCACAGCGTAAACAAATATTTCATTTGAGCCGTCAAGAAGGTTTGACAAACGATGAAATTGCTGTGAAGTTGGGAATACAGAAAAAAACTGTAGAGAATCATCTTAATTTGGCATTGAAAGAATTAAGGAATGTTATTGGTTTTATCGTTATAACATATATAATGTTAATGGAGTAGGGGTAACATAGAGTTTGTCTGTCTAAAATGAGAAAGAAGTATATAAAGATAAATTATGAGTTATATAAAACAAATACTTGATTATTTTTTTAAGCACGATATCCCGGAAAACTTGAAATCACGTGTATATCAAAGACTTTCTAATCCACGTGATGATTCTGAAAGGGATAAAGCGTTGAAACAGTTGTGGGATGAAATAGATATGGATACGTCTGAAGACTGGGAAGTGTCGTATAATCGGATTGAATCTGTAATGCATAAGAAAAGCAATAAGAATGCTCGTCTTCACTCTATTCAATATTGGGTTAGAATTGCTGCTGTATGGCTGATACCATTTATAATGATGTGTACTTCAGGATATTTTTTTATAAGCAGTATTAATTCTGATGAAGTTGGTGAACCTGAAATATCGTATGTTCAGTATTATGCCGAATTGGGCAGACGAGAGCAGGTAACATTGCCAGATGGAAGTAAAGTCTGGCTTAATTCTGGTAGTACACTTATATACCCTTCTACTTTTACCATGGCTGAAAGAGGAGTATATCTTAATGGGGAGGGATTTTTTGAGGTGACAAAAGATGCAGAGCATCCGTTTGTTGTAAATACACGTTTCCTCAAAATGCGAGTACTAGGTACTACATTTAATGTATCGGCCTACCCTGATGATAAGCAAGTCAAAACTACCCTTGAAACAGGGGCCTTGAAAGTAAGTCTTCTGAATGATACTACTATATCATATTATTTGAAACCTGATGATCAGCTGGTTTATATTCCTTCTACAAATAAAGTGGAATGTGTCAAAGTAAAAGCATCTGATTATTCCGATTGGCGTATGGGAGGCTTGTTCTTTAATAATACAGACTTTGAATATGCGATGCAGATTATCGAAAGGACATACGGGGTAAAAGTGCATATACGTACTTCCGTATATAACAAGCAGAAAATATACGTACACTACAATAAGCACGAATCTCTTGAAGATGTATTCCATATTCTTAAGCTAATGATTCCGGAACTTGATTATAGAATTTCAGGTAAAGAAGTTTATATTGAATGAAAAACATTGATATTTTGTATTATAAGAATATTATCGACTTTTATCTGAATGGTAATTTAAAGTGTAACTATTATTATAGGTGATACATTGAATTTCTTTGATGTCTATTTGGGGTAAGATAAAGCATTCTTGCTCTTAGTGAAAAAATAGATTGAATTTAGGACCTTAAAAACAATAAAGGTGTACGGGAGTGTATATGGATTCTACTTCTGTACACCTTTAACTTTTATTAATACAAATTCATTGGGTGTACTATGCATTTACATTGTCTTCCTTATGTACGTACAAAACAGATGTATTAAATTATTTAATCTAATATGAGATGAACATGAAAATCAACAAAGCATTAACCTTTGGAGTTGGCCTGATGCTGGCAGGTAGTATATCTGTCAATGCACAGAAAGTTTCTTTCAATGGAGAACAAGTATCATTGAAACAAGCTTTTCAAAAAATAGAATCTGTGTCAAAGTACAAAATTGCGTATAACGCAACTCAGCTTGATGTAAACAAGATTGTTATTCTTAATCAGAAAAATGTAGATGTACTGAAAGTGCTCGATGCAATCCTTGTAGGAACTGATTGTACTTATAAAATTAATGATGGATATATAGTAATTACTCCCGTTCAGAAAGGTACAGTAAGAAAGATCGAAGGAACCGTGAAGGACACGAAAGGTGAGCCGATTATTGGTGCTACAGTAATGGTAAAAGGTACTGCAACAGGAACAATTACCGATTTCGATGGAAATTTTTCTCTTGATGCAACAGATGGTGCTAACCTGGAAATTTCTTATGTGGGATACCAAAGTCAGCAAATTAAGGCAATCTCTGGAAAACTTTTAGCAGTAACATTGAAAGAGGATACAGAAATATTGGATGAGGTTGTGGTTGTAGGATATGGAACTCAGCGTAAACGAGATGTGACAACTTCTATAGCAAGTGTTCGTGCTAGCGATTTGAAAGGTCAGCCTGTGAGTTCTATGGCTGAAGCAATGGCTGGTAAGATGCCGGGTGTACAGATTACTCAAGGAACAGGTGCTCCGGGTTCTTCTTTACAAATAAAAGTTCGTGGTACGGGAACAATTACAGCCGGCACATCGCCTCTTTACGTTGTGGATGGTGTACCTTTAGCAAAAGACCAATTGAATACTTTTAATATGAATGATGTTGAAAGCATTGAAGTATTGAAAGATGCATCTTCTGCTGCAATTTATGGTTCAAGAGGCTCAAATGGAGTTGTTTTGATCACGACTAAAAAGGGTACTAGTGGTAAGACTACTGTAACTTATGGGGGATATTATGCATGGCAAAGTGTATCAAAGAAGATAGATATGCTGGATGCTTATGAATATGCGGAACTTGCCTATGATGCTCGTAATAATACTTATGTTGATAAAATGGAATCTATAAATCGTAAGCGTATTGCGGCAGGTAATTCTCCGTTACCATTTAGTATATCGGATAATAATGCATTGCGCTTGAAGAATTCTGGAAATGATTATAATACGATAGTTCCAATGGAGCTTATTCCATATCTGAATGGAACACCAGGATTAACCAATACTGATTGGCAGGATGAAATATATCGTACAGCTGGTATGCAGAATCATACAGTTTCTGCTTCTGGGGGTAGCGATAAGATTAAATATTATGTTTCGTTGGATTATTTAAATCAAGATGGTATCATTATTAATAGTGATTTTAAACGTTATGGTGCTCGATTGAATTTGGATGTATCGGAAGGTATTTTTAAATTCGGTATTACTTTAAATCCATCTTTGACTATAGAAAATAAAGTAAATTCTGATGGGGCTTATAATAGTAATGGGGGAGGTGTGGTAGCTTCTGCTCTGCATAGTTCCCCGATCTTTCCTGTTTACAATGATGATGGCAGTTTTTGTTTTGCACAAAATTCATGGAGTGCTGATACTGAAACAATTATGGATGATGGAAGTATAAAACGAGGAAATAGTCAGACTCAGGTTTGGAATCCTGTAGCTTTGGCAATGCTTCAGAAGGATGAAAAGAAGGCGTCAAGGATTTTTGGAAATATTTATGGTGAGGTTGCTTTCCTTCCCTCTTTGAAATATAGGGCAAATTTTGGAGTGGATCTTTATAATGATTCGGAAGATACATTCAGACCTTCTACTATCCCATTGTCTAATACAAAAGGAAATCCAGAGTCTATACCAGAAGCTACATCACAGACCAGCCGTATATATAACTGGGTTTTTGAACAGACACTATCTTATAATAAAAATTTTGGAGGACATTCAGTGTCTGTACTAGGAGGTTGGACAATGCAGTATCAAAGAGACGAAAGTAATTATGCTTTTGCAAACGGTTTTATTATAAATTCTATACCTACGCTTAATGCAGGAACCGTAACAAGAGGTAATTCCAATGCTTCAGAATGGTCTTTATTGTCTGCCCTAGCACGTATACAATATAATTATTTGGGTAAATATATGATAACAGGGGCTTTACGTGCTGATGGCGCTTCACGGTTTGGTAAAAATAATCGTTGGGGATATTTCCCTTCCGTTTCTCTTGGATGGCGTATTTCAGAAGAAAAATTTATGAATTCGCTTGAATTTATTGATGATTTAAAGTTAAGAGCAAGTTATGGTTTGACTGGTAATTTTAATATACCTAATTATGGAACACAAGGAGAGTTGGCTTACTATAGCTATGTTTTGGGAGGTTCAAGTCCAGATGCAATTAAAGGTGCTGCTCCGAAGAGTATGCCTAATCCTGATTTGAAATGGGAAAAGACAGCTCAAGTTAATGTCGGTTTTGATGCTACATTATTTAAAAATCGCTTAACATTAGGTCTTGATTTGTATAATAGTAATACTTATGATCTATTGTTGAATGTTCCAGTTCCAATGACTACTGGTTATACTACAAGATTAGAGAATATAGGTAAAGTAAATAATAAAGGTATTGAATTTAATATTTCAACTAACCATCAGATGGGAGATGTTACTTGGAGTGCATATTTTAATATCTCAAAGAATATAAATGAGGTAAAAGCACTTGGACCAGGTAATGCAGATATAATATCTTCTGGATCTGTAGGTAATGCTTATTTTATAACTAGGGTAGGGGAACCAATCGGTTCATATTATTTACCAGTAGTAGAAGGTGTTTATAAAAATCAGGCGGAAGTAGATGCTTCATTGCATTATGTTGACTCTCCTTCAAATTATGGTTTAGCTGATACAAAACCTGGTGATTTTAAATTTAAGGATGTTAATGGTGATGGTATTTTGGATATTTCAGATACCGACAGAGCTATAGTCGGGAATTATATGCCTGATTTCGCTTATGGATTCGGTGCTAATATTGCATGGAAAGGAATAGATTTGGGAGTTATTTTCCAAGGTGTTTATGGAAATGAAATATTGAATTTGTCTCGACGTTATTTTTATAATCATGAAGGGAATATGAACAATTATAAAGGAGCATTGGATCGGTGGAAGTCTGAAGATAATCTAGGAAGTGGTATGAATGTTCGTGCTAATCGTGTAAGTAAAGGACAGAATGGAACAACTTCTACATGGCACGTTGAAGATGGATCTTATTTAAGAATAAAAAATATATCTTTAGGATATACATTCCCTATGAGTCTGGTAAATAAGGTTTGTTTACAAGCTGCTCGTATTTATTGTTCTATACAAAATCCATTTACATTTACTCGTTATGAAGGATATAATCCAGAAGTTTCTAATAGAAATTCTGTAACAACTAATGGAGAAGATTATGGAGTATATCCATTGGCCAGAACAATTTCTCTTGGAGTTAACCTTACATTTTAATTAATATTTAATTATTTAGAAATATGAAACGAATTATATCATATGTTTTTGCCGGTTTGATAATGACTGGTTGCAATGATTTTTTGGATTTGAAACCTATAGATTTCCCTACTGAAGAAACATTTTATAATGATGTAAAAGGTTTGGAAGGTGCTGTGATAGGAGTGTATGACGAACTTCAATCTAGTAGTCAGTATGGTGGTAATTTTATGACATTGATGGAAATTAGAGGTGACAATGTAATGGATGATAATTCTGGTGCTGGAGGTGGTGTCAGGTATCAGATAGAAGTTTTTACAGAAACTCCTGCTAATACAAATTTATCAGATGCATGGAGTTCACTTTATAAAACAATTTATCGTTGTAATCTTGTCCTTCATAATGTAGAATCCGTGAAAATGACAGAGGATAAATATAATGAAATAGTAGGACAGGTATCGTTTGTTAGGGCTTTATCTTATTTTAATTTAGTAAGATTATGGGGAAAGGTTCCATTGGTAACAGAGCCGCAAACAGTAGAAGATGCAAGGAACAATAAGCGTGAAGAGGTATCAGTTATTTATAATCAAATCATTGAAGACTTGAATGTTGCAAAATCATTACCAAGCGAATGGCCTGATGAGGAGAAAGGAAGGGTAACGTCTTATGCAGCATGTGCTTTATTGGCTAAAGTTTATTTATATATGGAGAATTATGATAAAGTATATGAAGAACTTACCCCTATTGTTTCTGTTATAAAAGAAGGTAAAGAATTGAGTTTAGTTCCAACACCTGAAACTTTTCCAAACAATCTTAAGACTAGTAAGGATATTATTTTTGCGGTTCAATATTTGAAAGGCGGCATAGGTGAGTCTGTTCATCAGAACAATCGTTATCGTAATAATGATAATGGTAATGTAATATCTTTACCGCAAAGTGAGTTTGAAAGTGATAATGATAATAGAAAGTTTCTTTTGGCTCCTACTGGTAGCGGTGAGAGACCGGGAAAGTTTGATACTCCTGCTACAAATAATGAAACAAGTTCTGATTTTCCGGTGTTGCGTTGTGCTGATGTAATGTTAATGTATGCAGAAGCGTTAAATGAATTATCTCAATCGCCTACTCAAGGTGCTTTAGATGCATTGAATGCAGTACGTAATAATGCAGGACTACCTGATAAAGAATTATCTGATTTTGTATCAAAGGAAAGTCTTAGAAAAGCGATTCATAAAGAACGACGTTTAGAATTAGCTTTGGAATGTGATAGATGGTTTGACATTGTTCGTACAAATATTTTTAATGAAGTTTTTGTAGGTGTTGATTCATATAGAGTTTTGTATCCTATTCCTCAAACTGAAATTGAAAATGTCAATGATAAATCTGATTGGCAGAACGAAGGATACATTATTGGATAAATTATTAATATGTAAAAATAAAATTAGGGTATTTAAATACCCTAATTTTATAATTAAAGGACTAAATTATGAAAAATACAATCTTGATATTTATTATTCTGTTTTCAAGTCAATTGTTTGCACAGACAAATGTTGATAATATATTGACAAAATTACAGACTTGTGATGAAAGCACTGTTTTAGTAGCTGCCCATCGTGGTGATTGGAGAAACTATCCTGAAAATTCTTTAGAAGGTATTAATAGTGCAATAGAAATGGGAGTAGATATTGTTGAGTTAGACTTGCAATGTACAAAAGATAGTGTTTTAATTTTAATGCATGATAATACATTAGACCGTACAACTACAGGTAAAGGAAACGTTAGCAAATATACTTTAGATGAAATTCGTAAATTAAATTTAAGAAATGGTTGTGCTATTAAAACAATTCATAAAATTCCAACTTTGGAAGAAGCTTTACTTCTTGTAAAAGGTAAAATATTGGTTAATCTTGATAAAGCAGACCGATATTTTGATATGGTTGTACCTTTATTAGAAAAGACAGGTACTACAAAACAGGTTATTATGAAGGGGAGAAAATCTGTGAAAGAAGTTAAATCTTTGTATGGGCATTATTTAAGGGATGTAATTTATATGCCGATTGTAGATTTAGACAATCAGAATGCTGAAATAGAAATTAATAAGTTTGTTTCTGATTTATCTCCTGTAGCTTTTGAGCTGCTTTTTGAAAAGGATTCTAACAAACTCCCATATAAAATTAAAGAGACTTTAAAAGGTAAGTCGTTAATTTGGTATAATACTTTGTGGAATACAATGGCTGGTGGACATGATGATGATATGTCTTTAGGTAATTTGGAGGATGGTTATGGTTATTTGATAGATAAGTTGGGGTGTAGAATCATACAAACTGATCGTCCAGCTTATTTGTTAACATATTTGAGAAGTCGGAATTTGCATAAATGATAGAAGAGTATAATTGAATTGAGTTATGTTGTTTTCTCTTTTATACAAAAGACGATATATGTGAATGATATAGCTAGATGTATATCAATGATATTTATTGCCTGCAAGATCTAAAAATTTTGTAGGCAATAAATATATGACTTTAAATGAAAAATCATGAATAAAATAAAAAATATTATTTTCGATTGGGGAAATGTGTTGATTGATGTCAGGCCTGAAAACTTTATAGAAGAGTGTAAAAAAGTAGGTGTGAAGTTTACAAATAGAGAAGTTAATAGTACTCATAAAGCTGGTTTTTTTCTCGAGCATGAAATGGGTGTGATTTCGGATAAACAATTTAGAAATGAATTTCGTTTATGTTCATCTTCAAACCTTACAGATGAGGAAATTGATTTTATATGGAATTCAATGCTTGGAAAAGTACCTCTTTATAAACTTGAATTATTGGTTTCTTTAAAAAGAAAATACAATTTGTATCTTCTTAGTAATACAAACTCTATACACTGGAATAGATATTCTGGAACAGTTTTTAGTTATAATGGATTAAATGTAAACGATATATTTGATGGAGTGTATTTGTCATATATGCTTCATTCCTCAAAGCCTGATGAACGAATATTTAAAATGGTTATTGAAGATAGCGGAATAGACGTGAATGAAACATTGTTTGTAGACGATTCATTAAAAAACTGCTATACAGCACAGCGGTTAGGAATGGAAGTTTTAAATTACATTCCTGGCAGTGATTTAAGATATTATTTATTAAAAGAATTGGAATAAATATGATATTAAAATCAGTAATAGACTTTTATAGAGTCTCAACACCAAAGTCTTGTAATTATAGTTCGTCTGAAGAAATAAAAAAGAAGATGCGGATTTACAAATGGTCAACTTTTCTTTCAGCAACATTTGGCTATGGTATGTATTATGTATGTAGATTAAGTTTAAATGTTGTGAAAAAGCCAATTGTAGAGGAAGGAATATTCTCAGAAACAGAGCTGGGTATAATAGGTTCTGTATTATTTTTTACTTATGCAATAGGAAAATTTACCAATGGTTTTATGGCTGATAGAAGTAATATCAATAGATTTATGTCAACGGGACTATTGATAACTTCTCTTGTAAATTTAGCTCTTGGTTTTACAAACTCTTTTATTCTTTTTGCCGTACTTTGGGGTATAAGTGGTTGGTTTCAGTCAATGGGGGCTGCATCTTGTGTTGTAGGGCTTTCTCGCTGGTTTGATGATAAAGAACGAGGCTCTTTTTATGGTTTTTGGTCTGCTAGTCATAATATAGGTGAGGCGCTTACTTTTATTATAGTAGCTTCAATTGTATCTGCATTAGGTTGGAGATATGGATTTTGGGGTGCTGGTCTGCTTGGTTTATTAGGTACTTTGATTATATGGAATTTTTTTCATGACTCTCCAGAGAGTAAGGGACTTCCTTCTAATATTAAGAAAGTTCAAACTACTGAAAAACAGCGGATTATAATGAGGCTCAAAAGCAAGTTCTATTAATGCCTGCTATATGGATATTAGCTTTATCAAGTGCTTTTATGTATATTAGTCGTTATGCAGTTAATAGTTGGGGAGTTTTTTATCTTGAAGCACAAAAAGGTTATAGTACACTTGATGCAAGTTTTATTATATCAGTTAATTCTGTATGTGGTATAGTTGGAACAGCTTTCTCTGGTTATATCTCAGATAAGTTGTTTAATGGGAGAAGAAATATTCCAGCATTGATATTTGGGTTACTTAATGTTGGTGCTTTATCTATATTTTTGTTAGTTCCTGGTGTACATTACTGGCTGGATGTTATTGCAATGATAATGTTTGGCCTTGGGATAGGTGTACTTCTTTGTTTCCTTGGAGGGTTAATGGCTGTGGATATAGCACCAAGAAATGCCTCTGGTGCGGCCCTCGGCGTAGTTGGTATAGCTAGTTATGTAGGTGCTGGAATTCAAGATGTAATGAGTGGAATATTGATAGAAGGAAATAAGACTATCGTAGATGGTCAAGATGTTTATGATTTTACGGCTATAAATTATTTTTGGATAGGTGCAGCGCTTTTATCTGTTATTTGTGCATTGTTAGTATGGAATGCAAAAGCTTCTAGAGAATAGATTTATAAAATTAGATATGTAATTAATAATAGGTTAAGCGAGTGCTTTGAAAAAAGGATTTCTAAAGTAAAAATTTCCTGCTTTTAGTCTCATGAATTAGTATAATTGAGACTAAAAACAGGAAATTTTATGTTTAGTTCTTGACCGTTCTTTCTCCCTGCTTTTTCGCATGGTTTCCCCCTTTCTTTTTCCATCCGCCTTTTTTGTTGCGGGAGAAATTCTTCACCTGTTTGCCTCCTTCTTTTCTGGAAGTGCGGGGAGCATATACCGGACCTTCGCCCAGTTCTTCAGGTACGGGGAGTTTGTAAATATCTTTTCCTAAGAATGTTTCGATTTGCTTGAAACGGGTCTGTTCGGTTTCACTTACAAAAGTGATGGCGCATCCGTCGTTGTTGGCACGGGCCGTACGTCCGATGCGGTGTACGTAGTCCTCGCTATCATGCGGCACGTCGTAGTTGATGACCAGGCGGATGTCGTCGATGTCGATCCCACGGGCCACGATGTCGGTAGCCACCAGGATGTCGATGCGGCGGTTGCGGAACTCATGCATGATTTCTTCGCGCTGGCTTTGCTCCAGGTCGGAGTGCATTTCGCCCACGTTCAGCTTCATGCGTTTCAGGGCCTTGGTCACTTCTTTCACCTTCAGCTTGGAAGAGGCAAAGATGATGACACGCTCCGGTTGCTGGGACTGGAACAGCGACTGGATGATGCCCAGTTTCTGTGCCTCGTAGCAGATGTAAGCGGCTTGAATGATTTTTTCCGCCGGCTTGGATACGGCCAGTTTCACTTCCACCGGGTCGTGAAGAATGGTCTTGGCCAGTTGCTGGATTTTGGTCGGCATGGTGGCGGAGAACATAATGGTCTGCCGTTCCTTGGGAAGATACTTGACAATCTGCATGATGTCGTCCGAGAATCCCATATCGAGCATGCGGTCTGCTTCGTCGAGGATGAAGAAAGATACTTTCGACAAGTCCACATAACCTAAGCTTAAGTGGCTGATCAGACGTCCCGGAGTAGCGATTACTACATCCGCTCCCAAAGTCAGCCCTTTCTTTTCCTGCTCAAAACGGATACCGTCGTTTCCTCCATACACCGCCACGCTTGACACCGGCATGAAATAGGAGAAACCCTCCATCTGCTGGTCAATCTGCATGGCCAGTTCGCGGGTGGGCGACATGATGATACAATTGATGGCATCCTCTGGATAACCTCCCTTGCTCAACTGGTTCAACACCGGAAGCAGGTAGGCCGCCGTTTTTCCCGTACCTGTCTGGGCCACGCCAATCAGGTCTTTCCCTTCCAGGATGACAGGGATGGTATGTTCCTGCACGGGCGTACATTCCTGGAAATTCATTGCGTCCAAGGCATCGAGGACGCTATCTTCTAAGTTCAGTTCCGAAAACTTCATATAGTAATGTTATCTTGTCATTATAATTTGCCGCGTTCGTCCAGATAGGAATCCTTGAATCCTAAAAAATACAACACGCCATCCAGTCCGATGGTATTGATGGCCTGTTGCGCATTAGCCACGACCTTCGGTTTGGCATGGAAGGCGATTCCCAGTCCTGCCGTAGAAAGCATGGGCAGGTCGTTGGCTCCATCGCCCACGGCAATTGTCTGTGCGATGTCCACGTTTTCTACCTGTGCCAGCAGGCGGAGCAATTCCGCCTTTCGTTTTCCGTCTACGATGTCACCTAAATAGCGGCCGGTTAGCTTGCCATCCACGATTTCCAGCTGGTTGGCATAGACATAGTCAATGCCGAATTTCTCTTTCAGGTAGTTGCCGAAATACGTGAAACCTCCCGACAAAATGGCAATCTTGTATCCGTAGCGTTTGAGGACGAACATCAGACGTTCCACTCCTTCGGTAATTGGGAGGTGTTCGGCAATGTCGCGCATCACGCTTTCATCCAGTCCCTTGAGCAGGGCTACCCGTTCCTTGAAACTTTCGCAGAAGTCGATTTCGCCACGCATGGCTCTTTCCGTGATGGCTTTCACTTGGTCGCCCACACCGGCCCGTATGGCCAGTTCGTCGATGACCTCCGTTTCAATGAGGGTGGAATCCATATCAAAGCAGATGAGTCGGCGCATACGGCGGTACATATTGTCTTGCTGGAAAGAGAAGTCCATGCCCAGTGAAGCACTGAGCTGCATGAGCTGGCTTTGTAGCTCTTCACGGTCTTTGGGAGTACCTCTCACCGAAAATTCGATGCAGGCTCTCACGTTTGCCTTTTTCTCGTCCAGGGGAATACGTCCGGTCAGACGACGGATACCGTCGATGTTCAGTTGTTGCTCTGCTAAAAGCTTGGTAGCACCGGCAATCTGTTGTGCCGTAAGTTTTCTGCCCAATAGCGTCAGAATGTAGCGGTTCTTTCCTTGCAGGTTTACCCACGTTTCATACTCTTCGTCGCTGATAGGATAGAAGCGGATATTGATACCCAAGTCAGAAGCCTTGAAAAGCAATTCCTTCATGATATTTCCGGAATCCTGATCGGAACATTTGAAAAGAATACCCAGTGACAAGGTACTGTGAATGTCAGCTTGTCCGATGTCCATAATGTCTACCTGATATTTAGACAAGATGGCAGTCACCGATGCGGTCAGTCCCGGTCGGTCCACTCCGCTGATGCGGATTAATATCAATTCGGTTTTGTTTTCCATGGTTGTCTGCTTGCGTGTTTCTGGGCAAATGTACAAATTATCTTCTATCCACGGGCATAAAAAGCACAAAAAAAGCCATTCCTGCATACCTGCAAGAATGGCTTTCCTTATTTTATGGGGGAAAATCAGATCATTTCCACGCTTCGTTTTACAAAGTTGGTCAGGGCTTCACCCTTCAGCATGTTGTTTTGCAACAAGGCCAGGTCGATAAGCTGGTGAACCACTTTGTTGCCGACAGCATAACCGTTCAGGATGTTTTCCTTTTCGGTCTTTTGCGCTTCAATCTTCTTTTCTACCTCACTCAGTTCGTCTTTTTCGGCAGTCGGGATTTCTTCATCTTTCTTTCCTTCCTGTGCTTTCTGGAGTTCGTTACGACGGAGAGTCAGCATGGCGATTTCAGATTCTACTGGTACGAGTTTTTCCGCACAAGCTGTTTCGGCATCGCTCAATACCTGCTTGATCAGGCGGTGGTCGCTATTCAATACCAGGTTGAACATATCGGGCATTTCACCATAGAAACTCATGCCCGGCTGGATGCTGGCCATGTCTTTCATACGGCGCATGTATTCAGCCTGTGTGATGACAATCGGCGCATTGTTTTCGCCCAGTGCGTGTGCTTCTACGTGGAATTCTGTTTTCTTTACCTTCGGCATCTGTCCCTTGAACAAAGAACTGAGCACTTCTTGTTTGTCGTGCGGAAGTTCTTCACCCTTCTGGCCTTCCTTCACAATCAGGCGGTCTACGATGTCGCTATCCACACGGGTGAAGTGACTCTTTTCGAACTTCTGTTCCAGCATGTTGATCATCGGTACGTCCAGCTGGCCGTCCATGAGCAATACGTTGTAGCCTTTGTTCTTGGCCGCATCGATGTAAGTGTACTGTTCGTCCAGGTTGTTGGCATAGAGGTAAATCAGGCTGCCGTTCTTGTCGGTCTGATTATCCTTGATCAGTGTCTGGTATTCTTCGAAGGTGTAATATTTGTTGTCTGTATCCTTGAACAAAGCAAACTTGGAAGCCTTTTCATAGAAATCTTCCTGAGTCAGCATACCGTAGTTGATGAAAATCTTCAGGTCGTCCCATTTCTCTTCAAATTCCTTACGGTCGTTCTTGAAGATAGATTGTAAGCGGTCGGATACCTTCTTCGTGATGTAAGTAGAAATCTTCTTCACGTTCGAATCGCTCTGCAAGTAAGAACGAGATACGTTCAACGGAATATCCGGAGAATCGATGACACCGTGAAGCAAGGTCAGGAAGTCGGGCACGATACCTTCTACTGAGTCGGTCACATATACCTGGTTGCAATACAACTGAATTTTGTTACGTTGCAAGTCGATGTTGCTCTTGATCTTCGGGAAGTAGAGCACACCGGTCAGGTTGAACGGATAGTCTACATTCAGGTGAATCCAGAACAACGGTTCGTCGGCCATCGGATACAGGTCGCGGTAGAATTTCTTGTAATCCTCTTCCTTCAAGTCCGACGGTTTCTTGGTCCAGATAGGACAAGTGTCGTTAATCAGGTTGTCTTCATCCGTTTCTACCTGCTTGCCGTCTTTCCATTCCTTCTTTTTGCCAAAGGCTACCGGTACGGCCAGGAAGTGACAATACTTGGTGAGCAAGCCCTGCAAGCGAGATTCTTCCAGGAATTCCTTGCAATCTTCATCCACGTGCAGGATGATGTCGGTTCCACGGTCGCTACGTTCTGTTTCTTCAAGGGTAAACTCAGGACTTCCGTCGCAACTCCATTTCACGGCTTTGGCACCTTCCTTATATGAATATGAAAGAGTTACGATATCTACCGTCTTGGCTACCATGAAGGCTGAGTAGAATCCCAGACCGAAGTGACCGATGATGGCATTGGCATCGTCCTTGTATTTTTCCAGGAAGTCATTTGCTCCTGAGAAGGCAATCTGGTTGATATACTTGTCGATTTCTTCGGCCGTCATACCCAGACCACGGTCGCTGATGGTGATGGTACCGTTTTCCTTGTCCACTTTTACACGTACCGTCAAATCGCCCAGTTCACCTTTAAAATCGCCCGTAGCAGCCAGTGTCTTCAATTTCTGAGTTGCATCCACCGCATTGGAAACCAGTTCACGGAGGAAAATTTCATGGTCGCTATACAAGAACTTCTTTATGATGGGGAATATGTTTTCTGTTGTAACCCCGATATTACCTTTTTGCATATCTCTTTGTTTTTTATGATTGTTCGAATAAATTTTTTTCCAGTCCTTACACAAAAAAAATGCCAGATACGTTTGTACCTGACATTTTGTCTGTATACCGAAATTCTGTCAGAATTCCGTTATGCTTTTTCTACTTTCATTTCTACTCCGTCACCTTGGGCGTTCATGTACACATGCAAGGTATCGCCCGCCTGCGGTTCTTCGTTGATAATCAGCTCTGCCAGTCCGTCTTCCAGGTGGTTCTGGATGGAGCGTTTCAACGGGCGGGCACCGAACTGTACGTCGTAGCCTTTTTCTGCCACGAAACGCTTGGCCTCCTGGTCGAGCAGGAGATGGTAGCCACAACCTTCGATACGCTTGTAGAGTCCTGCCAGCTCGATGTCGATGATTTTCTCCAGTGAAGCAATATCCAGCTGGTCGAAGGTCACGATTTCATCCAGGCGGTTGATGAATTCGGGAGCGAACGATTTGTTCAAGGCCTTGCGAATCACGCTATTGGCATGTTCTTTCTCGTTCTCGCCGGTCTGTGCCGTGAAACCGATGCCTTTGCCGAACTCCTTCAACTGGCGTGTACCGATGTTGGACGTCATGATGATAATGGTATTCTTGAAATCTACGGTCCGTCCTAAGCTATCCGTCAACCGGCCTTCGTCCATCACTTGCAACAACATGTTGAACACGTCGGAGTGGGCCTTCTCGATTTCATCCAGCAATACGATGGAGTAGGGATGACGGCGTACCTTTTCCGTCAGTTGTCCCCCTTCTTCGTAGCCCACGTATCCCGGAGGAGCTCCGATCAGACGTGACACGGTGAATTTCTCCATGTATTCGCTCATATCGATACGGATAATGGCGTCGGTAGTACCGAACATGTTCTTGGCAAGCTCTTTCGCCAGATGCGTCTTTCCTACACCCGTCGGTCCTAAGAAAAGGAACGTACCGATAGGCTTGTTCGGGTCCTTCAGTCCCACACGGCTCCGCTGGATACTTCTTACCAGTGTCTCTACCGCCTTGTCCTGTCCGATAACCTTCGAAAGCAATGCCTGCTTCATCCCCTTCAACCGTACACCTTCCGCTTGCGCCATACGTTGCACGGGTACACCCGAAATCATGGACACCACTTCCTCTATCTGTGGTGCGTCCACCGTTTCCCGGTTGTCCTTCAACTTTTCTTTCCATTCATTTTTCAGGCGTTCCAATTGCTCCGTGTACTGGTTTTCACGGTCACGGAAGCTGGCGGCCAGCTCGAAGTTCTGCAAGCGAATGGCCTCATTCTTATGTTGCTGCGCTTCCTCAATCAATCGTTCCTGCTCCTCAATTTCCTGAGGTACGGAGATGTGAGTGAGGTGGATGCGAGAACCCGCTTCGTCCATAGCGTCGATGGCCTTGTCGGGGAAATAGCGGTCGGTCACATAGCGGTCGGTCAGGCGTACGCAAGCCTCCAGCGCCTCGTCCGTATATGTCACGTTATGGTGTTCCTCGTATTTATCCTTGATGTTCCGGAGAATCTGCAAGGTCTCTTCCGGTGAGGTCGGTCCTACCAGCACTTTCTGGAAGCGGCGTTCCAATGCCCCGTCTTTTTCGATGTTCTTGCGATACTCGTCGAGGGTGGTGGCCCCGATGCATTGGATTTCTCCACGTGCCAGTGCCGGTTTCAGCATGTTGGCCGCGTCCATGGAACCAGCCGCCGAGCCGGCTCCCACGATGGTATGTATCTCATCGATGAACAGAATGACGTCAGGATGTTTCTTCACTTCTGTCAGAATGGCACGAATGCGTTCTTCAAATTGTCCGCGATACTTGGTTCCGGCCACTACCGCCGTCATGTCGAGCGAAACGATGCGCTTGCCGAACAGGGCACGCGAAACCCGCTTCTCCACGATACGGAGCGCCAGTCCTTCGGCAATGGCCGATTTTCCCACACCCGGCTCACCAATCAGAATCGGGTTGTTCTTTTTGCGCCGGCTCAGAATCTGTGCGATACGTTCAATTTCCTTCTCACGGCCTACCACGGGGTCAAGTTTCCCACCTTCGGCTGCCTTGGTCAGGTCGATACCGTAATTGTCGAGGTAGGGCGTGCCACCGTCCGCTTGTTTCTGTTCGGTCTGCGTGGCCTGGCGGTTGGCGGAAGAACCGAAGCCATCGTTGTTCTTGTCCGCGTTTCCGCGACGTCCGATGCCTTCCTCTTCTTCGTCATCATTGAAATCCAGTCCGTCAAAAGGGGTTTCCTCCTGCTTTAGACGGTCTATTATCTTTTCGTAAGTTACGTCGTTCTTTTCCAATATCTTATATGCGTTATTCTGGTTGTCTCTCATAATGGCCAATAAAATATGCGGGGTGTCCACTTTCTCGTCATTCATCAATCGTGCCTCTAGTTTGCTTAATGTCAAAATTTTTGATGCTTCCTCGCTGAATGAGATGTCCTGTGAGTAGTTCTCTAGAATGGACTTCTCCCGTAATTGTGTTTCTAGTTCGTTCTTGATACCTTTCAGGTCGAGGTAGAACGATTTCAATATTTCGGCGGCTTTACACTCTCCATCGCGCAAGATGCCCAATAGCAGATGTTCCGGTTCGATATGGTCGTTCTGAAGGCGGTTGGCCTCCTCTTTCCCGTAAACGACGATGTCGGACACTTGTTGTGTAAATTCGTTGCTCATCAAATTCATATCTTCTCCAATTGTTTATATTCAAAATAGGCTTGCAAATATACATTATTATAAAGACTCTTCATCAAGTCTTTCTTTCTATTTAACAAAATGCGTGCCACATTTCCTACAAGTGTCTCCAAATGCAGGCTTATACGTATTTTTTGGTGGAAAAGTTTTTGTATATCCGCTAAAAGTCGTACTTTAGCATGGTTTTTTACAAGCCTTGAAAGGAAGTATAATTAATAATGTATTAAATGCAAGAACAAGACAGAATTATAAAAATCAACATCGAAGAGGAAATGAAGTCGTCGTACATTGATTACTCCATGTCAGTAATCGTGGCACGCGCCCTCCCTGATGTAAGAGACGGATTCAAGCCGGTTCACCGCCGTATTCTTTACGGAATGATGGAACTGGGAAATACATCCGACAAACCGTATAAAAAAGCAGCCAGAATCGTAGGTGAAGTATTGGGTAAGTATCACCCTCACGGCGACTCGTCTGTATATGGCGCCCTGGTGCGTATGGCACAGGACTGGGCGATGCGTTATCCGCTGGTCGACGGTCAGGGTAACTTCGGTTCTATCGACGGAGATAGTGCCGCCGCTATGCGATATACGGAGGCTCGTCTGAAGAAGATTGGTGAGGAGATGATGCAGGACCTTTACAAGGAAACTGTAGACTTTACCAACAACTTCGACGATACGTTGCAGGAACCTACCGTCATGCCGACCCGTATCCCGAACCTGCTGGTGAACGGTGCTTCAGGTATCGCCGTAGGTATGGCTACCAATATGCCGACACACAACCTGCGTGAAGTCATTGACGCTTGCGTGGCATACATCGATAACAATGAAATCGACGTAGACGGCCTGATGCAGTACATCAAGGCACCTGATTTCCCGACCGGAGGATATATTTATGGTATCAGCGGTGTGCGCGATGCCTACGAAACCGGACGCGGACGTGTGGTAATGCGTGCCAAGGCCGAAATCGAATCGCATCCTACACACGATAAGATTGTAGTGACCGAGATTCCGTATGGTGTGAACAAGGCTGAGCTGATCAAGAGCATCGCTGATTTGTCGAACGACAAGAAAATCGAAGGCATTTCGAATGTGAACGACGAAACCGACCGCGAAGGTATGCGTATCGTCATCGACATCAAGCGTGATGCCAACGCCAGCGTGGTGCTCAACAAGCTTTACAAGATGACCATGCTTCAGACTTCTTTCGGTGTGAACAACGTGGCCCTGGTTCATGGCCGTCCACGCCTGCTCAACCTGAAGGAACTGATCAAATATTTCGTGGAACACCGTCACGAAGTGGTAATCCGCCGTACACGTTACGACTTGCGCAAGGCCAAGGAACGTGCGCACATCCTGGAAGGATTGATTATCGCTTCGGACAACATTGACGAGGTAATCCGTATTATCCGTGCCGCCAAGACTCCGAACGAAGCTATCACGAACCTGATGGCCCGCTTCAACCTGAGCGAAATCCAGGCTCGTGCTATCGTAGAAATGCGCTTGCGCCAGCTCACCGGACTGATGCAGGACCAGCTCCATGCCGAATACGAAGACCTGATGAAGCAAATCGCTTACTTCGAAGAAATTCTGAGCAACGAGGAACTTTGCAAGAAGGTTATCAAGGACGAGCTGCTTGAAGTGAAAGAAAAATACGGCGACAACCGTCGTTCGGAAATCGTATATGCTTCGGAAGAGTTCAATCCGGAAGATTTCTATGCCGATGACGAAATGGTCATCACCATCTCGCACATGGGATACATCAAGCGTACACCGCTTTCTGAGTTCCGTGCGCAGAACCGTGGCGGCGTAGGCTCGAAGGGAAGTGAAACCCGTAACGAAGACTTTATCGAACATATCTATCCGGCTACTATGCACAACACGCTTCTGTTCTTCACGCAGAAGGGTAAGTGCTACTGGCTCAAGGTATATGAAATTCCGGAAGGCAACAAGACTTCGAAGGGACGTGCCATCCAGAACCTGCTGAACATTGAGGCAGACGATGTGGTAACGGCTTACCTGCGTGTGAAGAACCTGAACGACACGGAATTCATCAATAGTCACTATGTACTCTTCTGTACGAAGAACGGTGTCATCAAGAAGACGTTGCTCGAACAATATTCCCGCCCGCGTCAGAATGGTGTGAACGCCATCACCATCCGCGAAGACGACCGTGTGATTGAAGTACGTATGACTAACGGAAACAATGAAATCGTGATTGCCAACCGTAACGGTCGTGCCATCCGTTTCCATGAAAGCGCGGTACGCGAAATGGGACGTACAGCTACCGGTGTACGCGGTATCACACTCGATGAAGACGGTCAGGATGAGGTAATCGGAATGATCTGTATCAAAGATCCTGAAACAGAAACCATCATGGTGGTATCTGAAAACGGTTACGGTAAGCGTTCGGACATTGAAGACTACCGCAAGACCAACCGTGGCGGAAAGGGTGTGAAGACACTGAACATTACGGATAAGACCGGAAGTCTGGTAGCCATCAAGTCGGTAACCGATGAAAACGACCTGATGATTATCAACAAGTCGGGCATCACCATCCGTCTGAAGGTGGCCGATGTGCGCATCATGGGACGTGCCACACAGGGTGTGCGCCTGATTGACCTTGAAAAGCGCAACGACCAGATTGGTTCCGTATGTAAGGTAGCTTCTGAAAATGAAGAAGAGGAAGTGCAGGACGAAGCAACTCCGGCAACGGACATCCAGCCCGCCGACGGAGAAACCATTCAGCCTGTTACGGACGAACCGAATGAATAATCCGGACAAAAACTAACTTGAATATTTGTATTACTAAATTTAAACCTTATGAAAAAAGTATTATTCTCAGCCGCTTTGTTCTTTACCGCATGTGCTGTTTCTGCTCAGGAAAGCGTGGTAAAGGAAGCTAAATCTGCCAAGAGCGATCCCGTGAAGGCAGCACAAATCATCGAACCTGCTTTGACAGATCCTTCTACCGCCAATGATCCTGAAACATGGAAACTGGCTGGTGATTTCCAGAAGTCTATCTATGACGACGAAAACATGAAATTGTATTTGCCGGGTGGTCAGGCTGATACCGCTAAATTGTATAACAGCTTGGCTAAAATGTTCGAATACTACACAAAGTGTGACGAAGTAGAACAGGCTAAGGTACAGAGCGGCGAATTGAAGAAACCGAAATTGAGAAAGAAACTGGCTAAGACATTGGCTACCGTACGTCCTCAGTTGACTAACGCCGGTTCTGACGCTTACAATGCAGGTAACTATGCCAACGCTTTGAAGTTCTTCGGTTTGTATGTAGACGCTCCGCAGAACCCGTTGTTCGCCGATGAAGATGCCGTAAAGAACGACACATTGACTCCGTTGATTGCCAACTATGCCGCTCTTGCCGCTAATTCATTGAAAGACAATGCAGCCGTAATCAAATACGCTACTATCGGTAAGGAACACAAAGAAGAAGGTTACCGTTCATTGATGTGCCTGGCAGAAGCTTACGGAAAAGGTGAAACTCCTGACTCAGCAAAATGGTTGACTACTATCCAGGAAGGTGTAGAAAAATTCCCGTCACAGGAATACTTCATCGGTAACCTGATGGACTACTACATCCAGAAAGGTAAGATTGACGAAGGTCTGGCTCAGATGGATGCCGTACTGGCTAAGAACTCTACTCCGTACTTCATGTACGTGAAGGGTGTGCTTCAGTATGAAAAGAAAGACTACGAAGGTGCCATCGCTACATTCAACCAGATTATTGCAGAAGGTAAGGATTTCGTAGCTGAAGCTTATTCTAAGATTGGTGACTGCTCATTCTTCCCGGCTCAGGAAATCGTAGAAGAAAACTCTAAGCTTTCTATGGACGATCCGAAGTATGCTACCAACGAAGCTAAGATTAAGGAACTGTACGAAAAAGCACTTCCTTTCTACGAAAAAGCAAAAGAAGCTAAACCAGACAACCGTCAGTTGTGGGGCCAGTACTTGTTGAACATCTACTGGAAGCTTGATAAGGAAAAATACAACGCTCTTGAAAAAGAACTGGGTTACTAATATATAATAAGGTATACGGACCGCCCGCCTGAGGCGAGTGGTTTGCAGACCTTGGGGAACCCTGAAGAAAGAAACTCCTTTGCGTGGCTAGAACGATGCCCTCAAAGGAGTTTTTGTTTTGCTCCGCCGTGATGATAAACGCGACGTTTTTATTTGTATCTTTGTGCATACCCCATTCACAAAAAAGAGAAGAGAGATGACAACAGAACCTACAACCTCACGCCATAACCCCATGAAAGTCATATTCAATTACCAGAATGTGTTTTTCAGCTTTTTCTATGACGATGCCGATGCGTGCGTGCACCGTTCCAGAGAATACGCCATGAACTATGTCTTGTCGGGCGAGATGGTGCTCGACGACGGGCACCGGCAGATACACGTGGGAAAAGGAGAGTGCGTGTTCATTCCGCGCGACCATCGTGTGACCATGTACAAGAAAGCCTCGGGCGGGGAGCAGTATTGCGGAATTTACATGTGCTTCACCCGCTCCTTCCTTCGGGAGATGTACGGAAAGTATGCCCGCCACACGGACAAGGCAGAGCATGTGGAGAGGTTCGTGCCCGGCGTGATGAAACTTCCTCCTTCGGCTGAGATTGAGAGCCTGTTTGCTTCGATGACACCTTACTTCAATCCGGAAGTGAAACCGCAGGACGACGTGATGCACCTGAAGTTGCAGGAAGGATTGCTGGCCCTGCTTCATACCGATAAGCGCTTCATGACCGCGTTGTTCGACTTCAGCACACCGTGGAAGATGGACATTCTTGACTTCATGAACGAGAACTACATGTACGAGTTCACCTTAGAGGAGCTGGCGCATTACACGGGACGTAGCCTGGCCACCTTCAAGCGCGACTTCAAGAAGGTGAGCGCGCTGACACCCGAGAAATGGCTGATTCGCAAGCGCCTGGAAGTGGCCTATCACCTGCTGAAGGAAGAACGGCGGAAGGTGGTCGATGTCTATGCGGAGGTGGGCTTTAAGAACCCTTCGCATTTCTCTACGGCCTTCAAGAAACGCTACGGCATTCCGCCCACGGCACTGGCCGCTCCCTCGTGCATTTGAACTTTTCAGAAACGATATTTGAGCCTCACGGAAATGTCTCTGTGGGGCTTTTGTGTTATTTTTGCCTTCGTAGAATAATAGAGTGATAACTATATGGATATATTGTGGAAGACGTTGTGCACGGCATCGGCGGCTTGGCTTCTGACTACGGGCAGCCTGCTTGCCACAACGGACGGTTTAAAATCGGAGATGAAGATGGAAAAGAGTTTGAATTTGACACACGAATGGGACAAGGTGTTCCCGTTGAGCAACAAGGTGAACCACCGGAAAGTGACTTTTACCAACCGCTATGGCATTACGCTGGCGGCCGACATGTACGTGCCCAAGCAGGCCGAAGGAAAACTTCCGGCCATAGCCGTGAGCGGGCCTTTCGGAGCGGTGAAGGAACAATCGTCGGGCCTGTATGCCATGACACTGGCAGAACGCGGATTCCTGACCATTGCCTTCGACCCCTCGTACACCGGTGAGAGTGGGGGCGAACCCCGCTATGTGGCGTCTCCGGACATCAATACGGAGGACTTCTGTGCGGCGGTGGACTTCCTTTCTATTTGTGAGCAGGTAGATGCCGACCGTATCGGCATACTGGGCATCTGCGGATGGGGAGGCATGGCACTGAATGCGGCGGCCATCGACACGCGCATCAAGGCTACCGTTACCGCTACGATGTACGACATGAGCCGGGTGAATGCCAACGGCTATTTCGATGCCATGGATGCCGATGCGCGCTATGAGCTTCGCAAGCAGCTCAACGCCCAGCGTACGGAAGACTACCGCAAGGGTACGTATGCGCTGGCCGGTGGGGTGGTAGACCCGCTTCCCGACGATGCTCCCCAGTTTGTGAAAGACTATTACGGATATTACAAGACACCGCGCGGCTATCACAAGCGTTCGCTGAACTCCAACAACGGGTGGAACAAGACTTCCTCCTTGTCGTTCATGAACATGCCCATCCTGTCGTATAGCGACGAGATACGTAGTGCCGTGCTCATGATTCACGGAGAGAAAGCCCATTCGCGCTATTTCAGTGAAGATGCCCTCAAGAAGCTGAAGGGCGACAACAAGGAGTTGCTGATTATTCCGGGAGCCAATCACGTCGACCTGTACGACCAGTTGGATGTGATTCCTTTTGACAAGATTACGCACTTCTTCCAGACGTATCTGAAGTGATGCGTATTGTATAGAGACGGGAAAGCCCGGTTGCCGAAACAATCAGCAGCCGGGCTTTTTGTGCGTGCGAGGGCATTTTTCAGCCTATGCAACTGGTGATACCCAGTGTGGTACCGATGGCGGTCAGGATGGTGACCAGTGTCTGAATGACGATTTTCCAGATGTTCTTCTTGTCGTTTTCCATACGTGTGATAGTGTTGTGTGAATAAAAAAGTGAAACTTACATCAGGCTGATTATTCCGTTTTTCCTGTAGAATATTCAGTCAATTCTTGTAGGCGGCAACGTTTGCGTAACTCAGCGTTACTCCATGTTTTGGTGTTGCGTACATTCAAGTGTACGTCTTTTACATAATTAGTGGGGTTGTAAACATCGCGTGTAGGAGCACCTTCTCCCGAAATGCCTAACGAAAACAGTCCTAAATCTCCCAGACGGACTGACTTTCCATCGAGTACCAGCTCTTGTAAACAAGAGAGCATATCAATGAGTACTCCGTGAATCACTCCGCGTGAGTAGGGAGAATTGTGTTCTGACATGTGGGTTACGAAATCCTCAAAATCAATTGTACGGTCTTGTACGGCACGGGCGTACCATCTTGTTTCAGGAGTTTCAGGGTCATTGATGGGGTACTTTAATTCCACGAGCCGATACTTTAAAATTCCAGTTGTCATAATCTTTTGTGTTTGTATGATGGTTTAATGATTTATTTAACTGACACAAAGATACCTCCTGCTACCGTGATTCTCAAAAACGAGAAAGCATCAAGGTGTGAAAATCAGTTAATGAAATATCCTTTTTTATAGAATACCGTTTTACGGAACGGTAAACCTGCTTTTTTGCTTGTGAAAACTATATTTTGCATGTGCAGGTAATATTTGCTGACTCTCCCTTTTTTGTCACGTCTAAAAAAGAAGCCAGTCTTTTTGAGGTTATTATGATGAACGTGACAATGTGACAAATGACAATCACAAAATGACAAAACGAGAAAATCAGTTTCAATTTTATATTATATATATTAATATATATAATATAAGTATATATATGTCTCTATATATCCTTTGTCATTTGTCACAATTGTCACATTATTATCAGAGAAGACATCGAGAAACATTATGGCTTCATTATAAAAAACTTTTGAGCATTTGTAGCAATATGTTTTTATTTATGGAAAATATTTATCTTTGTGGAAAGATAAAAACTCATGAGGTATTCATGAGAGATATAAAAAACGATAATAAATATATAGCGCAATGGCAACGAAAAATGTAAGAAGCATTGAAGAACAAGTGGAGGACTGGTGTAAGGCGCAGTTACGTAGTATTAAATATTATACAAAAACCGAAAGTATCAATTCTGAAATTGAAGAGGCCTTGCGCAAGGCTCCCAGTAAAAGTGGAGGTGAAGGAGTAAACTATCCGGATATAAAATGCTTTTTGGAAACTTCCGATATGCGTCGCATTCCTGTAATGATTGAAGTAAAAGGGAGAAAGGGAGATCTTATAAAGTGCGATAAGAATGGAGATATTTGTAACCTGAATAAAGATAAAGAACCTCATTATGGTAATATTGCTAAGTATGCCGTCAATGGAGCCGTTCATTATGCCCATGCCATTTTGAACAATACGGAATCATATAAAGAAGTTGTGGCCATAGGCGTGAATGGATATGATACTTCCATAGGTCGGATTTATGAAATGGGAGTGTACTATGTATCAAAAGAAAATTTATTTGTTCCGAAGAAAGTTGGTGAATATACAGATCTTTCTTTTCTTTTACCAGAATACGTAAATGGATTTATCAAAGATATTGATAAACTTTTTCTTACTGATTCTGAGATTGAATTAAAGAAAATAGAACTGGAGGATGATATTGAACGTCGACTTAAAGTGATTAACCAGAAAATGCACGATGAAGATTACGGACAAAAAATAGATGTAGGTCAACGTGTTCAGTTAATTACAGGTTTGGTAATGGCTGGTTTAGGTGTGCCAGGAAAAGTCAGTCCTTTGAGTGTAAGTGATTTGCGTGGTGACCAAGGAGAAAAGAATAATGATGGGCAGGTTATTATGAATAAAATTTCCGACTATCTTAGTGAAAAGCAACTCCCTCGTCAAAAGATAGAAATGATTGAAGAGGTTTTACGCGTCGTTTTTATTCATTCTAAGTTACAAGAACCAAAAGATGGCGAAAGTGCTCTTCATACAATTTATGCAGATGTACGGCAGAATATCATTCCGTTTTTGACGGGAGAACTTCATAATATAGACTTTACAGGTCGTTTGTTTAATGTTCTAAATGAATGGGTGGATGTACCTGATGGTGCAAAAAATGATGTTGTACTTACACCTCGCTATATTACAGAACTTATGGCTCGATTATGTGGAGTCAATATGGACAGCTATGTGTGGGATTTTGCTACTGGTTCGGCAGGTTTCCTTATTTCGTCTATGCATCAAATGATAGCAGATGCCAAACAAAAAATTAGTAGTCCTGAAGAACTAAACCGTAAGATTACACATATCAAAATGTATCAGCTTTTGGGTATAGAGAAACTTGCTGATATTTATATGTTGGCTGTACTCAACATGATTCTGATGAAGGACGGAAGTTCGAACATTATTCATGGAGACTCTTTGACAGAGTTTGAAGGGAACTATGAACAAGGTGAATACAATGGAAAACCCTTTCCTGCAAATGTATTTTTATTGAATCCTCCATATTCAAAATCGGGAAAAGGCTTTGTTTTTGTGCACCGTGCATTAAGTATGATGCATCATGGTGGTATGGCAGCCGTGTTGATTATGGAGAATGCAGGAAGCGGGAATGGCTTGCCTTACACGCGTGAAATTCTAAAAAACAATACATTGGTGGCTTCTATCCACATGAGTGATATTTTTTGTGGAAAAGCCAGTGTGCAAACGGCTATTTATGTATTTAAGGTTGGAGTCCCTCATGATATACATCAGGTTGTGAAGTTTATAGATTTTTCCAATGATGGGTATACGCGTCAGAACCGAAAAAAATCAAGTCAAAGTGTAAACTTACGTAATACAGACCATGCGACGGAACGTTATGATGAAGTTGTGCGTCTAATACGTTACGGACGTGGAGCACACGATGAAAATCTACAATACTATCAGGATTGCTATGTGGAAGATTATATCACTTTAGATGGAAATGACTGGACATATGCCCAGCATAGAAATGTAGATGTTCGTCCAGTAGCAGAAGATTTTCAGCGAGTTGTAAAAGATTACTTGGCATGGCAAATTGGGGAAATCATTAGAAATGACAATGTGCACGAGGAAAGTTTGGACACTAATTATGAAGATTGTACACTTACTGATGATGAAGCTGAAGCTTTAAGGCGTATAAATGAGGGTAAAGTAAAGATGAAAGAGGTAAGTATAGTAGACTTTTTTGATGTCAGAAACTCCCATAATATATTGAAATCTGATATTATATTAGGAAGTGGAAATACCCCTTATGTTACGGCAAGTGAAGGTAATAATTCTATTGTTTCATATGTCTCATATGATGATGAAATGAAAGAAGAAGGAAATTCGATTATGATTGGCGGAAAAACATTGGTCATAACTTATCAGCCCAAAGACTTTTTTTCGAACGATAGTCACAATCTTGTTCTTCGCTTTAATGATGAAAATGGAAGAACAGAGAATATCCAATTGTTTTTTGTTGCGGCTTTATATAAAAGTCTTTCGCATAAATATTCATGGGGAAACTCCATTTCGAATAAAAAGATACAAACTGATACCGTATTGTTACCTGTGACTTCTTCCTCTACGTTTGATTATACGTTGATGGAAACTTATATACGAGCCTTAAAGAAAAATCTGATAGGCTGTCTTTTAAACAAACTACATGCAAATGGAAAGATGAAAAAATAAACTATTTAAAACGACAGATTATGAAATTTGCAATCTACAAATACGAACTGGTAAAAACAAACACAAAAGAACTTTTCCAGGAAAATAAGAGTGTATATGACAACGCTCAGGTTTATTTTGGAAATTTATTTAATGCTAATCAGCTTAATTTATATCAAGTCTCTAATAAGGATGGATTGCCTCAATGCTTTCCTAATTCAATTCTTAAGACACGTAATGGAGTAACGCTGATGCGTGTGTGTAATGTAAAACATGTAACACTCTGGCAAGATTATCATGAAAATAAGGAAGAGTCGAATCCTTATTGTTTTGTGATTATAGATAATCGTTTTGGTATCGGACAAATAGCTATAGAACGTTCTGGAGCATTTGATAGTAACACGGATAAGGTGCGTGATATTCTTCAGGAATCATTTCATGCTGTGCTTGCACCTTTGGGGTTCTCAATAGAAATACGGGCAAAAGTTCGTACACGTGATTTCTGGGAAGCGATAGAGGAGCAGATGACCCAGAAAAACGAGCGGATACAGAAAGTCGTATTTGAATTTCCTAATCCGGATAAGGTTGGACCTGTAGATGCTTCTCCTGTTATGACTGATCGTTTACGTTTTTTAGCATCATTGGCTTCAGCTACAGGAGCTGCACGAAGTTCATTTAAGGTTGATGCTGATAAAGAAGGTACACTGACTTTAGACCGCACGAAAGAAGATTTAGCACAAATGGTTGCACTTTGTTGTAATAATGGATATCATATCAGCGTACATTTTGAACAATTTGGGGTATATCGTAATGGTGACGTCATACGTGCACTTTACAATATAGATAAAGGTTTGCTGGATGATTTTATTAACGGACAAAGTGTGCTTGGAGATAGAGAGGGTACTTGTTTTGGATTAATAAACAAATTAGATTATATACGCGAACAAACAAAAGAGTATGAAAATATTACGCCGGTTAAAGAAGGAAGAAAGAGAAAATATCGAAGAGCAGTTTGAAAATGGTTTGCTTTATCGGTTCGTTTGTGATGTCGCTTTGCATTTTTCATTTAAGATGCCTGTGCTTCGGCTTTCTCCAGAAGAAATGGCAGTAGCAATAGCTGGAATGCTTGATGAAATAAAGGAAAATCCGGAAGAATCTCGCTATTTATGTCAGACTTTCTGGAATAAACTTTGGTATGATATAAGCTCAATGGATGAGAGGGCATCAGAAGAAGAGGTCTCGTATGCTATAATTGTTACTATGGCATTACTGGTGGTATGTTTGTTATTAGTCGATAACGTAAGACATCGTACATTAGCATTGGATTTGATATGTGTGATTCAGGAACATACTTCTATGCAAGACCTTGAACAGATACAGAGGCAAATGAATAAGTTCGTTTGGCGAATGGGGGAGCATCGGTTAAAAGAACGGATGGAACAGTATTGGCAGAGTGATATGTTTCTCTCAGATGCCATTTATGAAGTATTACACAAGGATGGATTGGAGCAGCAGGAAATAAAACCAGGAAAAAGTCACTTCCGGATTGCGAAGAAACATAAAACGAACTTTGCCAAGATTCTCAGTGCCATGTTTGAGTTACGTATGTTTGAAGATGAAAATGGGCAAATCGCTTCAAATAAGCAGAAGTTGATAGAGGAACTTGGAGTTTTTTTTGATGCAGATTACAAGAATCTTTCACAACTACTTAATGCGTCTAAACAAAATGATAACTATATAGAGATATTCGAGAAAATGATGGAAAAAGCAAAGAAATATGATGTAAAATGACTTTAGGTAAACTTTAGGTAAAGTGATAGGCCAGGGCCCGTTACTTACTTTTGCTTCCGTAATCACCGACACACAGGTGGTTGCGGAATTTTTTTATTTATAAACCGGGTTGCGGAGACGGGAGAAACTCATGAGACTGGCGGCCGCCTTCTTTCTCTCTTCACCCATAAACCAGGAATTTTATGACGATTAATTTACAGATTTCAGATACCGTTTATCGGCGTCTTTTGGCCGGACACGGCCGTATTCAGGGCACTATCGGACTGGTAAGCCCTACAGAAGGTAATTTCAATGAACATGTACGCCAGGCTCCTGCGCCGGGTACGAAGTACATTAAGTTGCGCCACGGAAGGGCTTCGGTGGGAGGCGAACGGGTCCGGCTTACTCTTAGTATTGGTCTTGACGAAGCGGGCGTTGTGCCCTCTGATGCTATTACCGATGAAAGCCGCCAAGCAAGCGATTTTGTGGATAGTGCGCTCGATACGTTCAATGATACTTTCGGATGGTAAGCTACATTATTTTTTAATTCATAAACTCAAATCATTATATGTTTGGAATAAGCAACAATGTCAGAAGCCGGGTGGTGCGCGTATGTACCCCCGAGCTCTTCCACCAGGTAGTCCACTCGCCGCTGGTGGGCAGGATATGTGCCGAGATAGCCGATGCACTTGAGGCGATGCGGCGCGGCGAAATGGCACCGGAAGATTTCGATACCCTGAAAAGTGAACGCAAGAAGCAGCTTCCCATCTTTACCCCTCATGCCACGTTTCCTGGCGGACGTCGCCTGAACTCCGATGCCGTGCCCAGCGGTCTGTCGATGTACGATGTGGACCATATCCCTGCCCCGCGCGAATTTTTCCGCGAGCACGTGGCCGCACGGGTTCGCGAGCTGGGCATCGTGCTGGCCCACGTCACACCTTCTACCGAAGGACTCCGCCTGTTTTTTGTCATCCCACCGGGCATGGGGCTGGAGGAAGCCCAGCGCTGGATGTCGCATCAGCTGGACGACGGCACCTACGACCAGTGCGTGAAGGACTATGCGCGGAGCTCGTTTGCCGTGCCTGCCGACTACATCCTTTACCTGGACGAAGCGGAATTGTTTCGTGAGCGGGAAGTGCAGAAAGCGAAATCCCACGAAGAAGCGGACATTGGAAGCATATCTTCCGCCCGTAATCCGGCGGGCAATTCCGTAGATGAGCTCTCGTTCAAGGGCATCCCTTATGCCGACCTCATCGCCCGCTGGTTCCGCCTGACGGGAGGGGAGCCCGTGGCGGGTGAGCGCAACGACCGCCTTCACCGCCTGGCTTCTCACCTGCGTTACATTACCGACAACGACGAATCGCTCCTTCTGCGCATCATGCCCCGCTACGGGCTCGACGAGGAGGAAATGCGGGCACTCATCCATTCGGCCTGCACGTCGAAGTTCTGCTCCATGCCTCGCCTGATGAAAGACGTGCTCCGTCAGGAGGAACAGGAAAGGATGCACACCGAAACGGAGGTCCACTCCGGCAAGTCCGTTCCGCCGCCCATGCCCCGCAAGCTTCCGCCGCTCATCCGTCTGCTCGTAAGCCGCACGCCCGAAATCTACCGTCCGGCCGTGGCGCATGCCGTGTTTCCCTCGCTGGCCGCCCACCTCTGGAAGGTGAGGTTCCGCTACATCGACAATGTGGAGCACGAGGCTACGCTGATGAACGTGCTCATGGCCGGAACGGGTGCCGGAAAAGATTGTATCTCGGAACCTATCAACCGTATCATGGCCGACATCCGCCTGCGCGACGAGGAGAACCTGCGCCGTGAGCGGGAATGGAAGAAGGAGGTGAACTCGAAGGGAGCCAACAAGGACAAGCGCCAGCGTCCCGAGGGACTGGTGATTCAGGAAATCGATGCGGACATGACGAATCCGGCCTTCGTGATGCGTACCGCCGAGGCGGAGGGGCATTTCCTCTATACGAAACTGAACGAGATTGACCAGTTCGACGCGCTTCGTGGAAGCGGACGGGGAGGCCAGCAGTTCCAGATTATGTGTCTGGCGTTCGATCCGGGCAACCGTTACGGGCAGACGCGTGTGGGCACGCAGAGTGTGACCGAGAAGGTGACCATCCGCTTTAACTGGAATGCGGCCACCACCATTCAGAAGGGCAAGCGTTATTTCTCGCGGGTGCTGACCGACGGACCTGTGTCGCGCATCAACTTCTGCACTATCCCCGAGCGGGAAATCGGGGCAGACATGCCCGTGTATGGCACGTACGACGCTTCGTTCGACGAGCAGCTCCGTCCCTTCATCGAGAACCTGACGAAGGCACACGGCAGGGTAGATTGTCCGCAGGCCTATCGTCTGGCCGCGAAGCTTCGCGAGGAGAATGCCGAGTTTGCCCGCCTTTCGCAAAGCCGGGTGTACGAAAATCTGTCGTTCCGTGCCAACGTCATTGCCTGGCTCAAGGCCTGCGTGCTTTTCGTGGCCTCGGGCTACCGCTGGGACAAGACCATAGAGGATTTTGTGCGCTGGAGCCTTCAGTATGATATGTGGTGCAAGATGGAGTTTTTCGGAGCCGCTATCGAGGAAGCGCAGGGAGGGGGTGCGGATGCCCGCACACCGGGGCGGCGCAACTTGCTGGAGCTGCTCCCCGACGAGTTCTCGCTGGCCGACGCCATACGTGTGCGCCAGTCGGAGGGCATGGATGCGGAAGGGGTACACGGCATGCTCCGCCAGTGGGTGCACCGGCGTTACGTGACAATTGTGACAAATGACAATTACTCAAAGCTTAAATACCGCAAGGATGGGAAGGTGGTTAAGCCCGATAAATCAAACGCTTAAAAAGAGATTATAGCTTATGGAACTGATACTGACTCGTGTATGTAAAAACAAGGATTATACGGAAGGGCGGATAGAGATAGACGGAACTCCGTTCTGTGATACACTGGAACCTACCTGGCGCGACGTAGGGTGGGGACACCGGGGGCGCAAGGTGGAAGGACGTACGGCCATTCCCGAAGGCCGCTATCCGGTGGTCATCACCCGTTCGCCCAGGTTTGGCGAGTGGCTTCCGCTGCTCCTTCACGTTCCCTTGTTCGAAGGCATCCGCATTCATGCAGGCAACTCGGTGCACGACACCGCAGGATGCATCCTCGTGGGATGCCGCCGGAAACCCGGCTTGTTGCTTGATTCCCGTCTCTGGGTGTATCGCCTGAAACGGAAAATCGTGGAAGCGAAGGCACGCGGAGAGGGTGTGTGGATAGTGGTGAAATAGCCGGTGACTGACACCTGAAGGAGAAATAGCCTGGTGGCTGACGGGTTCAGCAGCCGGGCTTTTTCTGTATCTGTCTGAGGTAGTCGGTCGGGGTATATCCGCAGAACTTCTTGAACATACGGCTCAGGTGCTGGGGGTATTCAAAGCCTAATTCGTAGGCTACCTGCGAGATGCTTGCCCCGCTGGCGAGCTCGTTCTTCACTCGCTGGATGAGGTCCTGGCGGATGTAGTTACTGGCCGTGTCCCCGGTCATCTTCTTGATAAGGTCGCCGAAATAGTTGGCCGACATGCATAGTTTGTCGGCACAGTATTGCACGGTGGGCATGCCCGAGGTAAGCTGGATTTTCTCTTCGTAGTAATCGCGCAGGAGCTGGTCGAACTTCATGAGCATGTCCGAGTTGACCAGCTTGCGGGTGATGAACTGGCGGTTGTAGAAACGCTGGCAGAAGTTCAGCATCAGTTCGATGTAACCCACGAGGATGGCATCCTGAAGCGCGTCGTGCTTTTTCTGTAGCTCATCTTTTATCTGGCGCATCAGCGACACGAGGATGTCGTGCTCCTCGTCGGTCATGTGCAGGGCTTCATTCACGCGGTAGTCGAAAAATGAATATTCCCTGATATGCTTCTCCAGTGCCGTGCCCTGCAACAAATCGGGGTGGAAGAGCAAGGCCCATCCCGTCAGGTTGACCAGCTCGCCGTTGTCCTCCTTTCCCCCTATCTGTCCGGGAGCCACGCAAATGACGGTTCCTTCCTTGTAGTCGTATTTGCCGCAACCGTAGGCCAGGTCGATGTTCGCCTCGTCGTGAAAGAAGATGCCATACACACTATAGTTGTTCAGGCAATGGCGTACGGGAGACACTTCTGCATAGTCAATGACGCTGACCAGCGGATGTGTGTCCGTGTGTCCCACCCACTGGCTATAGTCTCCTACATTCCTTATTTTCAAAATCTTGCTCATAACCATTCTTTTGTTTTCGTCGGGATGTCCCTTCACAAAAATACATTATCTCAGCCAATTGGCCGCACGTGAGCAGGCAAAATCCGTAAAAACGGTACGACCTTCCGTGGTATTGTTACGCTCTTCTGCCCGTGCAGGGGTAATTTTGCCGTATCAAGAAAACAAGAAAGATGGATAAACCAATAGACATTCCCGCCAATTTATACAAGGATGAAGTGGTCTGCTTCATGGCCGACCGTTATCGCACGACTACGGAAAGAGTGATGCAATGTTTTTTAGTGCAGGAAACCGGGATTCCCGTGCCTGAAAAGGAAAGCCTCCCTTTCCGCCTGACGGATAACGAAATGGAAATTTTACGAGAGTTGTTGAGCCGTAGTGGCTCGTAAAAAAGATTCAGATTATGGATAGAAGAGATTTTTTGAAGATGTCGTCTGTAGCCGCCTTTTCCGCGGTATGTGCATGGACCGGTGTATCGAAGGTTTTCTCCCAGTCATCGGATGGTAAGGGGCAGTCTGTACGTGGAGATATGGAACATCGCAATCTGGGCGGACTGGATGTATCGGCTATCGGGCTGGGCTGTCTTCCCATGGTGGGCTACTATGGTGGACGGTATGAAAAGAAGGATATGATTGCCTTGATTCGTCGGGCTTATGATCAGGGAGTTACTTTTTTCGATACGGCAGAGGTGTACGGCCCTTACACCAGTGAAGAGTGGGTAGGCGAGGCACTTGCTCCTTTTCGTGACAAAGTAAAAATCGGTACGAAGTTTGGTTTCGGGGTGGAAGAGAAGCAACCCACAGCCTTGAATAGCCGGCCTGACCATATTTGCCGGGCAGTGGAAGGTTCATTGCGACGCTTGCGTACGGATCACATAGACTTGCTTTATCAGCACCGTGTGGACCCGAAGGTGCCGATGGAGGAGGTAGCAGACACGGTAAAGAAACTTATGCAGGAAGGAAAAGTCTTGCACTGGGGATTATCGGAAGCCAGTGCGCGTTCTATTCGTCGGGCACATGCCGTTTGTCCGCTTTCGGCCGTACAGAGCGAGTATGCCATCTGGTGGCGCGAACCGGAGACCAAAATATTCCCTACGCTGGAAGAACTGGGCATTGGTTTTGTTCCATATTGTCCGTTGGGAAGGGCCTTTCTTACGGGAGTGATTCATGAGGAAAGCCGTTTTGAGAAACCCGACCGGCGGGCCACATTGCCGCAATTCACCCCTGAAGCCTTGAAGCATAATATGCCGCTTGTGTCACTTGTGTGTAAATGGGCAGAGCGAAAGAATATTACTCCTGCCCAGTTTGCCTTGGTGTGGATGCTTTCGCGTAAGTCATGGATTGCTCCCATCCCAGGCACAACGAATCCGAACCACCTCGATGATTTCTTGGGAGCAGCTCATGTGCGGCTTACGGCTTACGAGATGGAGGAATTTGACAGGGAATATTCACAAATAGACCTTATGGGGCATCGTGCCGATCCGTTTACCGAGAGTCAGATTGATAAGTAACAGAAATAATAAGAATGCTATGCTAAAATTTATTCAGTATGTATGTTTGTTGTTCCTTGTGTGCTCCTGTAGCACGAGGAATGAAGAAAGTGTGATATTGCAAAATGAAACGGATATGGAAAAGAAAAATTTAGGTTCGGTACTGGCGCTTTATCCCAAACCGATGACGGTGGTTGGGGCGGTAGTCAATGAAAAAGTAAACTGGCTTGTAGTGGGACATACTGGAATTATTGGGCATGACCGTATTCTTCTGAGTATGAGTAAACATCATTATACCAATCAGGGAATAAGGAGGTCAAAGAAATTGTCTGTAAACCTTGTGAGCCGTGAAATGTTGCCTGCGGCTGATTATGTGGGAAGTGTAAGTGGAAATTCGGTGGATAAATCGACGGTGTTTGACTATCATTTTGGAGAGAATGGTACTCCGGTTATTGACAAATCACCATTAACCATGGAATGTGATGTGGTGGATATTTATGAAACCGAGGGATTTGACAATTTTATTTGTTCCATAGCTAATACCTATGCAGCTCCAGAAGTGCTCGGTCAAGATGGGAAACTGGATTATACCCGATTGAAACCTGTGTTGTTTGAGTTTCCGACGTACTCGTATCTTGCTACGGGAGAAATAATCGGCAAGTGTTTGAACTTAGACAAAAAGCCCGGCATGTGTGCCAAACTTCCGATGTCGCCCGATGGTATTGTGAGGTTATCGAAAATAGAAGTGTATCCGGAGTTTATAAAGGAATATATGCAATATGCGGTGGAAGTGGGTGAGATTTCATTACGTACTGAACCGGGGGTATTGACCATGTATGCCGTTGCCGAAAAGGAAAATCCGTGTAAGGTTACGATTCTTGAAACCTATGCAAGTGAGCAGGCTTATAAATCACATATTGCGTCGGAGCATTTTCAGAAATATAAACAAGGAACAAAGCACATGATTAAAACGTTGGTCTTATCGGATCAGACTCCTCTTAATCCGCAGAGTCAGGTAAATAATTTCATTCAATAGAAGCGATTGAATCGTTATAATACAGAATCTCCTCACAAATCCATGAATCGTGGTGATTTGTGAGGAGATTTTCTTTTTATTTCGGTGCCTTGCGGTAGAGATAAATCGCAATGAACAGATACAGGATGTTCGGAATCCACACGGCCAGGTTCGGATGCGCGTTTCCGTTGATGGCGAAGGTGGACGAGATGGTCTGGAACAGGATGTAGGAGAAGCTCAGTGCGATACCGATTCCCAGGTGAAGTCCCATACCTCCTTTCCGTTTTTGTGACGAAAGCGAGAGCCCGATGACCGTCAGGATAAAGGCCGCAAACGAGGTGGCGATGCGCCGGTAGTATTCCACTTCGAACACCTTGATGTTGGCGAAGCCTCGTTGCTTCTGCTTGTCGATGTACTCCCGTAGCTGGGGACTGGTCATCGTTTCCTGCTGGCCGCGCGTGATGAGGAAGTCCTGCGGCTCCATGTTGATGATGGAGTCCAGACGGTCGCCCCGGGTGATGGTTTCACGCATGCCCTTCATCTCACGGATCATGTAGTCCTTGATAATCCAGCGGTGCACGGTGGTGGTGTCGTACGTAATACGGCGGGCCGTGAGGTGCGATACCAGCTTGTGGTCTTCAAACTTGTCGAGCGAGAAGCGGTAAGCCGTCTTGTTGTAGTCTTCGTAGCGCTCCATGTAGGCAATGACACCTGTATCTACCTCCAGCTGGATATTGCGCACGTAGTCTGCCCGCTTCTTGTTCTTGTACACTTGCTCAAACTTCAGTCGGGTGACGCTACCGGTAGGAATCACCTCGGTACTCAGCACGTAGGTGACCAGTGCGATGATGGCGGCCGAAATCATGTAGGGCACCATCAGGCGCTTGAAACTCATTCCGGTGGAGAACATGGCGATAATCTCGGAGTTCTCTGCCAGCTTCGACGTGAAGAAAATCACGGCAATGAATACGAACAACGGACTGAAGAGGTTCGTGTAGTAAGGAATGAAGTTCAGGTAATAGTCGAAGATGATGGCACTGATAGGCGCCTTGTTGTTGATGAAGTCGTCAATGTTTTCATTGATGTCGAACACCACGGCGATGGAGATAATCAGGGCGATGGCAAAAAAGTAGGTGCCCAGGAACTTCACGATGATGTACCTGTCCAGCCGTTTCAACCATTTCTTCTTGAACGGGTTTCCTTTTAAATTTTTCAGTTGTTCCTTTCCGGCTTGCAGGTAGGAACGGAACAACTGGAACACATTGTGTTTCATATTTATCGTCGTAAACTACAATTACAATCGGGTAGATAAACGTTTCACCATGGCCGGTTTCCAGGTAGAGAAATCGCCGGCGATGATGTGCTTGCGGGCTTCGCCTACGAGCCAGAGGTAGAAGGCCAGGTTGTGGATGGAGGCAATCTGCATGGCCAGCAGTTCCTGTGCGTGGAACAGGTGGCGCAGGTAGGCACGGCTGTACATCGTGTCTACGTAAGATGCTCCGTCGGCTTCGATGGGCGAGTAGTCGTTCTCCCATTTTTTGTTGCGCATGTTCATGATACCGTCTTTGGTAAAGAGCATGCCGTTTCGTCCGTTACGGGTCGGCATCACGCAATCGAACATGTCCACACCGCGTTCGATGCCTTCCAGGATGTTGACCGGAGTACCTACACCCATCAGGTAGCGGGGCTTGTCCTTAGGCAGAATCTCGTTGACCACCTCAATCATCTCGTACATCTTCTCGGTAGGTTCACCCACGGCCAGTCCGCCGATGGCGTTACCGTCGGCATTCTTTGAGGCGATATATTCGGCTGACTGGCGGCGCAAGTCAGGATATACGCATCCCTGCACGATGGGGAAGAGTGACTGGTTGTAGCCGTACTTGGGCTCCGTTTCGTTGAAGCGGGCACAACATCTGTCCAGCCAGCGGTGAGTCAGTTCCATGGACTTCTTGGCATAGTTGTAGTCGGAAGTACCGGGGGCGCACTCGTCGAAAGCCATCATGATGTCGGCACCGATGGTACGCTCGATGTCCATCACCCGTTCGGGAGTGAACAAGTGTTTTGAGCCGTCAATGTGCGAGCGGAACTCCACGCCCTCTTCGCGCAACTTGCGGATGCCAGAAAGAGAAAATACCTGGAAGCCGCCGCTATCGGTCAGCATCGGACGGTCGAATCCGTTGAACTTATGGAGTCCGCCAGCCCCCTCGATGATGTCCAGTCCGGGACGCAGGTAGAGGTGGTACGTGTTTCCCAGGATAATCTGAGCCTTGATGTCGTTCTTCAGCTCGTGAAGATGCACGCCTTTCACCGTACCCAGTGTGCCCACCGGCATGAAGATAGGGGTCTCAATCTGCCCGTGGTCTGTTGTAATCAGACCAGCGCGGGCATTCGATTTGGGGTCCGTATATTGTAATTCAAATTTCATTGTGCAGGGTTTTCTTTGTTTTTATCTTCTTTGATGGTAAAGTCGATGGCATCGGCCACCTTCTCGTCGGTCAGTGCCAGGCGGAGCACCTCCTTGATGTCCTTCACGTAGTGGAAAGTCATTCCGGTGAGGTACATCGGCTGGATTTCATTGATGTCCTTGCGGTTTTCCTCGCACAGGATGATGTCCTTGATGCCGGCACGTTTGGCCGCCAGGATTTTCTCCCGGATACCGCCTACGGGAAGTACCTTTCCGCGAAGGGTGATTTCGCCCGTCATGGCCAGGTTGGCTTTCACCTTGCGCTGGGTAAGTGCAGAAGCCAATGAAGTAACCATGGTGATACCGGCAGAAGGTCCGTCTTTCGGAATAGCTCCTTCCGGTACGTGGATATGGATGTTCCAGTTGTCGAAGATACCTTCGGGCAAATCCAGCAGGTGGCTATGTGCTTTCAGGTACTCCAGTGCCAGCATGGCCGATTCCTTCATTACCGAGCCCAGGTTACCGGTCAGGGTCAGTTGTCCCTTTCCACGGCTCAGGCTGGTTTCTACGAACAGAATCTCACCGCCTACGGCCGTCCAGGCCAGTCCCGTCACTACGCCGGCATATTCGTTGCCCTGGTATTTGTCGCGGGAATATTCCTGTGCGCCGAGGAACTTCTCGATGTCTTTCGGCTTCAGCTCATGTGTGCCGGTAAACTCATCGCTGGCAATTTCCAGTGCGATTTTACGCATCACCTTGCTGATTTTCTTTTCCAGTTCACGCACACCGCTTTCACGGGTATAGTTCTCGATGATGTATTCAATGGCCGCCTTGCTGAACTTCACGTGTTCCTTCTTCAGTCCGTTCTTCTCCATCTCTTTCGGAATGAGGTGACGGCGGGCGATTTCAATCTTCTCTTCGGTGATGTAACCGCTCACTTCAATCAGCTCCATACGGTCGAGCAACGGCGATGGGATGGTACCCAGGTTGTTGGCCGTAGCGATGAACATGATGTTCGACAAGTCGTAGTCAATGTCAACGTAATTGTCGTGGAACGTGTTGTTCTGTTCCGGGTCGAGCACTTCCAGCATGGCCGAACTCGGGTCGCCGTGGCTATCGCTGCTCAACTTATCAATCTCATCCAGAATGATGACCGGATTCGATGTTTCCGCTTTGATCAGGCTCTTGATGATACGTCCCGGCATGGCACCGATGTACGTCTTGCGGTGACCGCGGATTTCGGCTTCATCGTGCACGCCACCCAGTGACATACGCACGTATTTCCGTTTCAGAGCCGTGGCGATGGAACGTCCCAAAGAAGTCTTTCCTACTCCCGGAGGACCGTAGAGGCAGATGATCGGCGACTTCAGGTCACCTTTCAGCTTCAGCACGGCCAGGTGCTCCAGAATACGTTCTTTCACCTTCTCCAGTCCGTAATGCTCCTTATCGAGTATCTTCTTGGCATTCGGAATGTCGATGACATCCTGTGTATACACGCCCCACGGAAGTGAGAGCAATGTCTGAAGATAAGTCAGTTGCACGTTATAGTCGGGCGATTGCGGGTTGATACGTTCCAGTTTGGACAGCTCACGCCCAAAAGTCTCTTTTACTTCCGGTTTCCAGCGTTTCTTTTCTCCCTTCTTGCGAAGTTCGTCAATTTCGTCATCCTGTCCGTTGCCCAGTTCATCCTGAATGTTCTTGATTTGTTGCTGGAGGAAGTACTCACGTTGCTGGCGGTCGAGTTCCTCACGCGTACGCATCTGGATGCTCTGTTTCAGAGTGGCCAGCTGGATGTACTTGTTCAGCAACTGGATAAGGCGGTACAACCGGTCTTTCAGGTTGTTCGTTTGAAGCAATTCGTACTTCTCGTTGATAGGGAAGGGGAAATTGCCGGAAATGAAGTTGACCAGTACCTCGTTGTTGTCCAGGTTCTTCAAGGCGAAAGAAGTGTCGGGCGAAATTTCATCGGACAATTCAATTACCTTGGCACTCAACTCCTTGCAAGTGTCAATCAGTGTCTTGAACTCATCGGATTTCTCGTCCTTCATGTCCTCTTCAATCACCGAAACCTTACCCTTCAGGAAGGGGCGGGTAGAAGTGATTTCTTCCAGTTGTACCTTCGGACCCGTAGCCTGAAGGATGGCCGTAATGGTTCCTCCCGGCATTTCGAACACCCGGAGCACCTTGCCGATTACCGCAATGGGGAACAAATCCTTCTGCTTGGGCGAGTCTACCTCACTCACCTTCTGCGTGGTAATGATGATAGGCTCTTTGCTCTGAAATGCCTGGTTGACTAATTTCAATGTGGGTTGCCGGCCTACGCTGACGGGCATGACAATAGAGGGAAATATCATAAGGTTGCGCAGGGGCATGACGGGCAGTTCTCCCGTGAGGTCATCCGTTGCATTGTCCACCGGAAGCGTTTCAATTTCTGCCATCATCGGAATGTCATTACCTTCTGCACTTACCAGAATCTCGTTGTTTTTTGTCTTTTTTACCATACTTGTTTTCTCTTCTGAATTAAGAAGCTTTTTTATTACTCAAAAACGGCACAAAGTTAATCATTCCGCATGTAATTTGGAAACTATTTGTGTCAAATACCTCTTTTATTATGTAAAATAATGGCAGGTTGAAGCGTTTTCTATGGGGATTTCACTATTTTTGGCGTAAATTTTTAGACATAAGTTATGCCAAATCCATATTTTCAATTCAAGCAATTTGTAGTTTTTCATGATAAGTGTGCCATGAAGGTAGGCACCGACGGCGTGCTGGTCGGCGCATGGGCGCAAGTGGACGGGGCACGGAAGGTGCTTGACATTGGTACCGGAAGCGGATTGATTGCCTTGATGTTGGCCCAGCGGAATCCGGATGCCTTTGTAACCGCAGTTGATATTGACGAAGCGGCCGTGGAGCAGGCCCGTGAAAACGTGGCCCGTACGCCCTGGTCTGACCGGATGGAGGTAGAGCGGCTTGATATACGGAAGGCACCGGAAGAATGGAACGGGTGTTTTGATGCCATCGTGTCGAATCCTCCGTATTTTGTGGAGTCCGTGAAATGCCCTCAGGCACAGAGAAATACGGCCCGGCATACCGATGAACTGGACTTTTACGCTTTGTTATCGAAAGTCTCGGTTTTGTTGTCCGAAAAAGGTAGTTTTTCGGTGGTACTTCCGGCTACGGCATCGGCCGATTTTGTGGCTTTAGCCCTCGGGAAAGGTTTGCATCTTTTGCGGCAGACCTGGGTGCATCCCCGCCAGGAATTGCCCGCCAAGCGTGTGCTGATGGCGTTCGTGAAGCATCCTTGTGCGCAGACGGAAATCACGCACCTTCCCATCGAGACGGAGCGTCATGTCTATACACCGGAGTTTAGTGAACTGGCCAGAGATTTCTATCTGGCCTTGTAAGATGAAATGATTATTTCTTCGACAAGCGTCTCAGGATGTGATGGTTCAGCATCAGGAGTTGCTTGTGCTTCTGGGCAATGGCCGAAGTGATGGGACGTCGTCCGATAAAGTCGGTGAAGTGCTGGAGAATGTTCAGCGGGGGAGAAGGCATCTGTTTGGGACGTATCGGCGCGATAACGTGTAGCCCCTGGTGAATGATTTCCACCTTCAGGTCTTTTCCGCCCATCATCGGGTCTCCGTCAAAATGGAACACCCCCTCCTTTGCACGGTGTATGATGATGCTCTTGTCCTTCATCGTTTTGATACGGCTGTTCTGGTCGAGTGTCCGGTTGAACAACTGGAATGAAAGAGAAGGTACATCCAGCACGGTAAACGGCTCCAGCACCGTGATGTCCATCATGCCGTCGGTCAGCGAGGCTTGCGGGGCGATGTAGGCATTGTTGCCATATTGCGATGCATTGGCACAGGCTATCAGGAATGCCTTGTAGCGTACGGTACCTGTAGAGTTCTCTATTTCGTACGTTTCCGGTTCATACGTCAGGCTTTCGTGCAGGGTATTTTCCAGGTAGGTCAGCAGACCTCTTTTCCCGGAATCGGCAAATTTCAGGCTTACGAAGGCATCGAATCCCACTCCGCATGTACAGAAGAAGGGGTGGTTGTCAATGATACCGTAGTCTATCGTCTTCACATTTCCAGCATTGAGCACATTGATGGCCCCTTTCGGTTCCATAGGTATATGCAGATGGCGTGCAAGTCCGTTTCCCGAACCGCATGGAATAATCCCCATCGCGGTATTGGTATGGATAAGCGCCCGTCCTATCTCATTGATGGTACCGTCTCCGCCGATGGCCACTACGATGTCCGTATGTTCGGCGGCGGCGTGTGCGGCTATCTCGGAAGCGTGACCTGCATATTCCGTTTTCCGGATAGAATAATCATATATAGAATGATTCAGTTCTTTTTCAATAAGTCGTAGGATGAATTCCTTTCCGTGAGTGCCGGATATGGGGTTTACCACAAAGGTGATTCGCTTTTTTGTCTCCATAAACCTGTTTCCTTAAAATTTGGGAGTACAAAAATAATATTATCTTTCATAGTTTAGGGTAAATTGCCCCTATAATTGACGTTCTTGTTATTTTTTTTCAGGGATTCGTGTCGGAATTTTGAGTTTTTTGTATCTTTGCACGTTCTTAATGAAAATGATGTAACGAAACGGTTGCAAAAGTAATGAAGTTTAATGTAAGCTGGGATGCTTACCAGATATTAGAATATGGGATTATTACAAGAAAAATTAAGTAAATTCAGAGTACCTCAGATGTACATGGAAAGAGGTGTCTATCCGTACTTTCGTGAAATAGACAGTGCCCAGGATACAGAGGTAATGATGGACGGAAAGAAAGTATTGATGTTCGGTTCAAATTCCTATATGGGTCTGACTCATGATCAGAGAATCATCGACGCGGCTATTGCTGCTACTCGCAAATATGGTACAGGATGCGCGGGTTCTCGTCTGTTGAATGGAACGCTGGATATTCATGTAGAACTTGAAAAAGAACTTGCAGAGTTCGTCGGTAAAGATGAAGCATTGTGTTTCTCTACCGGATTTACGGTTAATGAAGGTGTGATTCCTCAGTTGGCCGGACGTGGCGATTACATCATTTGTGATGACCGTGACCATGCTTCTATCGTGGACGGACGTCGTCTTTCTTTTGCTACCCAGCTGAAGTATAAACACAACGACATGGATGCCCTGGAAAAAGAGCTCCAGAAGTGTGAACCGGATGCCATCAAACTGATTGTGGTGGATAGCGTGTTCTCTATGGAAGGTGATTTGGCTAACTTGCCGGAAATCGTTCGCCTGAAGAAGAAATACAATGCCAGCATCTACGTGGACGAAGCACATGGTCTGGGTGTGTTTGGAAGACAGGGACGAGGCGTGTGCGACCATTTCGGCGTAACGGAAGACATCGACCTGATTATGGGTACATTCAGTAAATCACTCGCTTCTATCGGTGGTTTCGTGGCAGGTGACAAGGACGTAATCAACTGGTTGCGCCACAATGCCCGCTCTTATATATTCCAGGCAAGTAACACACCGGCTGCTACGGCTGCAGCAAGAGAAGCCATCCATATTTTCAAGACAGAACCGGAACGTCAGGAACGTTTGTGGAAAATCACCAACTACTCTCTGAAACGTTTCCGTGAGTCAGGCTTTGAAATCGGTGAAACAGAAAGTCCGATTATTCCTTTGTACGTACGCGACACGGACAAGACTTTCGAAGTAACCAAGCTGGCCTTCGACGAAGGAGTGTTCATCAATCCGGTAATTCCTCCAGCTTGTGCTCCTCAGGATACGCTGGTGCGTTTTGCATTGATGGCTACTCACACCAAAGAACAGGTGGACTTCGCTATTGAAAAATTGATTAAGTGTTTCAAACAATTGGATATACTTAAATAATCACATTTTTACATTGACCTTTTTAAGGAATTGAAAGGAGGTATTTACTATGGGAGCTGCCGGTAATAAAAAACCGAAGGGTATGCATAAAAAACATGCTCCGGCTTATCAAGTAGAAGAGGCCATTCATGAAAATGACCTGAAAAAAGGAAAAAAGAAATAAATCCGTAGCGGATTTATCGAGAAAGGGTTATATTTAGAGCATCTGATGCCTTATGGCAAAAGCTCGGATATAACCCTTTTTGTATGTATGTTTTTAACTTTAATGGAATATGATACTGAATGAAAGAGACAGCCGTCATGAACAAGTGTTGCAGGTGGCGCAACAAATGATGACGGCGGCACGTACAGCTCCCAAAGGAAAGGGGGTAGACATTATTGAAGTGGCCATGGTGACGGAAAGCAACATCCGTATCCTTTCTGATACGATGAAGCAGATGTACGAAGACAATGGTTTTAAGTTTTTCCTGCGCGATGCAGATAACATTCTCCAGGCAGAGTGTGTGGTGCTGATAGGTACGCGCTCGCTTCCGCAGGGGCTGGATTGCGGACATTGCGGATATGAACATTGCGGAGACCGCAAAAAGGGAGTGCCCTGTGCCATCAATAGTGTGGATGTAGGAATTGCCATCGGTTCGGCTTGTTCGGTAGCGGCCGACCATCGGGTTGATACGCGTGTGATGTTCTCGGCCGGTCTGGCGGCCCAGCAACTGGACTGGCTGGATGGATGCACCCAGGTGTACGCCATACCCGTGAGTGCATCATCCAAAAATCCGTTCTTCGACCGGAAGCCTAAGACAGAATAAATTTTTCAGCCGCGTAGGCCACGCCGTCTTCTTCATTGGACAAAGTGATGAAGTCGGCGTTTTCTTTTACTACCTCCTGTGCATTAGCCATGGCGATACCCAGTCCGGCGTATTGAATCATGGACAGGTCGTTGAATCCGTCGCCGATGGCAATCATTTCCTCACGGGTAAGTCCGATTTCCTTCAGGAGAACGGCCAGCGACTGGGCCTTGTCGATGCCCTTAGGGACCAGTTCCAGGAAGTAAGGCTCTGAGCGGAAAACACCCATGCGGTCCTTCAGATGTTCGTACATCTCTTTCTCCAGCTCGGCCAGTCGGGTCGGTTCGCCCACAATCAGGCATTTGGCAATCGGATGTTTCACGGCATCCAGGAAATTGTCTACCTTCTTTATTTTCATGACATTGAGCAACGCCTCTTTGAGCACATACTCATCGTCCGGTTTCTCGGTCAGTACGTATTCCCCGTCGTAAGTCACAATGGCAAAGTCGTTCTTCTTGGCGCATTCGTAAAGGTAGGGAAGCACATCGTGGTCGAGCAGGTTCTTGTACATCAGCTCCTTCGTTTTCCAGTCGATGATTTCTCCGCCGTTGTAAGCCAGAATGTAGCCTTCATATTTTTGCAGTTCCAGTTGCTCGGCCAGCGGGGCAATGCCGTACGTGGGTCTTCCCGAGGCCAGTACAATTTTCACTCCTTGCTCCTGAATCTTGAGCAGTGTTTCTTTGGTGTGAGGGGTAATCTTTTTCTGCTTGTTGGTAAGCGTTCCGTCGAGGTCTAATACTAATAATTTATATTTCATAAAGTTATGCTGTAAAATCGAGCGTAAAATTACGGAAAAAAACGAAACTACGGAAATGTAAGAAAAGAAAAGGTGTGGTGAAAAGAAACGGAAGAATTTGACCTGAAACCACTTGGACATTCTGTAATAGAGAAAATGTCAGGGGGATGTGAGGAAACTGTTTGTCCGTATTCTATGTTTCTCAGAGCTAAACTGTATGTTTTCCGGACGGGAAACGTATGTTTCTGCGTTGGAAAACGTATGTCTCCGCTTTGGAAAACATAGAATAAACAAATACGTATTCTTGTCCGTGTGCTTGGGTTTTCAGATGTTTTTTCGTATCTTTCGGAAAGAACTTTTAGCTGGAAGTATATGAATATTTACGTAGATTTTTCTTTAAGGTTGTTTGTGGCCGGTCTGATGGGGGTGCTTATCGGGCTTGAGCGGGAATACCGGGCAAAGGAGGCGGGTTATCGCACGCATTTCCTGGTGGCACTGGGCAGTGCGTTGCTGATGATTGTGTCGCAATACGGCTTTATGGATGTGCTGGAGAAGGATTTGGTGCGCCTGGATCCGAGCCGTCTGGCTGCCCAGGTGGTCAGTGGTATCGGTTTTATTGGGGCGGGTACCATTATCCTGTTGCAGAAGCAGGTGGTGCGAGGGCTGACTACGGCAGCCGGTGTGTGGACTACGGCCGGAATCGGACTCGCGGTAGGGTCGGGCATGTATATGATAGGTATTCTGGCTACTTTCCTGGTATTAGCAGGATTGGAGGTTCTCAGCTACTGTTTTAAAAGTATAGGAATGCGAAGTATGATTATCGAGCTTACGGCAGAGAATTCCGAGGCCTTGAAAGCCCTTTCCGGCAAGTTCAGTTCCGAGAATTTTCAGATTACCTCCTACGAGATGAACAAGGTGTATGAGAACAACCATGAAGCCTATCGCATCACAATGGTAATCAGGGCAAAAAGAGTGAATGAGGAAGGATTGCTCTTGATGATGCTTCATGAGTTTCCCGATGTGACGGTGAACCGGATTGTCTGACATAAAACCAAAATACCACCAGAGCCTTTTCTCTGATGGTATTTTGTGTTAGCCGATATAGACATTGACATGTAAAAACAAGCGGTCGTGCTGCTCGTCAATGTCAAAATCTATTTTGTCTTCACGGGCCAGCCATCCGATAGCCGCATTCAGGTCTCTGTCTGACAGGCCGGATGCGTGTTTAAGCTTGTCGTACTCCCAGTGGGCATTGTCGGAAAGGAGTTTCCACACGATACCCGCATTTGTTCCGATTTGGTTTTTGTTCATCATAATTCCAAAAATAATGTAGTTATTGTAATGTAGTAGCTGAGCGAAGATATAAAAATTTGTTGTTGTAACAAATCTTATGCTAACAAAATAATATTGGAATGGCGTGTTTTTCTTTTCTCTTAATTGTTTTAATGATAATATTACAGAAATGTGACAATGCGCCTGCAAATTCCAGCGTTTTTTATATCGCTTCCCGTACGCTATTCCATTTTTTTCTTATACCTTTGCACATAAGTAAAAAAGACGATTATGAAGAGACATAAGATAAACTGGAGGGTGCCCAAAGGGGCGGAACTGACGGAATTGGACAAGAAAGTGCTGTTTTATCAGGATAAAGGGCATTTGGTTCCGACTCGCCAGTTGATTAAGACTCCGGAACAGATTGAAGGAATTCGTCGTAGCGGCGTAATCAATACGGGAGTGCTCGACCTGGTGGAAAAGGAAATCCACGCTGGAATGAGTACGGCCGAAATAGACAAGCTGGTGTATGAGTATACCCGGGACCACGGAGCCATTCCGGCAACCTTGGGGTATGAGGGATTTCCGAAGAGCTGTTGTACTTCCATCAATGAGGTGGTTTGCCATGGAATTCCGAGCGAAGAGGAAATTCTGGAAGAAGGCGACATTATTAATGTGGACTGTACGACGATTCTGGACGGTTATTATGCCGACGCTTCACGTATGTTCATTATCGGAAAAACCACTCCGCAGAAAGAAAAACTGGTGCGTGTGGCAAAAGAATGTCTGGAAGTCGGTATGGAAGCAGCCCGTCCTTTCGGCTTTGTGGGAGATATCGGCCATGCCGTAGAGAAACACGCGAAGAAGAACGGATTTTCAGTGGTCCGTGATTTGTGCGGTCACGGTGTGGGAGTAGAGTTCCACGAAGAACCGGATGTAGAACACTTTGGCAAGAAGGGTACAGGTATGTTGCTTGTGCCGGGCATGGTGTTTACCATCGAACCGATGATTAATATGGGAACCTGGGAAGTCTTCATTGACGAAGAAGACGGATGGACCGTGGTGACGGAGGATGAGCTTCCTTCCGCACAGTGGGAACACACTTTCGTAATGACGGAGCAGGGACTTGAAATATTGACCTATTAATAATAGAAGAATGTTATGAGTACAATAATATTAGGAATAGAATCTTCTTGTGATGATACTTCTGCGGCAGTGATAAAGGATGGCGTATTGCTGTCGAGCGTGATTGCCAGCCAGGCGGTGCACGAAGCTTACGGAGGAGTGGTTCCGGAACTGGCCTCACGTGCACATCAGCAGAATATTGTTCCGGTGGTGCACGAAGCATTGAAACGTGCCGGAGTGGCAAAGGAAGATTTGAGTGCCATTGCCTTTACTCGCGGACCGGGTCTGATGGGTTCTTTGCTGGTAGGAGTGTCTTTTGCCAAAGGACTTGCCCGCTCGTTGGATATTCCGATGGTAGAGGTGAATCATTTGCAGGGCCATGTGCTGGCGCACTTTATTCAGGAGCCCGACGGTGAAAACGTACAGCCTAAATATCCTTTTATCTGCCTGCTGGTTTCAGGAGGAAACTCTCAGATTATCCGTGTGAATGCGTATAATGATATGGAAGTGCTGGGACAGACTATCGACGATGCGGCAGGAGAGGCTATCGACAAGTGTTCCAAGGTGATGGGGCTGGGCTATCCAGGTGGTCCGATTATCGACAAGCTGGCGCGTCAGGGTAATCCGGAAGCCTTTAAATTCAGCAAACCGCATATCCCGGGCTATGACTATAGCTTTAGCGGACTGAAAACCTCTTTCCTGTACTCGCTCAGAGACTGGATGAAAGAAGATCCCGATTTCGTAGAACATCATAAGACGGATTTGGCTGCTTCGTTGGAAAAAACGATTGTAGACATTCTGATGGATAAATTACGTAAGGTAGTAAAGGATACAGGCATCAAGGAAGTGGCCGTAGCCGGAGGAGTATCGGCAAACAACGGCCTGCGAAACGCTTTCCGTGAACATGCGAAAAAATATGGCTGGAACATTTTCATACCGAAGTTCGGGTATACTACCGACAATGCGGCCATGATCGCCATTACGGGATATTATAAGTTTTTGGACAAGGATTTTTGCACTATAGACAAACCCGCTTATTCACGGGTAACCATTAAGTAACAATTTAGAGAAAACAGATTATGTCAGTAGAAACCAAAACACTAAGTAAGGAGATAAGTGAAATTTTCTGGAGAGAAGGCTATACATTGGCTACTGCAGAAAGTTGTACGGCTGGTAACGTGGCAGCCATCATAACTGCTATCCCAGGTAGTTCTCGTTTCTATAAAGGTGGGGTTATTGCCTACTCAGATGAGGTAAAGAAAACGCATTTATATGTAAATGCCGAAACACTGGAACAGCATGGGGCGGTAAGTGAAGAAACCGTTGTGGAAATGGTAAAGGGTGCCATCAAGGCTTTGGATGTGGATTATGCAATGGCTACATCCGGAATTGCCGGTCCTGGCGGAGGAAGTCCGGAAAAGCCGGTCGGTACGATTTGGGTAGCAGCCGGAACAAAAGATGCGGTGCTTACAGCTAAATTGACCGAAGATGAAGGCCGTGAGAAAAATATTCAGGCTGCAACGGCAAAAACCCTCCAATTGTTGTTGGAATTATGCCAAAATCAGGGAAAAGAGGAGTAAAAGTTCAATTTATTGGAAAAAGATTTGTTTATATAAAATAAAATCACTTACTTTGCACTCCGTTTGAGAGAACCATGGAATAAAACTATAAAAACTAGATAGAAATGTCGAAAATTTGTCAAATTACCGGAAAGAAAGCCTTGATAGGCAACAACGTTTCACACTCTAAGAGAAGAACAAAAAGAACTTTTGATGTGAACTTGTTTACAAAGAAATTCTACTATGTAGAACAGGATTGCTGGATTAGCCTGAACATCTGCGCTAACGGCTTGCGAGTTATTAACAAAAAAGGCCTGGATGCAGCGCTGAACGAAGCGGTAGCAAAAGGTTATTGTGATTGGAAAACTATCAAAATTATTGGTTAATTAAAAGGAGAGAAAGACTATGGCTAAGAAAGCTAAAGGAAACAGAGTACAGGTAATCCTTGAATGCACAGAAATGAAGGATAGTGGTATGCCGGGAACTTCTCGTTATATTACAACTAAGAATAGAAAAAATACCACTGAAAGATTGGAGTTGAAGAAATACAATCCGATTTTGAAAAGAGTAACAGTTCATAAAGAAATTAAATAATAACAGACCATGGCAAAGAAAACAGTCGCAACCCTTCAGACAGGTAAAGAAGGACGTTCTTATACTAAGGTTATCAAAATGGTTAAGTCTCCGAAAACTGGTGCTTACGTTTTTGATGAACAAATGGTTCCTAACGAAAAAGTACAGGACTTCTTCAAGAAATAATTTATCTTTTGAGATATAAAATGCTAAATAAAAGTTCCTTTCATTTAAATATGGAAGGAACTTTTTTTGTGTGAAAGCGAGAATAGTTATATCTTTGTGTCAGAAACTGATAAAAGTAAGTTGTATGGGATTTTTTAGTTTTTTCTCAAAGGAAAAAAAAGAAACATTAGACAAAGGATTGTCTAAGACCAAAGAAAGTGTATTTGGAAAAATAGCACGTGCGGTGGCTGGAAAATCAAAGGTGGATGACGAGGTGCTGGACAATCTGGAAGAAGTGCTTATTACGTCTGATGTGGGAGTAGAAACTACGCTGAACATTATCAAGCGCATTGAAACCAGAGTGGCAAAGGATAAGTATGTGAATACACAGGAGCTGAACAATATCCTTCGTGAGGAGATTGCGGCGTTGCTGATGGAAAACAATACGGTGGATGCTGCCGATTTTGATGTGCCTCAGGATAAGACTCCTTATGTGATTATGGTGGTAGGCGTGAACGGAGTAGGAAAAACGACGACTATCGGTAAGCTGGCTTATCAGTTTAAAAAAGCCGGGAAAAAGGTCTATCTGGGTGCCGCAGATACTTTCCGTGCCGCAGCTGTAGAACAGCTTGACATCTGGGGAGAACGTGTGGGTGTACCGGTAATAAAACAGAAAATGGGAGCTGACCCTGCTTCAGTAGCTTTTGATACGCTGAGTTCTGCCAAGGCTAATAATGCTGACGTGGTAATCATTGATACGGCAGGACGTTTGCACAATAAGATTGGTTTGATGAACGAGCTGACAAAAATCAAGAACGTGATGAAAAAGGTGGTACCCGATGCACCTCATGAAGTGTTGCTGGTACTGGACGGCTCTACCGGGCAGAATGCATTCGAACAGGCCAAACAGTTTACTTTGGCTACAGAAGTAACCGCCATGGCTATCACCAAACTTGACGGAACAGCCAAGGGTGGAGTAGTGATTGGAATTTCCGACCAGTTTAAGATTCCGGTGAGATACATCGGTCTGGGAGAAGGTATGGAAGACCTGCAGATATTCCGTCGCCGTGAGTTCGTAGATTCATTGTTTGGCTCAACCACTGAAAAATGAGAAAGAATACAATCGATATAATTACTTTAGGATGCTCGAAAAATCTGGTAGATTCCGAAAAGCTGATGAAGCAGCTGGAAGCTAATGGATACAAGGTGACACATGACAGCGACCATCCGCAGGGAGAAGTTGCCGTTATCAATACGTGTGGCTTTATTGGCGATGCCAAAGAGGAATCTATCAACATGATTCTGGAGTTCTGTCAGGCAAAGGAAGAAGGACGCTTGAAGAAACTTTATGTAATGGGCTGTTTGTCGGAACGTTACCTGAAGGACCTGCAGATGGAAATTCCGCAGGTCGACAAATTCTATGGGAAGTTCAACTGGAATGAACTTTTGGCCGATTTAGGAAAGGCCTATCATTCTGAATTTGCCATTGAGCGTCATCTGACGACTCCGAAGCATTATGCATACCTGAAAATATCAGAAGGTTGCGACCGCAAGTGTTCTTATTGCGCCATTCCTATCATTACCGGTAAACATGTGTCTCGTCCTATGGAAGAAATTCTGGACGAAGTGCGCTTGCTGGTTTCCGAAGGGGTGAAAGAATTTCAGGTCATTGCACAGGAACTGACCTATTACGGAGTGGATTTGTATAAAAAACAGATGTTGCCGGAGCTGATAGAGCAGATGGCACATATACCGGGTGTGGAATGGATTCGTCTGCATTATGCCTATCCCGCTCATTTCCCGGAAGATTTGTTCCGCGTAATGCGTGAAAATGATAATGTATGTAAGTACATGGACATTGCCTTGCAGCATATCAGCGATAACATGCTGCAAAAGATGCGTCGCCATGTGACGAAGGCAGAAACCTATCAGCTGATAGAGAAATTCCGTAAGGAAGTGCCTGGCATTCATTTACGTACTACATTGATGGTAGGTCATCCAGGTGAAACGGAGCAGGATTTTGAGGAACTGATGGAATTTGTCCGCACGGCACGTTTTGACCGTATGGGGGCATTTGCTTATTCGGAAGAAGAAGGAACTTATTCTGCCAAGCATTATAAGGATGAGATTCCGCAGGAAGTCAAGCAGCAGCGTTTGGATGCATTGATGGAATTGCAGCAGGAAATCTCTGCCGACTTGTCTCATCGCAAGATTGGACAGGAATTCAAGGTAATCATCGACCGCAAGGAAGGCGATTACTATATCGGCCGTACACAGTTTGATTCACCGGAAGTCGATCCGGAGGTGTTGATAAAAGTGGAAAATCACCGCTTGAGAATCGGCAGTTTCCATCGGGTAAAAGTGTACGATGCAGATGATTTTGATTTGTATGCTACAATCGTAAAATAAAATGACAAATAAGGAATTCATAGAAGAATTGTCCCGCCGTCTGGATAAAACCGAGAAAGATACAGCCTCCTTGGTTAGTTCTTTCACGGAGTGCTTGTCGCAGACATTGCAGGAAGATAAGATAGTGAATTTGCAAGGCTTCGGTTCCTTTGAGGTGAAAAAGAAAATGGAACGTATTTCTGTGAATCCTGTCACTAAGCAGCGCTTTTTGGTGCCTCCCAAATTGGCGTTAGCTTTTAAGCCAAGTGCTGTTTTGAAAGAAAAGTTTAAAAACATTTCATCGGATGAGTGATAAAATAACTTTACAGGAACTTGTGGAGTCGTTTGCCCGGAAATGCCAGTTGGACCCTGCAGAGGCTGCATTGTTTGTGAAGGAGTTCTTGAATTTGATTGAAGAAGCCTTGGCAAGAGACAAGTACGTAAAGGTTAAAGGATTAGGTACTTTTAAGCTTATAAACATTGAAGCTCGAAAAAGTGTAGATGTAAATACAGGGGAGTCGATAGAGATAAAGGAGCACACACGTGTGTCTTTTGTTCCGGAAACTGGATTGAGGGACTTGATAAATAAACCTTTTGCGCATTTTCAGTCTGTTCTGCTTAATGATGATGTGCATTTTGAAGACCTTCCCGATGAAGGTAGTGTATCGGAAGTAAACGAGGAAGGAGAAGAGATTTCAGAAGCCATTTCGGATGATGAAAAGGATGGCTTACCGGAAACGGAAGAGATGCTTTCGGAAGCTGAAACTGGTATTGCCGCTACTGTATTAGTAGAGGAAGAACAAAAGAATGAAGTGGTGGAGGATACTGAACAAGTAACTGTAGTACAAGAGGATGCGCCTTCGGATGAAACAACAGCTTCTACAGAAGCTGGTACTGGGATAAAAGAACCGGCTGAAGAGAAAAAGAATATACCCTGGTGTATGATTGCTTCCATCTTGCTGGTGGGTATTTTTATAGGAGGAATCGTGACATGGGTATTGACCTCGGGCCGACGGTATATTCCGGAACAAGTGGTAGAGAAACTGATGAATGAAACGCAGAAAACGCCTGCGCCTGTGGTTTCGGACTCCTTGCAGGTGGCTGATACTTTAGTTGTAAAAAAAGATTCTTCTTTGGTACAGAAGAAGGATACCTTGAAAACCGTCGCGAAGAAAGGAGAAAAAACTCCCGTAGCTTCTACGTCTGTACCGAAAAGGGAAACCTTAGCCGATACGGTTGAATACCAGATAACTGGAAATCAGGGCTCATATACCCTTAAACCAGGGGAGAGCCTGGTACGTGTGGCCCTGAAATTCTACGGAAATAAAAAACTATGGCCTTATCTGGTGAAGCACAATAAGGCTATTATCAAAAATCCGGATAACGTGCCGGTGGGTACCACAATTCAGATTCCGCAACTTACTCCTAAAAAATAACGAGAGGCCTTGTTTCAATTCAAACAAGGCCTTTTTAATTTTCTTTAGTTCAATAAGCCTTAAAAGGCGAAACCCGTCTATATTTTTTTATCAAAATTTATTGTGCCTGTTAAGGGAATACCTTAATTTTGGGGTGTCTTTTTAGATATATGTTTTGAAAGGGCATTTTTTAATGAAAAAAAAGAGAACTAAAATAGAAGAAAATTATGGCTGAAGCTATTGACATTCGTGAATTGAATGAACGAATCGAACGCCAGAGCGCGTTTGTAACAAACCTGATGGAGGGAATGAATCAGGTAATCGTAGGTCAAAAACATCTTATCGAATCTTTATTGATTGGGTTGCTTTCTGACGGACATATTCTGCTGGAAGGTGTTCCGGGATTGGCAAAGACCTTGGCAATCAAAACCCTTGCTTCATTGATCGATTCAAAATACAGTCGTGTGCAGTTTACTCCTGACTTGCTGCCGGCCGATATTATCGGTACGATGATTTACAGTCAGAAGGATGAGCAGTTCGTTGCCAACAAAGGACCGGTTTTTGCCAACTTTGTACTGGCCGATGAAATTAACCGTGCGCCGGCTAAAGTACAGAGTGCCTTGCTCGAGGCCATGCAGGAACGTCAGGTGACACTGGGTAAGCAGACTTTTGCACTTCCGAAGCCTTTCCTGGTAATGGCTACGCAGAACCCGATTGAGCAGGAAGGTACTTATCCGTTGCCTGAAGCGCAGGTAGACCGTTTCATGCTGAAGGTGATTATTGATTATCCGAAGCTGGAAGAAGAAAAGAAGATTATCCGTCAGAACATCAACGGAGAACGTACGGAAGTTCGTCCTATTTTGAAGGCTGAAGACATTATTGCTGCCCGCGAAGTGGTTCGTCAGGTATATCTGGATGAAAAGATTGAACAGTACATTGCAGATATCGTATTTGCTACCCGTTATCCGGAAAAATACGACTTGAAAGAACTGAAGGGCTTGATTGGCTTTGGAGGTTCTCCTCGTGCTTCTATCAACCTGGCACTGGCTGCACGCAGTTACGCTTTCATCAAACGTCGTGGATACGTGATTCCGGAAGATGTGAGATTCGTGGCTCATGACGTGCTTCGTCACCGTATCGGACTGACTTATGAAGCAGAAGCTACCAACGTGACTTCTGATGAAATCGTCAGCAAGATTCTGAACAAGGTTGAAGTGCCCTGATGCGCTGATACCCGTAACGGTTACAGACGGGGAAGAGAGTCCCCGTCGGCTTTTATTCGCAGTCGGAAGGCTGCATGATTATAAATGACTAAGCTGTGTTCCTTTGGTTGCTCCAGGGGAACACGGTCAAATATTAAAGGAATGGAGACAAGTGAACTTTTAAAGCGTGTCCGTCAGATTGAAATCAAGACCCGGGGACTTTCGAGCAATATTTTTGCCGGTCAGTATCATTCGGCCTTCAAGGGGCGTGGTATGGCCTTTTCAGAGGTCCGCGAGTATCAGTATGGGGATGACGTGCGCGATATTGACTGGAATGTGACCGCTCGCTTCGACAAACCATTCGTGAAAGTCTTTGAGGAAGAACGTGAACTTACGGTCATGTTGCTGGTGGACGTGTCCAACAGTTTGGACTTTGGTACCATTCAGCAGCTGAAGAAAGAAATGGTGACGGAGATTGCGGCTACAATCGCCTTTTCCGCCATTCAGAACAATGATAAAATCGGCGTGATTTTCTTTTCCGACCGTATCGAGAAATTTATCCCTCCCAAGAAGGGTCGCAAGCATATTCTGTATATCATTCGTGAACTGCTTGATTTTAAGCCGGAAAGTCAGCGCACCAATTTGCAGTGTGCCATTGAGTACCTGACGAATGTGCTGAAGAAACGCTGTACGGCCTTTATGCTGAGCGACTTTATTGACGAACGTGATTTCCAGAATGCATTGACGATTGCCAACCGAAAACACGATGTGGTGGCTGTGCAGGTGTACGACCGTCGTATGGAAGAACTTCCGGACGTGGGACTGATGCACGTGCGTGATGCGGAAACCGGTCATGAGCAGTGGATTGATACTTCGTCGAAGGCATTGCGCAATGCACATCATGCCTGGTGGAAGGAAAAACAGCAGAAGCTGAATGACACATTTACTCACAGCAATGTGGATTCTGTATCTGTACGTACAGATCAGGATTATGTGAAGGCATTGCTGAATTTATTTGCAAAACGAAACTGACAGTTGACATGAGACATCTCTTATTATACTACTCAAAAATGATAAAGGCATGTTGCTGTGCTGTGTTGATTTTATGCTGTGCAACGGGCTTGAAAGCCCAGCAGGTGACGGTGGAAGCTACCATCGATTCCTTGCAGTTGCTCATTGGTGAGCAGGCGAAAATCAAATTGCAGGTCAGCATGGATGCCAACCAGAAATTGCGTCTGCCGTTGCTGCGTGATACGCTGGTCAGGGGAGTGGAGATTCTGGATGTGGCCAAGCCCGACACGCAGTTGCTGAACGACAACAAGCGCTGGCTGGTGTCACAAGAATATACAGTGACTTCTTTTGATTCGGCTCTGTATTATCTTCCGCCGTTTGAGGTGCTGGTCAATGACAAGGCTTACCGTTCAAAGGCCTTGGCATTGAAAGTGTATTCCATTCCGGTGGATACCTTGCACCCCGACCAGTTTTTTGGTCCGAAGTCCATTCAGGAAGTACCTCTTACCTGGGAAGACCTGGCACCGATGGTATATTCCATCCTGTTGCTGATTGCTTTGGGAGTGGTGACGGCCTTCTTTATCATTCGCTATCGTGACAATAAGCCTATCATCAAGATTATCAAGGTAGAACCTAAACTTCCGCCTCACCTGGCTGCCATGAAGAAGATTGAAACTATCAAGGCAGACAAGGTGGCCAAGCGTGAAGATCCGAAAGCTTATTATACGGAACTGACCGATGTCATCCGTATATATATAAAGGAGCGTTTCGGATTCAATGCCATGGAAATGACGTCTGCGGAAATTATCGAGCGTCTGTTGGAGGAGAAGGACAAAGAATCTATCCACGACCTGAAGGTGATGTTTGAAACAGCCGACCTGGTGAAGTTTGCGAAATATGCGCCGCTGATGAATGAAAACGACATGAACCTGGTGAATGCGGTAGATTTCATCAACCAGACTAAGATAGAGGAAGATCCGAACGCCAAGAAGGAGCCGACGGAAATCAAAGTGGAGGAGAAGCGTTCCAAACAGGGACGAATTGCCTTGCTGTGCAGCATTGCCATTACGGGTGTGGCCGCACTGATTGCTTTGTATTTGTCTGTGCGCCATATCATCGACCTCTTTTTCTAATTTAATAATGAATTGAGACTATGATTTTTGCGAATATAGAATATCTGTTTCTGCTCTTGCTGCTGATTCCGTATATCGTGTGGTACGTGATGCGCCGCAAGAAGACGGAACCGACCATGCAGGTATCTACCACACGGATGTACATGCAGGCTCCGCGCAGTTGGAAGATTTATTTGCTGCATGCGCCGTTTGTGCTTCGTATCCTGACGTTTGTGATGATTGTGCTGGTACTGGCACGCCCGCAAACTACCGATAACTGGCAGAACACGGAGATTGAAGGTATTGACATCATGCTGGCGGTCGACGTGTCGACCAGTATGCTGGCTGAAGATTTGAAGCCGAACCGTATTGAAGCGGCCAAGCAGGTAGCGGCAGAGTTTATCAACGGACGTCCGAATGATAATATCGGTCTGACTATCTTTGCGGGAGAAGCATTTACGCAGTGCCCGCTGACAGTAGACCACGGAGTACTGTTGAATTTGTTCCAAAGTGTGAGCTGCGACATGGTACAGCGCGGAATGATTGAAGACGGTACAGCACTGGGTATGGGACTGGCCAACGCGGTGAGTCGTCTGAAAGACAGCAAGGCCAAGTCGAAGGTAGTTATCCTGCTGACGGATGGTGTGAACAATCGGGGAGACATTTCTCCGCTTACTGCGGCCGAAATAGCCAAGCAGTTTGGTATCCGTGTGTATACCATCGGTGTAGGAACTAACGGTACGGCACCTTATCCGATGCAGACGTACGCTGGTGTGCAATATGTACAGATGCCGGTGGAAATCGACGAACAGACCATGAGCCAGATTGCCGGAACAACTAATGGAAATTATTTCCGTGCTACCAGCAATACGAAGCTGAAGGAAGTGTACCGTGAAATTGACAAACTGGAAAAAACGAAACTGAACGTGAAGGAATTCAGCAAACGTGAAGAAGCCTATGCGGTGTTTGCACTGATTGCATTCCTGAGCATCTTGCTTGAAATTCTTTTGCGGAATACAGTTTTGAAGAAAATACCTTAAAATAAGAAGTCATGTTTCGATTTGGAGAACCTCAATATTTGTATTTACTGATCGTGCTGCCCTTGCTGGCTGTGTTCTATTTTTATTCGAACTATCGCCGTCGCAAGAAGTTGCGCGAATATGGTAGTCCGGAGTTGCTGGCACATCTTATGCCGGATGTGTCGAAATATCGTCCGGACGTAAAATTTTGGCTGACGCTTTCTGCGCTGGCCATGGTTATTTTCATGCTGGCTCGTCCGCAGTTCGGTTCAAAGATGGAAACGGTGAAGCGTCAGGGTGTGGAAACGGTGGTGGCACTGGATATTTCAAACTCTATGCTGGCACAGGATGTCACTCCTAGCCGTCTGGAAAAATCGAAGAAGCTGATTTCCCGTCTGGTAGAGACCTTCAACAACGATAAAGTGGCCATGATTGTGTTTGCAGGTGAAGCTTTCACACAGCTCCCGATTACGAGCGACTATGTATCGGCCAAGATGTTTCTGGAGACGATTTCTCCTTCCTTGATTACCACACAGGGTACGGACATCCGCGGCGCCATCGACCTGGCTATGAAGAGTTTCACTCCGAATGAAGGGGTAGGACGTGCCATCGTGCTGATTACCGATGGTGAGAACCACGAAGGAGGAGCTATCGAGGCTGCTCAGGAGGCTGCCAAGAAGGGTATGCGTGTATTTGTATTAGGAGTAGGTTTACCCGACGGTTCACCTATTCCGGTGGAAGGTACCAATGAATTCCGTCGCGATAAGGATGGTAATGTGGTAGTGACCCGTCTGAACGAGCAGATGTGTCAGGAGATTGCTAAAGCCGGAAACGGTATTTACGTGCGTGTAGACAATACCAACAATGCCGAAAGGGCACTGAATGCGGAAATAAACAAACTGGCGAAGGCGGATGTAGAGACACAGGTCTTTACGGAGTTCGACGAGCAGTTCCAGGTGCTGGCCTGGCTGGCTATTCTTTTGCTGGCTGCCGACCTGATGATTCTGAACCGCAAGAATCCGCTCTTCAAGAATGTGAAACTCTTTAAATGAAACTGGAGATGAAAGTGAAAGGATATATTCTGTGTATGTGTCTGGCCCTGACTGCCGTGGCCGGATACGGACAGAAAACAGACCGTGATTATCTGCGAAGCGGCAACAAGCTTTACAAGGACAGTTTGTTTGTCAAGGCGGAAGTAGACTACCGGAAGGCGCTGGAGCTGAATCCCAAGTCGGCCGATGCCATGTACAATCTGGGAAATGCGCTGATGATGCAGGAAAAGGCCAAAGAGGCTATGGAGCAGTTTGATGCAGCGTCTCGTTTGGAAAAGGACAAGAAGAAGCTGGCACAGATTTACCACAATATGGGAGTCATTTTGCAGTCGTCCAAACAGTTGCCGCAGTGTATTGAAGCCTATAAGCAGTCCTTGCGCAACAATCCGAAGGATAATGAAACCCGCTACAACCTGGCACTGGCGCAGAAGCAGTTGAAAGATCAGCAGCAGAACCAGCAGAATCAGGACCAGCAGCAAAACAAGCAGGACCAGAAGCAGGATGACAAGCAGCAGAACAAGGACCAGCAAGACCAGAACAAGAAAGAACAGCAGCAGAATCCGCAGCAACAGCAGCAAAACCAGAACCAGATGTCGAAGGAAAATGCCCAGCAGTTGCTCAACGCCGTGATGCAGGACGAAAAGAACGTGCAGGATAAGGTGAAGAAGCAGATTCAGGTGCAGGGACGCAAGCTGGAAAAAGACTGGTAAGGCTGGAAGCAATGAAGAACAAATGAATAATTATAAATAACAGAATAATGCGAAAGATAATATTCTTACTTTTTACGATACTTGCGGCGTGGCAGGTGAAAGCTGCCGACAAGGTACGCTTTGTGGCAGAAGCTGCCGACGTGGTGGTAAGCGGTGACCAGGTGCGCCTGGTATTCACGGTCAATTCGCAAGACATCAAGGATTTCCGTGCTCCTTCCATCAAGGGCTTTGACGTGCTGATGGGACCGAGCCGCTCTCAGCAGAGCAGTATTCAGATTATCAACGGAAAGCGTACATCGAACAGTTCTACGGCGTTCACTTATATCCTCTTGGCAGGAAATCCTGGTACGTATACCATTCCGGCAGCCAGTGTAGAGGTAAATGGAGAGAAAGTCTTTTCCAATGCCATTTCCATCAAGGTGCTTCCGCAGGACCAGACCTCGGGGAATAGTGGCAACAACGGAGGAGGCAGTGCTTCTTCTTCACGCAGCCAGGCAGCAGGTAGCCGTATCTCAGCCAATGATTTGTTTATCACGGCTACAGCCAGCAAGACCACCGTACACGAGCAGGAAGCCATTCTGCTGACTTATAAGGTATATACCGTGGTGAATCTGCGTCAGTTGTATGGCAAGATGCCCGATCTGAAGGGTTTCCATACGCAGGAGGTAGAATTGCCGCAGCAGAAGACTTTCACACTGGAACATTATAAAGGACGGAACTACAATACGACTGTATGGAGTCAGTATGTGCTGTTCCCGCAACAGACGGGTAAACTGGAAATCCCTTCCATTACATTTGATGGGGTGGTTGCCCAGCAGACCATTTCGGACGACCCGTTTGATGCTTTCTTCAATGGCGGAGGATACGTGGAAGTGAAGAAGAAAATTACGACTCCGAAAGTAGTGATTAACGTGCAGCTGCTTCCTGCCAAACCGGCCGGATTCTCTGGAGCAGTGGGTGAGTTTAAACTGGCATCGTCTATCAATGCGACTGACGTAAAGACCAACGATGCTGTGACTATTAAACTGACACTGAGCGGTACAGGAAACATGAAGCTTATCGGTACACCGGAAGTAAAATTCCCGCAGGATTTCGAAATCTATGACCCGAAAGTGACCGATGATTATAAGCTGACCAACAGCGGACTGACGGGTACGAAGACATTCGAATATCTGGCGATTCCGCGTCATGCCGGCAACTTTACGATTCCGGCAATAGAATTTACCTACTTTGACCTGAAGAGCAACAGCTACAAGACCCTGAAAACAGAGGCTTACAACCTGAAGGTTGCCAAAGGACAGGGAAATGCCGATCAGGTGATTTCAGACTTCACCAACAAGGAGAGCGTGAAGATGCTGGGTAAGGATATCCGCTTCATTAAGTTGGGCGATTCTTCACTTCGTCCGAAGGGAGACTTTTTCTTCGGCACCGTGGGATATTACCTGTGCTACCTGATTCCGTTGCTGCTGTTCGTTGTCTTTGCAGTGATTTATCGCCAGAAAGCCCTTGAAAATGCCAACGTGGCGAAGGTGAAGACCAAGAAAGCCAACAAGGTGGCTACCCGCCGTATGAAACTGGCTGGTAAGTTGCTGGCAGAAAACAAGAAGAATGAGTTCTATGACGAAGTGCTGAAGGCTTTGTGGGGATACATCAGCGACAAGCTCAGTATTCCGGTATCTCAGCTGTCGAAAGACAACATTGAAGCCGAACTGACCAACTACGGTGTGCAGGAAGCCTTGATTGCCGAGTTCATCGGTGTGCTCAACGAATGTGAATATGCACGTTATGCTCCGGGCAACGAGAACGAGGCGATGGACAAGGTATATTCCGCTTCTGTGGAAGTCATCAGTAAAATGGAAAACAGTATCAAACATTAAAACGGATAGGAGAGCAGACTAAATATGAAGAAATTATCTTTATTATTGATAGGCCTGATTGGGTATATTCAGTTTGCCGTGGCAGCTACCACAAAAGCGGAAGCTGACGAAGCATACCAGAAGGAAAAGTTCAGCGAGGCAGCGTCCTTGTATGAAGAAATCCTGCAGACGCAGGGGGAATCGGCCGACATCTATTATAATCTTGGAAACGCGTACTTCAAGCTGAAGAATACGGCCAAGGCAGTGCTCAACTACGAACGGGCCCTTCTCCTGAATCCGGGAGATGCGGATATTCGCTTTAATCTGGGCATGGCACGCAGCAAGACGGTGGACAAGATTACGCCTACTGCCGAGGTGTTCATCGTGACATGGTATAAATCGCTGGTCAACATGATGAGCGAACAGAGCTGGGGCTATGTGGGAATTTTCTCGTTCATTCTTTTGCTGATAGGAGTCTCTTTTTATATCTTCGGCAACCGCCTTTGGATAAAGAAAACCGGATTCATCGGAGCGGTGGTATTTCTGATTGTGACGGTGTGCAGCAATATTTTTGCCAGTGAACAGAAAGCGGAGCTGGTAGACCGTACGGGAGCCATTGTGATGGAGCCGACAATCAATGTCAAGAGTACGCCGAACGAAAGCGGAACCGACTTGTTTGTGTTGCATGAAGGTACGAAAGTCTTCATCGAGGACAATTCGATGAAAGGCTGGAAGGAAATCCGCCTGGAAGACGGCAACAAAGGCTGGGTGAAGACGGAAGCAATTGAAATCATTTAATTCAGATAAGCATAAATGGCAGACATACAGCAACTCATAGAGGCCGACAAGGCTTTGCTACTTTCTCTTAACGGAAGCGACTCCTTGTTCTGGGATGGATTCATGTGGACAGTGACAGACACTAAGACATGGATTCCGGCCGTACTGGTGTTGCTGTATGTCGTGTTTAAGAATAACCGTGTGCCGCAAGGAATAGTCATCACGCTGATGTTTGCTTTGTGCGTTACGCTGGCCGATCAGTTTGCGTCGGGACTCTGCAAGCCTTATTTTGCCCGTTTTCGTCCCACTCAGGACCCTGAACTGATGTACCTGGTGCAGACGGTGAACGACTATCGGGGAGGCTTGTATGGATTTATCTCCAGCCATGCCGCCAATACCTTTGCCGTAGCGATGTTTGCTTCGTTGCTGGTGCGCTATCTGCCTTTCACCTGCATGATGTTTCTGTGGGCAATGATTCCCTCGTACTCACGTATGTATTTAGGTGTCCATTATCCCGGCGATATTTTGTGCGGGGCAGTGGCCGGATCGGTTGTCGGTGTGCTTGTGTACCTGCTGTACGCACGTCTGCGCAAGAAATTCTTCGATTGTCCGCAGTATATCTCCACCCAATACACCAAGGGCGGATATACCAAGGATGACATATCCATTCTGCATGCCACACTGCTACTGACTTATCTCTATGCGATAATCGGAGGAATGATAGTGGCAAAAGGTCTGCATTTCTGACCAGAAAGTAAGATATTTTCGAAAAAAACAGTTGGAAAGTTTGTGCTGTCACAATCTTTTGCTATATTTAAATCGATATTAAAAACAACATTTTGTCTAACACTTAATTATGACTACTATGAACAGAACAATAACCTTTAACGAACTTCGTAAAATCAAAGATTCTTTGCCCGCGGGAAGCATGCATCGCATTGCGGATGAGTTGAATCTCAGCGTGGAAACGGTGCGTAATTTCTTTGGCGGACATAACTTCAAGGACGGAAAAAGCGTAGGTATCCATCTCGAACCAGGGCCTGACGGCGGACTGGTGATGCTTGACGATACTACGGTACTCGATAAGGCAATAGCCATTCTGAAGGAAGAACAACGCGCTTGATATAAGATAAGGGCTGTAACAAGAGAGTGGGAGAGTATCCGTTCCTGTTACGGCCCTTATTGTTTATTCGATAATATGATATTAACCTAAAAATGCAGAAGCCATGGAAGAAAAACTTGTAACACTGGCCATTCTTACTTATTCTAAAGCCCAGATTCTAAAGAATGTGCTTGAAAATGAAGGAATTGAGGCTTGCATCCATAATGTCAACCTGATTCAGCCTGTCATTTCTTCGGGCGTGAGAATACGCATCCGCGAAAGTGATCTGCCCAGGGCATTGAAAATCATTGAAAGTTCTGCGTGGTTGGCCGAAGATGTGGTCAATGAGGAAAAAACGGAAGAAAAGCATGGTAAGCAGGTGCTGATACCGGTCGACTTTTCCGATTATTCGATGGCTGCCTGTGAATTCGGTTTCAATTTTGCAGCCAAGATACAGGCAGAAGTAGTGCTGATGCACGTGTATTTCAGTCCGGTATACATGCCGAGTTTGCAGTATGCGACAGAAAACTACGGGTTGCCGATGGAACATGAACTGGGCATCAAGAGCATGCTTGATAGTATCCATGAACAACTTAACAATCTGATAAACAGTATTAAAGAACGAATTCAGAAAGGAGAACTTCCTGATGTGAAGTACACCTGCACTCTGAAAGAAGGCGTACCGGAAGAAGAAATCCTGCATTATGCCCGCGAGGAAAAGCCGCTCATAATCATTATGGGAACGCGCGGAAAAGGTGAGAAGGAAATGGATCTTATCGGTAGTGTAACGGCCGAAATCATCGACCGTAGTCCGGTATTTGTCTATGCCATCCCGAAAAATGCACAGAAGAAAAACTTCGATGAAATCCATAAGGTAGCATTCTTTACCAGCTTTGACCAGCGCGACTTGATTGCATTCGACTCACTGGTAACGACTTTCAAGGATTATCATTTTGAAGTATCGTTCATCCATCTGAGCGACAATGCGCAGAAGCGTACGTGGAATGAAATCAAGCTGGTGGGCATCCAGGAATATTTCAAGAAGCAATATCCGCAGCTGACAATTGATTACGACATGTTGGGCGGAGAAAGTCTGCTCAGCAATTTGGACGAATATGTCAAGGAGAAAGGCATTGACGTGCTGTGTCTGTCAAATTACAAGCGGAACGTCTTTGCACGTTTGTTTAATCCCAGCATTGCCCGTCGGATGATTTTCCATTCCAACACGCCGATTTTGGTGATTAAATAAAGTTTTGTCTTAGAAAAACGAATTCTCAGGGGGGCCGTTCCCATCTTGTATGGATTCGGCCCTTGTTCTTATGATTTGCAGAATCGGCAATATCAAGCCCTAAGAACGAATAAAAATGGTTTTTTAGATCATCTGTTTATTGATGTATAGAATCGTGCGAATAAGGCCTCAAAAAACGCAAGTACATTCATATCAAAACGCCTTTGCGTTTCAAACGTCCTTGTGTTTTTAACTCAAACGCACTTGCGTTTAAATCAAAACGCTTAGGCGTTTTCCTTTAAATATACTTACGTTTTTTGATAAACGTATAATGAATATAATCCGTATTATGTTTAATTAGAAAAATAGCATTCGTAAGCATCCGGTAAGCATCCGCCTATTGGGTGTAAATATACAAAATATAATTTAGTCCCCCATTTTATTGGGGATTTTTTCGTATATTTGTATTGCCCATTATGAACCTACATTTCGCATCTTCATATCGTGTAATCCGTAAAGTCGGATTCAGAGTGGTTCTCTGTGGGCGCACGATATGAAGATGCGAACTATTTTTATGCATTCATCAACAAAAGAAAGATTTGAATTAATATCAGATATTGAAGTGATTTAAACTTTTCTTTTCCTTGCACATTTTCTCAATAGCATA
>NZ_QSQT01000009.1 GCF_003437535.1 Phocaeicola plebeius
TTTGTCAGGAATTAATCTTCAAACTGACAACTATTTTCAGTACACTTCAAACGTCCTTGCGTTTCAAGTCAAACGCACTTGCGTTTTAGAACGAACGCACTTGCGTTTTGGAGGAGTATTGAGACTAAGAGTTTTATCGTGACTTTTTGTTCTATAGAGTAGAGTATATATAAGGCAATTTGACGGAATAGATGGTCATTCTTTCAATTCTGTTTTCGAAAGTCATTGAGTTTTCTGAAATATTCCATATTTTTGCCCGATAACCGTTATGAAGATGAAAGTAAAGTTATACCTGTTAGGGTGGGTAATAATGATATGCAGTGTGATTTCAGCCAAAGGACAGAGTTTGAAAGAAGTTGTTGGTCAGGCTGAAACGGACACAACCAATGTTTACCTGCCTGCTGATTCCTTGTTTGCCCGTTTTCTGAAAGAAAAACAAATACCTGTTACGGCTTGTAATCGTATGACTTTGTTGAAGAGCGGTCGCAGCAAGTTTGAACATCTGTTTGAGGATATAAAGAAGGCTGAAAACTATATCCATCTGGAATACTTTAATTTCCGCAGTGATTCTATTGCCAAGGAATTGTTTACCCTGTTGGCCGAGAAAGCCAAAGAAGGAGTGACAATCAAGGCCCTGTTTGATGACTTTGGAAATTTGTCGAACAGTCGTCCCTTGCGAAAGGAACATCTGAAGATGCTGGCGGAAAGAGGAGTGGAAATGGCCCGTTTCAGTCCCATTCGTTTTCCTTATATCAATCACGTATTTTGTCGTGACCATCAGAAAATTGTGGTGATTGACGGAAAGGTGGGATATACGGGAGGCATGAATATTGCCGATTATTATATCAACGGGCTTCCCGAAATCGGTCCCTGGCGCGATATGCATATTCGTATAGAAGGACCGGCGGTGCAGTATCTGGAAAAAGCTTTTTTAGGTGTATGGAATAAGGAAACGCACGAAGGTTTGAAAGAAGGACAAGTGCCACACGACACGTTGTGCGAGGGTTCCGGAAGAAGGGTGGCCATTGTGCAGCGTATTCCGAAAGCTTGTCCGGAAATCATGCGTGAGGCCTATATTGCGGCATTGGATGCTGCAGAACGTAAGGTGCAGATTATCAATCCTTATTTTACTCCTACCCGTAAGGTCAGAAATGCTATCAAACGAGCGGCTGAACGGGGAGTTCGGGTGGAAATCATGATCCCGGGGAAGTCGGACATCTCTTTTACTCCTGATGCCGGATTTTATATTGCCAATAAGCTGCGTAAGGCGGGAGCACACATCTACGTGTTTAATGGAGGCTTTCATCATTCTAAAATCATGATGGTGGACGAGCGGTTCTGTACGGTGGGCAGTACGAACTTGAACAGCCGTAGTCTGCATTATGATTATGAAATCAATGCTTTTATTCTGGATTTGCCTACTACTGCCGAGTTGGGGGAAGTATTTCAGAACGACAAGCTCAACAGTACGATTATGACCCGTGAGGAATATAAGAAGCGGAGTGTCTGGCGTCGTTTCGTAGGGTGGTTTGCGCATTTGTTTACGCCGGTTATATAATAATAAAAGGTGAATATCTCCTGAAACTACGATTTTTTTCTTATTTTTGTCCGATTATATAGTAGTAACAGCCCAAAAAAGAACTTGATTTTTACGGAACAATATGTCGTTTTTTAAGGATGTAATCGGACAAGAAGATGTGAAACAACTTCTCATTCATAGTGCAAAGAATGGGAAGATGCCTCATGCTGTGTTGCTGACGGGACCTGCTGGAAGTGGAAAGTTACCCATAGCTTTAGCGGTGGCACGTTATCTTCTTTGTCATCATCCTGCAGAAAATGATGCGTGCGGACAATGTAATTCGTGTAAGATGATGGACCATCTGGCTCATCCTGACATGCATTTTGCTTTTCCGGTAGTACGTAAAAAGGCCGGAAGGGACGTGGTTTGCGATGAATTCCTGCCTCAGTGGCGTGAAATGCTGGGACGTAATTCGTATGCCGACCTTCAGGAGTGGATGCGGGTCATTGATGCGGGCAATCAGCAGCCTCAGATTTATGTGCGTGAGAGTGATGAAATTCAACGGAAACTCTCGCTGAAAGCCAGTCAGGGAGGATACAAGGTCATGCTCATCTGGCTTCCGGAAAAAATGAATGTGGAATGTGCGAATAAGTTGCTGAAACTACTGGAAGAACCTCCTTTAAAGACTGTTTTTCTGTTGGTGAGTGAGGAACCTGACTTATTGCTTCCTACGATTGTGAGTCGTACGCAGCGCATCAATTTAAAGCCCTTGCCGGAGTCGGACATTGAGCGTTATCTGGTGGAGCGTTATATGCTCCCTGTGGAAGATGCCCGTGACATAGCACACCGTTCGGCCGGAAGCTTGTTGAGGGCTGTGGAAAATGTGCATTTGGGAGAGGAAAACAAGCTTTGTTTTGAACTCTTTGTGAACCTCATGCGTACGGCCTATAAACGTGATATTCGTAGCCTGAAAGCGTGGAGTGAGCAGGTGGCAGGAATGGGGCGCGAACGGCAGAAGAACCTCCTGGAGTATTGCCAGCGGATGGTACGTGAAAACTTTATCTGTAATTTCCGTCAACCTGATATGGTATATCTGAATCCGGAGGAGTTGCAGTTCGCCAGCCGTTTTGCTCCTTACATCAATGAGCGAAATATTATTTCCGTGATGGAATTGCTGGGGGAGGCGCAGGTACATATTGAGCAGAATGTGAATCCGAAGATGGTTTTTTTTGACATGGCGCTGAGAATGATTGTAGAAATGAAACAACAATAACAATATATGGACGATTTCAAGCTTAAAAACGGAAGTGGCCGACTCTGCTGTGGAGGCTGCGGACGACAGAATAATAAATTGAATACTTACGATTGGCTGGCCGATATTCCTGGAAACGCGGAGGAACAGGATATGGTGGAAGTTCAGTTTAAGAATACCCGTAAGGGATATTATAAAAACAGCAACGGGCTGCATCTGGAGAAGGGAGATATTGTGGCAGTGGAAGCCAGTCCGGGACATGACATCGGTACGGTAACACTGACCGGAAGACTGGTTCCCTTGCAGATGCGTAAGGCTAATTTGAAGCCTGATGCAGAAATACGCCGTATTTACCGTAAGGTAAAGCCGGTGGACATGGAAAAATATGAGGAAGCAAAATCACGTGAACATGATACAATGATTCGCTCGCGTAAGATTGCAGAAAGCCTGGGACTTCAGATGAAAATCGGTGACGTGGAATACCAGGGTGATGGCAATAAGGCAATATTCTATTACATTGCAGATGAACGCGTGGATTTCCGTCAGCTGATTAAGGTGCTGGCTGAGACTTTCCGGGTGCGTATCGAAATGAAACAGATTGGTGCCCGTCAGGAAGCCGGACGTATCGGAGGAATCGGACCGTGCGGACGCGAGTTGTGCTGTGCTACGTGGATGACGAACTTCGTTTCAGTATCGACCAGTGCGGCTCGTTTTCAGGATATTTCGCTTAATCCGCAAAAACTGGCCGGGCAGTGTGCCAAACTGAAATGCTGTCTGAATTATGAAGTAGATGCCTACGTGGAATGTCAGAAACGTTTGCCGAGTAAGGAAATTACCCTTGAAACGTTGGACAACATGTATTATTACTTCAAGGCAGATATTCTGAAAGGAACTATAACTTATAGTACGGATAAGAGTTTCCTGGCAAATGAAGTGACTATCTCTGCACGCAGAGCATTTGAAGTGCTGAATATGAACAAACGGGGAGAAAAGCCTGAAAAATTGGATGACGAATTCTCTGGACGTGAATCGCAGCGTTCAAAAGACTTGCTGGAACAAGAGAGCTTGACCCGTTTTGACAAGACAAAAGGCGGAAAGAACCGGAAAAAGAAACAAAAAGGGCAGGCATCACAAAACAATGCGTCAGCGGCTCCTGAAGCAGGTAATGGACAAACTCCAGACATTCCTAAGGAGAAAGAAAATAAAGGACCGCAAGGAAGAAATAACCGTCCACAGAGACCGAAAGGGAATCCGGCTCCGGCAGCTCCACAGGCTCCAGCGGCTGAAAATGCCGGAAATGCACCACAGGCAAAAGCCGGTCAGGAACCTCGCCCTAACCGCAACGGACGGAGAAATTTCCGTCGGAATAACGAGGGAAACAAACGTCCGGAGCGTAATACAAATACGGATGTACAGGCTTAAAGAATCTTTTATCTATTATATAAAGGCAGGACTGGCACTATGTGTCTTGTTCCTGCTGAATGCCTGTCATACAGATACACGGTATCATGTATATCAGGCTGTTTCTGGTGAAGAAGGCTGGGATAAATCCGATTCCCTGGCTTTCCATCTTCCTGTAGGACTTTCTTCCGGTGAGTACCGGATGGAGATAGGTCTCCGTCATACCGGAGAATATTCTTATCGGGATATCTGGCTTTCGGTGACGCAGTCGGAAGGCGATTCAATACCGCCCCGCACGGATACACTACACATTTATCTGACCGATGAAAAAGGACACTGGGTGCAGAGTGGGGCAATGGGAGGATTGTATCAGCATGTATATGTGTCAGATAAACCGGTTATTTTCTCTACCGATTCAATAGACCGCATTTTTCGTATCACTCATCTGATGAGGCAGAATCCATTACCTGGAATATCCGATGTGGGAATCCGGTTATTTCTCCCTGGCCGCGTCAATGCGGAGGAAGACAAACAGCAGGATGGTAAATCCCCACAATGAGGAACCGCCGTAGCTGAAGAAGGGAAGGGGGATACCGATAACGGGGGTTAGTCCGAGAACCATTCCTATATTGATGAAGAGATGGAAAAAGAATATACTCAGTACACAGTAGCCGTATACTCTTCCAAAGCGGCTTTCCTGTCGCTCGGATAGCACGATAAGGCGTAGAATGAGTGCCATAAACAAGAAAATGACAAAAGCGGAGCCGACAAATCCTTGCTCTTCGCCAATGGTACAGAAAATGAAGTCGGTATCCTGTTCCGGAACGTATTTCAATTTGGTCTGTGTACCGTTGAGAAAGCCTTTTCCGAATAATCCTCCGGAACCGATGGCAATTTTACTTTGGTTGACATTGTATCCAGCTCCTGCAGGGTCATCTTTCATTCCCAATAGCACTTCAATTCGAATCTTCTGGTGAGGTTCAAGTACCTGATTGAATACATAGTCGGTCGAGAAGAAAAAGATGCCCGAGCCAACTACGAACAGAATTACATAGAAATAAGCTCTCAGTCGTTCACGCAGATAGAAGAAAGCCAGTGTGAGTACGATACCTCCACAAAGGGCTAACTGGAGATGACATACATTAAATGGAATTACATAGTTGGAAAACAGGGCTCCTAATAACGTTCCTCCGCCTCCGATACCGAAAATGTAGGCTGCAAGTTTGGGCGACTGACGCTGACAATATTTTCCCACCAGAAAGGAAGAAAGCAGAATGACCAGCGTCAACACGGAGAATTCTCCCCATGATGTCATTTCATCAGGCATAATTTCTGCACTGAATTTTAGGCCGACAATAAAAAATACCACAGCGCAGATTCCGGAAAATAGAACCGTTCCGGTCATCCCTTCTCTGTAGAGCATTAAAAAAAAGGATAGGTACACCAGGGCAGAACCTGTTTCTTTCTGGAGTATAATCAATGCCATAGGTAGCAGAATGATGCCCAATACAGTTATCAGATTGCGGGTGCGCTGCATCTGGAAAGTATATTCGTTTATATATTTTCCTAATGCAAGGGCTGTGGCAAATTTGGCGAATTCAGCGGGTTGCAGACTTACCGGTCCTAATACAATCCATGAACGTGAACCTTTGATTTCATGCGGATTGAAGATAGTACCGAATAGTAGCAAAATCATAATGCCATAAAGCAGATAAGCGTAGGTGTCGTATACACGGTCTTCAAGCATGAGTATGACAAAGCCTATCCCCAGTGAATAGCCTATCCACATCAGCTGTTTACCGGCGCGTGTGGTAATATCCAGGAAATTCGGCTCACCATAATCGTAACTTGCTCCGCACACACTGAACCATCCGCAGATGACCAGTATCAGGTAAAGTCCGATGGTCCACCAGTCCACATTTTTCCATACACTACCTCTCATGTATCCCATAATCAATCCTCCTGTTTTGAATCTCTGTAGCCATGACTTCGTCTTCTGGCGAGAGTTTCCCTTTTAAATACTTTTCAATCATGAGTCGTCCGATAGGTACACCGTATACCGCACCGAATCCTCCGTTTTCCACATAGACTGCTATGGCAATCTTGGGATCTTTCATGGGAGCAAATCCCATAAAGGCAGAGTGGTCTTTTCCACGGTTCTGGGCCGTTCCGGTTTTTCCACATACCTCGATGTCGGGCAGGTTGGCTCCTCTACAGGTTCCGCCCAATACGGCAGAGCGCATACCTTGCACCACCTCCTCATAGTGGGAACGGTCTACCATGGTATATCTTTTTTGTGTGTAAAGGGTGTCGAGTGGTTCACCTTCTACTTCCTTCACTACATGGGGGGTGATAAAATAGCCTCTGTTGGCAATGGTTGCTCCTAAGTTGGCTATTTGTAATGGAGTCAGTGTGACCTCACCTTGCCCGATGGAAATACTGATGATGGTCAGTCCATTCCATGAGCCTCGGTAAGCTTTGTCGTAGACGCTAGCATTGGGGATAAATCCTCTTTTCTCTCCGGGAAGGTCGATTCCCAACGGATAACCGAATCCCATGGATACCATATAGTCTCTCCAGGTGTTCATGGCTTTTTGTACGGTTCCGTATTTCTTTCGGGCGCCAATCATGTAATAGAGCCCCCAGCAGAAATATCCGTTGCAGGAAGTTGCTAATGCCGGAATCAGTGAAAGCGGCGAGGGGTGACCGTGGCAGCCAACATGAAGTCCCCGGAAGTTGAATCCACCAAAACACGGATAACTGGTCTGGGTGGTTATAATTCCCTCTTGCAGGAAGGTCAGTGCCTGTGAGGTCTTGAAAGTGGAGCCTGGCGGATAGGTACCCATGATGGCACGGTTCAGTAAAGGCTTCCAGGGGTCACGTGCCAGTATCAGGTGGTTCTTACCGCGGTTTCTTCCGACCATTTTTCGAGGATCGTAAGTCGGTGAAGAAACTAGGCAGAGTACTTCGCCTGTAGATGGTTCTATGGCTACAATACTTCCGATTTTTCCTTCCAACAGACGTTCTCCCAGCTCCTGAAGTTCGATGTCCAGACTCAGTCGCAGGTTTTTTCCTGCTACAGGAGCTTTATCGAATTTCCCGTCCATGTAATTCCCTTGGATTCGTCCTCGGGCATCACGCAACAATATTTCGATACCTTTTTCTCCTCGTAACTGCTTTTCGTAAGAACGCTCTACACCTAATTTACCGATAAAGTCGCCGGGAATATAGTATTCATCCTTTTCCATATCGGATTTGGAAACTTCGGCAATATCTCCCAGGATGTGAGCTCCGGCATTGTAGGTATATTGTCGGATGGTACGTCGCTGGATATAGAATCCTGGAAACTTAAACAGTTTTTCCTGGAACATACCACAATCTTCGGCCGACAGCTGGGTAAGAAATACCTGGTTGGTGTAAGGGGAGTAGCCAGGATTAAGCCGGCGATCTTTCATGTCACGGAATTTTTTTCGCAGAAACTCCGGTGAGATTTTCAGTGTTTGGCATAAATCCATGGTATCCAGCTCCGTAATTTCTTTCATAATCACAGTGATGTCGTAAGCAGCCTGATTATAAACCAGCAGTTTATCATTCCGGTCGTATATGACTCCTCGGCTTGGATATTGTATTTTTTTGAGAAAAGCGTTGCTGTCGGCATTTTTCTTGTAGTCTTCACTCATGATTTGTAGTGAAAGTAAACGTATAAGAAAAATCAGCACAATCACAATGACTGCACCGCCAATTACATATTTTCGCTTTTCAAGATCGTAGTTTCTTTCCACTATTTTTTCCTCCTGACAGAATCAACACATAAGATGAATATGAGCGTGATAATTGTATCACTGGCAATTTTCAGCAACAGCGTGGGCGTGTTGGCCAATGAGAATGTATCCAAGATATTCAGTATGAAAGCATGTAATAAAACAAGGACTATCGTGTACCGGAAAAATGAAGCAAATCCCATCTGATACATGCCTGGTTCAAAGTTGTCTGTAATGTCACGCAAGGAAAACAATCTGAGAATCCATGGGCGGCAGAAGGCTGTACATACAGCTGTGGCAGCGTTTAATCCTGGGGTGTTGCTGAAAATATCGATGCAAAGTCCTAAAGAAAAGGCCCATAACATTAATCCCTTACGGCTGTTGTCTGAATCTATCTTCAATAAAAAGTAGATATAGAACAAGGGTGTGGCATATTGTTCAAAATGAATGTGGTTGAGTACCAGTACTTGCAGTAAGACAAGTATGATGAACCATTCAAGACGTATGATATATTGCATAATTACCTTGGCTTTCTGTATCGTTAATTTTTATGGTTGCATTGAATGTATGCTGTCCTCAAGTTGTGCCTGCTCAGTGCCGTTGAATGACCCTAAAACCCTGACATTGTTCAGTCGGGCAAAGTCTGTGAATAGCTTGACTTTGAGCAGATAAGATAGTCCGTCGTGACTGTCTTCCATATCATCTACGGTTCCTACGGGAATCCCGGCAGGAAAAACAGCACTATGACCACTTGTTACAATCGTATCGCCCAATGAGAATTCGGAATGTCGGGGCATATCTTTGACGTAGGCATATTGTGAAGAACCTCCTTCCCATTTCAGGAAACCAAAATAAGAGGTTCGTTTGATTTTACAGCTGATGCTGCTTTTGGAATTTAATACGGGCAGTACAATGGCATGATGCTTTCCTGTGAGATAAACAATGCCGACTACTCCGTTTCCACATACGACTCCCATTTCCGGGCGGATGCCGTCGGCCTCTCCTTTGTCGATGGTAATGAAATTGTTGGGGTGTGTGATGCTGTTGTTGACTACTCTTGCATCATATAGCACATAGTCTTTTAATGCTTCTTTACGCAGGTTAGCCACTCCTGTAGTGTCTTGCGTATATTGTTCTAAGGCTTGTGACAAGCGTTCCACTTCAATCTCCAATTCGACATTTCGTGCTGTTAGGTCCTTGTTGACTTCTGTCAGGCCAAAATAGCGTGTTACTTGGCTGGAAGCTTCATATACTATTCCTGCGAGGTAGTTGGCAGAAGTAAAAAAAGCACTTCCCTGATAGTTGTTGAAACGGAACAGCAGGGTAAGTGAAATAACCTCTAATAGAACGAAAAGGAACCAGTGATTATATTTCAGCAGAAAATTGAGCAGATTTCGCATGTCAGAGAATCCGAATGGTGTATAAACGAAAAAATGAAAATTGAAAATGAAGAAATCTGAAATCTCTTCATTTTCAATTTTTATGATATTATCTCATCAGGAATGAGAAACGATCTACATTCTTCAGTGCAATGCCTGTTCCCTTAGCTACGCTCAGCAAAGGATCTTCGGCAATATGGAAAGGAATGTTGATTTTATCTGTCAGTCGTTTGTCAAGTCCTCTCAGAAGCGCTCCGCCTCCAGCCAGATAGATACCATTGTTTACAATGTCGGCATACAATTCAGGAGGTGTATTTTCCAGAGCACTTAAAATAGCTGTTTCTATTTTGGCAATGCTCTTTTCCATACAATGCGCGATTTCCTGATAGCATACCGGAACCTCCATCGGCAGGGCAGTGATTCTGTTTGGACCACGTACGATATAATCTTCAGGTGCATCATCTCCCAGGTCTGTCATGGCTGCACCTACGTGAATCTTGATACGCTCTGCCATTCTTTCACTGACTTTGACATTATGCTGGCGGCTCATGTATTCCTGAATATCTGCTGTCAAATCATCTCCGGCTACGCGGATAGAGTTATTTGAAACAATACCTCCCAAAGAAATGACGGCGATTTCCGTAGAACCTCCACCTATGTCAACTACCATGTTACCTTCCGGAGCTTCTACATCCAGTCCGATACCGATAGCTGCAGCCATAGGTTCGAATATCAGGTAGACATCACGTCCTCCTGCATGTTCCGCGCTGTCACGTACGGCACGTAATTCTACTTCTGTAGAACCGGAAGGTACTCCGATTACCATACGCAAAGAGGGAGTGAAGAAATGGCGTCCTGTATTTACTTTTTTAATCAATCCGCGCATCATCTGTTCGCAAGCGTTGAAGTCGGCAATAACACCGTCACGTAACGGGCGTACAGTGCGAATGTTCGGATTTTCTTTTTCGTACATCAGCTTGGCACGTTCACCTACGGCAATCATCTTGTCTGTGCGACGATCCAATGCAACAACAGATGGTTCGTCTACCACAATCTTGTCATTGCTGATAATGATGGTATTGGCTGTGCCAAGGTCCATCGCTATGTTTTGTGTAAAGGAGAATAATCCCATTCCTTTAATATAAGTCTAGAATTTTGAAATTAATAAATCCGTTTTAGGAAGACTGAATGACTGCCAGCACAATTATTTTTTGAAATAATCGCGGATAGCAGTGTCGTAGTGTGAAGAAACAGTAAATGCTTCACCTGCAAACCAACGGCGTTGTTCGCGTGTGGTTACAGCTCCCTGTTTGTTGAGGATTTCCAATAAGGGTTGGTATTGATGCTTGCTGGCTACGATTACTACATCATTGAAGTTCTTAGCTCCGGCACGAATCAATGAGATACCGCCTATATCAATTTTTTCGATGATGTCTTGTTCTGCTGCACCGCTTGCAACTGTATCTTCAAAAGGATACAAGTCTACAATAACCAGGTCAATCTCTGGAATTTCATACTGAGCAACCTGCTTCTGGTCGCCTTCCAGTTCTCTGCGGCAAAGGATACCTCCAAAGATTTTAGGATGCAATGTCTTAACGCGTCCTCCAAGAATAGAAGGATAAGTGGTAATGTCTTCTACAGCCTTGCAGGGATAACCTAATGATTCAATGAACTGACGTGTTCCTCCGGTAGACAAGAACTCAACGCCTTCTGCATGAAGCTTGGCCAGGATGGCGTCCAAACCGTCTTTATGGTAAACAGACACCAATGCGGTCTTTATTTTCTTTGATTCTGACATAAATGTTTGATATTTAAAATTCAGGTGCAAAATTACGAATTTTCAGATGATAAACGCAGGATAATGAGCATAAAATATCTTTTTTTTGCATTATCACTGAAAGTTTTAATGCTGTTGTTTGAAGAGAAACAAAGTTTTTTCAGGCTGTCCTTTTTATTTTGTAACACGATTGTAACATATATGACATTCTTTTATAACACGAACGAAATATTTTTGCACTCGGAAAAAACTTAACAAAACAAGTATGGAAACTGTTTATTTAGGAATTGTTATTTTCTTATTTATGCTGGCAGTCTTTGATTTGCTGGTGGGGGTCAGTAATGACGCAGTGAATTTCATGAACTCTGCAGTAGGTGCAAAAGTAGCAAAGTTCAGAACTATTATTATTGTAGCTGCTATCGGAGTATTTGCGGGAGCGGTGCTGAGTAACGGGATGATGGATATTGCCCGTCACGGAATTTTTCATCCGGTAAACTTCAGCTTTTATGAAATCATGTGTATTCTGCTCGCGGTAATGGTGACGGATGTAGTCCTTCTGGATGTCTTTAATACGTTAGGACTTCCTACTTCTACCACTGTTTCAATGGTATTTGAATTATTGGGAGGTACTTTTATTCTTGCCATTCTGAAGATTGTCGGTGATGAAACCGGACTGTTAACCTTAGGTGATATGATGAATACGGAAAAGGCTCTTTCAGTGATTATGGGTATTTTCCTTTCAGTAGCCGTCGCTTTTATTGTGGGTACTGTTGTACAATATATATCCCGACTAATTTTCAGTTTTAACTATAAGAAGAATCTTTCTTGGACTATCGGAATTTTCGGTGGTATTGCCGTAACTTCTTTGGGATATTTTATCATCATTAAGGGGTTGAAGAGTGCATCTTTTATGACTCCGGAAGCGTTGGCCTGGATTCAGGAGAATACCGCGATGCTGGTGGGAGGCTGTTTTGTGATATTTACCGTGTTGATGCAGGTGCTCCACTGGTGTAGGGTGAATGTCTTCAAGGTGATAGTTTTGTTGGGGACTTTTTCGTTGGCTTTGGCATTTGCCGGGAATGACCTGGTTAACTTTATCGGTGTGCCTCTGGCCGGTTTTTCTGCCTATACAGACTATGTGGCCAATTCGAATGGAGCCGGTATCCATGATTTCATGATGTCTTCCCTTATGTCTTCCGCACAGACTCCGCTGATTTTCCTGGTCATTTCCGGTGTGATTATGGTCTATGCACTGGCCACTTCTAAAAAAGCCAAGAATGTAATCAAGACCTCTGTCGACCTGGCTCGTCAGGAGGAAGGAGATGAGATGTTCGGCTCTTCTGCACTGGCACGTGTGATTGTGCGTCGTGCAACGAGTATCAATGATTTTCTGGTACGTGTGATTCCGGTAAATGTACGTCGTTGGATTGACGGCCGCTTCAATAAAGATGAGATTATTTTGGCTGACGGGGCCGCTTTTGATATGGTACGTGCTTCGGTGAACCTGGTATTGTCCGGATTGCTGATTATCATGGGTACAACCATGAAGCTGCCTTTGTCTACTACTTATGTGACCTTCATCGTAGCGATGGGTAGTTCGCTGGCCGACCGTGCCTGGAGTCGTGAAAGTGCGGTCTATCGTATCACGGGCGTGCTTTCTGTGATTGGGGGCTGGTTTATCACTGCTTTTGTCGCATTTACTATTTGTGCCTTGGTTACATTCGTTATGTTTTACACCAGTTTCTTCGGTATGTTTGCTTTTATTGTGGTGGCAGTCGTACTTCTGGTTCGTAGTAACATCAGATATAGCAAGAAGGAAAAGGTAGAAAGCCAGGATGATGTGTTCAAACGTATGATGAGCAGCAAAGACAAGAGTGAAACATTGGCTCTGCTCCGTCAGCATGTGCAGGAAACACTGACTGATTACGTGGGTTTCTGTGAGAAGACGTATGTGCAGGTAACCGACGGGTTCATCAATGAAGATTTGCGTAGCTTACGAAAGGCTATGAATGCGACGGACGACCAGAAGAAAATGTTGAAGAAACGTCGTCGTAAAGAAATACTTGGTCTCCGCCGTTTGCCAATAACCGTGGCTATGGAAAAGAATACTTGGTTCCACTTGGGAAGTAACAGTTGCGAACAGATGCTTTATTGCTTGAAGCGAATTTGTGAACCGTGTAAAGAACATGTGGACAACAACTTTAATCCGATTTCTCCGGATTGTGTAAAAGAATTCTTGCCTGTACGTGATGAATTATGCAAACTGATGGAACGTGCCAAAGTGGCTATCAGCCAGGATAATTATGAAGAAGCGGATGACATTCTGAAAAAAGGAGATGACCTGAAAAATCGTATCTCTGCTTTGCGTAAACAGCAGATGAACCGTATGCAGGAAGGTGATAATGCAAGCTTGAAGGCATCTATGGTATATTTGAATATTCTTCAGGAATCTCAGGAGTTGGTAAGTATCTGGCGTCATTTGCTTCGTGCCAGCCGCTTCTTCCAGGGAGATTATGTGCCTCAGGAAGTTTCAATGATTGCGCTTACAGAAGAAAGATAATTTTGTGTACTTAAAGAAAGCCGATAAAGGGTTAATCTCCTTTATCGGCTTTTATTGTTTTATTTGTCTTCTATTTCAGTAAGATTTCCGGTTGTGGAGTTCATGATAAATCCTCTTACTTTTATGTCTTGAGGTACGAGCGGGTGATGGCGTACGATGTGTACACTCTTTTGTACGGCTTCTTCCGTGTCGTTAAATCCGCTGAGCCATGAGTTAAGGTTGATGTCACAATATTGCATCATTTCAATATGGTCTTGTGAAATTCCTCTTTCACGCATGTGCTGTAACATGGTTTCACTGTCCATGTGCTGTACGCCACAATCGGTATGTCCGATAATCATGACTTCTTCCACTCCTAATTCATAGATTGCCACAAGCAAGCTTCGCATGGCACTACCGAAAGGGTGAGTGATGGTACCTCCGGCATTCTTGATGATTTTGACATCACCGTTTTTTATTCCTAAGGCTGCGGGAAGTAGCTCTGTCAGGCGAGTATCCATACAAGTGACAATGGCGATTTTTTTGTCAGGGTATTTGTTCGTAATGTACTTTTCGTATCCCTTGGTTTCTACGAAAGTCTTGTTGAAGTTTAATAATTCGTCTATCATAACATTTATATTTTGTATAGAATATGGGCAAAAATACAGATTTATTTTGTGATATTTCAGTTGGCTTTTGGAGGAATTCTTAAAATCATGCACTTATCATGAAGAAGCTTCTGATTTTTTCGTACTTTTGTAGAAAATTCAACCAAACTATTAAAATATGGCTAAAGAACTCGAACTCAAGTACGGCTGTAACCCTAACCAGAAGCCGGCCCGCATTTTCATGCAGGAGGGAGAACTGCCTATTGAAGTATTGAACGGACGTCCTGGATACATTAACTTCCTGGATGCGTTTAACGGATGGCAGTTGGTGAAAGAATTGAAAGAAGCTACCGGAATGCCGGCTGCAACTTCGTTCAAGCACGTGAGTCCTGCCGGAGCCGCAATCGGTCTGGAACTGGATGAAACCATGAAAAAGATTTATTTCGTGGATAATTTACCTTTGTCTCCGTTGGCAAATGCGTATGTGCGCGCTCGTGGAGCAGACCGTATGTCATCGTATGGCGATTTTATAGCTTTGAGTGACGTCTGTGATGAAGAAACAGCTCGTTTTATCAATCGTGAGGTTTCTGACGGAGTGATTGCTCCGGGATACACTGACGCAGCCCTTGAAATTCTGAAAAATAAACGTAAGGGTACTTATAACGTGATTAAAATTGATCCGGCATATCGTCCGAATCCCATTGAACGGAAGGATGTGTTTGGTATCACTTTTGAGCAGGGACGTAATGAGGTGAAATTGAATGGAGCAGAATTGTTTGAGAATATTCCGACTCAGAATAAGAATTTCCCTGAAGCTGCTAAACGTGATTTGATGATTGCATTAATCACTTTGAAATATACTCAGTCTAATTCTGTTTGCTACGTGAAAGATGGACAGGCTATCGGTATTGGTGCCGGACAGCAGAGCCGTATCCATTGTACTCGCCTGGCTGGTAATAAGGCTGATATCTGGTATTTGCGCCAGCATCCGAAGGTGCTGAATTTGCCTTGGGTAGAAAAGATCCGTCGTGCCGATCGTGATAATACCATCGATATTTATATTAGCGAAGATCATGACGATGTATTGGCTGATGGAGTATGGCAGCAGTTCTTCACTGAGAAACCTGAAGTATTGACACGCGAAGAAAAACGTGCTTGGCTTGATACATTGAAGGGAGTATCATTGGGTTCGGATGCTTTCTTCCCGTTTGGAGATAATATTGAACGTGCTCACAAGAGTGGCGTGGAATATATTGCTCAGGCAGGAGGTTCTGTGCGTGATGACCATGTGATTGAAACTTGCGATAAATACGGTATTGCAATGGCATTTACGGGAATCCGTTTATTCCATCATTAATAATTAATTAGTCTGAAAATAGAGGGGTAAATTTGCCGGCTGGGATGAAAGTCAAGTGAATTTACCTCTCTTTTTTTGTAAATAGTATTTGATTTACTATCTTTGCAGAAAATTGATACTAATCTTGGGCTTGTTTGGTTTTGACAGCGAGAGATGTGGTATGTAAGCATGCAGTGCGTCAGTGATTTGCACTATAATCTCAGTTACTGAACAATTATCTGGCAACGAAAACTATGCTCTCGCTGCTTAATCGAAGTACAGTAGATTAGCTTTATTTCCGTCAAAGTGATGGAAACGAGACATCGCTCAAAAGCTCTTGTTCCGAAGCGTTTGGTTTAGCGGTGCAGCAAATTCGGAAATAGTTTTGGTCTCGTTCCGCGACTGAAATGAAATTTTAGGAACTAAGGTATAAGTGGGTGGCTCTGGTCTTGCTTATGCACGAAAACCGAAGGCAGAGATAAGCATGTAGAAAGCATATGGCTTCCTTGTTTGGACGAGGGTTCGACTCCCTCCAGGTCCACAGAAGTCTGATGAAAGACAATGAAAAATCCTGTAATTCTCTGAATTGCAGGATTTTGCTTTTGTAAGATGATGAATTAAAATGAATATAAAAGAAAATTTTTGGTTGGATAAATCATTGGACTTGAAATATGTCCTTCTTTAGGTCCAACAGACTTCGTTCTATTTCATTGATATTCAATCTTTTGCACTTGTGTAATTCTCTGATTATTAAGACCTTTGCATCATTGAAATAATAATTAAAAGTGGTGTAATATGGTATCAATTTTATTCTTTATTAAAAGGAAGAAGCTTTTGAAGGATGGGACTGCATCTATCTTTGTAAGAGTTACATTTAACAGGCTTTCAGCCGAAGTTACTACAGGAAGAAGTGTAATGCCCTCCCATTGGGTGGCAACTAAAGGCAGAGCAAAAGGAAATACATTAGTTAACAAGCAGACAAATTCCTTTTTAGACCAAATGGAATATACTCTGCATGATTTAACTCTCCAAATTCAGAGAGAGGGTAAACAGGTAAGTGCAAAAGAGATTTTAGACAGATATAAGTACCTTAATGCTCCCAAGCCTAAAACAGGCATTTTAGCTCTTTATGCTGAACATAATCAAGAATTGAAGGAATTAGTGGATATATCAGTAGCATTGGCTACCTACAAAAGACATGAAACTTCTTTGAAGCTTTTTCATGAGTTTCTGCTGTACAAATACCAAGTAGAAGATGTAGATATTAGTGAAATTGATGTGGAAATGCTTCAAAAGTATCAACATTATTTGATGACTGTAAGACATAATAGCAATAATACTACAGTAAAATATATCAGAAATCTTGGAAAAATACTTAAGTTAGCTGTATCAAGAAAACTTATAACAGCTTCTCCTACAGAAGAACTGAAGCTAAAAATGGAACCTGTTGATAAGGGCTTTCTTACACAAGAAGAGCTTACAAGGCTTGCTAATAAAGATTTTAATATTGTCAGACTTGAGCAAGTAAGGGATGTGTTTTTGTTTTGTTGTTATACTGGACTTGCATATATTGATGTTTATTCTTTGAGTATCAATGATATTACGGAAGAAAATGGTAGATTATGGATTAGAAAATCAAGGTATAAAACCAATGTGATGTATCATGTACCCATATTAAAGCCAGCTAAAGAAATTCTTGATAAGTATGCTTCATTATCCCATAAAGAAGGGAAATTGCTTCCTGTATTATCTAATCAGAAAATGAATGCTTATCTGAAAGAGATAGCTGGTATAGTGGGTATTAGTAAAGATTTAACTACACATCTTGCAAGACACACATTTGCCACGACTGTTACTCTTGCTAATCAGGTTTCTATTGAAAATGTATCTAAAATGTTAGGACATTCCAGTATTAGAATGACACAACATTATGCGAGAGTATTGGATGCTTCAATAGAGCATGAAATGTTAAATGTAGAAAAGTGTTATGAATGAGATAAAGTTCAAAAGTCCCTGTTTCCTTCATTGTAAGCAGAGGGTTGCCATATCTGAACATAGAAGTAGATAACTGTATTTACTGCCCTTCTCCAATTCTATTTTAAAAAAATTATTTTTAATTTTTCACCTCTTCTGGACTTCCATAAGCAAGCCTTAACCACCTTTCCCCTCCCTCCCCTTGCTTTGGAGTGGGAGATACCCCAGTGAGTTAATTGCTGGTGATATGAACTGGTACTAACTCATTGGGCACTAACTCCCCCTTTGTAACTAATGTATAACATTCTAAATTAATAGACATGGAAAAGTTAAAGTTTTTAGAGACTATGACTGTTGAAGAGTTCAAGTCCAAGATGAGTGTAAATAAGATTGAAGTTAAGCAGAATCCCTATACAGGTAAGTGCTTCTTTGTCTATGGTTTTGAAACTGGTGCAGTGAGTGAGAAGTTCATTAATGGTGAAATCTCCAACCCTGTCATCTCACAGGTATGCTCTCCAGATACAGGAGATATGTTCTATATGCTCCATCAGAAGGGGGATGGAGGAGCACCTACTTTGGCTACCCTTTAAGGTTGGTCAATAAGGTCAAGAAGAGTAGTGAGTTAAGGCTTGCTACTCTTTTTTATTTCTCAAAAGGTTTAACTAAATGTATTTTTGATATGATGAACTTAAGAAAATCATCTAAGAAGCAGGCTAAGATTAAGTTAGCCTTGCAAGGCTGTGCAGGTAGTGGAAAAACCTATTCAGCACTACTGCTGGCTTATGGACTTTGCAATGACTGGACTAAGATAGCAGTCATTGATTCAGAGAATGGAAGTGCAGATTTATATGCACATCTGGGCAGTTACAATGTATTGAGCTTGAATGAGAACTTCACACCAGAAACCTATATGGAAGCCATAAAGGTATGTGAGGATGCAGGCATGGAGGTAATCATCATAGACAGCATATCCCAATGCTGGGATAACCTGCTGGAGTACCATGCCAACTTGCAAGGGAACAGCTTCACTAACTGGCAGAAGATAACACCAAGAATGAACAGCTTCATGCAGAAGATATTGCAGTCAGACAGGCACATTATCTGTACCATGAGGTGCAAGCAGGATTATGTGCTGAATGAGAAGAATGGCAAAATGGTGCCTGAAAAGGTAGGTCTAAAGGCTGTCATGAGGGATGGAATAGATTATGAGTTTACCATAGTTTTTGACATCAATATGAAACACCAGTGTGTGGTATCTAAGGACAGGACAAATCTTTTCATTAACAAACCTGACTTCATGATTACCCCAACCACAGGGCAAATCATCAATGACTGGTGCAATGACGGGGTTACCGTAGAAATGATTAGAGGTAAGATAAACCAAGCCAAGTCCATTGAGGAACTGACCTCAATCTATCACCAGTACCCTGAATGGTATCAGCAACTCACCTCTGACTTCATGAACAAGAAATCAGAGTTGCAGGAGATAAAGAACAAGAGTATCAACTATACACCTAATTTTACAAGATATGGAAGCAATGCAGTTGCAGCCTGTCAGGGCTGATTTGGTTTATCCAAGCAGGATGAACAGAAGTTTGAGATATGATGCGGAGGTCATTACTCCAATAGAGATAATGGAAGCAGAAGTGCCACAGTCAGGAAGTGGGCATAAGTTGCCTTTCATAGAAGCCAATACAAAAGAAGTCACTATTGAACATTTGAAAAATGACTGCGTAGTGCCTGTATTCAGCAAGGATAATGAGATAACAATCTCACATCCCAACTTCATAGAAGCTGTATGGGAAGCTGCCAATAGAGTATTCCCCAATGAGACCATTGAATGCCCAGCTATAAGGGTAAGCCATGTGATTAAGGGAAGAACCCCTGAAGCCATCCACAAGCCAGTAAAGGACTTGCTGGAAACAGACAAGACCATCTATTATGAAAGGATGATGTTCTGCTTCGAGATACCCACCATTCATGAGGACATTGCAGGTAACAGGCTTAACCTCACCATAGGTGGTGTAAGGGCATACAACCATGAGAACCTTTATAGTAGGAAAGGAGCAGAGAAATTCAAGGTGTTCATTGGCTTCAAGAATATGGTATGTTGCAATATGTGTGTTTCTACTGATGGTTACAAGTCAGAGCTAAAGGTGATGAGCATCAATGACCTGTTTACATCTGCCATGCAGCTATTCCAAGAGTACAACATATCAAAGCACCTTTACTATATGTCAGCCTTTAAGGACAGCTACATGACAGAACAGCAGTTTGCACAGTTCTTGGGCAAGAGCAGACTGTACCAATACCTGCCTAATGAACAGAAGAGGAAGCTGCCTCTGATGCTTATGACTGATACACAGGTGAACCTTGTAGCCAAGGCATATTATCATGATGATAACTTTTCACCTCTTCAAGACCCTAATAGCGGAATCAGCATGTGGAATGTGTATAATCTGCTTACAGGAGCTAATAAGAGCAGTTACATTGATAACTTCTTGGATAGAGCCTACAATGCCACCCAGCTTGCAGAGGGGCTTAACAAGGCTCTCTATGGAGAAAGTGAGTATTCTTGGTTCATCCAGTAATCACCCTGATTAGTAGTTTTCTCCCTCTCTTATCCATTATGGTAGGAAATTCTTGTTGTGTCGAAAAATACTGGACTGTCTTATAGGAATTAAAGTAAAAATCGACATTTGCGCACTAAGTTATAAATATTATATATTGTAACATATTAGCTTTACAGCAGAGCAGGATTGTACTCACTTCTCTTTTCTGATTTATAGGAAAGTGAGTACACCTGCTATAAGGATAAGGAAGGCAAGCACAAATTGCACATCTAACTTGAGATTTCTCTATATAAAGACAGAGTTAGATGTGCATTTGGTCATTAAAGAGGTTGGCTATTATGGTCAGGAAGAGGTTTGTTTAAGGAAGTTAGGATATGTGGCTGTTCCATCATCCTTAACTTAATCCCTTTCTTGACCATAAGAATGCCGCTTGTATTGAGTAATGTTGAACAAATAACAAATTTAAGAAATGGAAATTGTGTTAGACCTTTTAGGAGAGATAGCCATGTTCTTTATTGGTCTCTTCATAATGGCTAAGGTATTGGACTGGTAGCAGCCCATGTCTGTAGTTTGTTGTTGTACAAGCCCCAGCTTATTACAGGTTGGGGCTTTTGATGTGCTATACCTATAATGAATGAATATTATCAGTAAAGTTCATTGCTGCATTGTTAGCAACAGGACATTACTTAAACTATCCTGCATTAATAACAGGGAATAAGAGTACCTTTGTATGTAGTTAAGGCACAGCCCATACCTATGGTATCTGATATGCTGGAGTTTGCTTTGAAAAAGTGGCGGTTCTATGATTGTTTCTCGCTGGAAAGTGCTACCTTTGTAGCAGTAATAACTAAAGTAATTGCCAATGAAGTAAAGGTTTAACAAAGACATATTGGAAAAGGAAGTGTTTGCTTCTTACTTGTGACAGTCCTAAAATCACCACTTTGAAGACTAACAATCACAGCAGTAAGCAAGTGAATGCTCATACCATAAGGTGTGGGCTTTCTCTGTTTGTGATTGTAGGTGTTGTGGTGATACCTTGGACTTGAACAGGAAAGTATCACACCTTTCTTTATGCCTTAAACTGAGATGATATGGAGGCAGATAGCAATGAGTTCTACAGAAATAGCAATAAGCTTAATATGGATTTTCCTCATATTTATCATACCTATATTAGGGGTGATAGGTATAATCATTGAACATTATAAAAACAAGAAGTGATGGATTCAATAACTATTATAGGATGGATTATAACAATAGTGGGTATAATCTACATGGTGAGTGATAAGTCTAGTGGTGCAAGACCTTACAATGATGATGATTGGGAAGATGATGAAGACAAAGCTGAGAAAGGAGAGTATTAATGAAGATATACAAAACACCACCACAACTTCTCGCCAAGTCCTATATTGGGACTACAGGCAGAACAGTACATGAAACTTGTTATGGTAGTCAAGAGGGGAGGATTGCTAAACTAAAGGCCAAAGGTATCGGTCTCTTGGTTAATCAGGAGTTATTGAATGGTTATGATTGCTATCTATGTCCTGTCATACAGAATGGCAAGATAGGCTTTATCAATAGTTATGCTGAGATAGTAATTCAACCTCAATATGATAACATTACAGGAGAGTTCACTTCTCCTGAATCTATGATTGTAGTATGTAAAGATAACAAGTGGGGAGTATTAAATACTGATGGACTTGAAATGCTGATGGGTGAGTATCGAAGCATATCACTTGTTGGTACTCAATATGCAATAGTCATGAACTCTGAATATCAAAGAGGCATCATAGAAGTTCTAACTAAGAAGATGACTATACCTTTTGGAGAGTATGACAGCCTTGATTACTACAACAATCTCCTTATAGCTCGTAAAAAACTCCTTAAAGGGTTAATCACTCCTACAGGCAATCTACTTACTCTCATCCAATACAAGTGGATTAGTGGAGTGGAATATGGACTACTCAGAGTTATCATAGAAGAGAAAACAGATGATACTGTAATAAAGAGGTGGGGACTTATAGATACACAAGGGAATGAGATACTTCCTGCCATCTATGATAACATATCACCTGTTAGAAGTAATGGAAGTTTGGTTTATGCAGTAAAAGATAACAAGACTATCAAGTTTGACATAAGTAATTTAACCCAAAGGACTAATATAAAATAACATGGAACAGGATTTAAGTTGGAGCATAGCTAAGACAGGCTTACCTCTGATTACTATTGAGTTGACAACTGATGATGGAAATAAAGGTAACCTATGCTTTCTGATTGATACAGGAGCAACCATAAACATCATATACAAGTTTGTATGCAAGCACTTCACCAAGTCTTTCATTGAGCTTGAAGGCTGCGGTTCTATGATAGGCTTTGAGGGACAGGAGCATAAGACCCAATATGTGGGAATAACCTTTCAACTAGAGGGAAAAGCATACTCTGGAGTATTCTCAGTCATAGAGGAGTACAAAGGCATGAAACATATTGAGAATGAATCTGGAATACAGGTACATGGGGTACTTGGTATGCCATTCCTTACAGCAAATGGATGGATTATAGACTTGGACAAATTAATAATAACAGATAAGTAATGAAAAAGACAACTATTTTATCTATTGTCGTATTATTGATTGTATCAGTATCTTCTATCTCTTATAGTGTATTATTACACAAAGAGAATAGGGCACTGATAGCTAAACAGGATTCTTTATATACTCTGTCAGAAGCTCAAATGGTGTTTAAGGAGAACGGGTTAAGACTAGTGGCTGATATAACAGTCTCTATTCAAGATGTTAAAGATTATGCTGCCAAGTATAGCATAAACCTGCCTGAAAGTAAGAACTCCTTTAATATCAATGGGCTTAACCCTTTAATAGTTTACTATCTTATTTATAATACAATAGATGTTCATAGTAGCCCCTTTATAGCAGGTAATACCGTTATAAAAAAGATAAGTAAGGAGAAAGTGATTGATATGACATTTATAACAATGCAACAATTATCTAAAGGAGATTATAGTGGCTTATTCAGCACTCTAAGGTTGCAGGCTATGCGCGTAGGGGATTTACCTCAATCAAAATTTGAGATTAAAGAAATCCCTATTGAATGATTTCTGGGAAAGATGTAAACTAAGCATTCTATAACAATATACCTCTTCTATACTGAAAGGAGAGGTTTATAACTCTATAAGAAAATAATTTATGAAGTAGAAGCAAAAGAATTATCTTTGCTTAGTGCTGCATATAATGTGTACAAGGTTAAACAATAAGTTACCTGCTTACCCTGAATAAGAGTAGGCAAGGTAACTTCTTGTCTTTGGATATATTATAAAGTCAGTTTTTGGCTTTTAAGAGGTAGCCATATACTCCTCCTCTTTTTATTCTTTCTACTTTCATGTCTCTTAGGACATGGCCCAGCATTTGAGTTGAAAGTGCTTTATGTCCAGTCTTTTGAACTAACTGCTGCTGAATTTGAGTAGTGGTCATAAATAGTCCATTTTCATCATCAATAGCACATTTCTCAAAATGATTTATAAAAGACTCTTCTTCAATTGAGATATCTCTAAATTCAGAGTTCATTCTATCGAGTTCTTCAATCTCATCTTCATCAAACCAAAATTGAAAGCCTGTTCTGTAAAGATGTAAGAGCTGGGCAAATAGCTGGTCTATAGGTATATTATGTTGCAGATTGATACTTTCTGCTTCAAAACACAAGAATCTTCTATTTCCAGTTAAATCTTTCAGGAAATGTTTTCTATTGACTGTACCTGCAAATGAGGCCCTCTTCCTATAATACTGGCTGATAGTGGTATAAGCCCTTCTCATGCTTGTTCCCTTTTGGGTCATAAGCTGTTTAATTCCATCCATGCTTTTATCAGACAAGTTTTCAAGTTCATCCATTAGAATGAGTACACATTCTGATATTTTAACATTGGTTTCTTTGTCTTTGGTTTGTATATATCCTTTATGGATAAATTCTTGAAAATCAGTAGGAAGTATAGTGTGAAACCATGTGGTTTTGCCAATACCTTGTGCACCTGAAAGAATGATTGCTGTTTGGTTTACTACATTCTCATCCATCAAAGATGCTACTAATGCTACCATCCACTTCTTTAGACATTTAGCAAAGTGATGAGGTTGAGTTGTTCTGACAGATGTAGCTAATTGAGCGACATAATCAGTTCCATCCCACTCTGGTAAATTTTCTAAATAGTTCAGAAAGGGGTCAAACTGTAGGACATAATCTGATTTTAAAATCATCAGCAACATATCCTTTGAGCACTTGATGTTTTGGATTTTGATTTTTTTTAATATGCTGTTGAACTCATAGTCTTCCAAATAATGGTATTGCTCATCAGCATTTCTAATTCTTACTAATAATCTTTGAGTGACAGAATTGTACTTAAACTCATAATGTCTTGTTAGATAAGCCTGTACTTGTTCAATGTTGGAATTGAACCCCTCATTGGGTATTTTTTCGGTTGGGCTTGCTACTTTTGGTATAGCATGAGGTAGGGTTTTCAACATACTCCCTCCTTTCTGGCTTCAATACAAGCCATTAGCATTTCATGAGTCATGTATAGCTTACCCCCAAAATTAACAAAACTGATAAACCCTTTGGCTCTCCAGTTAAATAATGTTCTTTTAGTTACTTTGAAGATTTGCTCCAAATCAACTAAGTCATAAAGGATTGAAGAAGTATCCTTTCCTAATTTTCCTGTAACTTGGCAGTTCTCTAAACTGGTTACAGACGCATTAGGAGCGTATCCAGATTGTTTGTCATATCTGTTCATACTCCTGATTTTGGTACTTTGTGGCAGGACAAAGTGTTTATAATCATGTTTAATACATTCACCCTGCCGTGAATGTTGGTACAAAGTTCTGTGATAAAAGTGAATTATCCAAATTCTATTATAGGAAATTGTGGTGATTTCTTCATTTTTCATAGTTTTGCATTGCGTAAGGTCTTTGAATAGAGTAAGTTGGGCTTATTGGATTTTTCATTGGAGTATAGAAAAGTGTACTGTGTAACTTGTTGATATATAGATGCATATTGGTTTTGGTTCGACTCCCTCCAGGTCCACGATGATTATTAAACCGCTGAACATCAGCGGTTTTTTTTGTTTTTTTAAGCTCTTATTCTTTCCCCATTTTATCAGTCAGTTCCATCAGAAAAGCTATATAAAAATCTGCAGCTCTATTTGGATAGAGCTGTTCTATATTATTGTCCGATGCAATAGAAGTTGTACAGGAAATGTCTTTACGATGATATCACAACACGTTCGTGTTAAGACCTCGACACGTACGTGTCGACCTCTCCGCACGAACGTGTCATGACCTCGTCACGTACGTGTCGAGGTAAATCTGGTTTTGTCTTCGGGAAATAACGGACGGATATTTCATGAAAAAGTTCAGGATTTCTTTACAAACAAAAGAGGCCGGTATCTCAGCGGAGAAACCAGCCCTGAATTTGAGTAAGATTTTTTATCGGATTGATTATAAAGAAAATGCGACAGCAGCAAGTTTTTAATCGGTAATGGTGTCATCGAAGTTTTCTATTCGGGTGACTTTCTTGATGTGGTCTAATTTCTTAAGATTCTCGCAGATGGTATTTACATCATCTACATCGTGTACAAACAATTGAATTCGGCCTTCAAAAATGCCATCATTGGACTCGATATTCAATTTGTGAATATTTACGTTCAACTGTTGGGATATAATTCCTGTTACTTGGTTAAGCACTCCAATTCCATCGATTCCTTTCATGTATACATTTACCGGGAAGTTAAGTGCTTTACCTGTTTCCCATTGTACGGCCAATAATCTGTTGCCAAAGCTGGTTTTCAGTTGCGTAGCTATCGGGCATTGGCGCTTATGGATAATAATTCGATTGTTGTCGTCAATATATCCTAAGACATCATCTCCGGGAATTGGTTTACAGCAGTCTGCAATGATGTAGTGCTTCTGAATTTCTTCAGGCGTAAGCTTGACAATTTTCTTCTTGTCAATGTTCAAAGCAGGTTTTTCTTTGGAAGATGCATTATCCTGAGATTTGGGTTTGCTTCCTCCTCCAAATGCAAATGCAATGTATTTTTTCCAGTTTGTGGGAGTGGATTTTTCTTTTAACTCATTCTTTTCCAAATCTCCTAAGGTGAAAACTTTTTGCCCGATCTGGTACATCAAGTCTTCAGGAGTTTTTAGTTTATGAAGGGTACAAAGCTTCTGGATGTTCGTTTCAGTAGCTTCAATGCCTTCTTTCTTAAGGAATTCATGCAGCATGTCTTCTCCGGCCTGCTGGACTTCCTTTCGTTCTCTTTTGAGGATGGATAATATTTTAGCCTTGGCTTTTGCTGTCGTGGCAAAATTAATCCATGAAGGTTGTACTTTCTGTGATTTTGAAGTCAGAATTTCTACCTGATCTCCACTTTGCAGTTTATGGCTCAGTGGTACCAGTTTATGGTTTACTTTAGCTCCAATACAATGGCTTCCTAAGAATGTATGAATGGAGAAGGCAAAATCGAGTGCGGTTGCATTCTGAGGCATTGTTTTAATTTCACCCTTAGGAGTAAATACAAATATCTCAGATGCGAAAAGATTAAGCTTGATTGTATCCAGAAAGTCAAGGGCATCGGGCTGCGGATCATCCAAAATTTCTTTGATGGTTTTCAGCCATTTGCTAAGCTCTCCTTCGTCTTCACTTCCTCCTCCTTCTTTGTATTTCCAGTGTGCAGCAAAACCTTGTTCTGCTACATCATTCATTCGCTCACTTCTGATCTGAACTTCAATCCACTGTCCTTTGTTGCTCATCAATGTCACATGAAGAGCCTGATATCCATTGGCTTTTGGATGGCTGACCCAATCGCGCAAACGGTCAGGATGAGGCTTATATATCCGGGAAATAGCTACATAAATGTTGAAGCAGTCATTCAGTTCTTCCTCTTCATTCTTAGGAGTGAAAATGATACGTACGGCAAGTATGTCATAGATTTCTTCAAACGTAATGTGTTTGTTTTGCATCTTGTTCCAGATGGAGTAGGGAGACTTGATACGTGCCAGAATACGATAAGGAAGCCCCATTTTATCTAATTGTTCGCGAATGGGAGCTGTAAATTCTTCAAATAGGTTGGTTCTTTCAGCTTGAGTAGCCTTTAGCTTTTCTTCGATTTGCTGGTAAGCTTCTGGGTGTTCGTATTTAAAACTTAAATCTTCCAATTCTGTTTTGATACGATTCAGACCCAGTCGGTTGGCGAGAGGAGCGTAGATATAGAGTGTTTCCCCGGCAATTTTATATTGTTTGCTTGGGAGCATGGAGCCTAAGGTACGCATATTATGCAACCGGTCGGCAATTTTTATAAGAATGACACGGATATCATCATTCATTGTGAGAAGCAGCTTCTTAAAGTTCTCAGCTTGTGCAGAAGCTCTGTCTCCGAAGATTCCTCCTGAAATTTTGGTTAATCCATCTACAATTTGAGCAATCTTAGGTCCAAACAAGTTTTCGATATCCTCTACGGTATAGTCAGTATCTTCTACTACATCGTGGAGTAGAGCAGAACAAATAGAGGTAGATCCTAAGCCGATTTCTACGCAGGCGATGCGTGCTACAGCGATAGGATGTAGAATATAAGGCTCGCCCGAACGTCGGCGCACTCCTTTGTGTGCCTGTCGGGCGAAATTAAATGCTTTTGTAATTATCTCGACTTTTTTCCGATGTTTACTTTTCAGGTATTGGTCCAATAGCTCCTGAAATGCTTCATCAATCATTTTTTCATCTGTCTGTTCCTGCGTAAGTTTCTCCTCGGTCATAATTCTCTCCCTTTTCTTTGAATCAATAATGCAAAAATAGAGAAAAATACGAATCAAACAAGCAAATGAGGGGTTTTCTTACCGGATGCGTAGAGATTTGCCAGCCCGGATACTGCTTCCCTTGATTCCGTTCAGTCTCCGTAATTGGCTTACGCTAACTCCGTACTTAGCGGCAATGCCTCCTAATGTCTCTCCGTTACGGATGCGGTGGTATACAGCTTTTCCGCTATTTTTCCCTTTAGTAGTGGTATTGCTGACAGTTACGGTGCTGCGACGGGTTTGAAAAACTTCTGGTTTATAATTATAGATACTATCCTCGTGGTCAATGAAGTAACTCATTATTTGAGTAGGCAATCGTAGTGCGTATGGCTTTTCGTTTCCAGGGATAATATCTTTTTTAAATTCTGGATTAAGTGCGCGGAGCTGGTCTATGTCTACCTTGCATACTTCTGCCACCTGATTTAGGTTCAGTGAACGGTTGATGTGAACAGTATCGGTACTTTCTGGCATGTTCATTTCCATAGGGCTGATATAATGTTCACAGTAATAAGTCATGATGTAATTGGCAGCTACGAAAGCAGGTACGTAACCTCGGGTTTCTTTCGGTAAGAAGTTGTAGATTTTCCAGAAATCCTTTTCGCCTCCAGCCCGGCGGATAGCCTTGTTGATAGTACCAGGTCCACAGTTATAGGCTGCCAGAACGAGATTCCAGTCCTGATATATATCATATAAATCTTTCAGGTAACGTGCTGCAGCACGAGTAGATTTGACCGGATCTCTGCGTTCGTCCACAAGTGAGTTGACCTTAAGCCCATATACTTGTCCCGTGCGAAGCATGAACTGCCATAACCCTACTGCGCCCTGTGACGAAGTGGCTGTCGGGTTTAATGCCGATTCAATGACGGGAAGGTATTTTAATTCTAACGGAAGATCGTATAAATCCAGTGCCTCTTCAAAAATAGGCATATATAGATTATTGGCGCTTAGCATAAATGATACCTTTTGACGGAGACGGGTAGAGTACATGTCTATAAACTTCCGTATGATGTCGTTATAAGGCATTTCTATAATAGCAGGAATACGCTGCAAGCGGTCCATGTAAATAGAATCGCTGACTTCCGGATTTTGAGTAGTCATCGTACAGTTTTCTGCAGGATTGATGTAATGCTTGGAAATCCAGTCCAAGTACAGACTATCTGTAGTGGTAATCATTCCTTCCGGTAAATCTATTACATCTTCCTGCCCATTGGTTTGTATGGTAATCGTTTTTTCTGTCTGTTGGGCAAAAAGAGAAGAAGCGTTACAGATTGCAGCAGTAAGTAAACTAAAAATTATTCTTTTCATCTTTTAAAATTTAATACAGCATTGCAAACCAACTCCTTGCGGACGGTTGCGGAATGCATCGTTGAACACGGTAGGCTCCCATTTCATGCTGAGGTCTTTGCTGATATCAAAATCAGACAGCTCAGCATCTACATAGGCATCAATCACTGATAGCAGATATACACCAATGAATGCAAATATACTTAAATCGCGTTGACGTCGATAAAGGTCTTTTCGTTTTCGGAAGATTTCCTGCCAATACTCCAAACGGTCATTGACATTTGTTCCGGGAGGAAGGAAATCCATATAGCTGTTGTTATTGGGATTATCGCTCATAATGTCTTGGTAGGCTTGAGAATAATCCTTATACATCTGTCCGTTCCATGTCAAGGCGTATGCACATCCTACGAAACCTCCATAAATGATAGGTAGTTTCCAGTACTTCCGGTTGTAAATCTGTCCGGCTCCAGGGATAACGAGTCCTAACCATACTGTACGGTTAGAATTGGGTATCCAGCGTTTTTTCTCCTGAGTGGGAGGCAGAGTATTTTGAATGGAGTCGTTTTGTCTTGCCAAGGCTGCAGTATCTAAGGGGGCTTCCAGTGCCTCTAATGCGAGTTTTCGCTGCAGGTTGGTTGTATCAGCCAAAGCCAGGCTGTCTGCCCGATTCTGTGAGCGGATAGAATCAGTTGTCAGTATGCCCTCCCTGCGTTTTTGGGCTCGCTGTGCATTTACCTCCATATTCCCCCAGGGGATACAGAATAGCAGGATAAGCGACAGAATATATGTAAAAGTATGTGCTCTCAAATTATTTTTGTTTATTCCGTTTTTTTCAAAGAATCCAGAATCTCCATAATTCTTTCCAGATCTGCATCGCTGTTGAAAGGAATGCTGATCTTTCCTTTTCCTTTATTGGTACAGGAAAGTTGTACTTTCGTTCCAAAGAAATTGCACAGATGATTTTGAAGCATAGAGTATTCTTCAGATAATTGTGTGCCTTTGGCAGAGATTGTTTTTCCTCCGCTTTTTATGCTTTCACCGTTAGCCAGTGCTTTTACAATTTCTTCCACTTTACGCACGGAGTACCCTTGAGCGACTGTCTCATTAAAGATACGTATCTGATTTTTAGGATCTTCCAGAGTTAATAACGCACGTGCATGTCCCATATCTATTTCCTTGTTCTTCAAGGCTACTTGGATGGGGGCTGGCAATTTTAGCAGACGTAAATAGTTTGCTATGGTTGTTCGTTTTTTGCCAATGCGTTCGCTCAGGCGTTCTTGTGTCAGTTCATATTGTTCAATTAAATGCTGGTAGGCCAGTGCGATTTCCAGAGAATTCAGGTCTTCGCGTTGAATGTTTTCAATCAAGGCCATTTCCATCACATTCTCGTCGTCTGCAGTACGAATGTATGCTGGAATTGTTTTTAGACCAGCAAGTATGGATGCCCTATATCGTCTTTCACCTGCAATAATTTGATAAGAATCTTCGTTTAGTTTACGTAAGGTGATAGGCTGGATGATACCTATTTCTGCAATGGAATCAGCCAGTTCTTGTAAGGCGATAGGATCAAATTCACGACGAGGCTGGTTGGGGTTTACAGATATTTTGTCCAGTTCTATTTCGTTGATGGATGATGATCCGGAAGTTTTTACTTCTTCGTTGGATATCAGAGCATCAAGTCCTCGTCCTAATGCAAATTTTTTTTGTACTGCCATATACTTATTTGCTATTTCTTGTTATAATTTCATTGGCTAAAGCCAAATGGTTTTTAGCTCCGGTTGATTCTGCATCATAAAGAATAGCAGGAATACCGTGGCTGGGTGCTTCACTTAGTTTGACATTACGCTGAATAATGGTCTTGAAAACCAGTTCCTGGAAGTGTCTTTTCACTTCGTCGTATATCTGGTTGGCCAGACGCAAGCGCGAGTCGAACATTGTCAGCAGGAATCCTTCAATTTCTAATGAAGGATTTAGTTTTGTCTTGATAATCTTAATCGTGTTTAAAAGCTTGCTGATACCTTCCAGCGCAAAATACTCACATTGTACTGGAATAATTACAGAGTCGGCAGCTGTTAAGGCATTGATGGTAATTAAACCCAACGATGGAGAACAGTCTATCAAAATGTAATCGTATTCGCTTTTCATCGGCTCTAACGCGCGTCGCATGATTTTCTCACGGTTCTCCAAATTCAGCATTTCGATTTCAGCACCCACCAGGTCAATGTGAGAAGGTATGATGTCTAATCCGTCAATATCGGTTGTATAAATCGCTTCCCGTATGTCAGCCTGATTGATCAGACATTCATAGATTGAACAGTCAATGTCTTTCAAATCTACACCAAGGCCGGATGAGGCATTTGCCTGAGGGTCAGCGTCAATCACTAGTACTTTCTTCTCGAGAGTAGCTAAAGATGCAGCCAAATTTATAGTGGTAGTAGTTTTGCCTACACCTCCTTTTTGGTTGGCTAAAGCAATAATTTTTCCCATATTAATCAGTTTATTCTGATTGCGAAGTAACTAATAAATGACGATAGTTTCAATTAAAATTCCATGACTTTTGGGAAAGTGTTGAAAACTCACCTCATCTGTTAATAACTTCACGCGGGCAAAGATATATATTTTTAGCTAATTGCATGATGTGGTTTGGTAAGATTAAGATTTGTTGTAACTTTACACTCATAAAAGTTTGGATAATAAAGATATGATGAAAGAGAAACCATTTCTGTTGTTGTCGAATGATGATGGATTTGCCGCAAAAGGCATTCAGGAACTGATAAAAGTATTAAGGCCAATGGCCGATTTGATGGTAGTAGCACCTTCTGGCCCACGTTCAGGAGCTTCCGGTTCCATTACTTCAGAGCATCCGCTTCGTTGTAAAAAGATAGAGTCTGCACCGGGATTTTCATTGTACAGTTGTACGGGTACTCCTGTGGACTGTGTGAAACTGGCTTTGCACGACTTGGTACCCCGTACACCTGATATGGTGATCGGAGGAATTAATCATGGAGATAACTCTTCTGTCAATGTGCACTATTCAGGTACAATGGGAGTTGTTATAGAGGGATGTCTGAAAAAAATACCTTCAGTCGGTTTTTCTCTTTGTAATCATGCGGAAGATGCAGATTTTACGCCCACTTTCCCTTATATACAACGTATCGTAGAAGAGGTCTTGCAGCATGGATTACCTGTAGGAACCTGTTTGAATGTAAATTTTCCTGATGTAAAGGATTTGAAAGGAGTGCGTATTTGTCGGCAAACAGACGGAGTCTGGACAAATGAGTTTGTAAAGTCTGTTCATCCAAGAGGTGGAAATTATTATTGGCTTACAGGTTCTTACCGGAACGATGAACCCGAGGCACAAGATACCGACCATTGGGCATTAGATCATGGATACGTAGCCATTACTCCTACTCAGATAGATGTAACGGCTTATACTTTGATGGAACAATTGAATCACTGGAACTGGCAGCTATGAAATATTATTTAATTGTAGGTGAAGCCTCGGGTGATTTGCATGCATCTAATTTAATGAAGGCACTGCAAGCAAAAGATTCTAAAGCTGAGTTTCGTTTTTTCGGAGGCGATTTGATGGCGACTGCAGGAGGTTCACTGGTCAAGCATTATAAGGATATGGCATACATGGGATTTATCCCGGTGTTGCTTCATTTGCGGACAATCTTTCGTAATATGGATTTGTGCAAGAAAGATATTGTTCAGTGGAATCCTGATGTCTTGATTTTGGTGGATTATCCGGGGTTTAACCTGAAAATAGCTGAATATATAAAAGCGCATACGAATATTCCTATTTTTTATTATATCTCTCCTAAAATCTGGGCTTGGAAGGAGTACCGCATCAAGAATATAAAACGAGATGTGGATGAGCTGTTTTCTATACTACCTTTTGAAGTGGATTTTTTCAAGAAGTATAATTATCCCATTCATTATGTCGGAAATCCATGTGTGGATGCTGTACATTGTTTTAAGCAGGGATATGCCGAGAGTTTTGAGGAATTTACTCTTCGTAACGGGTTGGATAAAAAGCCAATTATTGCGTTGTTGGCTGGTAGTCGTAAGCAGGAAATTAAGGATAATTTGCAGCGGATGATACAAGCATCCCGCAACTATACAGAATATCAGTTTGTTATTGCGGGAGCTCCTGGAATATCTCCTGAATTTTATCAGGCTTATATGGGGGATGATACCAAAATTATATTTGGTCGGACATATAGCTTGCTGAGTCATGCTACAGCTGCTTTGGTTACCAGTGGTACGGCTACACTCGAAACCGCCTTGTTCCGGGTGCCTCAGGTAGTGTGTTATTATACTGCTGCTGGAAAGCTGGTTTCATTCTTACGCCGGCATATTTTAAAAGTAAAATATATTTCTTTGGTCAACCTGATTGCAGGTCGTGAAGTGGTGGCTGAACTGGTTGCTGATGGTATGACCGCAGAAAATGTGAAACAACAACTAGAAGCAATTCTACCCGGGCAAATGACTCGTGAACAAATGTTGCAGAATTATGATGCGCTGATTAAAATTCTTGGACAGGAAGGAGCTTCTGAACGGGCAGCCGGAAAAATCGTTGAACTTTTATCTCAAAAATACAACAGGTCCTTACAGTAAGACTGAAGGACCTGTTATAAATTTTCTGCTTATATTATTCAATAAAAGAAATGATATACAGATAAACAACCGCTGCCGGAACCGCCATCAGAGTGCTGTCAAAGCGATCTAACATGCCTCCATGACCAGGTAATATATTGCCTGAGTCTTTTATTCCAATAGTGCGTTTAAGCAGCGATTCTGTCAAATCGCCTAATGTACCGAATATTACAACGGTCAGGGCTAGTCCTATCCAGATACTAATCGGCATGAATGGGAAGTAATGTGCCATCACAATGGCAGCTATAATGCTGAAAACTCCGCCGCCAATGGAACCTTCCCATGATTTTTTAGGAGAAATTCGTTCAAACAAGCGATGTTTTCCGAATAGCATACCGGTACAATATGCTCCCGTATCATTAATCCATGTGAAAATAAATATTGACAACGGCAGTATTGGGTTGTACTGTACCTGGTAATTTGACAATTCTCCTTCATTTCCAATAGAATGATAGGCCAGTACGTTTAACATTGCAAACGAAAGTGCGATGTAGATTTGGCTCATCATGGCATAGGCCCAATTGTTCAGTGGATTTTTTTTCTTTAAATATAGCTCGCTGACAAGCAGGTATATGATAAGAAATAAGTAAGGAATCAGTATTTCTGTTTGTCCAGGCATGACTCCTAAATAGGCAAAACCAAAGAACAGAAATACGCCGGCCAACATACATATAGGTTTGTTTATCTCTACATCCGGCTGTTTGCTGATGATAACCCCGAATTCATGAATGGTCAGGGCTGTAATCAGAGCAAACAATAGGGTGAAAGAGATAGGACCTCCAAGAATACAACCAATGAGTACTCCTACGAAGATTATTCCCGTAATTGCTCGTTGAATAAAGTTATTTTTCACGTTAGTTGGTTTTTATTCGGTTATGCTTCTCCTTTTTCCTGGTTTTCTTCCTGTGAAGGTATGTTATTTTCAGAGGAAGAATTATTTTCATTATCCGTATTTTCCTGCTTGTTTTCCAGCTGTTTGGTTTCCGGTAGCTGCTCATTGGCTGCCATAATTTCTTCCGAACGGGAAGTCCATGGACGTTTACCGAAAATCTTTTCAACATCTTCAGCAAAGATTACTTCTTGGTCAATTAACAGCTGTGCCAGTTGGTTGTGGCCTTCACTGTGTTCTTGCAGCAAGGCCTTTGCACGCATGTACTGCTCATTAATCATGTGCTGTACTTCCTGGTCTATAAGCTCAGCTGTATGCTCACTGTAAGGTTTCGTAAAGCTGTAATCTTCATTGCTGTTATAATAGCAGAGATTAGGAAGCTTGTCACTCATTCCTGCGTATGCAATCATGCCATAAGCCTGTTTGGTGACTCTTTCCAAGTCATTCATTGCTCCGGTGGAGATGTGTCCGATGAAAATTTCTTCAGCAGCACGTCCACCTAATGTGGCACACATTTCATCCAGCATTTGTTCCTTAGTAGTGATCTGTCGTTCTTCAGGCAGATACCATGCTGCTCCTAACGCACGTCCTCTTGGGACAATGGTTACTTTAATCAGCGGGTTGGCATGTTCCAGGAACCATGAGATGGTGGCGTGACCTGCTTCGTGAAGTGCAATGGCACGTTTTTCGGCGGCAGTCATGACTTTTGTTTTCTTTTCCAGACCACCTACGATACGGTCGATTGCAGCTAAGAAATCATCTTTATCTACACTCTTCTTTTGATGACGTGCTGCAATAAGAGCAGCTTCATTACATACATTGGCAATGTCCGCACCGCTGAAACCAGGGGTTTGTCGTGCTAATAAATCTACGTCTACACTGCTGTCCAGCTTCAGAGGTTTAAGATGAACTCCAAACACTTCCTTTCGTTCATTCAGGTCAGGAAGGTCTACATATATTTGTCGGTCAAAACGTCCTGCACGCAGTAAGGCTTTGTCCAAAATATCTACACGGTTGGTTGCCGCTAAGATAATGACTCCACTGTTTGAACCAAATCCGTCCATCTCTGTCAGAAGCTGGTTCAATGTATTTTCACGTTCGTCATTTCCTCCCATGCTTGGGTTTTTGCCACGGGCACGGCCTACGGCATCAATTTCATCAATGAAGATGATACAAGGCGACTTTTCTTTTGCCTGACGGAACAAATCACGTACGCGAGAAGCACCGACACCGACAAACATTTCTACAAAGTCTGAACCGGAAATAGAGAAGAAAGGTACATCGGCTTCACCTGCCACAGCTTTGGCTAACAATGTTTTACCTGTTCCCGGAGGGCCTACAAGCAGAGCACCTTTAGGAATCTTTCCACCCAGTTCCGTATATTTTTGCGGCTGTTTCAAGAAATCTACAATTTCCTGTACTTCCTGTTTGGCAGCAGCTTGTCCGGCAACATCCTTAAATGTAATGCGGTTAGTCCCTTTTTCAAAAAGCTGTGCTTTGCTTCTTCCCACATTAAATACGTTTGAGCCTCCTCCGGCTCCTCCTCCGCCACCCATGCGGCGCATGGCAAACATCCAGATACCGATAAGGAAGACAAACGGCAGAACGTTCCACAGGATTATACTAAAATAGTCACTTTTCTTTTCGTATTGGATAGAACCGGTAAAGTTACCTTCTTTAGTCTGCTCATCCAGAAACTTATCCAAAGCTTCCATGGAGCCTATCTGTACGTTGATGGAAGGACTTCTTCCGACTTTGTTGGCATCTTTCTTGAATACATCTACAATGTGATCCGGCTTGATATACATTTCCACCGTATTGTTGTCGTATGCCACGATTTTATCTGCATATCCTTTGGTAACCATTTCCTGAAATTCGGTATAGTTTACCTCTTTGGTGGCACTTCCTTCATCTCCGGAAAAATAGAGGAAGGCAAAAATCAAGGCAATGATGACATAAAGCCACGTTAAATTAAAGCGTGGTACATTGATTTTAGGTTTATTGTTGTCACTCATATTTCTCTTTCCTTATTATATATTAGTCCAAATCTGGAATGTCGGTCAGTTTGGCATCTGCCCATAAGTGTTCCAGATTATAAAAATGTCGTACTTCCGGCAAAAATATATGTACAATAACGTCGCTATAATCCATAGCTACCCATTGTGCATTTCTTTGGCCGTCTATGGCATACGCTTTAGTGCCGGTCTCTTTTCTTACATGTTCTTTGATGGAGTCCACAATTGCCAATACCTGACTGGGAGAATTTCCTTGGCAAATGATAAAATATTTACAGATGGTATCTTCTATTTCGTTTAAATCAGCTACTACGATTTGCTTGCCTTTTTTCTCTTGAATTCCTTCAATGATTTTTTCTATTAAAGTTGTCGTTTCGTTCATTCTTTTGATTATTCCTATTTTAAAAATTGAAAATAAAGTTCTATATATAACATAGGACAAATATACTTGGTTTTCTGTATATCCGAAAATTTTTACTTGAAAGAAGCTGAAAAAAGAAAAAAAATATGTTTTTGGGAAGAAAAAAATGCCGAAATGCTTTGGTATGTCCCAAAAATGTTGTACCTTTGCACCGTCAAAACAAAAAGATGACAATCGTTCTCTGATTTTGGGCTATGGTGTAATGGTAACACAACAGATTCTGGTCCTGTTTTTCTTGGTTCGAGTCCGAGTAGCCCAACTTCATTTGCAGCGTTCTCGCGGAGAGGATAAAGCGTTATTGGGCTATGGTGTAATGGTAACACAACAGATTCTGGTCCTGTTTTTCTTGGTTCGAGTCCGAGTAGCCCAACAGAAAAAGGTGTTCTGAGTAATCGGGACACCTTTTTTGTTTCTTCTTTTTATTTTCTCTTTCAAATAGAAATATTCTTTTTTACCTTCTTATAATCAGCTGTTTATGGTTTATTTGATGCGTTGCTGACTTCTTAATGGATGTTAACTTTTGTCGTTCCAAAAACAAAATATTCGATATCATGGTTATTAAGTCATCGAGATTGATAAAAGTAATTAGGTATTAAAGTTTTTGAATGAAAAAATGAAAAAGGTAAGTTTTTTAGTAGCAGCGTTAGCTGTATCTGCTCTTTCTGTGAATGCACAAAAAGCGTATGAAGGAACTCGTTTCTTGGATAATTGGTATGTGGGTGTGAAAGGTGGAGTGACTACTCCTACTACTCATTCTGCATTTTGGCCTAATATGCGTGCGGAAACTGGTATTGAATTAGGAAAACAGATTACTCCGGTGTTGGGTGTTTCTTTCGAAGGATTGACAGGTATCAATACGTCTTTCAGCAAAACAGCTTTTGATGATTTGAATTTAGGCGTATTGGGTAAGATTAACTTGAATAATCTTTTTGGGGGATATAATGGTGAACCCAGATTGTTTGAAGTAGAAGGTATCGCTGGATTTGGTTGGGGACATGATTTTGTGAACTCAAGTATGGGTGCGGACCGTTCTTATATGGTAAGCCGTTTTGGTGCTAGCTTTAACTTCAACTTGGGTGAGAAAAAAGCATGGGCTGTAAATGTACGTCCGGCTATTGTTTACAGAATGGATGGTGACCGTGCACAACAACTGAACGTAAACAAGTCGAAGATTGAAATTTTGGCTGGAGTAACTTATCGTTTCGCAAGCAGCAACGGAAAGCACTATATGACTATTCAGAAGCCATACAACCAGGCTGAGGTGAACTCTCTGAATGAGGCGATTAATGCCTTGCGTGCAGAAAATGCCCGTAAAGATGAAGCTTTAGGAGCAAAGGATGCAGAAAATGCACGTTTGGAAAAAGAGCTGACAGATTTGCGTAATGCACCTAAGCAGATAGAGACTATTATTCAGAATACACATTCTAAGTCATTGGAATCAGTTGTTACGTTCCGTCAGGGAAAGACCACAATCAGTACGGATCAGATACCTAATGTAGAGCGTATTGCAACTTATATGAAGAATAATCTGAAGAGTACGGTATCTATCAAGGGATACGCTTCTCCGGAAGGTAGTGCCGAAGTAAATGCACGTGTAGCTAAGCAGCGTGCGGAAGCAGTAAAGAATATGTTGATAAGTAAGTATAAAATTAGTGCTTCACGTATCACAGCTGAAGGTCAGGGTGTAGGATCTATGTTCTCAGAACCGGATTGGAATCGTGTAAGTATTGCTACTTTGAGCGAATCAGAATAATTCTTTTTTTATTGAAATAATGTAGTCTGAAGGCTGTTGCAGGTAAATACTGTAGCAGCCTTTTTTATGTCTCTTTGTTTTCATGTATGTTTTTACATTTCTTGTACAGATAAAGACTGGGAAAAGTAACTGAAAATCCTTATCTTTGCGAGGAATTTGTAAACTCATGGGAGAACGTACACGATACAATGATTTTGCCCGGTTTTTGGCCCTTCATTTTCCTTTTAAGGTGCAAAAAATCTCATTGAATGTGGGATTTACTTGTCCGAACAGAGATGGTGTAAAAGGATATGGAGGATGTACCTATTGCAATAACCAGACCTTTAATCCGGCATATTGTCGGACAGACAAGTCTGTTACGCAGCAGTTGGAGGAAGGAAAAGAGTTTTTTGCCAGAAAATATCCGGAAATGAAGTTTTTGGCATATTTTCAAGCCTACACAAATACGTATGCAGAGCTGGACAAGCTGCGTCGGATGTATGAAGAGGCATTGCGGGTAGAAGGAGTTGTCGGACTCGTTATCGGTACGCGTCCCGATTGTATGCCCGAAGAATTGCTGGATTATCTGGAAGAGTTGAATCGGCGAACCTTTCTTTTAGTGGAATATGGTATTGAAAGTACGGATAATCATACTTTGCAGCGAATAAACCGGGGACATACTTTTGAATGTACGGTGGATGCCGTAAAACGTACAGCAGAAAGAGGTATACGTGTGGGAGGTCATGTGATTTTAGGACTTCCGGGAGAAAATCATGAAGCTATCATCCGTCAGGCACGACAGGTGTCTGAACTTCCTTTGACAACGCTGAAAATGCATCAGTTGCAGCTGGTGCGTGGTACACGGATGGCACATGAATATGAGTTGTGTCCTGAAGATTTTCATTTGTACGAGGTAGATGAATACATTGATCTTGTGATAGATTATCTCGAGCGTGTACGTCCGGATCTTGTGCTGGAACGTTTCGTTTCGCAATCTCCCAAGGAACTGCTGATAGCTCCAGACTGGGGCATTAAAAATTACGAATTTGCCGTTCGTATGCAGCGTCGCCTTCAGGAAAGAGATACCTGGCAGGGAAAATTCTATGAAGAAGTAAAAAAGGAAACAATATAATATCAAATTTTTAAATTAGTTAGGATTCAATGGAAATTAAAGGTAAAGTTCATTATGTCGGTGTGAACGACCGTACAAAAGCTTTGTTTGAAAATTTGTGGCCACTTCCTTATGGCGTGTCTTATAACTCTTACCTGATTGCCGATGACGATATGGTCGCATTGGTCGATACGGTAGATGTGGCTTTCTTTGAAGTATATATTAAGAAGATACGCAGTGTTATCGGAGACCGTAAAATCAATTATTTGATTATAAATCACATGGAGCCTGACCATTCTGGTTCAATTGCTCTGATTAAGAAATACTATCCTGAAATTGTATTGGTAGGTAACAAGAAGACTTTCGAAATGGTAGAAGGATATTATGGAGTAACAGGTGAACGTTATGTGGTAGGTGATGGAGATTTCCTGAAACTGGGACATCATAGCCTTCGCTTCTATCTGGTGCCCATGGTACACTGGCCGGAAACAATGGTAACTTTTGATGAAACAGAAGGTATCCTGTTCTCTGGAGATGCTTTCGGCTGTTTCGGAGCATTGAACGGAGGATGCATCGACCGTAACATCAATACTGATATTTATTGGAATGAAATGCGCCGCTACTATGCTAATATCGTAGGTAAGTTCGGTAATCCGGTACAGAAAGCTTTACAGAAATGTGGAGGACTGCCTATCAAGACAATCTGTCCGACTCATGGACCGGTATGGGAAGAATGCATTCCGCAAGTGGTAGATATGTATGACAAGCTGAGCCGCTATGAAGGTGAAGAAGGTGTAGTGATTGTGTATGGAACCATGTATGGTAATACAGAAGAACTGGCTGAGGCTATTGCAGAAGAACTGAGTGCACAGGGCATCAAGAATATCATTCTGCACAATGTTTCTCATACGCATCATTCTTATATCCTGGCCGACATCTTTAAGTATAAAGCTTTGATAGCAGGCTGTACTACTTATAACATGCAGTTGTATCCTGAAATGGAATCTCTGTTGAGCAAGGTAGCCGCTCGTGAAATGAAGAACCGTCTGTTTGGTTACTTCGGTTCGTTCACCTGGGCCAGCGCAGCAGTGAAGAAATTGGGTGAGTTTACTGAAAAACTGAAATTTGAAGTAGTAGGTAACCCGGTAGAAATGAAGCAGAGCATGAAGGCCGACAATTATGCACAGGCTAAGGAATTGGCTAAGGCAATGGCCGACCGTTTGAAAGCAGACCGTAAATAAGTTATCTTTTTGATAGATATAAAAAAACTTCCACTAAAGGATTTTCCCTTGGTGGAAGTTTTTTTATGGAGTGATATATGCTTATCAGTCTTTTGCCTGGTGTACGGTCAGTTGCGGGAACGGGAATCCGATACCTTCTTTGTTGAATGTGTCGTATACGATTTTATTCATGTCAAAATACACATCCCAGTAGTTTTCGGTCTTGGTCCACACACGTACCTTAATATCTACACTGCTGGCAGACAAAGCTCCCAGTCCGATAAATGGAGCTGGAGTCGTGAGGATTCGTTCATCGGCCGCAATGATTCGCTCCAGTACAGCTTTTACTTTTTCATAATCTTCTCCGTATTCCACTCCGAATACCCATTCAGCGCGGCGCATGTCTTGTTTGCTGTAATTGGTGATGGCATTGCTGCTCAGAGCACCGTTAGGTACGTAAATAATTCGATTGTCTACCGTAGCCAGAATGGTGTGGAAAATCTGAATTTCTTTTACTGTTCCGCTGGCACCTTGTCCGTCGATGTAGTCTCCTACCTTGAAGGGCTTGAATACTAAGATGATTAATCCTCCGGCGAAGTTAGACAGGTTTCCGGACAATGCCATACCGATTGCCACACCGGCAGAAGCTAAGATTGCAGCAAAGCTGGTGGTTTCTACTCCTAATTTGCTGATGATGGCAAATGCTAAGATCAGGTTCAGAAGTATGCTGAGCAGACTTTTTAAGAACGTCTGTACACTGATTTCCAGTTTACGTTTTTCCAGAATTTTGCTGACCAGTCGGCTGATTTGTTTGATGATAAACCGGCCGACGATGTAGATAATAATGGCAGCCAGAATGTCTTTTCCAACCTCGATTCCCCAGTTGAGCAGTCTGTCCAGCAGCTGTTCTACGTTAATTTTTGAAGCAGTATTGCTTGCTTGTGCTGTAGCTTGTAATAATGTAAGTAACATGTGTAATGTGAATTAAAATTTTTATAGTTAATCATTCATTTAATATCCCCTTGCCTTGTCGGACAATTTCAGGTACATCATCACAACAATTTATGACGGTAGAAGGTTCAATACCTCCCGTACCTCCGTCAATAATAAGGTCTACTTTCTCTCCAAACTTTTCGTCAATCAGTTCCGGTTCAGTGATGTATTCAATGTCTTCTCCTTCCTCTAACGGCAGAGTGGTCGTCAGAATCGGTGCATCGAGCAACCGACAGATTTCACGGATGATGGCATTGTCGGGTACACGGATACCCACTTCCTTCCGGTTGCGGAAAATCTTAGGCAGACGGCTGTCCGCATTCAGGATAAAGGTAAACGGACCGGGCAGATTGTGTTTCATCAGTTTGAAAGTGGCATTACTCACGCGAGCATATTCGCTGATGTTGCTCAGGTCGTAACAGATGATGGATAAATTATTCTTGCGCGGATCGATATTTTTCAGTTTGCAGATACGCTCAATGGGGCGTTCCTTCAGCGCATGACATCCTAATGCGTACACCGTGTCTGTGGGGTAGATAATGATGCCCCCATCGTTCAGAATGTCTACTATGCGCTGCAGGTCTTCCGGTCGGTTGTTTTTAGAATATAATTTAAGTAACATGGCGTTATTTACGAAGATTTGACTTCGTATGAACGCAAAAATAAGAAAATTATTTCTTTTTCTTTCGCAGTTCTTCTGCAATTCGATAGTGAATGGCAGCTTCTATTTCCTTTCCGCTTTTTTCGAGTGCTTCAGCAAAATATTCATGCGCACCGGCATGCTGTGGCTTCAGGCTGGTAGCCTTGTCCAAATCGGAGAGCGCTTCTTCCGTTTTTCCGGTCAGCAGACGAAGTTTTCCTCGGTTGTATACTGCCTTGAAGTCCTGTGGCCGTAGTTGTACGGCATGATTCAGGCATTCTTCAGCTTCTTCCATTCGGTTTTCATCGAAGAATGTCACTCCTTTTCGTACCCAGGCATCCACATACTCCGGATACAGCTCCAGGGCCTTGTCATAGTTGGCTTGTGCCACCCTCGGGTCGTGTGCCTTAGTGATGCATTCGTTTCCCATCAGGTAATATTCCCGGGCGTATTTCTGCAAATTCTGCCGCTGTTGTTGCATTTGCTCCTTCAGCAATCGGTTTTCTTCCTTTAACCGGTTGATGATGCCTAATTTCCGGCGGATAAAACGCTGTATCAACGGTTTTTCAATGTCATATCGGCTGTGGATGGCCTTAAAGAAAGCTTCTAAGAATTCGGCAAAATTGCCTTTGTCGAAAGCTTTTACAGAGGCTACGTATTGAATGTCTGCCTGTGCCTGCTTCATGGCCCTCTCAAATGTCTGGTTGTCATTGAAGCGCTGGGCAAAGCTGACAATTTCCGGTCGGACAAACACATCTGCGTGCGAAATCCGCCGCTTCAGCTGGATGCCGTCCAATGAGGTGCAGCGGCTCAGAGCTACATAAGCCTGTCCTCCGGCAAAAACTCCTCCCGTAAAGTCGATAACTACCCGGTTGAAAGTCAGCCCCTGACTCTTGTGTACGGTGATGGCCCAGGCCAGCCGGATGGGGTATTGTGTAAATGTGCCTAATTCCTCTTCTTCTATTTTCTTTTCCGTCTCGTTATATCGGTAGCGGATGTTGCTCCAGCTTTCCTTGTGTACATCGAATTCACTCCCGTCTTCCGTTATTACATAGATGGTACCGTCTTCCGAAAGACCTGATACCGTACCGATGGTACCGTTCACCCAGCGTTTTTCCTGGTCGTTCTTGATGAAAATCACCTGTGCTCCCGGCTTGATGACCAGTTCCATCAGGGTAGGGAGGCTGCTTTCCGGAAATTCACCATGTATTTCTCCTTTTAATGTGACCGGTTCGCCTGGCAGTTCGTTGAGTTTCTTTTCGTTGATATAATCTACGTTGTCCCTCCGGGTGGCCAGCGTGATGTACAAATCATTCTCTTCCGGGCAAGGAGGTGTCGGCGTATAACGGGTGTTCAATAGTTGTAAATCCGCATTTCCGGCAGTATTAGTCCGGATATGGTCGAGCACGCTGACGAATACCTGGTCTGTTTGCCGGTATACCTTGGTGAGTTCGATGGATACCAGCTCCATCTCCTGGAACACTTTAGCTGAGAAGAAATACGGATTCGGATAAAAACGGTTCAGAATCTCCCGTTCGTCACTTTTTACTACCGGCTCCAGTTGGAATACGTCGCCCACTAACAGCAGCTGTTTTCCACCGAACGGCTCACGTAAGTTATGAGAGTACGTGCGAAGCACCTTGTCGATAAAGTCGATGATGTCGGCCCGCACCATGGAAATTTCATCGATGATGATGAGTTCGATGTTCTGAATAAGTTTCCGGTGGTCGGAAGAATATTTCAGAAAATCTTTCAGTTTTCGCCCCTGAAACTTCGGATCATCGGGCAGGAGTGGATGAAACGGAAGCTTGAAAAAACTGTGCAGGGTACTGCCACCCGCATTGATAGCCGCAATACCCGTAGGAGCCAGTACTACATATTTCTTTTTGGTATGCTGGCAGACGTATTTCAGAAATGTAGACTTACCCGTTCCCGCTTTTCCGGTCAGAAAGACCGATTGGCGGGTATATTGGATGAGTTTCAGTGCATTCTGAAATTCGGGGTTGTCGGTATCTATCAGGGTAGGAGTCATCTGTCATTGTGTTTAGAGATTCATGCAAAGATACGGACAAATGGGAAATAAAAAAAGCGGTTAGAAGTCTAACCGCTTTTTCGTCAGAATATTTACGAGAAGCCTTTCGGCATTTATCAGATTCGTCTTTAAAATGCTGAACTTGTCAGCGTCGCAGTTTTATTTGCGTCTTTCGTCATTCAGCATTACATAACCCCAGATCATTGGATCTGCATTTGCAATCTTGTGGAAAATGTTTTTTACCTTTTTCATAATTGTTACCCTTTCTTTTTTAGTTAGTTTAATTAAATCTTCTTAGCGGACTTCCCAGCCGGCCGTTGTACTTGTTACCTTATTTACCTTGAAAACTTTTTATTGGCTTTTTCTTTTAGCCTTTCTTTTTACACTGCAAATATAGACCTTTTTTCTTTACAAAATATGTTTTATAGCATGTTTTTCTTGTAAAAGGCCAATTTGTTGATGTAAATCAAATCCGGAGGCAGGGTTATTTCTTTTCAATTACATTTTCCCCTTTCTCTCCCGAAAAACTCGTAACTTTGCAGCCGTTTTGTAGAATACCTATGGCAGCAAGAATGAACAATCAGTACGAAGAACGCCTGGGAACGGAGCGGATGCTTCCTCTCATTTTCAAAATGGCTTTACCGGCAGTGGCCGCGCAGTTCGTCAATCTCCTATATAATATAGTAGACCGTATTTATATCGGTCATATACCGGAAATCGGGACAAATGCATTGGCGGGAGTAGGAGTGACCACTTCCATTGTAATTCTGATTTCTTCTTTTTCGGCTATCGTGGGGGCCGGAGGTGCGCCGCTGGCTGCCATGGCACTGGGACAGGGCGACCGGGTGCGTGCGGGGAAATTCTTAGGCAACGGTTTCATGCTGCTGATTCTGTTTACCGTGCTGACTTCGCTGGTATCTTATTTGTTTATGGAGCCTATTCTGCTGTTTGCGGGAGCATCTGCCGTTACACTTCCTTACGCAGAAGATTATCTTTCAGTGTACTTGCTGGGTACTTTGTTTGTGGAAATCTCTACCGGACTCAATACGTTCATCAATTCACAGGGGCGTCCCAATATTGCGATGTATTCCGTCTTGATTGGGGCCTTGCTGAATATTGTGCTTGATCCGATTTTTATTTTCTGGTTTGATATGGGCGTAAAAGGAGCGGCACTAGCCACTATTCTTTCGCAGGCATGCAGCGCCTGGTGGGTGTTAGGCTTTCTATGTTCCGACCGTGCCTCTTTGCGTTTGCAAAAATGTTACCTGAAATTCGACCGCCGTATCGTCGGGGGGATGTTGGCTTTGGGGGTATCTCCCTTCATTATGGCTAGTACAGAGAGTCTGGTAGGATTTGTGTTGAACGGCAGTCTGGAGAAATTTGGCGATATATACGTAGGAGCCCTGGCTATTTTACAGAGTGCCATGCAGCTGGTCAGTGTGCCACTTACAGGATTTGCCCAAGGTTTTGTGCCGGTGGCCAGCTACAACTACGGACATGGTGACCGCCAGAGGGTGAAAGACTGTTTCCGCATTGTACTGACGGTAATGTTCTCTTTCAATTTTGTCCTGATGTTGCTGATGATTTGTTTCCCTACGGTAGTCGCCTCGGCATTTACGAGCGATCCGGAGTTAATAGCCACCGTAGAGCATGTGCTGCCGCTCTTCCTGGCAGGAATGACAATCTTTGGTTTGCAGCGCGCCTGCCAGAATATGTTTGTAGCCCTTGGTCAGGCACGGATTTCTATTTTTATAGCTTTGCTGCGTAAGGTTATTTTGCTGGTGCCTCTTGCTCTGGTGCTGCCTCGCTTCTGTGGCGTGGAAGGCGTATTTATGGCCGAAGCAGTTTCGGATGCTACGGCTGCTATTTGTTGCACATTGCTCTTCTTCTGGCAATTCCCGAAGATACTTCGCAAGATGCAGAATCTGGTACAGAACTAATTTTACGATTCCGATAGGTAAATTGCTTGAAACACAGAGAGATAAAGTGGTAAATGCTTAATCGTATTCTCTGTTTCACAGTGTGGGATACAAAAACCACACTGTGGGATACATATTTCACACTGTGAAATATAAATCCCGCAGTGTGAAACAGAGAATTCTTCGAAGCGTTCTGAATTATGCTTTTCGGAATTTGTAATTATATGTGGGGAGAGGTGGAATTTCCTGATAGAAATTATCGGCTATGCTATAAATCTTTATAACTTTATCCTCCAAGTATATCGTAGCTATGATTGAGGTGGCTTAAAATACAAAAACGAATACGGTTGTGTTTCCGGGCTGCCTAGCTCGGTATGCAAGTTTTATTTATTGAAAACCAAGTCTTATAAATGAAAAATATAATAGAGAGTATCAGAAAGCAATATCCGGTGTCCGATTTGACCATAAAGGAACTTGAATCCTATTTAACACCTTGCAGTTTCCCTAAAAGGTATCAACTTATAAAGGAAGGTATTTATTGTAAGTATGCTTATTTTATAGAGAAGGGTATCTTAAGAGCCTATTGGGTGGTCGATGGAGAGGAATACACTACCTCGTTCGGAGCAGAGGGATGTATTGTTTTCAGCATGGATGAATTATATTACAACAAAAAAAGTGAGGAATATGTGGAAACGCTGGAAGAAGTGGAAGCCTACAGAATCAATATACGTGACCTCAAAAATCTTATGGAAACCAACTTGGAGTTATGCAACTGGGGGAGAATCATACATCAGAATGAATACAGACGGTTGCACAGGAGCCATAAAGAGAGGTTGTCATTGCCGGCAAAGGAGCGTTATGAGGAATTTCAGAAACAATTTCCGGAAATATGCAAAAAGGTAAATCTGAAATACATTGCATCCTATTTAGGAATCACCCTTTCTACTCTCAGCAGGTTGCGAAGCAAAAGACAGTAATTTGATTTAGGACAAATTTTTAATGGATGAGATTCCCTATCTTTGCACGATGTAAATGTATAGTATAAATCCTAATCAGTTTAATTTATCCCGATATGAATCATCGAATCTCATCTTCAGCTTTTGCAGATACAAAACCGCATTATGAACTTCTTGACGGGCTAAGAGGGGTGGCCGCACTGCTTGTTGTGTTCTATCACATTTTCGAAGGTTTTTCTTTTGCTGGAGGAGGTACCCTCATTACTGTCATTAATCATGGTTATCTGGCCGTCGATTTCTTCTTTATACTTTCAGGTTTTGTCATCGGATATGCGTACGATGACCGGTGGAAGAAGAACTTGACGTTAAAAGGCTTCTTTAAGCGGAGACTTATCCGACTCCATCCGATGATTATTATGGGGGCGATAATCGGTTGCATTGCTTTCTTTGTGCAAGGGGGAGTGAAATGGGATGGTACACATGTAGCGACCTCCGCGGTCATGTTGGCACTCTTGCTTGCAATGTGCTTTATTCCGGCTTATCCGGGAGCCGGGTATGACGTACGCGGGAACGGAGAGATGTTTTCCTTGAACGGACCGAGCTGGTCATTGTTCTTTGAATATATAGGTAATATACTTTACGCTCTTTTCATTCATCGTTTAAGTAATAAGGCACTGACAGTATTGGTCATACTGCTCGGTTTGGGGCTTTCCTGGTTTGCTTTGTTTGATGTGGTAGGTTATGGCATGATAGGAGTGGGCTGGACGCTCGATGGGCTGAACTTTTGGGGAGGCATGCTGAGAATGCTGTTTCCTTTCACGTTAGGTATGCTGATTTCAAGAAATTTCTGTCCGTTCAAGATTCGAGGCGCATTCTGGATTTGCAGCATTATCCTGTTGGGACTTTTCTGTGTGCCTTATATCGAAGGTAAGTCACCGGTATGCTTGAATGGCGTGTTCGAGATGATATGCATTGCGGTGGTATTTCCTCTATTGGTGTGTATGGGGGCATCCGGCAAGACGACAGACAAGCAGTCGACCGCTATCTGTAAGTTCCTGGGAGATATATCTTATCCGCTTTATGCCATTCACTATCCTATTATGTATGTATTCTATTCATGGCTTATTGAGAAACAGTTGTATACGTTGGAAGACACTTGGCCGGTGGCAGCTGTCGTATATTTCGGAAGTATTGCATTGGCATACTTGTGTCTGAAGCTCTATGATGAACCCGTGAGAAGGTGGCTTGGAAATAAGTTTGTGAGGTAGTATGGAAATATATTAGTAAATATGATAGGATGTATAAATCCCCCTTTTAATTAGGGATTGTGTGCAGAATTACTCGACCGTTGTTAATTCATTGGTCGAGTAATATTTTTATGTCTCTATTGTACGGTAATAAAGTTTTATGTGTATTGAAGCTTATGTCTGAAGCTTGGAATTTGAATTGATAATATCGAATTTCTTCCTATATTTGACGATTTTCCACCTTTTTTTGATTGGCTAATTCGTATTTTTGTGTAAACAAAAAAGGTGTATGCTATGAATAATGCTGTAAAAAAACATTTTATTGAACTGTTATTTTTTATACTTCTAGATTTCTTTACAGTTTCTCTTTGTGCAAAAGATTTTAAAATTTTAGATACCTCAAATGGATTACCGGATAATACTGTAAAATGTTTTACACAGGATAGTCGGGGATTTATGTGGTTGGGAACTTTTAATGGCTTATGTCGATTTGATGGGGCTGAGTTCGTTATTTATAGGCATGATAAGAATACTTCTAATTCTATAGTGGATAATCATGTGGAAGCATTGTTGTCAGTTGGTGATTATTTATGGGTAGGAACAACCAATGGACTTTCTTGTTATTCCCAGAAAGAAGATCTGTTTTATGATTGTGTTTATTTGTCTCCATCTGGTGAGAAAAAAAGAATAGACGTAGCTATTCGTAATATTATTTGTTGTAATGGTCTTGTCTTTGTTTTAACAACTATGGATGAGATTTGGGTTCAAAAAGAAGGATATGTTTTTATACCTTGTGTATATGGAAAAAAAATGTCTTGGCAAGCTATTGCAAATTATAAGGAAAATCTATTTTTGGCCTATAGTACAGAAGGTTTATTTTTGATTGATGCCCAAAAACAAGCTATCGTAAACCAGAAATTGTTAGATAAACATATTCTAAGTGGCTGTATGATGTATTATAGTCAGAATCAGAAAACTGTTTATGTGGGTGCGGGGATTGGATATGCAGGTAGGGCCTTTAAAATAAATTCCGAATTGGCAGAGATTGTGGAAGAATCTTTTGCGTTGAAAGATATAAAAGCAATTGTGGATTATCAGGATAAGGTATTATTTGGTCTGGATGGTGGAGGAATAGTGGAGTTAAAGGATGGAGAAATAGTAAATTATACATCTCAAAATTCGAATATAAGCAGTGATGCAGTTCACGCTTTGTTTGTTGACAGGAGAGATTGCTTATGGATAGGAACTTATCGTGGAGGTGTAAATTTTTACTCATCTTATTACGATTGGTTTTATACTTTGACCAAGAATGAAGAAGGCTTATCCCATGATATTGTGACTGCAATTTATCCGGATGGAGATAAACTGTATTTAGGGTTAGATGGAGGTGGCTTAAATATATATGATAAAAAGTCTGGTTCATTGACTGTTTATTCTCAACAGAATAGTACTATTTCGGGGAATAATATTTTGTCTATATGTGCAGATTCCCAGTATATATGGATGGCAGTTTATGAGAAGGGATTATGCCGTTTTTCACGTACTACTCATACTTTTAAAAATTATGATCTTTTTTCTATCGATAAGATTTATAATGCAAATCAGGTGTGGGATATTCAACAGGGCAATGATGGGAATATATGGATTATAGGTTCTGTAGTTTATTTATTTAATCCTAAGACAGAATCTTTTACATTGGTTGATGGAGTTTATAGTGCATCTTCCATTTTATTTGATGGCGATTTTGTATGGATTAGTTCTACGCATACGGGATTATATAAATTGGATCGGAAAACAAGAAAGATATGTATGCATTACCATGAAAAATCGGAGAAAGTATCACTTCCTTCTAATTTTATCCGCTATATGTTTATGGATTCTAATCATTCTATATGGTTATCAACGGAGTCTGCCGGACTATATCGGATGGACGAGCAGAAAGGGAAAATAATATCTTATGCGGAGCGTATCGAACTTCAAAATAACAAAGTGGTGAGTATAGAAGAAGACGGTGTGGGGTGTTTATGGTTAGGCACTTATAATGGCTTATATAAATATGATCCGAAACATGATTCTTTTGTTCATTTTGGGAAAATGGATAATCTGTGGGCTGGACAATTTAATTATCATGCTTGTGCACAAGATAATCGGTTTGTGTATATGGGCGCTACAAAAGGTCTTGTTTGGTTTGAACCCCAAAAGATTGTTTATACGCATCAGACTAGTCCTGTTTATTTTACAGAATTGGAGTTATTGAATCATTCAGGTAGTAAAGTTCATTTGCTAGGTATGGAGGGGAAAAGCGTTTCTTTAGCTTATAATCAGAATTTCTTTACTTTATTTTTTTCAGTGCCAGAGATGTTGACCCCAGATAAAGTCCGTTTCTCGTGTTATATGAAAGGGTTTGAAAAAGGTTGGCAGGAGATTGGGACGAAACGGCAAGTCTCCTATACAAATGTACCTCCAGGAAAATATGTATTTTATGTTAAATCGACAGACAGTTCTGGAAAATGGAGTGATAAAATGTCTTGTTTATATATTGTCATCACTCCTCCTTGGTGGCAAACGGGGTGGGCTTGGTGCTTGTGGATATTGCTCTTATCTGGAGCTATTGCAACTGCCTTCTGGTTTTATAAACATGAATTGAATATTAAGCACCTTGTTCAATTAAAAGAGATAGAAAAAGAAACAGCTCGTAATATTAATGAAGCAAAATTACGGTTTTATACGAATATTACGCATGAATTACGTACGCCTATATTTCTGATTACAGCTCCATTAGAGGAATTAATGACTGAAAAAAAACGGATAGTATCAGTTCCTCGTACATATTTGATGAATATGTATCGTAATGCTATGAAGCTAAGTAAATTAGTTACTCGCATGATTGATCTAAGAAAGTTAGAGCAAGGAAAACTGAAGTTGGATTTACATACACAGAATGTCGTATCTTTTTGCAAAGATCTTGTACCAGACTACGAATCTCTATGTCAGCAAAAAAATATTATTTTTCATTTTTTACCAGCAAAAACTATTATTCGATTGAATTTTGATGCAGAAAAATTAGAAATAATTCTTACTAATCTAGTTTCAAATGCATTTAAATATACTCCGGAAGGTGGTAAAGTGGTTCTTGTTATTGATGAGACATCAGAAAATGTAATGTTTTCAGTTGAGGATAATGGTATTGGTATAGAGAAAGAATTTCAGGATATGGTGTTTGAGCGTTTTTTTCAGGTAGATTCTTCTCAATCGATTGCAATGGGAGATGGTATTGGGCTTTCCTTTGTAAAATATTTGGTTGAATTACATGGAGGTGAAGTACATTTAGAAAGTGAGTTCGGGAAAGGGTCAAAATTTATGTTTTCTATTCCCTTGAAAGATGAAAATAAAGAGGAGAAGGTAGAAGAAGTGGAGGTTTTACCGGATGTGGAAAAAGAAAAATCTTTACTTCTTAATGCGCAACCTATGTCGCCAACAGCTACTCATACACTTTTATTAATAGATGATGAACCTGAAATTTTAGAACTGATGGAACGTTCCTTAATTGAAGATTTTAGGATATTGAAAGCGAATAATGGAATGGATGGACTGACTGTGGTAAGGAAAGAACTTCCAGACCTTATTGTATGTGATGTAATGATGCCGAAAATGGACGGAATGGCTTTTCTGGAAGCCTTGAAGGAAGATAAAGAATTGGCCCATATCCCGATAATCATGTTAACGGCGAAAATTGCTGAGGAGGATCAAATTGTAGCTTTTGATAGTGGTGCGGATGCTTATTTGACGAAGCCTGTTTCATTGAAATTTTTACGTAATAGAATAGATTATTTATTGGCTCGTACGGAGTCTGTTGTAATGGCAAATGCTTTGGCGAAGTCAGAAAAAAACTATACGAAAGAGGAACAGCGTTTTTTATTAAAATGCAAGGAGACTATTGATGAGCATTTAATGAATCCAAATCTTGGAGTGGTTTTTATGGCTGAGAAGTTAGGTATGAGTCATTCATCTTTTTACCGTAAGATTAAATCTGTGACAGGAATGAGCGGAATGGATTTTATTAATGAATATAAAGTTTTTAAGGCCGTCCAACTATTTAATGGAGGTGAAACTAATGTAAGTTCAGTTTGTGTAAAATGTGGTTTTAATGATATAAAGAGTTTCCGTGATGCGTTTAAGAAAAAAATGAACATATCCCCCAAACAATATGTGATGCAACTATCCTTATTAGAAGATACTTCTCATAAAGGGTGAATGTTTCTCTTTTTACGCTGAAAACCTATTATTACCTGTTTTTGACGGATTTCTTCCTCATTTGGGAGCTTATACATTCTACTTTTGTGCCTAGAAAAACATGTTTTTTATTTTTGAACCTATTAATTTAATATTGTTATGAACAGATTTCAATGGCTTAGAAAAAGTGTAATGTCATCTTCAATTACGCAGACATAAAATGCTGATTAATGTTATGACTGCATATATAAAGAATGCATGAATAATATGATGTGTGAAATTTAATTTGGTTGCTTTGTAACTTAAACTATGGTTTATATGAGAAACAAAAAATGTTTGCTTTTGAATAGAATTGGTATATTCCTTTCTATGATAATGTTGGAAGGTCTTATGATACGGCATGATTACCTTTTGGCTTCTGAATCTTTATCTTATAATGAAATAAATTTAATAAAACAAAGTTCAGAAGTAAAAGGGCAAGTTGTCGATGTGAATGGAGAGCCAATCATTGGCGCTAGTGTAAAAATAAAAAATACATCTTTAGGTACAATTACTGACTTGAATGGTTTTTTTATACTAAAGGATGAATCTGCAAAGAATTTAATAATTTCATTTATTGGATATGAAACAAAAGAAGTTGCATTGAAAGGGCAAACTTTTGTCAAGGTTGTATTAGCAGAAGATACAGAGGTTTTGGATGAAGTTGTAGTGGTAGGTTATGGAACTCAAAAGAAAGTAAATTTAACGGGAGCGGTTGCTACTTTGGATTCAAAACAATTAGAAAGTAAACCAATTACTAGTGCCTCTCAAAGTCTGGCTGGAAAAGTTGCTGGTGTTCATATTGCACAATCTTCAGGTATTGCAGGAGATGATGGTGCACAAATTACCATTCGTGGATTGGGAACCTTGAATAATACTGCACCTCTTATTTTAATTGATGGTGTTATCTCGCCAAGTATGGATGTAGTGAATCCTGCAGATATTGAGAATATTTCTGTATTAAAAGATGCTGCTTCGGCCTCAATATATGGTTCTCAAGCAGCTAATGGGGTAATTCTTGTGACTACAAAGAAAGGAAGCACAGAAAATAGAGCAGTTTTTAATGTGAATGCTGGATTTTCTATATCTCAAATAACCAAACAGAGTAAGCCTCAAATGGTCACAGATACAGAGACTTTTATGCTTTTAATGAATGAGGCACGTGTCAATTCAGGATTAACTCCTGCATTTTCTGAAGAAGTAATGGAGTTGTACCGTACACCTTCTTATAGAGAGGCATGTTCTACAGATTGGTTTGACGAAATCTTTAGATCTAGTTTTACTCAAGAGTATAATATTAGTGCACATGGAGGAAACGATAAAACTAAATTTTATTTTTCTTTAGGTTATATGGATCAAGGATCTATTGTTTCAGATGGTAATTATGAACGAATTACTTCTCGCTTGACATTAGATTCACAAATTCTGCCAAAATTGAACGTTGGGGCTGTAATGGGGTATACTTATGGTAATCAAAGAACTCCCAATGGTAGTGTGAATGAGGTCTTTGCACTTGATATAATGAGAGCTTCTCCTTTAAATCCAGCTTATAATGATGATGGGTCGTTGGCTCTTCCTGATAGTTATTCTTTATCTTATACGGGACAAGTTCAAAGTGGTAATCCCTTGGCTGGACTTTTATATAATGAGATACATCAAACTCGTAATGATATTATTGGCACTGCTTATTTGGACTGGAATATTTTGCCAGGACTTCATTTGACTACTATATTGAATGCTAATATTCAGGTTTATGATTATAATGAATGGAAGGGATGTCCTTCAACAAAAAACTGGCGTTATAAGGAATTATTGGCGGATCCTTATTTCAATGGTACAATGAGTGACCTGGAAAATAATTTTTATGGGAATGCAAGTCTAAAGATGTCATCTTCTAGAAACTATCGAATAAACCCTCATGTACAATTAAATTATGAGAAGAATTTTGGCAAGCATAACTTGAAAGCTATGGCAGCTGTTAGTTATGAGAAGAATAGTAATAACTATTTTGATGCATACCGTGGTAAATTTATCTCTAACTATATTCATATTTTAGGTGCAGGTGATCCTACTACGAAAGATAATTCAAGTGCTTTATCTAAATATGCAATTTTGTCTCAGTTTGGTCGTATTAATTATGACTATGCTGATAAATATTTATTTGAATTTAATATCCGACGTGATGGTTCTTCTAGATTTGGCTCTAACTATAAATATGGTGTTTTCCCTTCATTTTCTGCTGGATGGGTGTTAACTCAGGAGGATTTTATGAAGAATGTTCCATTAATTAACTTTTTTAAGTTAAGAGCTTCATGGGGGCAATTGGGAAATCAGTATGGTGGAGATAATTTTCCTTATATGGCAAAGATAGCTTATAATGCAAATTATGTGTGGGGAAAAACTGTAGAAACAGGGGTTACGCCATCTAGCTATGGAAATCCTGATTTGCATTGGGAAACGACGAATGTAACAAACTTAGGCTTTAATTTACATCTTTTGGATTCAGAATTGATTTTTGAAGGAGATTATTTTATTCGTAAAACAAAGGATATTTTATTTAATACTCCATTACCTTATGAAACGGGTTTTAGCTCGGTAATGACTAATCTTGCTCAGGTGCAAAATAATGGTTTTGAATTTATGGCCACTTACCAAAAAAGATTTAATAATTTTAATATGTCAATAAGTGGAAATACTTCATATATACGAAATAAAGTTATTTCGTTAGATCCAACATTGGTTGGTGAAGCAGATAGGCATATAAATGGAAATCAAATAACTACACGTGATAATCCTATCAATTCATATTATTTAGTGAAGTGGACTGGAAAAATCTATCAAACACAAGAAGAAGTAGATAATAGCCCTCATGTGAGTGGGGCTGGTCCTGGAGATCTTATTTTTGAAGATTTTAGCGGTCCTGACGGGACTCCTGACGGAACTATTGATGCTTACGATAGGCAAATTTTAGGAACTGAGTATCCTTCTTGGACTTTTGGGGCAAATTTGTCATTTGGATATAAAGGATTCGATTTGAGTGTTGATTTTCAGGGGATTGCTGACGCATATTCTTATGGAACTTGCGAATATTATACACCAACTTTCCAAGGTTCCAATTTTGGACAATTTTGGGTACAGCGTTGGACACCTGAACATCCTAGTGAAACTGTACCGAGAGTGTGGGTAGATAATGGTCCTAATAATACTTATGCCAATACATATTTTCTGATGGATAGAACATATCTGCGTTTGAAAAATTTAGTATTTAGCTATACTTTTCCACAGAATATATGTAAGAGACTGAGAGCAAGCCGTTTGAGGGTGTATGCTTCTGCATCAAATTTATTTACTTGGACAAAGAAAGGATATAAGGGATTTGATCCAGAACGGTCTAATAGTAGTGGAGAACGTGGAGGAATTCCTCAAGCTACGACATTCAAAATGGGTATTGATTTGACTTTTTAAATAGAATTGAAATATGAAAAAGATATATTTATTAGTACTGGGTTTTATGTCATGCTTCTTTTATAGTTGCAATGATTGGATTGAGTTGGAACCGGAGGATTCTTTGGCAAAAGAGACATTTTTTAATACTCAAGAGGATTTTAATCAGGCTATAACAGGGCTTTATGCAATACTTCGGCCTACGGATGCAGATGCTGTTGGAGGTGCATATTTTGGGAATCTGTATTGGGAGGTTTGTGCGGATGTTTGTATGTGGAAGAACAGTTGGACACAACCTTGGTTTGATATTTCACGAGGAGAATTAAATGCAGTGACTGGAAATGTAGATCTTGTGTATAAAAATTTGTACTATGCAATTTCATGGGCGAATACAATTAAGGCAGAAATAGAGGCAAAAGCTGATAATTTTGATGAGGATTTTGTAAAGTATGTAACAGGGCAAATAGGTTTTGTAAGGGCTTTATGTTATATTCGTTTGACAAGTTTATGGGGTGATGTTCCTTTGGTTGATAAGATTTATACTCCTGAGGAATCAAAATTGCCAAGAAGTCCTTTTTCAGAGATTATGGAAAAAATTATAATTCCAGATCTTACATTGGCTGCAACAAACTTAGAAGTTACTCCTTATGATTCTCGTGAAGGGATTGCAACAAAACAAGCTGCAATTGGAATGAAGGTAAGAGCTTATTTATATGCAGAGGATTATGAGAATACAATTAAGAGTGCATTGGAATTAATGGAATTGGAAAAGCAAAATCCATCTGAAATTGGTTTCTTGGATAATTATAAAGACATTTTCTCAAATTCAAATGAAGATAATAAAGAGATTTTATTTGCCTTAAAATATACTGCGGGAGGATATAAACAGGGAAGCACCTTTAATACAACGTTTGGTAGTAAGTTACCAGGACTGCCAGAAGCCAGTATGAATGGTTCTTGGGAAACAGTTTCTGTATTACCTGAATTTATAGATTCATATCCTTTAATTGATGGTAAAACAGTGGAAGAGGGTTCAAGAGCTTATGATCCGGAACAAAAATGGGCGAATAGAGGCCCTAGGTTTGAAAGCACATTTTATATTGGTGATTATTCAATGGTTAATGGCCTTTTATATGAATCGTCTGAATATGTATGCAATATAAGTGCTCAATGCGCAAATGATTATCCTTTAACAATAAATAAAGGATATATGAATGAAGATGATAAAATAGACTGGACAAATGAAGATGAGTCTGATTTTATTGTTTTACGTTATACAGATGTGTTAATGATGTATGCAGAGGCTAAAACAATGCTTGGACAAATAGACGATTCTGTTTATGACATATTAGATAAGGTAAGAGATAGAGCCGGTATTGCACGTGTGCCTCGAGGACAATCTCAATCTGAGATGATGAATACGATACAGAATGAAAGAAAGTGGGAATTTGCTTTTGAAGGATTAAGATATTTTGATATTCGTCGTTGGGGTATTGCTGATCAAGTGATAAATGGAATCACATCGGATGAAAAATATGATTTTGGATCTCATAAAGTGTTTGTTTCTGGAAAGAATGAACTTTGGCCTATTCCGCAAAGTGCTATTGATGCAAATCCAAATCTTTCTCCTAATAATCCTGGGTATTAATAAAATTAATTTATTATGAAACAGTTGTTATTTATAGTTTTTGTGTTTATTGGAACCTTTGTATATGTTGGTTGTAATGAAGAAGATTATGCTATTAATAGAATAGCTTCACCAGAGAATTTGTCTGCTACACGTGGGGATACTTCTGTCTTTTTAAAATGGGATAAGGTTGAAGGAACTGCATTTTATACATTGGTTCGTGGTTTAAAAGTAATAGCAGATAGTTTGTATGTAGAGTCTTATGAAGATGCTTTAGCACCTGATACATTGACTGAATATAGAGTTTATGCAGTGGATGCTATGGGATGGCGCTCTTCTACTTATGCCTCAGATTCTGGATATTTGGGCATTCCAAATGGAATCATTCCACGTGCTCCAATAAAATTTGAAGCTTCGGTAGATGATATTAGAGGATGTGTATTGTCGTGGACAACTGGGCGTTTTGCTACTTCTTATAAATTATATAAGAATGATGTTTTTTATGCAGATGTAGTTGAAAATCAGTTTATTGATTATGATGCTACAGATGTTCCCACAGAATATACACTTTATTCAAATAATTATAATGGGATTTCACAGACTGGAATTTCGGCTACTGGAAACAAAGCTTATTTATGTTTGGATAATTATGAAAAATATGAGGATGGTTATGTAATACAACCTTGGACTGAAATAGCTGAACGTACACAATATTATACGGAGGGAAGCCCTATAGTCGTAGCGGGGGAAGCATATTCGGGCTCAAAGCAATTAATAATAAAAGAAGGTAAGTTACAGATTCTTCATGATTGGGGAGGTGCTTTGTATGATGGTTATTATGTGATAAGCTTTATGGCTCGAAAAGAAAATGGAAGTTTTAATGTGTATTCAACTTTTGGAACAAATGAAGTCTATTCTAATGTTGGGGAATGGACAAAGTTTAGTTATAAAACGGGATTAATTAAGGTAGGAGACACATTTAATCTTACAATAGAATCAAAATTAGATAATATGAATTTATTGATAGATGATTTGTCCATATCTTATATCTGGAGTGGCGGCTTCTAATTTGTTATAGGTTTATAGAGAAATGTGATAAGCTATTTATTACATTTCTCTTAGCTAGTGTGTTGATTTGTTTTTTATATAGTGTTATGAGATACCGTTATATTTTATATCTGCTTTCTTCTTTTTTACCGATTGTCAGTATTGAAGGGTATGCTGCTGAAACCATAGAACAAAAGGAAACGTGTAAGACAAACTATTCTCAAAGTTTGACAATAACCCCTGCAATATATCCTTATTTGGTAGAGCCGAAAGATTATCCTGAATATTATAGAAGGCCTTATCCCTCGCTATCGTGGAAAGATTTTGGCAATAAGACCCAGTTTGTAGTGGGGCGTAACACCCCTATAGATTCAACAGAGGTAGCTGAGGTAAAAGGTGATGTATATAGGCCAGGACTTTCATTGATGTGTGATAAGAACTTCACTCGGAGATTGCAATTTATGTCGAAGAATAATTTCTTTGTGCATAATATAGGTGGATATGGACCGGGATCTGCTATGCCTGTATATGGTGGATTTGGAGAATGTATTGTTCCGAAGTGGCAGATAGATCAGATTCAGAGGTATATAGGAAATAAGTTCACGGGTTTTGATGTAGGAGAACAAGATGGACGTTTTAATTTTACATATCGGCATATTATAGAACCTTATATACCTGATAAAAAACAGCAATACTTGGCTTCACAACCTTATTTTGATCGGGTAGCAAGTGATTTAGGAAACTGGTGCAGTGCATTAAGTGTACTTTGGTATTGGCATCCCATTTTAAAAGAAGGATATACTATGCTGGCTGGTTCGGAGACTCAGAATAAGATAACTAACGGACAGGTACAATACATGCATTTAAGGGGAGCAGGGAAGCAATATGGCATATTGTGGTATGGTGATGTATCTGTTTTTGATTCATGGGGATGCAAAATTTATGATGATAAAAATGGGTTTAAAAATGGTGGAAGTTTGTCGCTTATGAAGCGTTCTTATTATACTCAATATATGTATAATTCTACAATTTTGAGTATGGAACATGGATGGTGTGAAGGAGCTTGGGCCACTAATCGTGGAAAACTTTCTCCCATTGGGATAATGCATAATGATTGCGTGGATTTTGTACATAAATATGGGCAGCCTGGAGTTATGGTTACTCAGATTGCTTTATTGAATGATTTTTATTCAGGTTGGATGCCTGCTTCTCATATTGCAGCTTCATTTCGCGTTTGGAATGGTATGCCATATTCCTCAGGAGATTATTTGACGGATGCTCTTGTCAGCATGTTTTATCCACATTATGAGCGAAGTGGATTTTTTTATGATGAAACTGGGGCCATGTGCGCAACTCCTTACGGTGAGAATGTAGACGCGTTATTGAGTGATGCTCGTGTAGAAACAATGAAGCAATATCCAGTGATAGTAGCTGCTGGTGATTTGTTTAGTGGAGGAAGAGAATTGACTGATAAAATAAATGATTATGTATTACAAGGAGGAACCTTTGTGGTTACGGCTAAAAATGCTGCTCGTTTTTGGCCGGAATGGAAAATTATAGAGAAAAATACTTTGTTCCCGGCAGGAACTAAAGTGAAAGTAGGAAATGAACAAATCGTTGAGCAGGCTGCATTTAGACTATATAAGGCTGATTTGCCTGAGAATGCGCAAATCATGGCTAAGGTGGGAAAATTTCCTACGGTTTGGTGTATTCCAGTAGGAAAGGGACGGGTAATTCTGTCATTGACAGAGTTTGGTTTAAATTCTCAACCTTATCGAGTACAACCTCCTTCTAGTTGGCATAGAGGGGAGTTTAATACTTATTTGGAGCGTCCTTATCGTCTGTTGAGCCATTTTGAAACAATCTTGGATGAATTATTTTCATCTGTAAATTTATTTTCGGTAGGTAAAGATTTAGGGTATATAGTAAACTATTTAGGTAAAGGAAAATATCGGCTTGCTGTGTATAATAATACGTTGAAAAGTCTTCCATTTAAAATAGAATCACATATAGGTGATATAGAAACAATAAATGAACTTTCTACAGGAAATAAGCTTTTCAGTTGTGCCGGGTATTGGCCTCATGAGATGAAGGGAGAAGTAGAAGGTAAAGATGATGAATCACATATCTATGGAGGGGATATTCGTCTATTTGATGTAACGGTGAAAAATGAAAAAATAAATGTGATGAGAAAAATAAATCAGGTTTCACCCGTAACAGGTTCCTACTTGGCTACCGATAATATGATGTACCTGAAAGAGGTAATTAGGACAATGCCTACTTTTTTTGATTATTTTGATGGAGTGGCTGTTGATGGGAGGGCTGTTTTGCAAATGGATGATAAGGCTTTGGCGCGCCAAAATGAGTGGTATACGCTACAGTCACTTGATATAGCTGCAGATTTGCGCAGTGGCTTTGATTCTGGTTATTGGACTTTTGATATTCAGAAGTCAGCTTTTCAGCGTACAAAAGATGACTTAAATAGAATAAGTAAGAAATTGCAGTTGCTATACGGAAAACATTCATTGTTAATTCCTTGTGCTTATAAGAATCAGTGTCCAGATGAAATGAGGGCATATTATAATATTTGTTTTATTGATTCTATTTCGGAAAACTCTAACTGGTCTTATGGGAAGAATTTCAGGTTATTGGATTGTTCAATACTGGAATGGGATGATGTTTATATGGCAATGCGTGAAAGGTGTGTAAATAAGCAATTGGATGTAACAGTCGATAAAAAAGTTTTACCGGTTAACGAAAATCATATTTTGACCTTGGAGCGTTATGAAAAAGATATACGAAAAGCTGTTTCAGGAGTCGATTGCTTTTTTGATGCATTTGGTGGTGTGTGTGTAACAGCTGAATATATTGCTAATAAATCTTTGGATGCTTTGCTGGAGGAGAAAAAATGGTGGGATAAGATAGGACTTTCGGTCATTGTTAGTTTTATTGAAGAGATTAATCATTTTCCTGGATTGACATTATGTGATGCTGTTCCTGTATATTATGAAAGAAGTATGGATTATTATAAGGATGTGTTGAGTAAAATGGGACATCTAGGACTAAAAAGAGCACTGTTTACTACGCAGGCTCCTATTGAAGCTAATTACTCTGAACAGCAGATCTACAATAAGATGAAAGAATCGTTTAAGATTTTGTCAGAGTATGCAGGACAGAGACAACTTAAAATTTTATTGACTAATACTCGTTTTAGAATAGCTGCAGACGTAAAGCAGCAAAAACAAATGTTACAGCAAATTGGTGTAAGTGCTAACATGGGGTTGGCTGTGAATTTGAATCATTTGTCAGAGCAAGAGTATTCTCAGTCTATAGACGATGCCGGACATTTACTGGATGTTGTTATATTAGGAGGAGTGGGATCAATGGAACATTCGGAATATCTTCCAATAGCTGAAAGTGGAAAATCAGCAGATAAACTGAATCGGTTAAAGGATGTATTGCTGATTGAAAAGGTATGGCCTTTTACCAATGAAAGTATATATAAAGATTGCCAATATATGAATTGGGTGAAATAGTTAATGGAATGTATTATCAGTAAAATTTATGAATTTTATGAAGGACTTTAGAATATTCTCATGTCTTTTGATATGGATATGTGCGTGTACTTTATATGCGAAGGATTTGCCTCGTGAGGAACTTTTAATAAATTCATGTTGGAAATACTCCAAAGGAGATCATGAGCATGCAGAACAAGAAGATTTTGATGATACTTCTTGGGAGAATGTAGGACTTCCTCATTCTTTCAGTATCCCTTATTTTATGTCGAAAGACTTTTATGTTGGCTATGGATGGTATAGGAAACAGATCCAGTTAAGTGCGGCAGATTTGAAGAGGAAACTTTTTCTGGAGTTTGACGGGGTGTTTCAGGAAGCTGAGGTTTTTGTCAATGGAAGAATGGCAGGGAAACATGTGGGAGGATATACGGGGTTTTCTGTAGATATTTCTCCATGGATAAAAAAGGGAAAGAACCTGATAGCTGTAAGAGTGAACAATTTATGGAAACCGGATGTGGCTCCGAGAGCTGGGGAGCATGTGTTTAGTGGAGGTATTTATAGAAATGTGCGTCTGGTGAAAAAAGGATATTGCTATATTTCCTGGTATGGTATGTTTATCACAACTCCTGATTTGGCAGAACAGCAAGGACGTTATTCAAGAGTAAAGATTGAAACGGAAATATGCAATGAGAGTAATAAGAGTGGAATTTATCGTTTGCAAACTAGGATTCTGGATTGTAATGGAAAGAATGTAGCCACAGTAGAGACTACGGAAACGGTGGCTGCCGGTGGAAAGAAAATATTTATGCAGTTGACTAAACCGGTTGATTATCCGGCTTTATGGAGCCCGCAGCATCCGAATTTATATACAGCTGTAAGTTTGGTATATCACAATGATAGATTGATTGATTCTTTGGAAACTTCTTTTGGCTTTCGCTGGTTTGAATGGACGGCTGATAAAGGATTTTTCTTGAATGGACATCATTTTTATATTAGAGGAGCCAATGTACATCAGGATCAGGCCGGTTGGGGAGATGCTGTAACTGAAGCTGCAATGTACAGGGATGTAAATATGATAAAAGAGGCTGGTTTTAATTTAATTCGAGGATCGCATTACCCTCATGCGCCAGCTTTTTCACAAGCATGTGATGAAACAGGACTTTTATTCTGGTCGGAAGCTCCATTTTGGGGAATTGGAGGATTTAAGCCGGATGGCTATTGGAACAGCAGCGCCTATCCTGTAGAAAAAAAGTATGAGCAGGCTTTTGAGGAGAGTGCTTTGCAGCAATTGCGTGAAATGATACGTATTCATCGTAATCATCCTTCCATTGTGGCATGGAGTATGTGCAATGAAGCATTCTTTTCTGCCCCGGAAGCAATGACGGGAGTACGTAGGTTACTGAAGCGGATGGTGGATTTGGCTCATCAACTGGATGCTACAAGACCAGCTGCCGTGGGAGGAGCACAACGTCCTTTAGCCGATGAAAGAATTGACCGTATTGGAGACCTTGCCGGATATAATGGAGATGGTGCCACACAGCCTGATTTTCAAAATCCGGGTATTCCTAATCTGGTGTCAGAATATGGAAGTGTAACGGCTGACCGTCCGGGTGAATACGTTCCTGGATGGAGTGACTTACAACGTGATGAAGGTTGGAAAGGACGTTCATGGCGCAGTGGACAGGCTATCTGGTGTGGATTTGACCATGGTAGTATTGCTGGAAGTGCGTTGGGAAAAATGGGGATTGTGGACTATTTCCGTATTCCGAAACGTTCCTGGTATTGGTATCGGAATGAATATGCGGGTATTGCACCTCCTGAATGGCCGGGGAAAGATAATCCTGCACGTTTAAAGTTAAAAGCAAGTAAGATAAAGGGGGTGAAGACTGATGGTACAGATGATGTACAACTATGGCTTACTGTTTGTGATGCTTCAGGGAAAGCGGTATCTTCTACTCCTACAGTAGATTTGAAAGTTATTTCAGGTCCGGGTGAATTTCCTACAGGACGATCCATTCGTTTTGAAGAAGGAAGTGACATCCGTATCATGGACGGGCAGGCTGCCATCTCTTTCCGTTCATATTATGCTGGGAAAACCGTGATTGAAGCAAGTGCAGACGGTTTGGAAAAATCACGAATTGAAATAGAATTTGTGGGAGATAATGTATATCGTGAAGGAGTAACTCCAATTGTATCATATCGCCCTTATGTTCGTTTTGTACGTGAGCAGGGCATGAGTGAGTTACAGACTTTCGGCCGGAATAATCCGGTTTTTGCCAGCAGCAGTAAAGAGGGGCATGCACCCGGTATGGCGGCAGATGGGAATCCTGATACTTATTGGAAAGCTGCCAACGGAGATACTTCACCTTATTGGATACTGGATACTGAAAAGTTTTTGGAATTGAAGGAGATAGAACTCGGTTTTCTTTCAGGGAAATCTCCGTCTTATTATATAGTAGAAATTTCGGATGATAAAGAAAGCTGGAATACAATATGTGATAATCCACAAATTGAGAAAGCAGATACAACTCATCGGTTAGTTCTTGATAAGGGCAAAAATACAGGGCGTTTTATACGTATTAAATTTGCAGATTGGAAAGAAGCTATCTTGTCAGAATTGTTAGTAAAAGGAACTGTATTATAAATAATTGTGGAATTTATATTTATGAGAAAATTTGTGTCGATTTTATGCGGGGTTATTACATTTTTTATGTTATCCTGCAAGCAAGAATCCACTGTTGAAATGAAGCTGTGGTATAACCGTCCGGCAACAAACTGGATGAAGTCTGCTCTACCGATTGGAAATGGAGAGTTAGGGGCAATGTTTTTGGGCGGAATAGCTCGTGAACAGCTACAGTTTAATGAAAAATCCTTGTGGTCTGGGAGTCAGGAATTGCGAGGGGCTTATCAGAGTTTTGGAGATGTATTCCTTGATTTTGAAGGAATTGATTCTTGTAAAGTAGAGAATTATTATCGGGAACTTTCATTGGATGAGGCAATAGGTCGTGTAACATTCGATTGGCAAGGTGTTACGTATGAACGTGAGTATTTTGCAAGTCACCCGGATAGCATGATTGTGGCCCGTTTAATCACACTGGGCAATGAAGGAAAGTTAAGTTTTTCAGTGACTTTGAAGGATGGCCGTGAGGGGGTGACACGATGCAAGGATAATACCACCTTATTATTGCAGAATAAACTGGATTTACTTTCTTACGAGGCTCAGTTAAAGGTTATGAATGAGGGAGGCAGCTTGTTTATAGAGGGGGACAGGTTGGTGGTGAAGAATGCAGATGCCGTGACATTATTATTGACGGGGGCTACGAATTTCAGCCTTTCATCGCCTTCCTACATAGATGAGACATCTGAAGAACTGCATCTTCGTATATCTGACCGGATTTGTAAGGCTTCAATAAAAGGTTATGAACAGTTGAAACAGAGTCACATGAAAGATTATTGTCCTTTGTTTCAACGTGTGAAACTTGATTTAACTGAAACTTTACCGGTGATTCCTACAGATGAACTTGTAAAATTCCATAAAGAAAGTCTTTATCTGGATATGCTTTACTTTCAGTATGGCCGTTATCTGATGTTGGCTTCTTCGCGCGGCATGGACTTGCCTAGTAATTTGCAAGGAATATGGAATAATGATAATACTCCTCCATGGGAGTGCGACATCCACAGTAATATTAATGTACAAATGAATTATTGGCCTGTTGAAAATTGTAATTTGTCCGAATGCCATGCTCCTTTCTTGAATTATATTTTTAAAGAAGCTCTTAAATCGGATGGAAGCTGGCAGAAGGTTGCTCAGGAAGAAGGACTTAGAGGATGGGCAATTAAAACCCAAAGCAATATTTTTGGCTATACGGACTGGAATATAAATCGGCCAGCTAATGCCTGGTATTGCATGCATTTATGGCAACATTATCTTTATACACAGGATGTGAACTTTTTGGTTGAAAAAGCATTTCCTGTTATGCAGCTTACTTGTGAGTATTGGTTTGATCGTTTGAAAGAAGATGAAAATGGCAAATTGGTTGCTCCTGATGAGTGGTCACCGGAACAAGGACCGTGGGAGGATGGTGTATCGTATGCCCAGCAGTTAATCTGGCAACTGTTTAGTGAAACAACTCAGGCCTTACAAGTTTTCCACCAAAAGGGAATACAACAGAATGAGGCTTTTGAGAAAGAATTGAAGGACAAATTTGCTCGTTTGGATAATGGACTTACAATTGGCTCATGGGGACAAATAAAAGAATGGAAATATGATACTTGGCAACTGGATACTTTAGGAAACCAGCATCGTCATCTTTCTAATTTAATTGCTCTTTATCCGGGTAATCAAATTTCTTATTATAGAACACCAGAATATGCTGAGGCAGCAAAGCAAACCTTGCTATCCAGAGGTGACTTGGGAACAGGATGGAGTCGGGCATGGAAGATAGCTTGCTGGGCCCGTCTTCAGGATGGAGACCATGCTTACCGTTTGCTTAAATCTGCACTGAGTCTTTCTTCTTTGACTGTAATAAGTATGGATAACGACAAAGGAGGTGTATATGAGAATTTGTTCGACTCTCACCCTCCTTTCCAGATTGATGGTAATTTCGGAGCTACTGCTGGGATGGCAGAAATGCTTTTACAGAGTCATCAAGGTTTTATTCAGTTGCTCCCTGCGTTACCTGCTGCATGGCCTGAAGGGTGTATAGATGGGTTACGTGCAGTAGGGGACTTTACTTTTAATTTAAAATGGAAACAACATGTACTTCAGGAGTGTACATTAGTCTCTGGTTCAGGAAATGAATGCACAATTTATAGTCCTGATATTGTGATTCAAAAAGTAGAGGCTGCTTCGGGAGAGGAAGTTCCTGTTACAGCGTCTGATAAGGGATTATATACCTTCCAGACAGAGAAGGGGGTAGAGTATCACGTTATATTGAAAAACTAATAATAAAAATTCCTGAAGAAATTCTTTGTTTGCTTTGTGAACAGGAATTCTTCAGGAATTTTTGTTTTAGTATATAGGGCGGGAAATATTTCACGCTTTAAAAGGCTTGCGGAATTTACATCCGTTTTTCCACTGAGAGCATCCGTAGGCCGTCTTTCCTTTAATAATAATGCCCGTGCCGCATACAGGACAGGCTTTTCCTAAGATGCTGTCATCGGCTGGCAGGTTGTCTTCCTTAGGGGCTTCGGGAGTGGCTGCTTTCTTGCTGGCCCGTGGCTTGCGGGGAGCCGCTTTTTTCTTGGGCTCTTCTTCACCGTTTTTAGGGGCAGCTGCTTTTTTCAGCGGAATTTTAGGGCTGTCATCAGTCGTAACGGTCACACGGCGGTTGCTGTTGTCACGCAGTACGCTGTAGACTATTTCGGTGACCATCTGCTTCAATTCAGCTAAGAAGGTACCTGCATCGTAACTTTTTCGTTCGATTTCGCGCAATTTCTTTTCCCAGATACCGGTCAGTTCGGCCGATTTCAGGAGTTCTTCGTGAATTAGCTGAATCAGTTCTACTCCGGTAGGAGTAGCAATCAGGTTTTTGCGTTCCTTGCGGATGTAATGCCGTTTGAACAAGGTCTCGATAATGGCTGCACGGGTAGAAGGGCGACCGATACCGTTTTCTTTCAGGGCATCCCGAAGTTCATCATTGTCCACCAGCTTTCCGGCAGTTTCCATAGCACGCAGCAGGGTAGCTTCGGTATAGGGACGAGGCGGCTGTGTCCATTTCTCGTTGAGCATCGGGCTATGCGGGCCGCTTTCTCCTTTGGTGAAAGCAGGCAATACGCTTTCTTCCTCGTTTTCCTTCCCTTCTTCCGGAACGTCCTTGGCAAAGATTATGCGCCAGCCGGGTTCCAGAATCTGCTTTCCGGTTACCTTGAACTCTATCTGGTCTGCTTCACCGATGACGGTGGTGGTAGAAAACTTACAGTCGGGATAGAACACAGCGGTGAAGCGGCGGGCAATCAGGTCGAACACCCGTTTTTCCATGTCGCTGAGGCCTTGCGGTTGTACCCCGGTGGGGATGATGGCATGGTGGTCGGTCACCTTACTGTTATCGAATACTTTTTTCGATTTAATCAGTGGTTTTCCGCTTAATGCCGTCGTGTAAACGGCATAGTCTTTCAAGCCCTCCAGAATTTTAGGGCACTTGGGATAAATGTCGTCACTCAGGAAAGTGGTATCCACACGCGGATAAGTAGCCACCTTCTTTTCATATAATGACTGGATGAGCTGCAAAGTCATGTCGGCCGAGTAGCTGAATTTTTTATTACATTCCACTTGCAAAGAGGTCAGGTCGAACAGGCGGGGAGGCGCTTCCGTTCCTTTCTTGGAGCTGACTTCGGTTACGGTAAAGTCTACATTCCGGATGCGTTCCAGTAATTCCTTTCCGGTCTGTTCGTCGGTAATCTGCGGAATACCACGGTTGGCATCGGGTTGTGTTTTCTTCTTGGCCGAAGGGTTCTCTTTTTCTTTTTCAGCCTCTTCAGCCAGTTCCTCATCGCTCTTTCGTACGATGGCCGAGAACACCGTATCGCGGTAGACCGTCTTCAGTTCCCAGTATTGCTTGGGTACGAAGTGTTCTATTTCCTGCTGTCTTTTTACAATCAGGGCCAGAGTCGGAGTCTGTACTCGTCCGATGGAAAGTACCTGTTTGTTCTGTCCGTATTTCAAGGTGTATAGTCGGGTGGCATTCATGCCCAAAGTCCAGTCACCGATGGCGCGGCTCAGTCCGGCTTCGTAGAGCGGTTGGAACTCCGCCTGGTCTTTCAGGTTGGCAAATCCGTCGCGTATAGCCTCTTCCGTCAGTGAGGAAATCCAGAGTCGTTTGACCGGGCATTTGGCACCGGCCTTTTGCATTACCCACCGCTGGATGAGTTCTCCTTCCTGGCCGGCATCCCCGCAGTTGATAATCATTTCAGCTTCCTGCATCAGCTTTTCGATGATGTGAAACTGCTTTTCTATTCCGCTGTCGTTTATCAGCTTGATTCCGAAGCGGGGAGGAATCATGGGCAGGCTGCTCAGACTCCAGCTTTTCCACGAAGGAGTATATTCATGCGGTTCTTTTAGGGTACACAGATGACCGAATGTCCAGGTTACCTGGTATCCGTTTCCTTCAATGTATCCTTCTTTTCGGTTTTTGGCTCCCAGCACATCAGCGATGTCGCGTGCCACGCTGGGTTTTTCGGCTATGCAAACTATCATGGTCTTTCTTTCAATACGGAGCAAAATTACGTAAAGTTGCCTGAATAGAAAAATAAAATCTTTATCTTTGGGCAGAAATGACTGACAACCTTTCTTTTGGCAAGGTTTTTGCTAAAGAATTAGTATAACATTTAAATGAAGAAATTATGTTGATTTGGATTGTATTTATAGGTATTGCGATTATCAGTTACCTGGTTCAGGCAAACCTGAAGAGTAAATTTGAAAAATATTCCCAGATGCCGTTGACCAATGGCATGACAGGAAAGGAAGTGGCGGAGAAGATGCTGCGTGACAATGGTATTTACGACGTGACGGTGACCAGTACATCGGGTATGTTGACTGACCATTATAACCCGATGAACAAGACGGTAAATTTGAGTGAAGGGGTTTATGGTAGTGCGAGTGTGGCTGCTGCAGCTGTAGCAGCTCACGAGTGCGGACATGCGGTACAGCATGCACGGGGATATGCGCCTTTGCGTATGCGTTCGGCTTTGGTCCCGGTGGTACAGTTTTCTTCTTCCATCGTATCTTGGGTGTTGTTAGCTGGTATTCTGATGGTCAACTCTTTTCCTCAGCTGCTGCTTATCGGTATCTGTCTGTTTGCCATGACCACGTTGTTCAGTTTCATTACTCTTCCGGTAGAAATTGATGCAAGCCGTCGTGCACTGGTATGGTTGAGCAGTGCCGGAATTACCAATGCGTTTAATCATCAGCAGGCTACGGATGCCTTGAAGTCGGCTGCCTATACGTATGTCGTAGCTGCCTTGGGTTCACTGGCTACGCTGATTTACTACGTAACGATTTATATGAATCGTCGCGAGTAAGCATGAAATCCTTTCGTTTTGTATGCGGAAGGTAGAAATTTTATTCGTATTTTTGCCCCGTTAATTTAAAGACTGATTCATTATGGCAACAAAACCAAGTATACCTAAAGGAACAAGAGACTTTTCGCCGGTAGAAATGGCGAAACGTAACTATATATTCAACACCATTCGCGAGGTGTTCTATCGCTACGGCTTTCAGCAGATAGAGACTCCTTCCATGGAAAACCTGTCTACTTTGATGGGTAAGTACGGAGAGGAAGGCGATAAGCTGCTTTTCAAGATTCAGAATTCAGGTGACTATTTTTCTGGACTGACAGATGAAGAACTGTTGAGCCGCAATGCAGCAAAATTGGCCAGCAAATTCTGTGAAAAAGGTTTGCGATATGACCTGACAGTTCCTTTTGCGCGTTACGTGGTAATGCACCGTGATGAAATCACTTTCCCGTTCAAGCGTTTCCAGATTCAGCCGGTATGGCGTGCCGACCGTCCGCAGAAGGGACGTTACCGTGAATTCTATCAGTGTGATGCCGATGTGGTGGGCAGTAACTCTCTGCTGAATGAGGTGGAATTGGTACAGATGATTGATGCCGTGTTCCAGAAGTTTGGTATCCGTGTTTCCATCAAGATTAACAACCGTAAGATTCTGACAGGTATTGCCGAAATTATCGGAGAAGCTGATAAGATTGTAGATATTACAGTAGCTATCGACAAACTGGATAAAATTGGTTTGGACAATGTAAATGCGGAACTGGCATCAAAAGGTATTCCGCAGGAAGCCATTGATAAGTTGCAGCCGATTATTCTGTTGAGCGGTTCGAATGAAGAGAAAATAGCTACGTTGAAGAATGTGCTGGCTGCCAGCGAGACTGGCTTGAAGGGAGTAGAAGAAAGTGAATTTATCCTGAAGACGATTGCCGGACTGGGTATTCAGTCGGAAGTAGAACTGGATTTGACATTGGCTCGCGGATTGAACTATTATACGGGTGCTATCTTTGAAGTGAAGGCACTGGACGTACAGATTGGTAGTATCAGTGGAGGTGGCCGTTACGATAACCTGACCGGTGTGTTCGGTATGGAAGGCATGTCGGGAGTGGGTATCTCATTCGGTGCTGACCGTATTTACGACGTACTAAACCAGTTGGATTTGTATCCGAAAGAAGCGGTGAACGGTACACAGTTGCTGTTCGTCAACTTTGGCGAAGCTGAGGCTGCGTATGTATTGCCGGTATTGGCACAGGTACGTGCGGCTGGTATTCGTGCAGAAATCTACCCGGATGCTGCCAAAATGAAGAAACAGATGAGCTATGCCAATGCAAAGATGGTACCGTTTGTAGCCATTGTGGGTGAAAATGAAATGAAAGAAGGAAAAGTCATGCTGAAGAATATGACAAGCGGCGAACAGTCGCTGGTTACTCCGGACGAACTGGTAGCTGCCATCAACGGATAAGCGTGAGCGTTAATCATAAATAAAAAGGACACAGGTTTCACGGAAGAAGACGGAAGAGGCAGATGCTTCGGACTTCTGTTTCGTGAAACCTGTGTTTTTTTATAGGTGTTTCGAAAATTAGTAGAGAATATGGAAATTGTATATTTGGTTGTTGGCGTGATAGTAGGAGGATTGCTGGGCTATTTATGGGCTGCGAGGAAGTCCGTTTCTTTGCGGTCGGAGTTACAGATGAACCAACAGCATGCCCAGGATTTGCTGAAGGCGGAAAAGGAACGTGCTGAATTGCTGACAGAGCAGTATCGGAAGGATACGGAGAGGCTGCGTGGACAGGTCGATGAACTTTCTGGGAAATGGGCAGAGGCAGGTCGTGCACTGGCTACATCACAGGCAGAGCGTCGCAACCTGGAAGAACGGTTGGAGAATCAGAAGGAAGAAGTGGAGAAATTGCGGAAGCAACTGAATACGGAGTTTGAGAATATGGCTAACCGGATTTTCCAGCAGAAGACGGAGGCATTCAACCGGCTTAGTTCAGAAACTTTGAGTAATTTGTTGAAACCTTTTGGAGAGAATTTGAAAGAATTCAAGCATCAGGTGGAAGAGGTGTACGATAAAGAATCCAAGCAACGCTTTTCTTTGGAAGACCGTATCAAGGAACTGATGCAGCTGAACAAACAGATTAGCGACGATGCCAACAACCTGACTCGTGCCTTGAAAGGAGATTCCAAGATGCAGGGAAACTGGGGTGAAATGATATTGGAGACTATCTTGGAAAATTCCGGTCTGAGGGAAGGGGAAGAATATTTCCGTCAGGAATTCTTGAAAGATGAACACGGTGAACCGCTTAAAAACGAGTTGGGACAGCGGATGCAGCCTGATGTGCTGGTGGTGTATCCGGATAACCGTCAGGTGATTATTGACTCAAAAGTATCGCTTACGGCATACGCAAGCTATGTGGCCTGTGAGGATGCCGTGCAGCGTGAACAGTACTTGAAAGCACATCTGGCTTCTGTGAAAGCCCACATTGATGAGTTGAGCCGGAAAGATTATTCCAGCTACAATGTGTCTTCATTGGATTTTGTAATGATGTTCGTGCCGAACGAGCCGGCTTATTTGTTGGCCTTGCAGGCCGATCCGGACATTTGGAATTATGCTTACCAGAAGAAGGTCGTATTGATTAGTCCGACCAACCTGATTGCAGCGCTTCGATTGGCCTTGGATTTATGGAAGCGGGAGTATCAGGTGAAAAATATTCAGGACATCATCAAGCGAGGAACGGTGCTTTATGAGAAACTGGTAGGATTTACCGAGACTTTCGAAAAGATTGGAGATTCTTTACAGGCAGCTTCCACGGCTTACAAGAATGCGTTGGGGCAGCTTTCGCAGGGAAAAGGCAACCTGATTCGTCAGGCGGATATGCTGACGGAATTGGGCATCACTTCGAAAAAGAGGTTCTCCTCCCGTATCCGGCAGGAAGCGGACAGGGGCACGACACCGGTGACTCCTGCAAGAGATTTATTCTCGGAATCGGAAGAACAATAAAAAGAAGAAGCTCCATGGCCTTGAGTTGAGTGTACCATGGAGCTTCTTTTTTGTCTCATATTGAGATTAAAGTTTTACAGTGTATTGCTTGGTAGCTCCTGCATAAATGCCTGTTTGGCTGAAGTCGGCTGTGAGCGCTTGTTTCTTCTTACCGATTTTCAGTTCCACTTGAATGGGCGACTGGGTTTGTCCCGGGTCGGCAATATGCAGATTGGCCGATTTTGCGTTGATGTCTTTTACCATCAATATGCATGGCTTGTCTACGGTAACACTCAATTCTTTATGTTTGAAAGTACCAGCTTCGAAGAAAGTTACCATCCAGACATTCAGTTTGGTATTCCGAACAGCCTGTACTTTTGCATTGTTCGACAGAATTTCGATGGCATTCTCTTTCTGATAGGCTTCCATCTCTTGTGCGGAAGTTTTTCCCGGCACTACAATGTAAGCGTATGAGCCGTCTTTCGGAGCCACACCGTGATTGATACCCAATGTGAAGACATCCCTCTTTTCTTCTTTTTTCGATTTGCTGGTGTTGATGTCATACCAGCGTCCGCTCTGTGTCTGGGCTGTCAGGAACACTTCTTCTTTCTGTGGGAAGAAGTAGCCGATTTTGTCATGCAATACCCACTGCGGGGCTTGCAAGGTATAACTTCCGTTTGCTAAGGTCTCTTCTTTACCTCCCTTGTCAACTAAGATGCCGTCTTTCAAGAAGCATTGGTTGACAGTGGTGTGAACCGGATAAGTGGAAGTGGATTGTATACCAGCTCCCAGACATACCACTTCGTTATCAAAGAAGTACCAGCTTTTCTTGGCTCCGGTGTTTACTTCAGGATTGGTATCCATGTAAGCGTATGCCGTAGCTCCATAAATACTGTCGGAAACTCCTCCTGCGTATGTGGAAGTACCTAACACGCCCCATGCTTTCGGATCCATCGGTATTTTTTCTACTTGAGGAGCGGTAGTACCCGGAATATGGCACCAGTTCCATACTGGGAAGATATTGAAATACTCATCGCCTGTTTGTACAATGTTGGTACATCCGTCGGACATGAAATAGGTTTTCAGGTTTTCTTTGTTGCCGTATTCACATTTCTTCGTGCGTGTAGAAGCCAAACGTACGTCAAAGTTATATTGAGGACGCACATGTAATGAGTAGTCACCACGGAAATAATGGGTATGTGAAGCGGTTACCTGATAGTCAGCAGGCTGCTTTCGGTTCAGGCGGGCGATGATGGCTTTGTATTCATCGGCATGAGTTGGATCGATGTCAATCATTCGCTGGGCATAAGTGGTAGTGGTTCGTTTGTTCAGTAATCCCGGACGGCTTACACTGCGTCCTACCACGTCGAACGACATATTCTGACCGCGTACGGTACGGTAATAAGTCTCGCGCATGAACTTGCTGAGCAGCTTCACTTTCTCTTTATCCAGTTGATACTGTGTGCCCAATGCATAGGAAGCTACCTGGGTAACACCTTTAAGAATTTCATCTCCATAGCCTCCGATGTAAAGCTGTTCTCCATGTTGGAAATAACTGTTGTCATGTTGGAATCCTTCTTCTGTGGTATATACCACCGGATTGAAAACGTTGTCGATAGCTGTTTTTAAATCGGCTTCATTCTGTGTCAGACAAGAACGGTAAATCCAGTGTAGAGCAATATCTGTACGGTTGGCACCTGTCCATTTAGCCGGGTCTCCGCCTGTTTCCTGAATCCGTTTCAATATTTTTGTTTCCAGTTCTTGTGGAATCTGTTTTTTTCCAATGCGCATTTGAATGAGCAGCACCCCGAGTTTCTGTGGTTCGGAAATCTGATTGTGCCACCAGTTGTCACTTTCAGAATCTACGTCATACCAGTATTCTAATCCTTTGACAATTTTCTGATATAAATCTTCGTTCTGATAGTATTTGTTCTTTTCGTTGGTATATGCGTAGACAAAATCCGACAAACGTTCAATGTGTTGAATCGGAGTCCAGTTGGTCATCTGGGTATCATCATAATCAATGTCGCTAAATGAGCCGTTTTCCTGAAACAAAGCTAGATCTTTGTCAATGGAAGGATTTTTAATAGTTGTATTCCGGATTTTTTCCATAAACATTTCGTAGTCATTGTTCTGTTGATTGGGCATTTGTGTAAGAATGGAAGCCCAACCCGTAGCCATTGTGCAGGAAAGTGCAGCGGCTAAAGTAAGTGTTTGCAGAGGTCTGTTCATATATTTATTATGTTAGGTTTAGGTGGTAAAGATAATTATTTTTCGATACATCTCCAATAACGGAAGTTTGTTTGCGTGTAAGGCTGGATGTCAGAATTGTCAGTATGACGGCCAGGACTGTCAGGTTGTTTATGTCAGAATGTCAGTCTTTTGTTTTGGCACGCTTTTCGCAGAAAGATAGGTGCTTTAACGCATTTGATAAACGATAAAATATAAACTAAATTATAGCATTATGAACATTAAACCATTAGCAGACAGAGTCCTGATTCTTCCGGCTCCTGCAGAAGAAAAAACAATCGGTGGTATCATTATTCCTGACACAGCGAAAGAAAAACCGTTGCAGGGTGAAGTAGTGGCAGTTGGCCATGGCACTAAAGACGAAGAAATGGTCTTGAAAGTAGGTGATACTGTATTGTATGGTAAATATTCTGGTACTGAAATCGAATACGAAGGTGTGAAGTATTTGATGATGCGTCAGAGCGATGTACTGGCAGTTTTGGGATAATTTAGGTAATTAACGAATTTAAGATTAGAAAGGAAATTCACTATGGCAAAAGATATTCTCTTCAACATTGACGCTCGCGATCAGTTGAAAAAAGGTGTAGACGAACTGGCTAATGCAGTGAAAGTAACACTGGGCCCGAAAGGTCGTAATGTAATCATCGAAAAGAAATTCGGTGCCCCTCACATTACAAAGGATGGTGTAACTGTAGCAAAAGAAGTGGAATTGAGCGATCCGTTCCAGAACACAGGTGCTCAGCTGGTAAAATCTGTAGCCTCTAAGACAGGTGATGATGCAGGTGACGGTACAACTACTGCTACTGTATTGGCTCAGTCAATCGTAGGTGTTGGTTTGAAGAACGTAACTGCCGGTGCAAATCCGATGGATTTGAAACGTGGTATTGACAAGGCTGTGGCAAAGGTTGTGGAATCTATCAAGGCTCAGTCTGAAACTGTAGGTGATAACTACGATAAGATTGAACAGGTTGCTACAATTTCTGCAAACAACGACCCGGTTATCGGTAAGTTGATTGCAGATGCAATGCGTAAAGTTTCTAAAGACGGTGTTATCACTATCGAAGAAGCTAAGGGTACAGATACTACAATTGGTGTGGTAGAAGGTATGCAGTTTGACCGTGGTTACTTGTCTGCTTACTTTGTAACTGATACTGAAAAGATGGAATGCGTGATGGAACATCCGTATATCCTGATTTACGATAAGAAGATTTCTAACCTGAAAGATTTCTTGCCTATCCTGGAACCGGCTGTACAGAGCGGACGTCCTTTGTTGGTTATCGCAGAAGATGTAGACAGCGAAGCGTTGACTACTTTGGTAGTTAACCGTCTGCGTGGTCAGTTGAAGATTTGTGCTGTGAAGGCTCCGGGATTCGGCGACCGTCGTAAGGCTATGCTGGAAGATATTGCCGTATTGACTGGCGGTGTAGTTATCAGCGAAGAAAAAGGTTTGAAACTGGAACAGGCTACACTCGAAATGTTGGGTACTTGCGACAAGGTAACTGTTTCTAAGGAAAACACTACTATCGTAAACGGTGCAGGTCAGAAAGAATTGATTCAGGAACGTATCAATCAGATTAAGGCTGAAATCAAGAACTCTACTTCTGACTACGATAAGGAAAAATTGCAGGAACGTCTGGCTAAATTGTCAGGTGGTGTAGCAGTTCTTTACGTAGGTGCTGCCAGCGAAGTAGAAATGAAGGAAAAGAAAGACCGTGTAGATGATGCCTTGTGTGCAACTCGTGCCGCTATCGAAGAAGGTATCGTACCGGGTGGTGGTGTAACTTACATCCGTGCCATCGATGCATTGGAAGGCTTGAAAGGTGACAATGCAGATGAAACTACAGGTATCGAAATCATCAAGCGTGCAATCGAAGAACCGCTTCGTCAGATTGTAGCTAACGCTGGTAAGGAAGGTGCAGTTGTAGTACAGAAAGTACGTGAAGGTAAAGGTGACTTCGGTTACAATGCTCGTACAGATGTATACGAACACTTGCATGCTGCCGGTGTAGTTGATCCTGCAAAGGTTACTCGTGTAGCATTGGAAAATGCCGCTTCTATCGCAGGTATGTTCCTGACTACAGAATGTGTCATCGTAGAAAAGAAGGAAGAAAAACCTGAAATGCCGATGGCTGCTCCGGGAATGGGTGGCATGGGCGGTATGATGTAATCTTCCCCTTTCAGATATTAAGCAAATCCCAGTCGGAAATATTTCTGGCTGGGATTTTTTTGTGTTAGAGAGAGAGTAAGAGAGAATCAATATCCAGAGTTCTGCTTCATTCCTGGATAAGTATCGAGTGCAGTTTGAGGAATGGGGAGATAGAAATGTTTGTTCGGGTTGAATCCTGTCTGCTCGATAGGTATGTTCAGCAACCGGTAATATGGATAAGCGCTTCCGGTTCCTTGCAGCAGATTGATGTAGTCTTTCCATTCTGCACCTTCGATAGAGAATGCCTCGTTTAAGATGTTTTTAACTTCTGTGACTTCCATTTCTCTTCCGGTTTGAGAATAAGCGATGGCAGCCATAAGGTAGACTTCACGCAGCAGAACTGGATGAATGTAGTCGCCTCCGGGATTACCGAAATTGTCTTTATATCCTCCCCAAATAACTTCTTTACTTTCAAGATTATTTAGAGCCTGTGGGTCTAAAACGAATGCGTTGGTATTCAAAATATATTGGCATTCTTGGATAGCAGCGTCGTAAGCTCCAGAAAGTAGGGAAATCTTTGCAAGTAGGGCTCTGGCTGCTAATTGTTTCTCCGTGTCAAATGTATTTACTAAATCAGTCAGATAGTAAATCAAGTATTCTTGACTTTCCTGTGTGTCATTAGGTATGAGTTTACCATAATATCCGAACAACTGGCTTTGAATGACTCCTAAGTCAACGGTTAGATTCCAGGAGGCTTCCCATCCTTCTGCGGTATTGAGTGAAGTCAGTTGTTCCAGGTATTTTTTGCATTCGTCTATTGTTTGATAAGCAAAATCCCAGAAAGTACTGGAGGTATATTCAATCATGTTATAGTCAAAGCTTTTATCATATAACAGGCTGAATTCCATGTTTTTGCTTTGAGTAAGGAATGTCTCAAATGATTGTTTCCATAGTGCTTCCACTTCAGGCACATTGATTTCTTCCTCTTTTATCTCTGTCATGTAGTGAGTCTTTGTCAGACTGTTTTCCGGAAGATCTTTGTAATTCACGAAGTAAGTATAAGGGTCACTGCTTACTTTATCATCCACGTTTATCAGGCCATCTCCGTTTAAGTCGGCGTATATTAAATTTCCGTTTTCGTCCATTCCTGCGATTAAGAAGCCGTCGTGCAGGTTAGAGAAATTTTCTTTACTAATCACATAACTCAATGTATCGCTTTGATGCTGAATAATTGTTTCACCGTTTTCATTCGTGGTGAAAGTGCCAAGCAGGTTTCCTCTTCCATCTTTTGCTTCGATGTTGACTCCTGCAAGTGCTTCTCCTGTAGGTAACTTGGTGATAATGGTGGTTGCATGTAAAGGAACCAAAGGAACCTCTGCTGTCGGAATCACTTCAGGAACGACATACACATAGCTGTTTCCGGCCGGAATAGCATTGCCTTCAATCTTGACTCCATTAATTTGTACGTCATTTTCAGTACGTGTCACATAAAGTGTTTCGTTACTGATACTGGTCAGGGTACTGCCATCTGTTAAATCCTCTTTGGCATAGCGTCCTTTGACGATGTGATTTTTGATGGAAGCGGTATCCAATACGGCAGCACGGCTTGCGGTATTTTTGTTTTTTACAGCAAAGACGGTCAGTTCGTCTTGTGTCAGGTCGGCTACATTCACTTTTTCCAGTATTTCTACAAACTGGCTGACTTCCGGATTGCTTTCTTTCAGTACTTCTACAATTTTTTGTACTTCTTCCTGTCCTTTGGAAGGAGGAGGTTCCGGAGTTGGGTTTTCTTCGTCACTGCATGCATTCAGGAGGCATAAAGAGAAGATGCCTAACAAATAATAAGCTAATGTTTTCATAACGTATTTATTTAAAGGTTATTTTATTTTTTCGCAGGCTTCCAAGAATTTAGCAGTTGCTTCTTCGTATTTTTTCTTTAAGTCGTCAGACAGGTTCTTTTTCCAATCGGAAAGGGTGATACCATTTTCTTCACAGCACTTATCAATGTTCTTGCTGGTTTCTGCCATAATTTTCATGGCTTCTTGCGGATTGGGATTTTCCTTGATTTTGGCAGTCGCTTCCTCAATCAGGTTCATGATTTTGTCGTATACCGGGTCTGAAACTGGTTGAGAAACAGTTTCCTGGACGGCTTCATCAGAAGTGGATTTTTGTGCATTTCCGGAACAAGCTTGAGCGGCCAGTAGCATAAAGCAGGCAAGTCCTGCATAAATCAGTTTTTTCATGGTAGCAGATAATTTAGGTGAAACATAAAATAAAACAAAGCAATACTTATTTCAGCGGAATACTGAGATAACCTTTTGAAAGGGCTTTGATGACCAGGTCGGTGGCGTTCTTGGCCCCGAACTTCACCATCAGGTTTTTCCGGTGCCATTCTACTGTATTCTCTGAAATAAAGAGACATTCGGATATTTCGTGGGTACTCATTCCTTTGGCTATGGCTTTCAGCACGTCCAGTTCCCGAATGGTGGGAGCGGAATCAAGCGTGTCGGGCGTGTGTCCGATTTTATCTTTTTCTTTATAGAGTTTCTGAAACTGCGGGCAATAGTATTTTTTCCCCTTTAAAACAGCCTGTAAGGCTTTCTGTATGTATTTCCCTGCGGAAGATTTGAATACCACAGCGTCAATGTCAGGATGTTTCAGCTTGTTGACAATCCAGATTTCCTCGTGCATGGTGCTGACAATAATCTTGGCCTCCGGAGATTTCTGTTTAATCTGGTGAATCAGTTCAAAACCGTCTATATCAGGCAGGTCTAAATCGATGATATACAGATGAATTGAATGCAGAGCGAGCAAACTGCCCAGTTGTGAACCTGTTTGGGCAGTATAGATGTGTTCTATGCCTTCAGTCTGAAGAAGCAGGCTTTTTAGGCCTTCCAGCACAAGAGGATGGTCGTCTACGATGGCTACATTCAAATTCATGCAATACTTGTCTTTTTATTTGTTAACAAAAGTACGCAACCCTCTTGAGATAATGCCCACGGGAAGCCGTAGTTTTTCTATAGGAAAAGCGGAATAATGATTTGTATTTTTTCTGCTTCAACTGAAATGTGTCCTTTCATTGCCATCACTCTTTCTTTCATAGTTTGTAGCCCGATACCTTTTTCTGAGGTAGAGCTGAATTTCCCGTTGTGTGAAATGGTGAGTTCCAGATTCGGAAGTTTCCACTCCAGTGTGAGATGGATTTCCGTGGGGAAGGCATGTTTGAGCGCATTGCCGGTAGCCTCCTGAATGATGCGGTAGATGTTCAGACAATAAGTTTCCGGAAGTACAGACCAGTCGCATTCTTCGGGAAGAGTGGTCAGGGTGACTTTGCATGATGCAGAGGTCATCCGTTCTGCATAGTTCTGTAATACTTGCTTTAAAGTCGTTTCCTGGAAGGTAGGAGGAAGCAGTTCGTGGGATACACGTCGGATGTTCTCCCGACTGGTGCGCAGGAGTTCTTTCCACGATTCGTTGAGTGTGGAGGCATTCATCTCGAGTGCATACAGGTCGTTGCAAACGCCGTCGTGAAGTTCTTTGGCCAGACGGTTGCGTTCTTTCTCGAGCTCTTTCAGGTAGGCACGTGTGGCATTGCGTTCCGTATCGCGTTGCAAAGTTTCGAATTCACGCTTTTGTGCTTCTGCTTCTCTTTTCTGCCGTTCGATACGGAGTTTTTGTTTTTGGATAAAGTAGAGTGAAACGAAGGCCATTATAGCCATCAGGATTAACAGAAACGTAATCTTCAATTGCAGATTCTGCTTTTCCTTTTGACGCTTTTCCTGCAGCTTCTGGTACTCCAGCTCCTTTTTCTGGGTTTCATATTTCACGGAAAGCTCTTCCAGCTGGCGACTTTTTTCTTGCACGAACAACGAATCGCTGAGTGCCTTGGCCAATTCCAGCGTGTGGTAGGCCTGTGGAAATTCAGATAGTTCCTTGTAGACAAGATGAAGGTTGTTATACACGTCATATTGCAGGAACGGATAATTTTCGATGCCCGGCAGTTGCAGGATTTTCTGTGCAGTCTGAGTGGCAGCCTTCCATTCTTTACGGGTCTGCTGGACATAGAAAAGTACCTGATAGTAATTGACAAGTGCCATGGTAGAGTTGACCTTAGCGGCAAGTGCATTCGTTTGTTCTACCAGTTTCTGGATTTCTGAGGCAGATGCCTGGGTGCGGAACAAGGTCAGCAGGTAGTATGTGCGGGCACCAAGTTCCGTTTCGGGCTGTTGCAATTGCTGGGATAGGGCAATGGCTTTAGACAGATAGGTTTTGGCGGCTTCGTATTCTTCTTGAGTGATGAAAATGGAAGAACAGACGGTATAAATCTGTGTGCGGAATGACTTATCCTGACATTTATCGGCCTGCTTAACCGCATCTAAGGCGTATTTTACTGCCTGAGCCGGATTTTTCATATCCAAGTAAACCGTAGCCAAGTTGTTGTATAATGTGGTAATTGCCTGTAAGTTTTCTTCGTTGTTACCGGAAAGAAGGGGCGCATATTGCAGGGCTTTGTCGTAGGCGGCAATTGCTTCGGTGAGTTTCCCGGACGAGCGCAGGTAGACTCCTTGTGAAGTGTAGCATGACATCATGGCACAAGTATCCTTTTCTGTCATTGCAAGTTGAAGAGCTTGTTCGATAGCCCATAGGGCAGAATCTACCTTACCTGCCTGATAATAAGTATCGGCCGTTTCTGTCAGTTTTTCTACATCCGGCTTGGGAGTGACGGAAAAAAGAAAGCCGGGAATACACCATAACAAAATGAATAGGCGGTTTTTCATAGGCGGCTGTTATTATGTGTGGCTTTTGCAATATAGCTAAAAAGTTTGGATTATTCTATAGTTTTGTGTATTTTCATCAAGTTTTTTACGAATTACTAAAAATAATATGGTATGACGAAAGAAGAATTGATGCGTAAGGCTATTGAGTTGTCAGTGAAGAATGTAGCTGAAGGTGGCGGTCCTTTTGGTGCTGTCATTGCAAAGAACGGTGAGATTGTAGCTACGGGAGTAAACCGTGTGACGCCGGATTGCGACCCGACCGCCCATGCAGAAGTAAGTGCCATCCGTGCGGCAGCTAAGAAACTGGGTACATTCGACTTGAGTGGTTGTGAGATATATACTTCTTGTGAACCATGTCCCATGTGCTTAGGTGCAATCTATTGGGCACATCTGGACCGTATGTATTATGGAAATAACAAGCACGATGCAGCAGCTATCGGCTTTGACGATGCCTTTATTTATGAGGAACTGGATTTGAAACCGGCGGAAAGACGTCTGCCCTCAGAAGTTTTGTTGCCGGAAGAAGCTATTCGGGCTTTTCAGGACTGGACTGAAAAAACGGATAAGGTGGAATACTAAAATGATTGGGTAATAAGGCTGTAATGCCTTTATATTTTTTATGTTTCCCACGGCGGAACCGTACGTTTTTCATACCGGAAACGTAGGGTTTCGCTGTGGGAAACTTATGTTTTCCTTAGGGGAAACGTAATAAGGATAAGACTGTTTTACAGAAAAGTATGTAACGTTTTCTGTTTACTTTTGTTCTTGTTATTGTTGATGTAGAACTGTAGTGAATTCTCGTTCAAAATTGGGGGTGAAAACGTTTTTCCCTAAATTTTGCCGAATTTCATCCAGTGGCCAGAAACGTCCTCCTGCCAGTTCTTCACTGGGCGAGATAGGTCCGTCGAATACGGTTTTGTGCGAAAATACCAGTTCTTTTTCCCGGTCTGATTCAAATACATAATGTGTCAGCAGTTGAGGAGTAAAATTGGAAATGCCGAGTTCCTCTCCGGCTTCCCGTTTCAGTGCCATTTCCACGCTTTCTCCTAGGTCTACATGTCCTCCTACGGAGGTATCCCATTTTCCCGGTTGGATGTCTTTCCATTCCGGACGTTTTTGCAGATATAATTCTCCTTTGCTGTTGAATACATGCAAGTGGACTACCGGATGCAGCAGCTTGCTTCCGTTGTGGCATTCTCCTCGGGTAGCGGCACCTGTGATGTTTCCTTCTTCGTCTACGATGGGAAACATTTCTTCGCTATTGTCTGTCATTGTTTCTTCTGTTTGGGGTTAGGGGATAAGTAAAGATGAATCTCCGTAGCTCAGGAAGCGGAAATCATGCGCCAGCGCGTAATCGTAGATGGGACGCCAGTTTCCTTTCACAAAAGCAGAGACCAGTAACAGCAGGGTGCTTTGCGGCTGGTGGAAGTTGGTGACCATTTTCTTGACGATGTGGTAATTGTATCCCGGTGCAATGATGATCTGTGTACTGGTGTGCAGCGCATCGAGCTGGTTCCGGTCCATGTAGTCGAGTATCTGTTGCAGGGCTTCTGTGGTACTTAACTCCGGATGAGTTTCGTAGGGTTGCCATTGCTGTACGTGCAGTTCCTGCTGGCTGGCATCGGGGTGCTGTGACAAAGTGACACCGATGTAGTAAAGGCTCTCCAGTGTACGGACAGAAGTAGTTCCTACCGCCACGGCTTCACCTCCATGTGCCAGGAGCTTCTCTATGGTTCCACGGTTTACGGAAATGTATTCCGTATGCATTTCGTGGCCTTCTATTTCTTCACTTTTCACAGGTTTGAATGTGCCGGCTCCAACGTGTAGGGTGACTTCTTCCAAATCCACTCCTTTTTCTTTGAGAGCGTGCAATACGCGTTCCGTGAAATGCAGGCCGGCAGTCGGGGCGGCTACGGAACCTTTTATCTTCGAGTAGACGGTCTGGTAAGTTTCCTTGTCGCTTTCCTGTGTTTCTCTGTTCAGGTAGGGAGGAATGGGCAGTTCGCCGAAGAACTCCAGAATGTCGGCAAAGGTTACTTCCGGATTGTCCCAGGTGAAATCAATCCAGTGGCTGGTGCCGTGACATTCTCCACGAGTAGCAGTCAGCGTCAGTGTCTTTCCCTTTACTGTCATTTCCTTGTGCAGAGGGCCTTCTTTCCATTTCTTCAGGTTGCCAATCATGCAAAGCCAGGCCGCATGCTGGGTTTGCTGGAAGTTGAGTACATAGTCGTTGGGTTCGATGGGCTCCAGACAGAAAATCTCAATCAGCGCGCCGGTTTCCTTGCGGAAGTGCAGACGTGCCTGAATGACTTTCGTGTTGTTGAAAATCATGAGGGTACCGGGCTCCAGGTAGTCCGGAAGGGAGGTGAAATGTGTTTCACTGATTTGTCCGTGCTGATACACCAGCAGCTTGGACTGGTCGCGGACCGGCAGCGGAAATTTAGCGATGCGTTCATCCGGCAGCGGATAGTTGTAGTCGCTAATCTTTATATGTTTTGTTTCTTCCATGTCGTTTATTTTTTTGCAAAAGTACAACAAATAGCAGAATCCTCCTAACATAATAATTTTTTCGTGGACTTCCTTTTGCAGACTGCTGAATAATTTCCATATTCCGTGGAAAGTCGTTACATTTGTGAGTGTAATAAATTGAGGACAGATTATGAAAATAGGAGATAAAGTACGCTTCCTGAGTGAAGTAGGCGGTGGCATTGTCCGGGGATTTCAAGGAAAGGACATTGCTTTGGTGGAAGGAGAAGATGGTTTTGAAATTCCTATGCTGATTAGGGAGTGTGTGGTGATACAGACCGACGATTATAACATCCCGTTGAAATCTACAGCCAAGCCTTCTGCACCGGAAGTTGAAGAAGAAGAGGAGGAAGAAGAAAAGCCGATAACTTATCGGGCACCCGAAATACGTGGAAATGACGTACTGAATGTGTTTCTGGCTTATGTGCCGCAGGATGTAAAGTCCATATCCTCTACTGCATTTGATGCCTATCTGGTGAATGACAGTAACTATTTTATTGATTACTTGTATCTTTCGGCAGAGGGTAAGAGCTGGACTTTACGCAGCCGGGGAACGGTGAAACCGAACATGAAGATGCACCTGGAAGAGTTCGAAAAGAGTGCATTGAACGGTATGGAGCGTGTGGCCGTACAGCTTCTGGCTTATAAGGATGACCGTACCTTTCTACTGAAACAGGCGGTGAATCAGGAGTTGCGCATTGATACGGTGAAGTTTTACAAGTTGCATACTTTCCAGTCTTCCGACTTTTTTGAGGAACCGGCCTTGATTTATGAGATTGTCAAGGATGATGAAGCGGTAAAGCAGGTATATGTTTCGGCTGACGACATCAAGAATGCGCTGTTGCAGAAGAACGTGCAGGACGTACCGGCAAAGTTGCAGAAAAAGCAGCATGTGGTAAAGAATGAAATTGTGGAGGTCGACCTGCATATCCATGAACTGCTGGATGACACTACCGGTATGGGAAATGCCGAAATGCTGAATTATCAGCTGGATGTGTTCCGCAAGACATTGGAGGAATACAAGCAGAAGAAAGGGCAGCGGATTGTGTTTATTCACGGTAAAGGAGATGGTGTATTGCGTCGGGCTATCTTGGATGAGCTGAAACGTAAATATAAGACTTATCAATGGCAGGATGCTTCTTTCCGTGAATACGGTTTCGGAGCTACAATGGTTACAATTCACTAAAAGATATGGGAACGTTAAAAGAAATGCTGTCGGCCGACCGTTTTGCGGCTGAGGCTGGAGTGGAATTACTGGAAATCAGTCCGGGATATGCCAAAGCCCGGATGAAGGTGACTGAAAAGCATCTGAACGCCGGAGGAGTTTGTCAGGGAGGTGCATTGTTTACATTGGCCGATTTGGCATTTGCTGCTGTGGCCAATAGCCGTGGACGTCTGACTTTGTCACTGAATGCCAATATCACTTTTCTGCGTGCAATCAGTGAAGGGTATGTGTATGCAGAGGCTACCGAGACGTTCAATCATGGAAGGGTACCTTTCATTGAAGTGCGTCTGGTAGATGAGCAACAGCAGTTGATTGCAGTACTGACCAGTTCCGGATACCGGAAAAGCGAAGAATTGAATATCGACGAACTGGAATAAATTCGGCGTACAAAAGAATATGTCAAACGGAGAATGCGCGTTACTGAAATGGGCATTCTCCGTTTGTGTTTTGGGTTAGATTTGTTCAAGGGCCTGACTCAGGTCGGTAAGCAAATCTTCAATGTGCTCGGTTCCGATGGAAAGACGGATGGTAGACTGTGTGATGCCTTGTTCCGCCAGTTCCTGGTCGTTGAGCTGGGAGTGCGTCGTACTGGCCGGATGGATGACCAGCGATTTGACATCGGCTACATTGGCCAGCAGGGAGAATATCTCCAGATGGTCGATAAAGCGGTGTGCTTCCGTACGTCCGCCCTGGATTTCAAACGTGAAGATGGAGCCGGCACCTTTTGGGAAATATTTCTGATAGAGGGCCGGGGAAGTGTGCTCAGGAAGTGACGGATGGTTGACCTTTTTCACTTTAGGATGGTGCTGCAGGAAGTCTACTACCTTCAGCGCATTCTCTACGTGACGTTCCACTCTGAGCGAGAGGGTTTCCAGTCCTTGCAGAAGGAGGAAGGCATTGAACGGACTGATGGCGGCTCCGGTATCGCGTAACAGAATGGCGCGTATTCGGGTGATATAGGCCGCAGGACCTGCCACATCGGCAAAGCAAAGTCCGTGGTAACATGGGTCGGGACTTGTCAGTTGGGGGAATTTACCGGAAGCTTTCCAGTCGAATTTACCGGAATCCACAATGATACCTCCTAATGACGTGCCGTGTCCTCCGATAAACTTCGTGGCAGAATGTATAACGATGTCGGCACCATGTTCAATGGGACGCAGCAGATAAGGAGTAGCAAATGTGTTGTCAATCAGTAAAGGAATCTGATGACGGTGAGCTATTTCCGCAATGCGGGCGATGTCGACAAGCGTGCAGTTCGGATTTCCTAAACTTTCAATGAATATCGCCTTAGTATTGGGCTGGATGGCCTGTTCCACGTTTGCCGGTTCTTCTGCGTCTACAAAAGTGGTGTGTATCCCACGGCTGGGGAAAGTATGTGCCAGCAGGTTGTAAGTTCCTCCATAAATGGTACGGGCCGATACAATATGGTCACCGGTGCGCGTAATATTTTCAAACGCATAACTGATGGCGGCCGCTCCGGAGGCTACGGCCAGGGCAGCTACTCCTCCTTCCAATGCAGCTACTCGCTGTTCCAGTACACTTTGGGTGGGATTGGTCAGTCGGCCATAGATGTTTCCGCTGTCTTCCAGACTGAAACGGGCTGCGGCATGGGCCGAGTCATGAAAGACGTACGAAGTCGTCTGATAGATGGGGACTGCTCGTGCATCGGTCGTCGGATCGGGATTTTCTTGTCCCACATGTAACTGGAGGGTTTCGAAGTGTAGCTTAGTTCTATCCATAGTCGTAAGTGTGTAAAAGTGATTAAATGATACTGCAAAAGTAGTTTGTATGGTTATATCATCCAATATTTGCTGAAAATATGGAGAATTGTTCTATATAATGATGGTTTAAAAGAAAAAACTTGTAGATTTGCTGCCGTAAAACAATTCATAATAGAATAATATTCTTATGACAGAAAAACTGGATAAAGTGGATTTGCAGATTCTCCGTACGTTGCAGGAGAATGCCCGGTTGACCACTAAAGAGCTGGCGGCACAGGTCAGTCTGTCGTCTACTCCTGTATTTGAACGGTTGAAAAGGCTGGAGAGGGAAGGATACATCAAGAAGTACATTGCCGTGCTGGATGCCGACAAACTGAATCAGGGATTTGTGGTATTCTGTAATGTCAAATTGCGTCGGATGAATAAAGACATAGCGATGGAGTTCACCCGTATCATTCAGAACATTCCGGAGGTGACGGAGTGCTATAACATTTCCGGCAGTTACGATTATCTGCTGAAAATCCATGCTCCGAACATGAAATATTACCAGGAGTTTATTATTAATGTATTGGGTACAATTGACAGTCTGGGTTCGCTGGAAAGTATGTTTGTCATGGATGAAGTGAAGCATGACTATGGACTGCACATATAGGGACGTGAAATCCTTTTCTGTGTATTTATTCCATAAACAGAATAAAACATAGAATATTATTCTAATTCTATCCGTCTTTAATGGGAAAAACAGTCCGTTTTTTCTAAATATCTTCCGATTGTTGGTGGATAGCACTTTTGCTTGTATCTTTGCCGACAAATTATACAAATGCACTATGAAAGTAATAGATTTGATAAAGAATAGTAAGGAACCCGTGTTTTCCTTTGAGATTTTGCCACCGTTAAAGGGAAACAGTATACAAAAAGTATATCACATCATTGATAAGTTGAGGGAGTTTGACCCTAAATACATCAACATCACTTCACATCACAGTGAGATAGTGTATTTGCCGCAGCCCGATGGAAACCTGAAGAAGACTACGGTACGCAAGCGCCCCGGAACGGTAGCCATTGCCGCAGCCATTCAGAACAAGTATGGCATTCAGGCGGTGCCTCATATCATCTGTAAGGGATTTACGAAGGAGGAAACGGAATATGCCTTGCTCGACCTGAATTTCTTAGGCATTAATAACTTGTTGCTGCTGAGAGGAGATTCCAAGCCGCTGGACATTGCAGAAAAAGATTTGTGTCTGTACCATGAGCATGCCACCGATTTACAGGAACAGGTGAACCGTTTCAATCAGGGCTTTGGACTGGATGGTTCCAAGATAGAAGGAATTGAAACTCCTTTCTCTTACGGTATGGCTTGTTATCCGGAAAAGCATGAAGAAGCTCCCAATATGGAGTCCGACCTGTTCTACTTGAAAGAAAAGGTACGCAACGGAGCTGATTATGTGGTGACACAGATGTTTTTCGACAACGAGAAATACTATGCTTTCGTAGAGCGTTGCCGTCAGGAAGGTATTGACGTGCCCATTATTCCGGGAATCAAGCCTGTGGTATTTAAGAATCAGTTGAATGTATTGCCTAAAGTGTTCCGCACAGACATTCCAGAAGCCTTTGCTTCTGAACTTCGTAAATGTACGACGGACGAAGAAGTGAAAGCAGTAGGAGTGGAATGGTGCAAGGCACAGTGTAAGGATTTGTTGGCACACGGAGTTCCGGGCCTGCACTTTTACACATTCATGGCATCCGATAGTGTATATAAGGTAGCCAAAGAGGTGTATTAACCTCTTTGACTTTTTACATCGCAATCCTTCTTAACCGGATACGCAGGTTGAATAATTCAGCATCTGTGTGCGGGGAAGAGGGATTGTGTGGTTTTATAGTGAGGCTATGCTCTTTTCCGTTCACCGCATCTGGAATAATGAAATCCTGACGGTAAGCTTTCTGTTCCTCGGCAGGTCGCAGCAGATAAGCCGCTTCGTCTTCAAAACGGTTATAGCTGCGGAGGATTACCTGGTTCTTTCCTTTCTTCAGTGGAAGAATCACTTTTTCCGTACGGAACTTCGTGCGATACGGATTCAGATGCTTGGCTATCAGTTTTCCGTTCAGGTAGACCTCCATTCCATTTCCGGCACCAATTTCCGCCAGAATATGCTGTGAACGCGGAGAGTCTATTTCTCGCATCACATAATAGCTGGATAGAATCGGGCAGGCAACCTTGTCACTGTCTTTATCTATTTTGGTCCAGGTTTTACCGGATACAGGTGCATGCTGTAAGTCTGCATCCAGTTTCTCTGCCGAATGGAACACTCCGCTGCCGGGACCACATACGTAGGTATCTCCCCAGGTGGTACCTGAAAAAGCCGTTTCTTTTATCTCTTTTCCTTTGTCCAGTGTTACGGAGTAGGTCTTTCCATCCAATATCAGGTCTATTTCTCTTCCTGCTTCCTGTGAAGTGTAGATAATCTCCAATTGTTTCAACAGAAGTTGTTCGAAATTCCAGCTGTAGCCCGTAATGCTGCGGTAGTTCGTATAGTAATCAAAACAGGAGTAACTGTATTGCGGCGTAGCGTTGCGAGGAGTAAGCACGGCATTTCTAATGGTCTTTCCTGGGAACGGTTCAATCTTTTTATCGAAGGAAAGAGTCAATACGTGTATTTGTTTGTCCTTGTAGGCTGAGGCCGGTACGGTCAATACTACCTCGTCCCCATATTGCAGGTAAGTAGCCATTTTCCCGTCTCCTTTCTGCAGAAGATAGCCGGGCATTTGCAGGGTGATTTTTCCCTCTGCCGGATATTTCCCGGAGAGAAACAAGTACAGGTGATTGTCTTTGCGTGTTACTTCTCCCCATGTAAACTCTTCCTGGAAAGGAGAAGCTTCCGTTTGATATACAGCGTAGCCATAGCGGGAAAGCCAGTCGCCCATCTGTTCCAACACTTCTTTCTCAAAGTCAACTACTGCTCCGTTTCCCTTCGGACCGATGTTTAGCAGGTAGTTTCCTCCTCTGGAAACCACATTAATCAGGCTTCGTGTCTTTTCACGTACTTTGCTTTCTATGCTTCCCCGGTCTTGCCATGCTCTGTATCCCCAGGTCTCATTGAACATGGATGCGGCACTTTGCCAGGGAGCATGAAGGGTTTTATCCGGATAGTCATTGTCTGCCATTACGCAGAAATCATACTGGTCGTTGCCCAGGCGTCCGCTCACCATGCAGTCGGGCTGGTAGTGGTGTACCAGTTCATACAGTTCCTTACTTTGTGCCGGGGTGTTTGCTCCCATGTCAAACCAGAGTTCAGAAATCTTTCCATAATTGGTAAGGAGTTCCTTCAGTTGGGCTTTTGAAAAAGCATGGTGTGCTTCTGTAATAAAGTCAGCGTTATGAGGAGACATGGGTGATGCATACGGATAGTGCCAGTCGATAAGCGAATAGTACAGTCCGAACCGTAGTCCATGACGGCGGGCAGCTTCCGACATTTCTTTCACGAAATCTCGTTTGCATGGAGTCGCATCGTATGAGTTGAAGGAAGTAGTAGCCGTTTTGAACAGGCAGAAGCCGTCATGGTGTTTGCTGGTCAGGATAATGGAATGCATTCCCGCCTTTTTTGCCAGTACAGCAATGGAGTCAGCATTAAACTGTGTCGGATTAAACTGGCCGGCAATTTTTTCGTAGTCTTTCTTGGAAATTGGGGCAAAAGCCTGAATCTGTTCACTGTATCCATTCTTCACCTGTTTACCCTGCCATACCCCGCCTAATTGTGAGTAAAGTCCGAAGTGGATAAACATGGAATATTTGTCTCCGTGCCATTGGCGGAAGGCTTCTTGAGATACCTGGCCTTTTGCTCCCAGGCCTATCACACACATCAATAGAATGATTAACAGTTTTTTCATGGCTTCTTATTTATGCTCTTTAAGAGCAAAGATAACGAGTTCTTTGTTTTTATACCGCTTTTTTATGTAATTTTGCAGCCGATTTTAAAAACCATTAAAAGTACGTTAAATTAAAATGAAAAAATTATTTCTTTTTGCGTTTATTCTTCTTTCTGTATGCGCAGGAAAAGTGATGGCTCAGAACATTCAGTTGCATTATGACTTGGGGCGTGCCTTGTATAAATCATTGGACGAACGTCCGTGGGTGACTACAACGGTCGAGATGTTCAAGGCAGACAAGTGGGGTAGCACTTATTTCTTTGTCGATATGGATTATACAGACAAAGGAGTGTCATCTGCTTATTGGGAAATCAGCCGTGAACTGAAATTCTGGAAGGCTCCTGTTTCTGCACATGTAGAATACAACGGAGGTTTGAATTATATCAACAATGCCTTCTTGGGAGGTGCTACCTACTCATGGAACAGTAATGATTTTTCCAAGGTATTCGGCGTACAGGTGCTGTATAAATATATTCAGAAGAATGAAAAACCGCATAACTTTCAGTTGACGGGTACATGGACCCTGAATTTCTGTAAGGAAAAATTTACTTTCAGCGGATTTGCGGATTTCTGGCGTGAGAAACATTTTGATGCAGATGGAAACAACCACGACTTTGTATTCATCAGTGAACCGCAGTTCTGGGTAAACCTGAATAAGTTTAAGCATGTAAACAAAGACTTGAACCTGAGCGTAGGTACAGAATGGGAATTGAGTACGGATTTTGCCGATCGTAACGGATTCTACTTCATCCCGACACTGGCCATGAAGTGGTCTTTCTAAACCGGTTGAATCATTTAAAGCAATTATAAAATGAAAATGCTGGAAAAATTATTCGGTTTTAACCCTCGTGAGACGCGTGTGCGTACGGAAATCTTGGCCGGAATCACGACCTTTCTGACCATGGCCTATATTTTGGCTGTCAATCCCAACATTCTGGCGGCTACAGGTATGGACAAGGGAGCGCTTTTCACAACAACAGTCATCGCTTCGGCTTTTGCTACATTGTTGATGGCCTTTTATGCCAAATTGCCTTTCGGACTGGCACCGGGAATGGGGTTGAATGCGTTTTTTGCCTATACCGTTTGTCTTACGCTGGGCTATACCTGGCAGTTTGCTCTGACTGCCGTACTTTTGGAAGGAATCATATTCATTCTGCTGACGGTTACCAATTTGCGTGAAAAAATCGTAGATGCGTTGCCCTTGAGCCTTCGCAATGCCATTGGTGCAGGTATCGGTTTGTTCATTGCGTTCATCGGTTTGCAGAATGCCGGTATCATTGTGAATAACGATGCGACTTTGATTTCATTGGGAAATATTACTTCTGGTTCGGCCTTGCTGGGCATTATCGGCCTGCTGATTACTTCCATCTTGCTGGTGAAGAAAGTCCGTGGAGCCTTGCTGATAGGAATCTTGCTGACTACTGTTATCGGTATTCCTATGGGATTGACGCATCTGGATGGCGTGTTGAGCACTCCTCCTTCTATCGAACCCATTTTCTTCCAGTTCCAGTGGGAGCATATCTTTACAAAGGAAATGGTGATTGTAGTGTTTACTTTCCTGTTTGTAGATATGTTTGATACCATCGGTACGTTGGTCGGAGTGACTACAAAGGCCGGAATGGTGACAAAAGATGGAAAGATTCCTCACCTGAAGCAAGCCTTTTTGGTGGATGCCATCGGAACAACAGCCGGTGCCATGCTGGGTACCAGTACCATTACCACCTTCGTGGAAAGTGCTTCCGGAGTGGGCGAAGGCGGACGTAGTGGACTGACTTCCTTTGTTACGGCAGTGTGCTTCCTTCTGTCATTGTTTTTGGCTCCGTTCTTTTTGGCAGTACCGGGTGCAGCTACGGCTCCCGTATTGATTCTGGTAGGTCTGATGATGATGTCTTCTGTGAAGAAAGTCGATTTTATGGATTACTCAGAAGCCATTCCGGCGTTTATCTGTATCATCTTTATGCCTTTGGCTTACAGCATCTCCGATGGAATCGTGTTGGGAATGATCAGCTACGTCCTGATTAATCTGTTGTGCGGACATACCAAGAAGTTTACACCGGCCATGTATATTCTGGCCTTCATCTTTGTCTTTAAGTTCTTCCTGTAAGCTTTTCATTCTATTGGAATTTGTTGCGGAAATGCCTGAGTAGTTACTGCGGGCATTTCCGCTTTTTTTCTCCCTGAAGGCCGTTTTTCCTTTTCTTTCAAACGCCTTTACGTTCAATTCAAAACGCACTTGCGTTTAAGATCAAACGTAAGTGCGTTTTACTTCAAACGCACTTACGTTTTAGGTCAAACGCCCTTGCGTTTTTTTCTTGTCTGCTTTTTATGCAGAAAATAAGAACAGTTTTCTTTACTTTGCATGAAATTGATAACTTTGTGAAACTTATATCTTTTAAATGTTCAATTTTTAACAAGTAACAACATGAATGATTCTTTTTTGGAAACACGACAGGTCGTAAAACGGTATGCCAACCATACGGCGCTGGATGGAGTAAGCATCGCAGTGCCCGAAGGACAGGTATTTGGTTTGCTGGGACCCAATGGGGCAGGAAAGACCACGCTGATTCGTATTATCAACCGTATTACAGCTCCCGATGCCGGTGAGGTGTGGTTTGACGGACGACTCTCACGCCCGGAAGATATTTATTCCATTGGCTATCTTCCCGAAGAACGTGGACTTTACAAAAAAATGAAGGTGGGCGAACAGGCCATCTATCTGGCACAATTGAAAGGATTAAGCCGTCAGGAGGCCAAGAAAAGACTAACCGACTGGTTTGAGCGCTTTGAAATTATGCCTTGGTGGAACAAGAAACTGGAGGAACTTTCCAAAGGTATGCAGCAGAAAGTGCAGTTTGTCATTACCGTGTTGCATCGTCCCCGCCTGCTGATTTTCGACGAACCGTTTTCAGGCTTTGACCCGGTAAATGCGGAACTGCTGAAAAGAGAAATCCTGAAATTGAAAGACGAGGGACATACCATTATCTTCTCTACGCACAACATGGCTTCTGTGGAGGAAATCTGCGACCATATTGCACTAATCAATCATTCAAAGGTGGTGTTGCAGGGAGCGGTAACAGACATTCGTTCACGTTATAAAAGCAATCAGTATGAACTGATGATGCAGTCTTCGAAACCGTTACAGAATTCGGATACCTTTGAAATTGTCAGCAGTGAGGTGCAGGATGAGCAGACGGTAAACTATAAACTGCGGAAGCTCACTTCCATTTCCAATTCTGAGTTATTGTCACTTGTAGGTGCGCAGGGCGAAATCTGCAAGTTTACCGAATGTATCCCTTCCATGAACGATATCTTTATCCGTACGGTAGAGGGGAAAATCTAATCAAAAAAATAAATCTTTCAGTTATGAACAAGACATGGATTATTATTCAGCGTGAATTCATAAACCGGGTAAGCAAAAAGTCGTTTATCCTGCTTACCATATTGATGCCGTTCATTTTTGCGGCACTTATTTTTGTCCCGTTGTGGTTATCCACGGTCAAGGGCGGAGACCAGAAACAGGTAGCCATTATTGATGCCACCATGAAATATCTTCCTCAGTTTAAAGACGATGAATCCTGGCATTTTGTGGGAGTTCCCCAGATGGAAGCCTCTTTTCGAAGTGACTCCACACAGTTTGATGCCGTGGTAGAAATCAAGGCCGACCTGGCTGAACATCCGGAGGCCGTAACGATTTATTCGCGGAAAGAAGTTCCTAACAGTCTTTCGCGCCTGGTGAGTGAGACGCTTGACGAGCAGGTACGTCAGGACAAGCTGCTGCATTATGACATTCCGCAGTTGCCTTCCATCATGCAGGATGTGAACCGCAAGTTGAATATCCGCACGGTAAAATGGGGAGAAGACGGGAGTGAGAGTGAATCCAACGCAGGAGCGGCTATGGCAGCCGGTATGGTGCTGACTTTTCTGATTTACATGTTTGTGATGTCATACGGAGGTATGGTTATGCAAAGTGTGATGGAAGAAAAGACCAACCGCATTGTAGAAGTGATTGTTTCTTCTGTTAAGCCCTTTCAGTTGATGATTGGAAAAATTATCGGTATCGGACTGGTCGGTGTGGCACAGCTGGCTATCTGGGCGGTGTTGATTATAGTATTGTTGGCTGTAGCCGGGGGAATCTCTGGTAGTTCGCCCGAACTGATGGGAGGAGCATCTGGTTTGCTGGCAACTCTTCAGGGACTGAATCTGGCCAAGATGGGAGGATTCTTTGTCTTGAACTTTATCGGAGGGTACCTGGTGTATGCTTCCATATTTGCAGCTATCGGTGCGGCCATCAACGGGCAGGAAGACTCTCAGCAGTTTATGATGCCGATTGTTCTTCTGTTGATTTTTGCCCTCTATGCAGGTATTTACAGCTCCGATAACCCCGACGGACCGTTGGCTATCTGGTGTTCCATGATTCCGTTTACTTCACCTATTGTCATGATGGTGCGTCTGCCTTTCGATGTACCGGTGTGGGAAACGATGCTGTCTGTAGTTATTCTGTACGTTGCCGCTTTCGGCATGATTTGGATAGCCGGAAAGATTTATCGGGTAGGTATCCTGATGTATGGAAAGAAACCTTCTTTCAAGGAAATGATTCGCTGGATTACGTATAAGTAAGTTATAGTAATTATCATAAAAAAGCGTTCCGGATTCGAAATCCGGAACGCTTTTTTATGGTGAAAATTATTTTTATTCCTCTTCTGCCTCTAACAACAGTTCCATTACCTGGCAGGCCGATTTAGCTACGGAAGTACCCGGACCAAAGATAGCCATTACACCGGCTTTATACAAGAAATCGTAGTCCTGTGCCGGGATGACACCACCTGCAAAGACCAGAATATCTTCGCGGCCCAGACGTTTCAATTCGGCAATGATTTGCGGAATCAAAGTCTTGTGTCCGGCAGCCAATGAAGAAACTCCCACTGCATGAACGTCGTTTTCTACAGCTTCGCGAGCGGCTTCTTCCGGAGTCTGGAACAACGGGCCCATATCCACGTCGAAACCACAGTCCGCAAATCCGGTAGCTACTACCTTGGCACCACGGTCGTGTCCGTCCTGTCCCATCTTGGCAATCATGACACGCGGACGACGGCCTTCTTTCTTCGCAAATTCTTCGGTCAGTTCGCAAGCCCGTGCGAAATCTGCATCCTTTTTACTTTCTGATGAATACACGCCTGATATTGTTCTGATAATTGCTTTATAACGTCCTACGACTTTTTCGCAGGCGTCAGATATTTCTCCCAGTGTGGCACGTACGCGAGCAGCTTCTACGGCTAGTTCCAGTAAGTTGCCCTTGCCTGTGCGTACGCATTCGGTAATAGCCTCCAATGCCTTGTCCACTTCAGCCTGGTTACGGCCTTCTTTCAGGCGGCGCAGGTTTTCAATCTGTTCCTGGCGTACGGCTGTGTTGTCCACTTCCAGAATATCAATCGGGTCTTCTTTTTCCAGACGATATTTGTTTGTACCCACGATAGTCTGTTCACCCGAGTCGATACGAGCCTGAGTACGTGCAGCAGCTTCTTCGATACGCATTTTCGGAATACCGGTTTCGATGGCTTTGGCCATACCGCCTAGTTTCTCGATTTCCTGAATGTGTTCCCAAGCCTTGTGAGCCAGTTCGTTGGTCAATGCTTCTACGTAGTAAGAACCGCCCCACGGGTCTACGTTCTTACAAATCTGCGTTTCTTCCTGAATGTAAATCTGAGTATTACGTGCAATACGTGCCGAGAAGTCGGTCGGAAGGGCAATCGCTTCGTCCAATGCGTTGGTATGCAGTGACTGCGTATGTCCCAATGCGGCAGCCATGGCTTCGATACAGGTACGTCCTACGTTGTTGAACGGATCCTGTTCGGTCAGTGACCATCCTGAAGTCTGTGAGTGTGTACGCAGTGCCAGTGATTTCGGGTTCTTCGGATTGAACTGTTTTACAATCTTGGCCCACAGCATACGTGCGGCACGCATCTTGGCTATTTCCATAAAGTGGTTCATACCGATGGCCCAGAAGAACGACAGACGCGGAGCAAAAGCATCAATGTCAATACCGGCAGCCACTCCTGCACGGAGGTATTCCAATCCGTCGGCCAGTGTATAAGCCAGTTCAATGTCGGCAGTGGCCCCCGCTTCCTGCATGTGGTATCCCGAAATAGAGATAGAGTTGAATTTCGGCATCTTCTGAGAAGTATATTCAAAGATGTCAGAAATAATCTTCATGGAGAAGGCAGGCGGATAAATATAGGTGTTACGCACCATGAACTCTTTCAGAATATCGTTCTGGATGGTTCCGGCCATTTCTTCCAGTTTGGCACCCTGTTCCAGTCCGGCATTAATATAGAATGCCATGACAGGAAGTACCGCACCGTTCATGGTCATGGAAACAGACATTTTGTTCAATGGAATACCGTCGAAAAGCACTTTCATGTTTTCCAGTGAACAGATAGATACTCCGGCTTTACCTACGTCGCCCACTACACGCGGATGGTCAGGGTCGTATCCACGGTGTGTCGGAAGGTCGAAAGCTACTGACAATCCTTTCTGACCGGAAGCCAAGTTACGACGGTAGAATGCGTTTGACTCTTCGGCGGTAGAGAATCCAGCATACTGACGGATAGTCCACGGGCGGAAGGTGTACATCATAGAGTATGGGCCACGAAGATAAGGAGGAATACCGGCTGCATAGTTCAGGTGTTCCATACCCTCCAGGTCTTCTTTCGTGTATACAGGTTTCACCTGAATCTGTTCAGGCGTTTTCCAGTTGGCAGTGATGCCATTTTCTTTCTGCCATTCCATGCCATTCTGCGGATGGAAACCGGCAAATATATCGATTTGTTTGAAATTCTGTCTCATAGTTCAATTCAGGATAAGAGTTTGCTGTTGTATTCGCGTAAGGTTTCCAGTACGTTGCAACGCACATGAATGAAGTTTTCAATGCCGGCAGCTTTCAGTTCTTCCATGCAGGCCGGAGCACCGGCTACGATAAACATAGCGCGTCCGTTGAGTGCCTTGAAGGCCGGGATAGCATATTCTGCATATTCATCATCGCTGGAGCAGATGACCACGATGTCTGCCTGTGCTTTCATGGCAGCTTCAATTCCTTCTTCTACGCTGGCAAATCCTAAGTTGTCAATTACCTGGTAGCCTGCACAAGCCAGGAAGTTGCATGAGAACTGTGCACGAGCCTGACGCATGGCCAGGTTACCGATGGTCAGCATGAAAGCTTTCGGACGTTTGCCTGAATTTTCAGTCTCCAGACGGAGAGCTTCGAATTCGCTGGCTGCACGTGCGGTTTCCAGTTTGGCCAGAGTGCCTTCTTCTTCGTGTGCTTCTCCACCGCAACCGCATTTCTTGCATCCATCCAGCGGACGTTTGTCTCCTGCCAGTTCATTGAAATTCGGATACTGGTTAGTTCCCAACAGGATTTCTTTACGTTTGGAAACCGCTTCATGACGGGCTTTGTTGCTTTGGTTTACAGCTTCCTGAATGCTTCCAGCCTTGACAGCCTGCAACATACCTCCTGCTTCTTCTACAGAAAGGAAGAGGTCCCAAGCCTGTTTGGCAATGGCTACAGTCAGATTTTCAATATAATAAGAACCTGCAGCCGGATCAACGATACGGTTCAGGTGTGATTCTTCTTTCAACAGCAACTGCTGGTTGCGGGCAATTCTTTCAGAGAAATCGTCCGGTGTCTGATAAGCTTTGTCGAATGGAGATACCGTGATGGAGTTGACTCCGGCAATGGCAGCACTCATGGCCTCAGTTTGCGTACGGAGTAAATTCACGTGTGCATCGAACAAAGTAAGGTTGAAATTAGATGTCTCTGCATGGGCTACCATCTTGCAGGCACAGTAACAAGTGCCGTCGGCTCCTGTATTCTTGCAGTCCGTGCGCGGACATTTCGGTGCGTATTGTTTTACGATGTCAGCCCACAGCATACGTGCGGCACGGAATTTGGCAATTTCCATGAAATAGTTGGAACTGATACCAAAGTTAAATTTGATTTTCTTGGCAGCCAGTGCGGCAGGAACGCCTGCTTCTACCAACTGGTTGAGGTATTCATTTCCCCATGCCAGTGCGTATCCTAATTCCTGATAAATGTAGGCTCCGGCGTTGTTCAACTGTACAGAGTTCACGGCAATGCAACGGAAATGCGGGTATGCAGCCAGTGTTTCCACCAGTTCCTTCCCTGTGGCAATGACAGCGCTTACGTCTTTTCCTTTTTGCATCATTTTGCTGATAGGGTCGAAATTGAGCGAGCCTTTCAGCTTTTCAGGTGCATATCCTTTTTTCTGGAAATAGGCTACCAGCAGTTGTGCCAGTTGCAGCGTGTGACGCTGGCAGGTAGAGAAGTTCAGTTCCACACATTCGCAGCAGATGTCTTTCAGCAAAGTATCGAGGTATTCTGCATTGAGTTCTTTGGCTTTGATATGGAATCCGAGTGAGTCTACACCTTTATTTAATATATCAAGGGCTTTGGCGTTGGCTTCAGCCGCATCGTTTACGTTAATGTCCTGACGGATAAACCAGGTGTTATCGTCTTTTTTGATGCCTCTGATGTAGGGATATTGTCCGGGAAGTCCCTCTGTGGTTTTCAATCCTTCCAAATCTTCCTGACGGTAGAATGGTTTCACTTTGAAACCTTCGTTGGTTCTCCATACTAACTTCTTCTCAAAATCGGCTCCTTTCAAATCTACCGTAATCTTGTCCATCCATTCTTGTGTGGACACGGGCGAAAAATCTGAAAAGAGTTTTTCTTTACTATCTGCCATAGTGAATTAGTGTTTTTGGGTTGATATTCAGATTTAAAATTATCACACAGGTTGTAGCCTGCATGGGCAAATATACAAATTTTCCGCTTGTTTATTCCACATTACCCCTTTTTTATAGCTATAGAAAGCTAAAAACATTAAACGTGTGCAAGGGGGCTGAGGGCTTTTGGACAGGAAAAGAGTGTATGGAATACATCAGAAAGAAGGTTGGGATGAAAAAAGAAAGAAAAGTTTGCCCTATTATTTTTAATTGGTTACATTTGCCTCCTGAATAAACTAATTTAATATCTATGAACTGGCTACAAGATTTATTGACGAATCCCAACTCGATAGCGCATATAGTGGCATTGTATGCCTTTGTAATTGCGGCGGGGGTACTGTTGGGAAAAATTAAATTCTTCGGCATATCGCTGGGAGTTACATTCGTCTTGTTCGTGGGAATCTTGGCTGGACACTTCGGTTTTACTGGAAATCCTGCCATCCTTTCTTTCGTGCAAGACTTCGGACTGATTCTTTTTGTCTTCTGTATCGGACTTCAGGTCGGTCCTTCATTCTTTTCTTCTTTTAAACGGGGAGGTATTACATTAAACCTGCTGGCAGTGGGAATTGTATTCCTGAACATTGCCGTAGCATTGATTCTGTACTTTGCTTTGCAGGGTAGAGTAGACATTCCGATGATGGTAGGTATCCTGTGTGGAGCGGTTACCAATACTCCGGGGCTTGGTGCGGCAAATGAAGCTTTGCAGCAGTTGCACTATCAGGGTCCTGAAATTGCCATGGGATATGCCTGTGCTTATCCGTTGGGTGTGATGGGTATCATTCTTTCCATGATTATTATCCGTTATATCTGCCGGGTAGATGTGCAGCGTGATAGTGACGAGATTCAGAAAGAAGAAGAAGCCAATCCTCACATGAAGCCTTATACTATCTCACTGAAGGTGCAGAATGAGGCGCTGAGCGGTAAGACCTTGTCACAGGTGCAGAACTTCCTGGCACGTGACTTTGTATGTACGCGTATTATTCAGGACGGCCACATGATTACGCCGAATGCCAATACGGTGCTTCGTCTGGGTGACCGTATGTTCCTGGTTTGTGCGGAAGATGACTCAGAAGCTATCATGGCCTTCATCGGTCCGAAAATCGAACAAGACTGGGATGCCACTAACCAGCAGGACAAACCGATGGTGTCTCGCCGTATTTTGGTGACACAGCCGAATATCAACGGAAAAACGCTGGGAGAACTTCATTTCAGCAGTATGTATGGAGTTAACGTGACACGTGTCAATCGTTCGGGTATGGACTTGTTTGCAGCCCGTCAGCTTCGCTTGCAGGTGGGCGACCGTGTGATGGTAGTTGGTCCACAGGATGCCATCGAACGTGTGGCTAACTTGCTGGGTAACCAGTTGCGTCGTCTGGATCATCCGAACATCGTAACTATTTTTGTCGGTATTCTTTGCGGTATCCTTTTCGGAAGTTTGCCTATTGCCATTCCGGGTATGCCGACTCCGGTAAAACTGGGTTTGGCTGGTGGTCCGCTGATTATCTCTATTTTGATTGGACGTTTCGGACATAAAGTGAAACTGGTAACCTACACCACAATGAGTGCCAATCTGATGCTTCGTGAAGTGGGACTGGTGCTCTTCTTGGCGAGTGTGGGAATCAAAGCCGGCGAGAACTTTGTGCAGATGGTAGTCGAAGGTGATGGCGTATTGTATGTGGGACTCGGTTTCCTGATTACTTTCATACCGTTGGTAATTACCGGTATTGTTGCTCGCTGGCATCATCGGGTGAACTATTTCACGTTGATGGGTTTGATTGCCGGTAGTAATACTGACCCTCCTGCCTTGGCATACGCCAATCAGATTGCAGGAAATGATGCGCCGGCTGTAGGTTACTCAACCGTTTATCCGTTGACCATGTTTTTGCGTATCCTGACGGCTCAGCTGCTTGTCTTGCTGATGGCTGGATAAAAATAAAAACGAAAAATAAAAAAGCAACGCCCTGTATCTGTCACAGACTCAGGGCGTTTTTGTTTGAAGTAAATTACTTCTGATATTATTTATAACAGGTCTTTCTTAAATATCCTTATGTGATTATTGTTTTGCCGAAGTAATTTTTATGTCTCTCTGTCGGGAAACGTAGGTTTCCTTTACGCGAAACGTAGGTTTTCCGATAGAGAAACGTACGTCTCAGCCAGCGGAAACGTAGATATATTCGGTCAATTCATTTATTATCCTCTTGGCTTTTGAGGCTTTATTTATTAATGGATTTGTGGACGAAGTGCGGACGTGTAAACGGGCGGCTAATGGTATTCGAAGTCCGGGTAAGGGTTTGTACCTGTGAAACATTCTGGCTATCAAAGTCCGCAAACTCTTCGTAGGTGGTTTCCCGGTTTTCTCCTCTTCTCATCACCATGTCGTAGATGGCTTTTCGTGACGGTGCATTAAATCCACATGTATTGGTATTCATCATACTGTCTTCCGTAGGACGATACACACCGCGCATGTAGGTACAGCCTCCTTCATAAATGCCGATGCCTTCTGAACTATAGCGACTGTCTTTCAGAAAAGATGACCATAAGATGGTATTTTCATCCTGAGTGAAATCCACATTTTGTGCCCATCCATAGCTTTGCAGCACTTTTACGTCGTTTATTTCATCCGAAGGCATCTTTCCGTTTTCTTCGTAGCTGTATTCATCTTCTAACTTGGCGAATCCATGTCCCACTGCCTCATGTACCAATACTTGCCTGAAGCTATCGTTTTCAAGGTTGTAGATAATCGGGCAATAGGCTATGGCTAATTCGGTTACCTGGTTCTCGCTGTAGTAGCCAAAGTAGGTCGTTCCGGCATACGAGGGAGAATTTAGTACGACTACAGCCAGTGTTTCGGACACATCAATCCCTTCTACACATTGTATATAGTCTATTACATTTTCATCGTTTCCGGTTATCAAGGTACTCATTCCTCCTTCCATTTGGCATCCAAAAGCAGTGTTATAACCATCGAATCTGTTACTGCGGGAGACTGCCGTTACGGAATATACGTTGAAATAGCTTTGCAGCGATTTCAGCGGTTCTTCTGTAAACAGGTTTTCCATGGCTTTGTTCATAACCTCATCGTATGTCCCGTTTACAATGTCAGTGTCCAGAAATCCATCTCCCATCAGTACGATAGGGAGTCCGCTTCCCTGTGTGGCACGCTGAAGTACACGTACTGTCTTGTCGGCAGAATAATCAGTAGACGTGCTTGTGCTGGTGCCTTCTTGTAAAATAGTGACACTATTAAGTACTTCCTCTTCTTCGCCGTTTGTTTTACAAAAACAAAGATAGGCCGTTCTTTCCTTTTCATCTTCGTTCGGCAGAACGGTCAGGTTGACTACATAGGCCTGATCTGTGCGACTGTTGGCAGGTTGTGTTAGCCAGCTGGCCGTGCCATAAATAGCTAGTTCGTCAGTGCTGAGATTGGTGGTGAACTTGACTTGTAGTGAGCCTCCTTGAACTTCTGTATAATACGTTGTTTGTTCCAGTTCCACATATTCTGCAGGCGATTGTGTAACGGTAAACGATTGGGTGAGGCCGGCAGAAACTAAATTTACCGTAGCCGTACGTGAGTTTTTGCTATTATTCTTACTGGAAGCCGTCAGAGCCATCTGATAAGTGCCGGCTTCTCCTGAAGTAGGAGAAATCAGCAGCCATTCGCTGGAAGTGCTTGCTTTCCATTCCCGTGTACTGGTAAACCTGATTACAGTTTGGGAACTGGCTGCAGAGGCTAAAGTAATTGAACTAGTCTCTTCTTGCAGTGAGAAACTTGGTTCTATTTCTTTCTGACTGCATCCTGAAATTAATAGGATGAGAATGAATAATAATATGTTTTGTTTCATGGCGATGAGTTGATGAATCTGTGCAAAACTATTGAGAAGTCTATTGATTCGAAAATAAAATCTATGAATAGGCGAAAAAAACTACGAATGGGAGGTGTAAAGTGTTAAACTATTCCTTTTTAGGATGCTTGATGATATCTAGAGCTGGGGAATAGATTCAAATGTGAAATGAAGAAGAGGTATTCTTTGAATTTGCAAATTCAGGATTTTCTTGATACCTTGCACAGTCAATTTAGTTGGAATAGGTACTTATGAATCAAAAACAAAATAGATGGGGAACATTACTACTTGTGTTGGGAATGTGTTTGGTGTCATTCTCTGCTTATGCCGTGCCAGAAGGTGAATTTGCCACCTGGACGGGAGTACGGGTAGACTGGCAATTTAATCCGAAGGTGAAATTTAGAGGTACATTTCAGGCCCGTACCCAAAACGGTTTGAAGGAGATGGAACGGGAACGGTTGAATGTGGGGTTGAATTATCGTGTATTACCGTTATTGCAGCTGAAAGGATATTACGAGTTACAATACCGTGACCGCGGGGCTGCCGGATGGAAAATTGGACATCGCTATCAGGCCGGTTTTATCGTTTCAGGAACCAAACGAAATATAAAGTTGGGCTGGCGGGAACTTCTGCAACATACATTTATTGGTGGAACAAATGAAGCGCAGCTGCGTTCACGCTTGAGGATAGCTTATGAATCGGGAAACTGGGTGGTATATCCTTATTTCTCGGTGGAAGCATTTCAGCCGGTGGGTGACAAGGCTTTCTTCTCCTTGCCACGCGTCCGTTATCGTCCGGGAGTGCGATGGCCTTTTTCCCGTAAAACGGCATTGGATGTATATTATTGCCGCCAATATGACGTAAAGCGCTGCCTGAATATTTTGGGACTTAATTTAGAGATAAAACTATAATATTGAAAATAATATGAATTTCTTGGATTTAGTAAACATGCGTCATTCCGTACGGAATTATGAAACGCGTGCGGTGGAAAAAGAAAAATTGGATTATGTGCTGGAATGTGTACGCTTGTCTCCTTCGGCCGTGAATTTTCAGCCTTGGAAATTTGCCGTAGTCACTGATGAGGCCCGCTTGTCACAACTGAAAAAAGCGTATCCCAGAAACTGGATGGAAAATGTGCCCTGCATTATCGTGGCTTGTGCTAATCATGAGGAATCCTGGCATCGCAAGTCGGACGGAAAAGACCATGCAGATGTTGATGTGGCTATAGCCGTAGAGCATCTTTGCCTGGCTGCAACGGAGCAGGGATTAGGCACTTGCTGGGTATGCAACTTTGATGTACCGCTTTGTAGGGAAGTGCTTTGTCTGCCTGATTCCATGGAGCCGGTAGTGATGATTCCTGTGGGTTATGCAAAAGAACAAGAAGTGCCAACTAAGAAACGCAAATCGCTTGATGAAATATTATTTTGATAGTAATAAGGCGATAACCTAAATAAAATATCAAATATTTAACGAGTTTTAGTAGTAGTTCTTTATGGAATTTCCTACTTTTGGGACGCTCTCTGAATCCTTTTTCAGGGAGCGCCTTTTATGTATATTCTAATTAATTGAGAAATGGAAAACATTGAATTAGGATTATTGCTGATGGTGGTCGGAATGGTCACAGTCTTTGTAATTCTGCTCATTGTTATCTGGTTAAGCCAGCTTCTGATTTCCATTGTAAATAAAGTTGCTCCAGAAGAGGCTCCTAAAAAGAAGGTGGCTGCTACGGGCGCATCTACCGATGCCGGTGCAATGGATGCCATTAAGGCGGCTGTGGATATATTGACAGCCGGAAAAGGTCAGGTAATAAAAGTAGAAAAACTGCAGTAATCTGTTAGAAAAACACGCATGTATTAGTCATGGAACAGAAAGAAGTCAAATTTAGTTTGGTTTTTCGTGATATGTGGCAGAGTGCCGGGAAATACGTACCACGAGTAGACCAGTTGGTGAAGGTAGCCCCAGCCATTATCGAAATGGGGTGTTTTGCCCGTGTAGAAACAAACGGGGGAGGTTTTGAACAAGTTAACCTGTTGTTTGGTGAAAATCCGAACAAGGCTGTCCGCGAGTGGACGAAGCCTTTTCATGAAGCAGGAATTCAGACACACATGCTCGACCGTGCGCTGAACGGTTTGCGAATGAGTCCGGTACCGGCCGACGTACGTAAATTATTCTATAAAGTAAAGAAGGCTCAGGGTACAGATATTACCCGTACATTCTGCGGATTGAACGATGTGCGAAATATTATTCCTTCCATCGGTTATGCACATGATGCCGGCATGATTTCTCAGTGCTGTCTCTGCATCACTTATTCTCCGATTCATACCGTGGAATATTATTTGGATATGGCCAAGAAACTGATTGATGCAGGATGCGATGAAATCTGTATCAAGGATATGGCAGGTATTGGTCGTCCGGTATTCTTAGGTAAGCTGGTGGCAGGTATCAAGAAAATCAAGGATATTACGATTCAGTATCACTCTCATGCAGGTCCGGGCTTCAACATGGCTTCTATTCTGGAAGTGTGCAAGGCCGGATGTGATTATGTGGATGTAGGTATGGACCCGTTGTCATGGGGTACCGGACATGCAGACGTAATCAGTGTGCAGGCCATGCTGAAAGATGCCGGATTCAAGGTGCCTGAAATCAATATGCAGGCCTATATGAAGGTGCGTTCTCTGATTCAGGAATTTATGGATGATTTCCTGGGATTGTATATCAGTCCGAAGAACCGTCTGATGAATTCTTTGCTGATTGGACCGGGACTTCCGGGTGGTATGATGGGTAGCTTGATGGCCGATTTGGATACCAACCTGGAATCTATCAATAAGTATAAGGCAAAACGTAACTTGCCGTTCATGACTCAGGATGAACTGCTGATTAAACTGTTTGATGAGGTAGCATACGTATGGCCGCGTGTGGGTTATCCGTGCCTGGTAACTCCGTTCAGCCAGTATGTGAAGAACCTGGCCATGATGAATGTCATCCAGCTTGAAAAAGGCAAGGAACGCTGGGGTATGATTGCCGACGATATTTGGGACATGATTTTAGGAAAAGCCGGACAATTGCCTGGCAAACTGGCTCCTGAAATTGTGGAAAAAGCTGAACGTGAAGGCCGTAAGTTCTTCACAGGCAACCCACAGGACAACTATCCTGATCAGCTGGAAAAATACCGTCAGATGATGTGGGAAAAGAAATGGGAAACTGGACAGGATGATGAAGAACTCTTTGAATATGCCATGCACCCAGCTCAGTATGAAGCCTATAAGAGCGGAAAGGCAAAAGCTGACTTCCTGGAAGATGTGAAGAAACGTCGTGAAGCTAAGGAAGAGGTACACATGGCCAATGACCAGACTAAAGTCTTGACAGTAGACGTAAACGGTCAGGCTTATCGTGTAACAGTAGCCTTTGGCGATGTCAATCCGTCTAAACTTTCTGCACAGAATCAGCCTGCTGCAGCTGCTCCGGCTGCCCAAGCTCCGGCTGGTGAAGGAAAAGAAGTGCTTTCTCCGCTGGAAGGTAAATTCTTCCTGACGAAGAGTGCGCAGGAAACTCCGGTGAAAGTGGGTGACAAGGTGAACAAGGGAGATGTAATTTGCTATGTAGAGGCCATGAAGACTTACAATGCCATCCGTGCTGAGTTTAGTGGAACCATCACTGCTATCTGTGCAAATTCCGGTGACTCCGTATCAGAAGATGATGTATTAATGAAGATTTTGTAATGGAAGAGATATTAGAAAGATTATATGATATGACCGCTTTCAGCAACATTGCTGCTGACCCGCGGTTTCTCATCATGTATGCCATTGCTTTCGTCTTGCTCTATCTGGGTATCAAGAAGCAGTACGAACCGTTGCTGCTGGTACCCATCGCTTTCGGGGTGTTGCTGGCCAACTTCCCGGGCGGTGATATGGGAGTAGTGCAGGCCGATGAAAACGGAATGGTCATGATGAACGGTGTGATGAAGAACATCTGGGAAATGCCGCTTCATGAAATTGCACATGAACTGGGATTGATGAACTTCATTTACTATATGTTGATTAAGACGGGATTCCTTCCGCCGATTATATTCATGGGAGTAGGTGCACTGACCGATTTTGGTCCGATGCTTCGTAATCTTCGTCTTTCTATTTTCGGTGCGGCTGCTCAGTTGGGTATCTTTGCCGTATTGCTGGTATCTATTTTGATGGGCTTTACTCCCAAGGAAGCTGCTTCTTTGGGTATCATCGGAGGTGCTGACGGTCCGACAGCCATCTTTACAACCATTAAGCTGGCTCCGCATTTGTTAGGTCCGATTGCCATTGCAGCCTATTCTTATATGGCCTTGGTACCGGTTATCGTGCCGTTGGTAGTACGTTTGTGGTGTACAAAGAAAGAATTGTCCATCAACATGAAGGAACAGGAAAAGAAATATCCTTCAAAAACGGAAATCAAGAATCTGCGCGTTCTGAAAATTATTTTCCCGATTGCATGTACTACCATCGTGGCCTTGTTCGTGCCGAGTGCAGTGCCTTTGATCGGTATGCTGATGTTCGGTAATTTGGTGAAGGAAATTGGTAGCAATACTTCTCGCTTGTTCGATGCAGCATCTAACAGCATTATGAATGCGGCTACTATTTTCCTGGGTATTTCAGTAGGAGCTACAATGACTACCGATGCATTCCTGAACTGGACGACTATCGGTATCGTGATTGGCGGTTTCTTGGCTTTTGCACTTTCAATCTCAGGTGGTATTTTCTTCGTGAAGATATTCAATTTGTTTACGAAGAAGAAAATTAATCCGTTGATTGGAGCAACCGGTCTTAGTGCTGTGCCGATGGCCAGCCGTGTAGCCAATGAAATTGCGTTGAAATATGACCCGAAGAACCACGTGTTGCAATATTGTATGGCAAGTAATATTTCGGGTGTAATCGGATCAGCAGTTGCTGCCGGTGTACTTATTTCATTCCTTGGATAAGTAACGGACGCTTGCTTTCTTCAGACAGGATTACAAAGAGAACACTGTCAGTATGCAGGATAGAATTCTCTTTGTAATCCTGTTTTTGTTTCTATGAACTTCTTCCGGTAAACAATTATGAACTTTTGAATGCTCTCATCGTGCTGTATGAAAACGACATTATTCAATCTGTGTTTGGCTTTTCTGATGTTATTGACTTCTTGTCACAAAGAAATGGAATCTGTTGCATTTGAGAATGTGACGGAAAGTGTGACTTTACAATCAGTTGTCGGGGATGAGGCATTCATTTCATTTACCAGTTTGGGTACATGGAATGTCACCACCGATGCAACATGGTTAAGCCTATCTCCTTTGTCGGGTGATGCTGGTGAGAGCCAAGTGAAAGTGACTGCCGTTTTTGAAAACAATTCAAATCAAGTGCGGGAGGCAAAGGTAAAACTGACATCTGGCGATGAGGCTTGTGAAATTTCAGTTTTTCAGGAGGTGGGAGATTATGTGCTTCCGGAGAAAGAGGAATACCTCATAGGAGTGGAAGGAGGAGTGTTTACTATTTATTTTGAAACAAATGTAGATGTAGAAAAACTAAAAGTGTATACTTCCTCCGAGCCTGGAAGTTGGTTGAGACAGGAAACGACTTCCCGTTCTGCAGCCTCAGAAACGCATGAAGTATCATTGCATGCAACTTCGAATAAAGGCGGAATGTCGCGTTCGGCTTATTTACTCTTTGTAAAGGAAGAAGATGGGTCGCAAAAAGAGTTGGCGACGGTGAAAATATCTCAGCAGGGGGGCCAGGTGCTGGAGTCGGTTGATTTCTCGGAAGATGGTAAGATTGATACATTGCAACAGCATGTAAAAGGAGAGGGGATTCCCATCGTATTGATGGGAGATGGCTTTGTAGACCAGGAGTTGGCCGATGGAACCTACCGGCGTGTAATGGAAAAGGCTATGGAAAACCTGTTTACTGAAGAACCTGTGAAGTCTTTGCGAGAATATTTTGATGTATTTATGATTAATGCCGTTTCCGAAAATAATGATTTTGGTATGGGGTATAAAACGGCATTCAGTTGTAAGCTGGCAGGTGGAAACAGTACGACAATTATAGGAGATGATACATCTGTACAAATTTATGTGGGTAAAGTACTGGATAAAGAAAAGAAAAAAGAAAACAGTCTGGCTGTAGTGATACTGAACACGTCAGCATACGCAGGAACTACTTATTGGGGGTATCAGGGTAAGAATAATAAATTGGTGGAATTTGCTATAGCTTATTGTCCGGTGATTGATAACCTTGATAGCGAACATTTTCGTCAGGTGTTAGTACATGAGGCGATTGGACATGGCTTAGGTAAGCTGGAAGACGAGTATGTATATTCGGACAAAGGAAGCATTTCTACATTGGAAATACAGCGGATACGTACAATGCAGGCTAACGGATGGTTACAGAATGTAGATTTTACCGCATCGAAAGATACCGTACTATGGGCTTCCTTTTTGACAGATTCTCGTTACCAGAACGAACATTTAGGGGTGTATGAAGGAGCTTGCACTTATCCGAAAGGGGCTTATCGTCCTTCAGAAGATAGTATGATGAACTCGAATACCTGTGCTTTTAATGCACCTTCCCGTAAGTCGCTTTATGAAAAGGTGATGAAAATAGGCATGGATACAGAGCAGGTACTGTATGAGGACTTTGTGACATTTGACAAAGCGCATCTTCCGGAAATGTTGCCTGTAGCAAGTTATACACGTGCTGCATTTTCCGGGCAGTCGTTTGCCCGTCCGGTATGGACCGGAAGCCGTTTGTCTCATTAGTTTCTACCTAGGTATTCGTTGATGACAGCCAGGAAATCCTTCCCGTATTTTTCTTTCTTGAATTCGCCGATTCCACTGATTTCACCAAATGCCTCCATATCACCGGGCTTTTTCAGGGCAAGCAAGTGCAAGGTTTTATCGGACAGCACAATATAGGCAGGGATAGCCAGCTGATCGGCCAGCTTTTTGCGTAGTTGGCGAAGTGCTTCAAACAAGCCCTCATCTTCATTTTCAAATACGGTCGGAGTGAATAAGGGGGCAGGAGAGGCTGTTTTGCTTTCTTTGGCAGAGCCTTTCTTTCCGTAACTTTCTTCTCTTTTAATGACTATCAGCTGTGCACGTTCCTTGCCGAATAAAACTTTTTTTCCGGCTTCCGTAATTTTCAGGTGATTATTTTCGTTGTAGGCTATCTCAAAATAACCTAAGTTTAGCATCTGGAGCAAGTAGTCCTGCCAGTCTTTTCCGGGAACATCTCTTCCGGCACCGTATGTCTTGAGTTTGTCGTACCCTTTTTCAATCACCTCCTGGCTGGCATATCCTTTCAGAATATCAATCAGGGTGCGGGTACCGATTTGTTCGTTGGCGCGGGCGATGGCACTTAAGGCCTTTTGTACGATGATGGTACCATCGAAGCGTTCAGGAGGATTTTTACATACGTCACAGTTTCCGCAGTCATGATTCATGGTTTCTCCGAAATAATTCAAAAGAATTCTTCGGCGGCAAATGTCCGATTCTGCATATTGCTGCATGCGGTTTAGCTTTTCCAGGTTGATTCCCTGCTGATTACTTTCAGCGGCAAATTTCGACAGCAGGACAATATCGCCAAAAGAGTAAAAAAGTAACGTTTCACTGGGAAGTCCGTCACGGCCGGCACGTCCGATTTCCTGGTAAAAGTTCTCAATACTTTTGGGCAGGTTGTAATGGATTACCCACCTGACATTAGACTTATCAATTCCCATACCGAATGCAATGGTTGCGCAGATAATCTGTACCCGGTCATTGATGAAATCATCCTGCGTCATTTCCCGTTGCTCATTTGACATACCGGCATGGTAAACACCTACATCGAACCCTTCATTTTCCAATAGCTGGGCTACTTTCTCCGTACCGTTGCGGCTCATACAGTAGATGATGCCGCTTTCATTACGGTGTCTGCGCAGGAATTTGACAATGGCCCTGATTTTTTCCTTTTGCTGATACCCTCTTTTCACTTCCAGACTCAGGTTTGGACGGTCGAAAGAAGAAATGAATACTTCCGGGTTGCGCATGTCCAATTGCCGTATGATGTCTTCACGGGTTATTTTATCGGCAGTGGCAGTCAAAGCTACTACAGGTACATTGGGAAAATGTTGCCGTATGGCTTTCAGCTGTGTATATTCAGGACGAAAGTCGTGTCCCCAATGAGAAATACAGTGAGCCTCGTCAATGGCAAATAGAGAAATGTGGATGTCGCGTAACAGGTAGTTTATTTCCGACATCAGTCTTTCGGGAGATATATAAAGAAGTTTTACTCTTCCTTGCACACATTCAAAATGGAGCTGGGCGTTGGTAGCATCATCGTTCGTGCTATTTAAAGCGCGGGCTACGATACCATTGGCCTGTAGAGACTCCACCTGGTCTTTCATGAGAGAAATCAATGGAGAAACCACAACGGTCGTCCCTTCCATCAGCAGAGCTGGTAGCTGATAACACATGGATTTTCCTCCTCCGGTCGGCATGAGCACCAATGCGTCTTTCTTTTGAAGAATTGCAGAAATGATTTTTTCTTGAAGCGGACGGAAAGAAGTGTACCCAAAATAAGATTTGAGTGTTTTCAGCATTTGTTCTCTCATGTTTTTTAATTTTGCTCACAAAGATATATAAAAAAATAAAGAGTTACCGTTTTATCGTGTTTTTGTGCGGATGTAAAGGTTTTTGATAAAGTTTTCGGAACTATTGTTGTGAAATCGAAAAACTTCTACGATTTTTGTATAATTATGTTGTAATAACGCCTAAAATGAGCTGAAATGAGTATGTCAGAAAATTTTAATTATATAGTAGAACAGTTTGCCGATTTGCAGCTGTTGCGTTATCGTGTGGCAGGTTTTGAAAACTTGTCTTTGTGGCAGAAAGAATTGATTTATTACCTCTCAGAGGCCGCTTTGGAAGGAAGAGATATTCTTTTTGACCAGAACGGAAAGTATAATCTACAGATTCGAAAACTGCTGGAGGCGGTTTATGTGTCTTATTCGGGCGACCGTAATAATCCGGAATTTCAGGGACTGGAGGTTTATCTGAAACGCGTTTGGTTCTCCAGTGGCATATATCACCATTATGCGTGTGATAAGTTTGTGCCAGCTTTCTCACCGGAATTTTTGCGTGAGTGCATAGAGCAGGTAGATGTCGCTTCTCTTCCTCTGAAGGATGGTGAGTCAGTTCAGGCGATGTGTGACAAATTGTTCCCTGTCATGTTTGACCCTAAAGTGATGCCCAAGCGGGTAAATCAGGCCGATGGGGAAGATTTGGTTATGACATCTGCTGCCAATTATTATGAAGGAGTAACTCAGGATGAGGCTGAGAAGTTTTATGCCATGCAAAAAGTAGCAGCTGATCCTCACCCGGTAATGTATGGAATGAATAGCCGATTGGTAAAGAAAGATGGAGTTCTGCAAGAAGAAGTCTGGAAATTGGACGGCATGTATGGAGAGGCAATTCAAAAAATTATTTTCTGGTTGGAAAAAGCGGAAACAGTGGCTGAAAATGAGGCACAGCGTGAAGTCATCCGTCTGTTGATAGACTTCTATCGTACGGGCGATTTGAAGACATTTGATACTTACTCTATTGCCTGGTTAAAGGATACAGACTCAAAAGTAGATTTTGTTAATGGCTTTATTGAAAGCTATGGTGATCCGTTAGGCATGAAGGCAAGTTGGGAATCAATTGTAAACTTTAAGGATGAAGAAGCTACTCACCGTACGGAAATTATTAGCCAGCATGCACAATGGTTTGAAGACCACTCTCCGGTGTCTCCTTCCTTCAAGAAAGAGGTGGTGCGAGGAGTTTCTGCTAAAGTGATTACAGCGGCTATGCTGGGTGGTGATTTATATCCAAGTTCGGCGATAGGAATTAATTTGCCTAATTCAAACTGGATTCGTAGTCTGCATGGGTCAAAATCGGTGACTATCGGAAATCTGACAGACGCTTATAACAAGGCGGCTAAAGGCAATGGCTTCCGTGAAGAATTTGTGTACAGTCAGGAAGAAAAAGACTTGCTGGAAAAATATGCCGACATTACAGGTGACCTCCATACAGACTTGCATGAATGTGTAGGACATGGCTCAGGAAAATTACTTCCCGGAGTTGATCCGGATGCGTTGAAAGCGTATGGCTCTACGATTGAAGAAGCACGTGCAGATTTGTTTGGCTTGTATTATTTGCCTGATGAAAAACTGGTGGAACTGGGATTGACTCCCGATAAAGAAGCATACAAGGCTGAATATTATGCTTACATGATGAACGGACTTCTTACGCAGATGGTACGCATCGAACCGGGCTGTGATTTGGAAGAAGCTCACATGCGTAACCGTCAGTTGATTGCTCGCTGGGCTTTGGAGAACGGTAAATCAAAGAATGTGGTAGAACTGGTGAAGAAAGAAGGGAAGACTTATGTGAAAATCAACGACTATCTCCAGCTTCGTAGACTTTTTGCCGCATTGTTGAGTGAGATTCAGCGTATAAAGAGTGAGGGAGATTATGAAGCTGCCCGTGCTCTTGTAGAAAAATATGCCGTGAAACTGGATGCAACGCTTCATGAGGAAATCCTGAACCGTTACCGTTCACTGCATCTCGCACCTTATAAAGGATTTGTCAATCCGGTATATTTACCTCAATATGATGCCGAGGGGCGTATTATGGATGTAAAACTTGATTATACAGAAGGCTATACCGAACAGATGCTTCGTTATGGTCGTGATTATTCTAATTTGACTATTTGATTATGGCAGAAATACAAGATACAATCAGGGAAATAAAGTCGAAATTCCGCTTGTTTATGAATGGAATGGTTTCCCAAAGTATGCGTGAAAAAGGTATTGACTATAAACTGAACTTTGGTATTGAATATCCCCGCATTAAAGAAATTGCGGCAGATTATCCGTGTAGTCATGAGCTGGCACAGGCTCTATGGAAAGAAAACATCCGCGAATGTAAGATTATGGCCGGATTGCTCCAGCCCGTAGATGGATTCTGTCGGGAAATCGCAGAAATATGGATAGAAGACATGCGCTATCCGGAACTGGCGGAATATACGGTTATGAATCTGTTCCAGCGCTTGCCATACGCTTCAGAAGTGGTCTTTCCATGGATAGCCGATGAACGGGAATATTTCCAGCTGTGCGGGTATCTGTTGATGACTCGTTTGTTGATGAAGGGATGGACACTGAATGAAAGAGCAGAAGCGGAGTTCTTGGATCAGGCCTTTACCGTATTGGAAGGAGGAACAGAAATGCGTAAAGTAGCAGCCAGAGCAGTGTGTAAATTCGCCTTGCAATCAAAGACAAATTCTCGTACCGTACTTCGTATGTTAGGGAATTTGTTGAAATCTTCTAAGCCGGAAATCAAAATGGTGGCAGAAGAAATAAAAAATGAGATAGAATATGGCTTGTAATCTTTCTAAATTACTCAAAAAAATATAACTTTGACCGCTGAACGATTATTGGGATGGAAGAGAATATAAAAGATACAGTCAAACAAATCCTTACAGAGTATTTGCAGAAGAACGGACATCGAAAGACGCCTGAACGGTATGCTATACTTGATACTATCTATTCCATCAAGGGGCATTTTGATGTAGACGAGTTGTACAGCTATATGGCGGAGAAGGAAAAGTTCCGGGTGAGCCGGGCTACTTTGTACAATACCATCATTCTCCTTATAGATGCAGGGCTGGTCATCAAACATCAGTTTGGCAATACTTCCCAGTATGAACGATCATATAATAATGAAACCCACCATCACATGATTTGTACCTGTTGCGGAAAGGTGTCGGAATTTGAGGACGACAACCTGAAGCAGGCTATTGCGCAGACAAAGTTGAAGGGATTTTATGTTTCGCATTATTCCCTTTATATCTATGGACTGTGCAGTAAGTGTATGGCGGCCAAGCGGAAAAAGAAATAGTATAAGGAATATATAAAACATAAAGAATCATGAAAGTAGATGTTTTGTTAGGTTTACAGTGGGGCGACGAAGGAAAAGGTAAAGTCGTCGATGTATTGACTCCCCGTTACGATGTGGTTGCTCGTTTTCAAGGAGGCCCGAATGCCGGACATACTCTTGAGTTTGAAGGTCAGAAATATGTGCTCCGTTCTATTCCTTCTGGAATCTTCCAGGGCGATAAGGTGAACATCATTGGTAATGGAGTGGTACTTGATCCTTCTTTGTTCAAGGCAGAAGCTGAAGCGTTGGAAGCAAGCGGACATCCGTTGAAAGAACGTTTGCACATCTCTAAGAAAGCTCATCTGATTCTTCCTACGCATCGTATTCTGGATGCAGCATACGAAGCAGCCAAGGGAGATTCAAAAGTAGGAACTACCGGAAAAGGTATTGGTCCGACTTATACCGATAAGGTGAGCCGTAATGGATTGCGCGTAGGTGATATTCTGCATAACTTTGAGGAAAAATATGCTGCTGCCAAAGCTCGTCATGAAGCTATTCTGAAGAGCCTTAATTATGAATATGACATTACTGAACTGGAAAAGCAATGGATGGAAGGTATCGAATACCTCCGTCAGTTCCCTCTGGTAGACAGTGAGCATGAAATCAATCGTCTGCTGAACGAAGGCAAGTCAGTACTTTGCGAAGGTGCTCAGGGAACTATGCTTGATGTAGATTTCGGTTCATATCCTTTTGTGACTTCATCTAACACCATTTGTGCAGGTGCCTGCACCGGATTGGGATTAGGTCCTAACAAGATTGGTGAAGTGTATGGTATTATGAAAGCATATTGTACACGCGTAGGTTCAGGTCCGTTCCCTACAGAACTTTTTGATGAAACAGGTAAGACAATTCGTGATTTAGGTCATGAGTATGGAGCTGTAACAGGACGTGAACGCCGTTGTGGCTGGGTTGACTTGGTTGCTTTGCGTTATGCAATTATGGTCAATGGTGTAACTCAGCTGATTTTGATGAAGAGCGACGTGCTGGATGGATTTGATACCATCAAGGCTTGTGTAGCATACAAAGTAAACGGAGAAGAAATCGACTATTTCCCGTATGATATTACAGAAGGAGTAGAACCTGTATATGCTGAGCTTCCAGGTTGGAAAACAGATATGACGAAGATGACAAGCGAAGATGAATTCCCGGAAGAATTCAATGCATATATCACATTCCTGGAAGAACAATTGGGTACTCCGATAAAGATTGTGTCTGTAGGTCCTGACCGTGCACAGACAATCGAACGTTATATCGACTAATTTTTTTGTTGACATATTTTTTGAAAGCCGTCCCTTTGGGGCGGCTTTTTTTATTTTCATTCTGTTAAATTCTGATTTGACAAACCTTCCGTATTATCCTTATTGAGTTAATCATTCTGTCTGTTCTTTTTGTATGTTTATTTCTGAATTATTTAAATTAATCGATGCGTTTTTCTTTCGGTTTATCTTTTATTCCTGATTGAATATTTCATATTTCTTTAATTTTATGAATTAAAAATGAATTGATATTCGATTTTGTTATATCTTTTTGCTTTTTGATTCTACTTTTCAGTAATATTTTGTTGTTTATTTGAAGGAATATATATCTTTGCGATGTTGTTAATAGGTTTTAATATGTATTTATGAAGTATTATCAACTGAATGAGATTTATTTTTATGTTTAATCAAAGGAGGGATTTATGAAAAGAAAACTAACATTGATGCTGGCCCTGCTGTTTGTATGGACGGGTGTAGCATGGTCGCAAGGAGTAACTGTAAAAGGTGTAGTAACTTCCGAAGAAGATGGATTGCCCATTGTCGGGGCTTCAGTATTGGTAAAGGGTACTACCCAGGGAACCATTACGGATGTGGATGGTAACTTTATGATTTCAGGGGTGAAAGCTGACAGTAAGACCTTGATTGTTTCATTTGTGGGAATGAAAAGCAAGGAAGTAGCGATAAAAAAAGGTGAACTTAAGATTGTAATGAAATCAGATGCAGAAGTTTTGGATGAGGTAATGGTTGTTGCATACGGAACAGTAAAAAAATCAGCTTTTACCGGTTCTGCTACAGTTGTGGATCAGGATAAAATAAAATCTCCTGCTGTATCTTTCGATAAATCTTTGGCTGGACAGGTTTCTGGTGTGCAGGTTATGTCGAATTCTGGGCAGCCTGGATCTGGAACTTCATTTCGTATTCGTGGATCTGGTTCATTGAAAGCTTCAAACGAGCCTCTTTATGTGATAGATGGGGTTGCTACAACTTCTACTGAATACAGTTCTATTGCGGAAGAAAATGAATCTAGCTCGAATATTTTGTCTTCTATTAATCCTAATGATATTGAATCGATTACGGTCTTGAAAGATGCAGCAGCTGCAGCTTTGTATGGATCGCGTGCGGCTAATGGCGTAGTTGTAATTACTACAAAAAGTGGAAAAGAAGGAAAAGCTCGTGTTAATTTTAATGCACAGTTCTCATGGTCTAAATTGGGCAAGGCGTATGATATGATGAGTTCTGCTGATATGTATAAAATGATTTATCAGGGGTATCGTGCTAAAGGTGAAACTATGGAGGAAGCTAATGCGAGTGCGCAAGGTGCATTAACGCATAACCCTTATAATGTAGAAAATCCATTAGATGAAAATGGAAATGTAGTTGATGGTGCTAAATTGGTTGTGGATACAGATTGGCAGAAAGAAGTGTTCCGTACAGCTCCCTCACAAGATTATAATATGAATGTAAGTGGAAAGAATGATAAAACAAATTACTTCTTTTCAATAGGATATACAAAACAAGGCGGTATAACTCCGGCGAGTGACTTTAAACGTTATTCAGCTAAAGCTAATATTAATACCAAAGTTAATAGATGGTTTAATGCTGGTTTAAATGTTACTTTCTCACATTCTATTCAAAATACGACGGTAGAGAGCTCTGCAGGTGCAAGTCCTTTGTACAATGCTTTATCTTTCCCTAATGCGGTACCGGTATATATTGTAGATAATGAAGGTAATCCAGTTCTTGATGAAAATGGTAATAAACAATATAATTTTACCAATCCCGTTTCGCGTGATTTTAATCCTTTAGCAATACCTTTAATGGATGTCAATCGGAGTAAATTTTATCGTTTGCTGGCATCTGGTTATGCTGAGATAACTTTCTTTAAAGGGCTCTCCTTTAAAACTGTTTTCTCTCCGGATTATGTGTCAACAGATGAACACCGTTATTGGAATAAAGAACATGGGAATGGTCCAACCTATAATGGACGTTTGGATAAATATCATCATGTAGATTTGATGTATACATCTACTAATACATTTAATTATACAAATGTGTTTAAAGATGTTCATAGTTTAAATGTAATGGCAGGTATGGAGTATTGGCAAAGTACCTATGAAACATTATATGCTGGTGGTAGAGGTTTGCTTGGAGATATGCAGGAGTTGGCAGGAGCTTCAGGTTCTTTCTCTCCTTCTTCTGATACAACTAAAGAAACGTTGATTTCATATTTTGGACGTGCTGAGTATGCATATAAGGATAAGTATAACTTTTCTGCAAGTCTTCGTGCTGATGGTTCTTCTATTTTTGGGGCTGATACTAAATGGGGAACATTCTGGAGTTTAGGAGCGTCTTGGCGAATTAACCAAGAAGATTTTTTAAAAGATATTGAGTGGATTGATAATCTGAAACTCCGATTGAGTTATGGTACTTCAGGTAATAAAAGTGGATTGGCTCGCTATGCTTCTTTAGGCTTATGGACGACTTCGGCTGATTATTTATATGGTTCCAATATCGGAGTTGGACATGAACAGTTGGTAAATGCTTTATTGGGCTGGGAAAAGCAAGGAATGTTTAATGTGGGGGTTGATTTTAGTTTCTGGAATCGTTTTTATGGGTCTGTAGACTTCTTCAATAAAACGTCAGATGGTTTGTTGTATGATGTCCCATTGGCTTTGCAAAATGGATTAAGTTCAATTACAATGAATGCTGCAAAGACTTCCAATACAGGATTTGAGATTGTTTTGGGAGCTAATATATTAAGAGGGCCATTGGTTTGGAATATGGACTTGAATGCTTCATTCATTAAAGATAAAATTAAAGATTTGAATGGTGAAAATGATGTTCGTATGACAGATTATCAGAAAATATGGTCAGTTGGAGGTAGTCAATATGAGTTTTATATGCCTACTTGGGCAGGAGTAGACCCCGATAATGGGAATCCTCTTTGGTATAAGGTTAATGACGATGGAACACGTACCACTACCTCTGTTTATAGTGAAGCAACTTATGAGAGACAAGGACGATCAACTCCGTTGGCTTATGGTGGTTTTATAAATACTTTTTCTTATAAGAACTTTGATTTGACGATTCAATTGAATTATTCTTTGGGTGGTAAAATTTATGATAATATTTATGCTGGTATGATGCACGACGGAGCAACAACTGCTCAAAATATGCATGTGGATGCATTGGAAGCGTGGACAACCCCAGGGCAACAGACAAATGTTCCTAAATATGCGATTAATAACGCTACAAATTCAGCAAGTCTGTCTTCTCGTTTCCTCTATGATGCGACAAATGTTAAGCTGAAAACAATTACTTTATCATATACTTTACCTAAGAATCTGGGAGTCTTTTCAAAAGTTATTTCAGGGGCAAAACTTTGGGTATCTGCTGATAATTTGTGTACATGGTTCGCTGATAAAGGATATAAGGGATATGATGACATCGATATATATGGTGTGCAAGGGTATAAAACTTATCCGTATTCATTCCCTACTCCACGAACATTCTCTATTGGTGCGAACTTGACTTTTTAAAATTTAATCTAAACAGATATTGATATGAAGGCTAAATATTTATATGTTCTATTATTTTTATTTTCATTTTCATCTTGTTCGGATGATTTGCTTTACCAAGAACCATCCACTTCTTTAACAGATGAAAGTGTATTGGAAAGTGCAGAAAATGTTAAGGCTGTTTTGATGGGTGCATATTCTTGGACTGGACATTTTCATTATTTGACTATTGGGCAAATTTCACTTGATGTAATGGGAAATGATTTGAAAATTTCAAATGGTAATTACCATTACTCTACCTATAACTGGCTGATGTATTCGTATGCTTATCAGCAGTATCCTCGTGAGTTTGATGGATGGTGGAGCGCTTATTCTCCTTACATGTGGGAAAAGGCTTATAAGGCGATAGATGAATGTAATCAGATTATTGTTAATGCAGACAAGCTTCCTGAAGGTTGTGACGACCTGTTGGCACAAGCTTATGGAATTAGAGGGTGGAATTTCCTGAACTTGTATCATTTATATTGTGCTTCATATACTTCTGCAGGTCCTTCAGGGCAAGGCTTGTTTTTGCGTTTGACTCCAGCTGATGCAAGCGGAGATAATGCTCCAAGGTCTGATTTGGCTACATCTATGAAGCGTATTATTGATGATTTTACTTATGTATATAAAAATTCTACGGGAACAGATAGTTATTTTATAAATAAGCGTGCTGCAGCTTTGCTGTTGGCCAGAACTTATTTGGATATGGGAGAGTATGATAATGCAAGAATGTATGCAGAAGCTGTAGGTAGTCCGTTTGATGGTTCTGATTTAATGACCAAAGAAGAATATCAATCCGGTTTTAACACTATCAACTCGGAGTGGTTATGGGGATTTAATTTTACTTCGGAAACAACCAATATCTATGCTTCTATACCTTCTTTTTATCAGGTAGCAACAGCTAAAGATAAAGATTCAGGTTACGGAACACCTAGTTATGGTACTCAAGTTGACTATGATTATTTATTGAAAAACGGTGTAGATTATTTAGTAGGTTATGGAACTGTAAGAGTTGCCAAATCATTTGTAGATATATTTGAGAATAATGATTGTAGAAAATTGTTCCCATTTTATTTGGATAGCAAAGATGGTTATATCACTTCTAAATTTACCTCTAAGGTGTCATTGGGTATAGCTGACTATCCAATGTGTCGTTTAGCTGAGGCGTATTTAATAGAAGCAGAGTGTTTGTTGAAAGGCAGTCAACCAGATGTCGTAAAAGGTTTGCAGATATTAAACGCATTGCGTGTGAAGAGAGGGGAATCACAACTTACTTCTGCTCAGTTTACATCTGATGAAATATGGAAAGAACGTCGGCGTGAATTATATGGTGAAGGATTTGCTTTGTCTGATATTAAACGTTTGCAGAAACCTTTGGAGAGGGTTGGAGAAGAACATTGGAGTGATGTGATTACTCTGCCGGCAAATAGCCCAAGAATGATGTTCCCGATTCCTGCTGATGAACTGGATTATAATAAGAGTGCCACATCAGATGATCAAAATGAATATTGGAGATAATTATGATTGGTTTTTTAAGGAAGTAGAAGTATATGAAAAATATAGCGGTAATAGTTTGTCTAGTATTAGGCTTGTGGGGGTGTGGAACGAAACAAGCCGATAATAGCTTAGTGCTTAATTTTGAAGGCCGTTCTATAGATATTGCGCCTTATTTTAAAGATTTTCCTTATTCTATATTTACAATTAGTAAGGATGGAAGTAAATTGTTGTTTTTCAAAACGGGAGAAAAACAGACTCTTCAGTGGATGGACATAGCTAAGGGAGCAGATTTGTGTGAGGCTAAAGATGTGGTAGATGTAGATTTTGCTACAAGAAATGGATGGCATGCCCAATATAACTCAAATGATGGTATGGTTTATTGGATTGGCGATGAACATAATGAAGAAATCATAAATATTTATCGTACTGTGCCTGGGTCTAATCAGGTAGAGAAGCTAACAGATGTTCCCTATATATATGCGTGGGATTTTAATCCTGATGGAACTAAAATTGCTTATGTTTCCAGAATGGGACAAAATGAAAATCGGTTGGATGAATTGCATATTTTGGATTTGAAAACTTTGCAGGATAGTCTGTTGAGGACTGATGAAGTTGATTTTCGATATACTTGGGGAGATATTAGTTGGCAGCCTGAAGGTAAGGGGGTTATGTTGCTGGCTTTAAAAGACATGGATCGTACTTATACTAATGTCTTGTACATAGATTTGGCGACAAAGGCATCAAAAGTGTTGACTGATCCATCTAAAGAAGGAAGTCTTTCTGGTACGATGGTGTTGCCTGAATGGGTTTCATCAGATAAAGCTTTGTTTATTTCTGATCAGGATGGGTATAATAACTTATATTCATTTACTTTATCAACTGGAGAAGTAAAACAGCTTACTCATTATACCATGAATTTGGATAATGTCTGTTTACTTTCGTTGAAAGATAAAAAGATGGTTTTTGCTCTTCAAAGCAATCCCGTGCATACTAATATGATTTTGTTTGATCCGCAATCGGAAAAGGTTGTCTATACTCAAGAGTCATCATTGAATTTACAACTTGGAGGTGTTACGGGGAATACGGTTACCATGTTGGCGGGTGGAACTACTACTCTGTTCCAAGTTGTAAAAGCTGTTGTGGATCCTTCTCAAATAAAAATGGAAACAGTAATGGATATTCCAGATGACTTGAAAGAAAAGTTAGTGCATTCTACAGTTGAAAGATTAGAAATACCAACTTTTGATGTGGACTCTTTAACAGGTAAGCAGCGTATTTTGCATGCTTATCTTTTCAAACCCAAAAATCCGTTGCCAGAAAATAAAAGTTTATTGATGGTCGAATCTTTTTATGGAGGTGAGAACCGGTATTCTTCCGAGTATCAGATACTTAATCAGGCTGGTATTTATGTGTTGAGCGCTTCTCCTCGTGGAAGTGCTGGCTTTGGTCGTGATTTTGCAGCTATGAATGACCATGATTTGGGAGGTAATGAAACATTGGATATGATTTACGTTTCTCGTTATGTGGCAGACAAACTAAATATTCCATCTCAAAGAGTTGGAGTATTTGGCATGAGTCATGGAGGATATGAAACAATGCGTCTGATGACTTTCCCTGGTGAGGTAAATGGATATAAGGCTAAGTTCCCATTTGGATTTGGAATAGAAACAGCAGGTTTTTGTGATATTATTTGGCAGCATCATCATTCTAACATTCCAGACTGGACTGCTCTTGAGGCCGGTGATCCAGTGAAGGATTCTTTAAAATTGGTAGATCGATCTCCAATAACACATGCTGATAAAATAACAGGTCCATTATTATTGATTCACGGTGATCATGATAATAGAGTCGATATTGGTGGTTCTCAGTTTATGGCTGATAAATTAAAAGAGTTGGGTAAGACTTATCGCTTTGTTAAGTTCCCAGGTTTGGGCCATGGAATTAAAGGTGTGGAAAACAATAGAAAATATTATTCTGAGTGCTTTGACTTTATCGAATCAGAAGTATTGAATAAATAATATATGTCTCTCTTTTAATTTGCATTTTGAAGGGGTTTCTCAGTGATGAGGGGCCTCTTTTTTTTATTTTATGAATTCTGTTAACTGCTTTGAATATTTTGCCTTGGTGGTTAATGTATGTTGTAAAGCATTCTTTTTTAGCCTTGTATTTTGCCATTCCGGATAAAATAAATATTTTTGTACTGTGTTTTTCATAGTATTAGATTTAAGGTTAACAAAGGTTGGAGTTCAGCGGAACTCCTTTTTTTATGCCCTTTTCCGTTTAATATTTCATTTTGTTTTTGTTCGTAAAAAAAATGCTCTTGCGTTCCATCCAAAACGCACTTGCGTTTTATATCAAATGTACTTGCGTTTTTTTGAAGGCTGAATATGTGCCGGGAAATCCCTTCATTTCCGTTAGAACAATTCCTTTTTCCTTACGTTTCCTTACGCGCGCATACGTACGCGCCCGCACGAATTATATAATGTAGGAGATTTCACACGGATTTCTACATAGCAATAAAAATTATGCTTTATAGCATAAAGTAAATCAGCAAGTTAGCTAAAA